>DATNLE010000391.1:0-80058 GCA_035603035.1 Candidatus Acidiferrales bacterium | reverse complement strand
CCTTCTGCAAGGCCAGTGCACGATGGAAGACAAAACGACACGAACCGGCGAAACCAAGCATTTGATGCCGCCGCTTTCGGTCCGGCCTCAATTCAAACCGATAAGCCTGCAGCCGAACTTGCACCCGCCCTGCTTCGCTTTATGTTCGCCACATCCCGCAAGTCTAACTCAACTCGACTCTGGTTTCAATATTCAATTTTTGGAGATTCAATTTTTTTTGAGATGTCCTGAAGGCATCGAGTATTCACGTCATCGCGCTGTCCATCCCCGGCATCAATGCCGAGGCTTTTCGCGCTGGATTGGTAAACGGAAGGCCGGTGGGAGGAGCCGGCGAGCTTCTCTCTGCCGGGACCGCCGAACGCAGTTGCCGCTACATGAGTTAAATTTCACGGCGCTCGAGAGCAGAAATTCTTCTGTTAACTCTTCCCGCAATTGCCACTCGGCGATATCCGAGATATCCTGCGAGTTCCGAAATATTGCGAGGCTATGGCGAATCTTTTTGAGCTGCCCCGTTACATTGCAGTGGAAGGCCCGATCCGAGTGGGCAAGAGCACCCTGGCCCGGATCCTGGCGGAGCGGCTGAATGCGCAGCGGGTGATGGAGCCTGAGTCCAATCCTTTTCTCGCCGCATTTTATGAGGGGGAGCGGGGCGCGGCATTTCAGGCGCAGTTCGCTTTCCTGGTGCAGCGGTTTGAGCAGTTACAGGCTCTCGACCTGGCCGGGGGCTCGCAGAAGATAGTGGTTGCGGATTACATCATTGAAAAAGACAAACTTTTTGCCTGCCTCAACCTGACCGATCAGGAACTTGATACCTACAACCGTTATTACAACCACTTTCGGGAGAATCTGCCAACGCCGGACCTGGTCATCTATCTGCAGGCGACGCCTGAGGTGCTGAAGAAGCGGCTGAAGAAGAAGAACGCTCCCGGCGAGAGGGCGGTGAGCGATGAGTACTTGGAAGAAGTAGTGAAGGCTTACGAACATTTCTTTTTTCACTACACCTCGTCGGATTTGTTGATCGTGAATACCTCGGATATTGATTTCGTCGATCGCAATGAAGATCTGCAGGAGCTGTTGCGGAAGGTGACCGAGCCGATCAAGGGGACGCAGTACTTTTTGCCTTTGGGAGGGCAGGAAGCGGCGGGGGCGTAGGAGGGCCGTTACGCTGGTAGCCACGCTACACGCAACCCTCCTCGATACCAAGCTATTCTTCGAGAAGGTGAAACTGCAGTTGTCGAGCCAGCCGCTAGCGCGCCCCACTGCGCAAAAGTGAGTAACGAAATCGAGGTTCAGACCATCCGGTAGCTGGGCTGTTTGTGGTGACCTTTCAATAACCTCGACTGATTCCAAAGCACTTAAGTGAATCCGGAGTGCTCAGCTGCGAAAGTTCGGTCAGCTTGTTCCATCAGTTTCTCAATGAATTCTGAAACTTGACGGGGCGGAAGCGGTTTCGGCGATTTTATTGGAGCTCCTGATTTCATTGGATTCTGCTCTCCGGACGGGTTAAACAATGTCGGAAAGTTGTGCTGCAGCTCTCCTGGTACATTTTTTGGATTGAAGGGCCGAGATCTCCTCTCGCAGCTCTCGCAGAATGGGACTGGCCGTACCTCGTTTTTAGCGCTAGAATAGCTCTCAGCATCCACCAAGATGCTGAACAGGCTCTATCCGGCCGGGCCGGAGGGGCACTGGAGGGCAAAATGAGTGTCACCCCGATTGGCGGGCGTCCCCATGACGAGATCCGCCAGAAGGTCACCACCGCTTCTCTGCGGGAACAAAAACTCCGTCACGAACCTATCACTTGCCTGACCGCCTACGACTATGCCGCTGCGCGTTTGGTGGACGAAGCCGGAATCGAAATGATTCTGGTGGGGGATTCGCTGGCGCAAACCATGCTGGGCTACGAGAACACGCTATCGGTGACGGTCGACGAGATGCTGCACCATGTGAAGGCGGTGCGGCGAGGCGTGAAGAATGCGCTGCTGCTGGCGGACATGCCTTATGGGTCTTATCAGGTTGATGCCAACGACGCGCTGCGTAATGCCACCCGCTTTGTCAAAGAAGGTGGCGCGGAGGTGGTGAAGATCGAGGGCGGAGAAAAGCGTGCGGACCTGATTAGGCGGATTATTGACGCGGAAATTCCGGTGGCTGGGCACATTGGGTTGACGCCGCAGTCGGTCAATGTATTAGGCGGATATAAAGTGCAGGGAAAAAATCTCAGCGGCATAGAGCAGCTTATGCGGGATGCGGTGGCGCTGGATCGCGCGGGCGTGGCGTGTCTTGTGCTGGAAGGCATACCGCGCGAAGTGGCGGCGATGATTACGGCGGAGGTGGGCACTCCGACAATTGGCATTGGTGCTGGTCCGGAATGTGATGGCCAGGTGCTGGTGATTCACGACCTGCTCAATCTGACGTTCGCCCCCTCGGCGAAGTTTGTGCGGCGGTACGGCGATGCGGGTGCGCTGATCAGCCGTGCGGTCGAGGGTTTTCGCGCGGACGTGAAGTCGCTGCAATATCCGTCGGATGCGGAGTCTTATCATCTGCCGAAAGAGACGAAGGCGGGTTTGGACACAGTCCTGGCGCGAAAGCGGGCGATGCAGCGCTAGACAATTTGTGGGCCGCGGCTTTGAGCCAATCACAGGGATAAGGCTGAAGGGGGCTTCAAAGCGAGCCCGGTCCGGTGCTAGGCTATGGTTCTGGAGGATTTATGACATACCTCTTGCCTGGTTTTTTCCTGCATTTTATCGGCTTTGGCTTCGTGATGTATTTTCTGCCGACGATCATTGCTCTGGCGCGGAGCAAGCGGGACATCACGGCGATCCTGCTGTTGAACCTTTTTCTCGGCTGGAGCGTGATCGGATGGGTGGTTGCCCTGGTTTGGGCGGTGAAGACGGACGTTCCCATGGTGGTGCGGTGAGTTTTTTCGTGCCTGCCTGGGGGCGCTGGCGCAAGGCCCTGGTTAGCGTCTGGATGGTGAGTTTTTTGCTGACGGGCTGTACGCAACAAAAAGCGGAGCCCGCGCCCGATGCGGTCTCTCGGCTGCAGGCGGTGGCGCCCGCAGATCCGGCGAAGTTTCCCGCTTTGCGGGAGAGCAAGCATTGGAGCAATCCGTACCTTGTGGTTCGTCCCCAGACGGTTGGCTTGCTGACTGACCTAGCGGCGAATGAAGAGCAGATTGTGAAGCCGGAAGAAGTTCTGAAGGTTCTGGCCGAGTTGCCGGCATCGGCGTGGCCTTACGGGCGGGCGGTGGCGATCCTGGTGGATTCGAAGGCTTCGAGCTCGGAGCAAGATAAGATCGCTTTGCGGCGGAACCGGGGCATTGTAGCCGGGGAATTGCAGAGCGCACACGTCGCGATCAACTGGATTCCTTCCTCCTGACCGCCATCCATTGCAATGAAAATCTGCGAAACGGTCGTGGACATGCGCGCGGCATGCGGGGATGTGCGGCGCGGCGGCAGCCGCCTGGGATTCGTGCCTACTATGGGTGCGCTGCATGAGGGTCACTTGTCGCTGGTGCGGGCGGCCAAGGCGGGCAGCGATGTGGTGGTGGCGTCGATTTTTGTAAATCCCACGCAGTTTGGGCCGACCGAAGACTTGGCGAAATATCCGCGCACGTTTGATCGCGACCGCGAGTTGCTGGAAAAAGAAGGGGTGGAATTGCTGTTCGCGCCAACGGTGGAGGAGATGTATCCCGCGGGCGCGGTGAGCTGGGTTACGGTAGAGGGGCTGAGTGACAGGCTAGACGGGCGGTCGCGGCCGGGGCATTTTCGCGGTGTGACCACAGTGGTGGCAAAGCTGTTTCACGTGGTGGAGCCGGACCTGGCATTTTTTGGGCAGAAGGATGCAGTGCAGGTGGCGATCATCCGGCGTATGGCGCGGGACCTGAACTTTCCTGTGGAGGTGGTGTCGTGCCCCATTGTGCGGGAGGCAGACGGACTGGCGATGAGTTCCCGGAACGCCTATCTCGATCCGCAGGAGCGAAGGCAGGCGCTGGTGTTGCATCGGTCGCTGATGCGGGTGGGAGAATTGTGGAAGACCGGGGAGCGGAGCGTCAAGAAGCTGATAGCCACGGGTCGCGGCGAAGTTGCGAGCGAAGAATCAGTTGGCCTCGATTATTTTGAGATCGTCAATCCGGAAAGCCTTGATCCAGTTGAGCGGGCTGAGAGCGGAATGCTCGTGGCCGTGGCGGCATTTGTGGGAACGACGCGGCTTATTGATAATCTCCTGCTGTGAGTGTGCGTGAGGACTGGTGCCGTCCCTTCCCAGACTCGTGCGTCCGGAACTCGGCCCGGTCGCTTCTCCAAGAAACTCAATTTACTTCGCTGCGGTGGGGTTTAGCGGCTGGGCTGCGGCTGCCGAGGTCGGCTGAGGCGAGAGCCGTTGTCTTACCATGTTTTCGATCTGCGTCCAAAGATGGGGGTCGCATTCGCTTTGCATGTGGCCGGGAGTGAACGCGTGGGCGAACCAGGAATAATCCGGGCATTGGACGGGAGCTTTTTTGTAATCCATGAGGTAGTTGCCCAGGATTTCAGTTCTGACGGGGTCGGCGGCGGTGATCTCGCGTCTGCCGTGAATGAGGCCCTGGGTCTGATAAAAATTCACGGCTTCGGCGACGTTGTCGGGAATAACGGAATCGTTTTGCCACACTTTGGCGACACTATCTACTTGAACCGTCAATAAAACGGGCACCCCCAGGCGTCGCAGATCGCGCGCCAACAGGACGGCTGCGGACGCACCCCAACTGTGGCCGAACAGAATAATGTGAGCTCGCTTTTTTTCATCGGGAGAAAGAACGCCGTCTCGATCAGTGTCGAGAAGACGAACCACGGCGTCGTAGGCTCGCTTCCTGCGGCGGTTTTCGAAAACGCGAACGTAGGTTCCCTGGGGAACGGCTTGCCGAATGCGTTCTGCCAGTTGGACCGGGCCGTGGCGGGAGTTGTCGTGACTCACAAAACCGCCCACGAAACCGATGACAATGTTGTTGGGCGGAGATGAGGCGGAATCGAAGTGCAGTACCGCGGCATCGACGGCTCGCGACAGACGGGGCGCAGCGGCGGCTAGAAAGGCTAGGACGACGATTGAAATGCGAGCTGCGATGGACCGGCGCAAGCGGGCTCCTATTCCATCAGATGATCTGTTCCGCAGGCAGGATGCCGTAAAACCCCTCGAGCTTCCACACTCGCTGAAGTGAATCACCGGGTTGGCCAAATGCCTTGACCCGTGCGGTTTTCCGCACATTTGACCCGAGCGACAGTCTACACCCGTTTGTCAAGCCGGGGCCGGCGATTATCGACGGGCTGTTTCCTGCCGGAGAGGAAGGGATTTCCGGCAAGGATAAATCGCAGCGGCTCAGCGGTTGCTTTGGTGATGCCGATACGTGGAGTGATTTGGATAGTTGTCGCCGGGAAGCCATCTTGGCCAATCCACAGGCCAGAACCTGGCGAGGTGAGATCGCATCCATGGTCGCGGACGCGGGTGATGCCAAAGGCCTGGGCGAGGCGTCCGGGGCCGCTGGTTAAGAGGGGAAGATCGCGCGGGCCAGACATCGTGATCCCGCGAGCGCGCGCCATTTCCTCAAGTCCCAGGAGCGGCTCGAGGGCGCGGAAAAGAACGCTTCCAGCCTTTCCTTCGCGCTCGCAGGAGACATTCAAACAATAGTGATTGCCATAGATGAAATACACATAGGCGTAGCCGGGAGGGCCGAACAGAATTGAGTTGCGGGCCGTATTGCCGGCGGCGGCATGGGCGGCCGGATCATTCTCTCCGAGGTAAGCCTCGACTTCCACTATGCGGGCGGTCAGATGAGATTTGCCTTCGCGTAGCAGAATCTTACCGAGCAGGTCGCGCGCGACGCGACGCGGATCGCGGCGGAAAAAAGTGCGATCCAGCGGCTGGATGGCAGACCCGAGCTGGCTTGCGCGTTTTTTCAGAGCCATAGAATCTTACCGTCGGCGCGGGCTGTTACGGGGAAGCCATCTTGGACGCTGCTAGATGGTTTGGTCCCGGTGTGCCTGGCGCAAGCGCAGGCGAACTTCTCGTGTTTAGCGCCAACCCTGCGTTGGAGATGCGGCCTCGCCAGAGCCAAAGGCGCTATCCAAGGATAAGGATTGTGGGTCGGCGAGGTAACTTCGTATCTCGCAAGCTCGCTTCCGGAGATTCCAATGGGCAACGAAACTAGGCCGCGCCTTGGGCCGATTCTTTCAGGTAAGCCAGAACCTCGACCGCATGGCCTTCAGGTTTTACCTTGGGGAAGATGTGCTGGATTTTGCCGTCGGGGCCGATTACGAAAGTGGTGCGGGCAATACCCATCACTTTCTTGCCATACATATTTTTTTCCTGGACGACGCCGTAGGCTTCGGCGACTTTCTTGTCTGCATCTGCCAGAAGGGAAAATGGCAGCTTGAACTTCTCCTGAAACTTTTTCTGAGCTTTGGGTGTGTCGGGAGAGATCCCAAGGAGCACGGCGCCGGTTTTCTGAATCTGTTTGTAGGTGTCACGGAACGAGCAGGCCTGGATGGTGCATCCGGGTGTGTCGGCGCGAGGATAAAAATAGAGCACGACCACTTTGCCCTTCAGGCCCTTCAGCGAAACATCGTTTCCGTTCTCATCGTGCAAAGTAAACTCGGGAGCCTTATGATTGATGTTGATATTCATGAGCATCTCATTTTCAAAGAAATCATTTTCAGGGAAACCGGGTTCAGCGGAACCGGGTTCAGCGAAACCAGGGTCGAGATCTGCGTTCATGCACTCGGCACTAGCAGTGCCGAGCGGGAAACGAGTGATCTCCAGCAAATCGTTATACCGCAGATTAGGGTCATCCGTCATTGTCCTTTTTGCCCTGTGGAGTTCAGTTGCTGTCCAAAGTCAGAGGCAAGCCGAGCGACCTCAGATCGTCCCGCAAAAAAACAAGCCCCCAGAAAACAAGAAGCCGAAAAACGGTAAAGAGCCACGAGCACTAGGAGTTTTGCAGCTTAGCAGCGGCGGGAAGGGGACGCTGGTACCGGTTGCGATCCTGATCGATGGCAGGTTCTACGATGCGAGTGCGTACAAAGCGGATCCGGTACCGATGGCGCTGGAATCGGGCACGGTGTATGAGGCCGAGCAGTCTGGAGATTCGCAGGGATTATTCACGGTTATTGGCGCGTTGCACAGTAAGAATTCTGCGGGGGAGCATCCCTGGCTGGGCACGGGAACTTATCTGCCGCAAGGGGCAGAGGCTCCGAAAACCACTCGTAAAGCGGAAGATGTGCCAGTGGGCCTGGACACCAGCGGAGATGCACCGCCACGGCTGACGAGGAAAGGTGGGTCCAAACCAGCGGGGAGTCCGGACTCGGGTTCTGCGGGTCCTCCGGCATCAGGGACGGGGGAGAAACCGAGCGGCACGGATCCAGCATCTTCGAAACCCGCGAGCGGTTCCCCGTCCGGTTCGGCCTCTGGGCCGGACGCTGCAAAGGGCGGGGACAAGCCGACTCCGGAGAAGCCTGCGGATTCAAGTGGAAAGCAACCACCGCCGGCGGGGCAAACTGGTTCGGACCAGGGATCAAAACCGTCATCGGCGGGTGACACGGCTGCGGGCCAATCCTCAGGCGACTACTATCGTCCTCAACTGCGGCGGGGTAAGCCGACGGAGGCTGCGCCTCCGGACGACGACATGAAGGCTGCACCGCGGCAAAAGGGCGGCGACGCGGGGTCGGTGGCGAGGTCAACTGCTGCCAACGCAGGCCCCGTGCAGATGGTGGCCGCTATTTCCGATGCGGCGGGACCTGAACCGCAATCCTACAAGTTCTTCTGGAAGAATGGCGAAGAGGAAGAACGGCGCAATCAGATGTTGGCGGCGGCGGCGGATGAGGTGAGGGCTTACGCCACAGCGCTGGCCAAAAATAAAATCGTGGCTCGGCCGATTGTTCCGAAGGCAACTGCCGCTGGCCATAAGGCGCCGGCAAAGCAGGCGCAGCCAGTGTTTGAGAATGTTCAATTTCGTGGGTTCGATGTCTGGCTGACCAACCAGCCGGTGATGATTTTGAGCGCGGAAGCCCATATTCCCCCGGCGCCGGGAGCGGCCGGCGAAGCGACCGATTCGTATAGCGTTACGCTGGTCGCGCGAACTGATATCTATGGCAACCTGCGCAAACTGTATTCCGGCGTGACCGACAAATTTCATCTGGATGTAACACCCCGAATGGAATTGATCGATGTGGTGGATGCGGATGGAGACCGGCGTGGGGAACTGCTATTTCGCGAGACAACCGATGCGGGGAGCGGGTACGTAATTTATCGAGCGACGGCCGATAAGTTGTGGAAGATGTTCGATAGCTTGAATGCGGAGTAGAGGGGCGAGTCTTAGCTCTCGTTCCAAATAGTGCGGCACGGATTTCCAGGACTTACAGATCCTTGCGATTCAGGGTGCTTAGGTTTCGATCCCAGGTGACAGACGCGGCCTTCGAGTTCATTTCTTCCTCACGACTCGGACGAGAACCAACAGGATCAGGCCAATCGTGACCACCGCCAGTAGTTCTCTTCCGAGCATGTGAAAAATATACTCTCGACTTCTTCAAGTGCATAATCATCACCTTGACCACGATTATGGAGGGAAAACGCGCTGGACACGAAAGCGCCGGTGGATTTTGCCGAAGTGCGAAACAACATTGCAGCGCTGGTTACGAAATTCTGCGAACGATATTAGTCAGTCGATTCATTGAAGTGGCCAGAGTGGGCAACTGGCTCCGGCAAAGTATTTGTTCGAAGCGGCGGGGTTGTACCCGCGGACAGCAGAGATTTTGGCAAAGCCGGAAATTTGCTGGCTTACACGTTGCTGAAGCGAATGGGTTGCCGACGGATCCACTAAATTGCGAGAAAGGTCCAGTGGTTTCGAGTGACAAGCGTAGCGAAACCAGCAACGCGCGAGGCAAGCGAGGCTGGAGCAGACTCGGCTGGCGAAGAAGGAAGGGAATCAACAGCTGGACCAGTGCCAGAGTGAAAACGAAGGCTCGCCTCCGAGACCGCTAAAACGCGGAGGATACCGTAGAATGAACCGAGGCCACGACACCGAAGCAGCGGGTGCGAGCCCCGGGGCTCTCGATTTCGCCGCGGTTGGAAACGAATGGGGCGAGGCCTGGGCGCAGCGCTTGCTGCGGCACATCCGGGCAAAGAAACTTCCAGGAAAAGTCCAGCGGGTAGAAAGGTTTGGGTAACACGACTTAAGATGGGGATCGACGTTACGTGGGTGACGGACCGGATTGGAGTGGGCGGGGGAATCTGGACGCCGGAGAATATGGGGGCGGCATCGCGCGCCGGGATCACGCACATTATCGACATGCAGATTGAGTTTGACGATACGCAGTTGGCGAAGCCTTATGGCATCGCGGTGTGTTGGAATCCGGTGGACGATGATTTCGAGCCGAAGCCCCCTCAAGTGTTCGCTCGGGGAGTGGAGTTTGCGCTGAGAGCCTTAAGAGAGGACGGCACGAAGTTATTCGTGCATTGCGCGGCGGGGGTGCACCGGGCTCCGATGATGACGCTGGCTTTATTGGGCGTGATGGGATTGACGGTCGAGGACGCTATGGAGTTGATTGAGGGGCGCCGGCCGGTGGCAGACTTTGCCGAGGTTTATGTTCGAAGCGTGGAAGCATTCTTGCGGGGACAAGTTTGAGCCTTTAGCTTTCGGGGCGTCGGGCTTTCCCGCAGGTCCAGGGGTCCGAGCGGGGGACGAGAAACACGAAGCCATAGAAATGCTTTGCCGGGACTAAGTGAACTGAAAGCCTGCCTAGCGCTGCTTGTCAAATCAACAGGCGGGGCAGATCCGAACCTCACAGCGCTCAACGATCGGTCGAAACCCGCGCCAGCGATACACTCCTCAGCCTCTGGGCTGACGAAGGCTAGCCAACTTCTTCGCTCCAATTCTCAAGCGTCTTCTTCACCAACGCCATATATTGGTCGGCGACGGCACCGTCGATCAGGCGGTGGTCGTAGCCGAGCGTGAGGTGTACGACCGAGCGGATGGCAATCGAGTCGTTGCCCTCTTTATCGCTGACTACCAGCGGCTGCTTGGTGATGCCGCCGACGCCCAGGATGGCTGAGTTGGGCTGATTGATGATCGGAAGGCCGAAGACCGCACCGAACTGGCCGGGATTGGTAACCGTGAAGGTTGAGCCTTCGACGTCTTCGGGCTTGAGCTTTTTGCTGCGGGCGCGCTCCCCAAGGTCGGTAATCCCGCGTTGCAGGCCAAGGAAGTTTAGGTCTCCGGCATTCTTCAGGACGGGGACGATGAGACCCCAGTCGAGGGCAACGGCGATCCCTACATTGATGTGGCGATGGTAGCGGATGCTGTCGCCTTCGAGTGAAGCGTTGACGATGGGCCATTGCTGCAGCGCGATGATGGCGGCGCGCACGAAGAACGGCATGAAGGTAAGGCGGACGCCGTGGCGCTGCTCGAAAGCATTCTTGTGCTTGGCGCGCAGACTGACGATACGGGTGAAATCCACCTCATACATGCAGTGCACATGTGCGCTGGTACGGCGCGACTCGATCATGCGCTGGGCGATGATTTTGCGCATGTTAGTCAGCGGGACGAGGTCGCCAGGATAGGCGGGAGCCGGCCGTGACGCTGGCCGCGGCTCCGAAGATGCGGCTGCTGGCTGCGGAGGCGGCGCTGACGGAGCGGCAGGTGCTGACGCCGGTGCGCGCTCGACGAACGCCATGATGTCCTGCTTGGTGATGCGTCCGCCGAGTCCGGTGCCGGAAACTTGGGAGAGATTGACACCGTGCTCGCGGGCGATCTTGCGGACCAGTGGGGACGAGCGGGCTTCCTCTTCTCCTTCGGCGGGTGATTCCTGAGCGGGTGGAGCGCTGGCCGTCTCTGTGGGCGGGGCAGCGGCCGGCTTCTTCTCTTCCTTCTTTTCTGCCGGCGGCGGTGCGGGGGCGGCGGGAGCGGCTTTCGCTGGCGCTGGCGCGGCAGCGGCTTCCCCATCTACCGCGATAGTGCCGACGACCGTGTTAACGCCAACCGTTGTTCCCTCTGAGACTTTGATCTCCTGCAGAACGCCCGACGCGGGGGCGGGAATCTCCGCGTCAACTTTGTCGGTGGAGATTTCGAACAGTGGTTCGTCGCGCTGTATCTTGTCGCCAGGTTTCTTCAGCCATTTGGTAATAGTGCCCTCGACGATGGACTCGCCCATTTGGGGCATGATGATGTCAGTCGGCATGATTTCCTTCCACGCGGCTCATGGTTTGAGAATGGGCCATACGCAAACTAATTATTATAACGTTTGCGACGCACCAACGCGCGCAGGGTGAGCGACTGTCCTGTGTTGTTCGGCGACACTGGACTTGTTCATCACAAAAGCGGCCTGCTGGTTCTACTCTTGCGGTTTTAGCTTTTTCTCTTCTTCGCCGATTGGGGCAGCCACGCCGAAGGTGGTCTTCCAGTAATCCTGAACGGCGGTCGGCAGCTTCTCCATGTGTGAGAGGAGGCTGGTGATCTTCCACATATCCTGCTCGCTGAGAGTTTTTTCCCAGGAGGGCATGCCCGTGTAACGGATGCCGGTGCGGATGGTGTAGAAGAGGTGCCATTCGGGATCGTCGGGGGGATCGGAGACCAGATTGGGGGCGGGCGGGTAAAAGGAGTTGGCAAGAGAAGCGGGCTTGCGGTCGAGGTCGCCGTGGCAGAGGGCGCAGTTCATACTGTAAAGCTTCATGCCATCTTCGAGATTCTGATCGTTAGGCGGGATAGGATTGGTGAGACGGGGAGCATGTTTCTCCATAGACGCGTCGACGGCGCTGTTCGCCAAGCGGTGTTCCCACCGAGGCGGAGGGACGTTGGCGGGGGTGGGGAAAAACCCCAGCATGGCAAAACCAAGCGCGCAAAGAATGAGTACGAGTAGGGTGATGATTACGCCGAGAATAAACTTGCCCATGGTCCCCTCCGGCAATCGACTATTGTGGCAGAAGTTAGAGGCTGGGCGCCAGTATTGCCGACGGACGCCACGCCCCGCTTAACGGACAGCTGCGGCGAAGAGTCAACACGTTCAACCGTTCAACAGCTTCAGTCAAGATGTCAAGTATGTGAACTGCGTCCCCAATGGCGCACCCAAGGCTCCCACGTGCTCTCCGGCCACTCTCGTGAGACCACATTCCACGGCACCCAACTTCGGCGCGAGCGGAGCAATCCGAGCGTGATGGGCGCGTTTCAGGTTATATCAAATTCGCACGCTTCTATTTATAATCGTGTTCGCGCGAATTAGGTTTATCCCGTCGGTCCTCCTAAATTGGTTCTTAATTTCTCACTCAGCTCTTTCACGCCGGTGCTGTGGCCCACGTGCAGACTGGGGCGTGGCATACGTGGCACATATTGGCGGCTCTATCGCTTTATCTTCGGAGCTACCACTGCGCATTCGTTCGAGGAATCGCGTGAGCTAATCACTCTTCTGTCCGAAAGTCCGGCGGGCATCGACCAGTTGCAAGTTGGGTTCGAATCGCACTCTCTCCGCCAAGTTATTGAAAATAAATAAGTTGCTTAGGATCATGACCCACTCTCAGGGCGCTGTTTTCGTCTTTGGAATGAGGGACATGCAGTTGTGAAAGGCCCAGCTGCGTGCCGTTAAGCGTAAAACCGACTGAGTTAGGAATCAGTTTTTTGCTCTGCGAGGTAGGAATTTTGCAGACCCAGGTCGGTGCGTCCGCTTCTAAGGGTAGGTTCAGTTTTACCGCGCCATCATGCGAACTGACAAAGGTTGCAAGGTTGCGAAGTCGTTTCCTTGTTCGGTCTCCACCGATCGATGCGCTCTTCAATGTGAGCATCAAGGGGGTCCTTTTTACCTTACGCGGGTCCCGGACCCTATCGCACGGCGCAAGCGATGGCGGGCATGTTTGCTCTTACTTGTGGAATACTCCTGCATTTCGGTCGCTTCACAACTTCGTATGTGATGGAAGGAATCTTTGCAGCTGCCGTGCTGGCACTAGTCTTTGGAGGCTTTGCCTTGGTTCTTTCGTATTTCACCTGTTGAACGGAAAGGGAGCCTTCACGTGCCAAACGCTGCCCTGGACGAAGCAAGCCGAGCAATGTAGGTTGGAGAAGCCGCTGACAGGTCAATAAGCGCTATCGCTGTTTACGGCAGTTACACAAATTGTCAGGGTATAGCATCACCGCTATCGTGAAGCAGAATCACATCGCTGGTAGTGTCATGGCGCAGTACCGCCAGCTGTTTGCCATCCTTTGACCATTGAAAATCGAGAATGGTCTTCGATTTGAAGTTGGTCAACTGCCTTGCGGGTAACCCATCGAGTGGAAGCGTCCATATATTGCTAACGCCTTGCACCTGCCGGACAAACGCCAGAGCTTTGCCATCTGGAGTGAAGCCGAAGTTCCCGCGGCTGGTCGGCCCCGGGGAATAAAAAACCACGGTGAATTGAGGATCAAGGGTTATCCATCGAGTGGGCACTGCAGGTGAGTAGAGATCCATCAACTGGATGCGGTCCGTATACGCTTTGGTCTCGGGGGAAATCACATACCAGAACATCGCCAGGGTCTTCCCGTCCGGCGAGAGTGCCGCTCCCTTAAGAGCGGCGTTTGCGAGTTCCGTGCCGGGAACGCTTGACGAATTGCCGCCCGACACCGGAACACGCAGAAGTCCCCCGCTCTTGGCGTAATCCGTGTAATACAGGGACAGACGATCCGGCGTACAGAACCAGAAGATCATTCCCGTGCTGCCCGGGGTCAGCCTTGAAGCTCCCGAGCCATCACTTTTGACCCGCCAGATTTTGAATAGGCCCTGTTTTTCGTCGTAGCTGACTCCCGTCATCACAATCGAAGTGCCCGCATCGCAAGAGGTAATATCCTTAAAGTAGGCTCCTGGCTCGTTCATCACGCTTTGCGCGCCGCCTCCGTCTGGACGCATCAGTAACAAGCGAGAGACCTCTCCTACTATAAGGCGACCGTCCGGCAACCAATCCATTCCCGTCAGCGTTTCCTGGGATGAAATCCCGGGTATCGAAACAGCCTCTCCAGCGCCGTTTCCGGGTAATACGTCAATCTGATATTTCATCTGCAGTTGCAGGGTAGCAAGCGTCGAACCGTCAGCCGAAATTTTGAGCGCGGGATGCTGGCTGGCATCTTTGGTGATGGGACGAAACCTTCCATCCGGATAGGAGAACGCTCCGATCTGATACGCTGCGATTTGTCCCTTACCCAACTGGATGTAAACTGCGAAAATCGTTCTGCCAT
Organism: Candidatus Acidiferrales bacterium; assembly: GCA_035603035.1. Taxonomy (GTDB): domain Bacteria; phylum Acidobacteriota; class Terriglobia; order Terriglobales; family Acidobacteriaceae; genus Sulfotelmatobacter. The sequence continues at coordinate 65,843 of DATNLE010000391.1, read as the reverse complement.
CCGGAGCCCACGCTACATCAAACGGCAGCCTGTCCTTGGCTCGCGCAAACGCCTCCGACCGATTTGTATTCACGTTGAACATGTCGATCGCTGAAAAGAAATCGCCCGTGTAACCAAACGTAGAAATTGCGATGCGCATGCCGTCCGGCGACCACGCCAGGCTTATGGGCGCATCTGCTAACGCCGATATCAGCAAGGTCTTCTCATTGCCGCCTTCGGCGAGCGCTTCCTGCAAGCGCCACTTCCCAACTTCCGGATCATTCATGCGGGCGAAAGCAACGTGAGTTCCGTCTGGAGAAAATGTCGGATTGCTGTCAATGTCTCTTACGATCAGCTCGGGCGCACCTCCCAGCACCGGGGCCCGATAAAGATCGAAGACTGTAGACGATGCGCTTTGGGACTCTCTGAAGTAGATGTAGTTTCCGTCTCGCGAAAATCCAGGACTCGCAAAATCACGCCCCGTTGCAGAGATAACCTCCGTGTCGCTTGCCGTCAGAATATTGCGGAGGCGAAGACTGTGTTGCCCGTTTTCTCTCTGAATATTGAGCAGGAACTTTCCGTCAGGAGAAATCCCAGTTCCCACCGTGATTCCATTGTTGGTCGCCTGAGAAATTGCGAAATTCTGAAACTGAAAATGTGACCGGCTGTGAAGGTACGCATATAGGCCATACGCCGCCCCAGCCGCGAGCAACAGGATAAGCAAGCTCACTGCCGCCACGCTGAACCGGTGTTCGCGCGCGATCGCGGCCACGCTCGACGACCTCGATCCGGTTCCGGCGCTGCCAGATGGAGTATCGCGTGGTGCGTAGTTGCTCTGTCTTGAAGCAATGCCGCCGGTTTCGCCCGCAGTGGCAGAGCCAACATCGCGCTTCAACCGCTGCAAATCTGCGCGAACATCAGCCGCCTGCTGATAGCGCAATATGCGCTCTTTCTCAAGCGCCTTCTGAATGACTTCTTCCAGACGCGCCGGCAGTGACAGGTTCAATTTCGTCGGAGACACAGGAGCCTGGTGGAGGATCGCGTCGAACACAGCGGCCGAAGTTTCTCCGTCGAATGGAATCCGGCCGGTCGCCATCTCGTAGAGGACCGCGCCAAAAGAAAAAATATCGGTGCGCGCATCAATGTCCTTGCCCAAAGCCTGCTCCGGAGACATATACGCCACCGTGCCCAAAGCGGATCCCGGGCTCGTCAGGTGTTCTTTCGCGTGAACTGTCGCCAACGTTTCCTCTGACTCCGGCTTGTCGGCGAGTTTTGCCAGCCCGAAGTCTAGAATTTTCGCTGTGCCCCGGCTGGTAACGAAAATATTCGCGGGCTTGATGTCGCGATGCAAGATTCCTTTGTTGTGGGCGGCGTCCAGCCCGTCTGCGATTTCGATTCCCAACGACAACAGTGTTCGCAGTTCGAGAGCGCGTCCCCCGATGACATGTTTCAGGGTCGCGCCCTCCAGAAACTCCATGACGATGAAAGCGTGGCCCTGCTCCTGCCCGACGTCATAAATCGTGCAGATGTTGGGGTGATTCAGCGCTGAAGCCGCCTGGGCCTCTCGTTGAAAGCGCACCAACGCGTGCGCGTCGCCGGCCAGTTCCTCAGGCAGGAACTTCAAAGCCACGAAGCGGTGCAGTCGCATGTCTTCGGCCTTGTAGACAACACCCATCCCCCCGCCGCCGAGTTTGTCAACGATGCGATAGTGCGAGATGGTCTGGCCGATCATGGGCAGAAATCTTATGGCCGGAGTTGGGGCAAGTCAATGAAAGAGCGGAGGATAGGTCCAAATGGCTGTTTTTCGCCAATTACCGCAGCGTCGGCGCATAATGGCGCATAATACGGTTTGCTGAACGGTTGCCATGCCCACACCTTCCAGATACGGAACTGCATCAGCGATGACCTGCCTGCTCTACATCGTAGTAAATCTCGGTCACTTTCTGCGACCGGTCAACTGCGGGGATTGCTTCTTCCCCTATGGTGTGCCGTTTACGTTCTATCAGGAAGGCGGCTAACGCTGGCGGAGCGGGATCGTATGGCGTGGATGAGCGACAGATGTGGCCTGGCACTGTTGATCGCTCGAGTTTGGCATTCTTTAGCCACTCGCAGCAATTAGCGGCTGGCGTAACATCCATATTTCACTCGTTGACCCCGAGACCGGCCGGCTTACTCGTATTAGTGTTTTGCTTTCAGGCGAGGCGCTCACTCGGCGGTAGCCGCGCCAGCACAAAGTTCCATTTTCTTCAGACGAATTGGTAGCGCTTCGGACTAGCTCCACGGACGTTTTTCCCTTTCCGGTTCAAGATCGCTTCACTTTCCCAATGCAAGCAATCATCGCCGCTACTCGAGTCTACTCTCGTGTGCGGCTGCTGCCGGGGGTGCAAAATGAATGGAGTCTCCCTGAGACTATAATGACGCGCAACGCGATGGGGCTCACGTCTGGGACCAAACTCGGGCCGTATGAAATCCAAAGTCCGCTGGGCGCAGGCGGGATGGGAGAAGTCTATCGCGCTCGCGATACGCGCCTCGAACGCGCCGTCGCGATCAAAATTCTTCCCGCGCATCTCTCCGCTAGCCCCGAAGCGAAGCAGCGCTTCGATCGCGAAGCTCGCGCCATCTCGTCTCTGAACCATCCCAACATCTGTACCCTCTACGACGTTGGCCATCAGGACGGCATGGACTACATCGTCATGGAATTTCTGGAGGGGGAGACGCTGGCCTCGCGCCTGATGAAAGGCCCACTGCCGCCGGAGCAAGTGTTGAAGTACGGAATCGAAATTTGCGAAGGCTTGGAGAAGGCTCACAAAACGGGTGTCATCCACCGCGACCTGAAGCCCGGCAATATCATGCTGACCAGGACCGGCGCGAAGCTCATGGACTTCGGCCTGGCCAAAGCCGTGACAGGTCCGCCACCCGCCTCGGGGTTGACTGCGACTCTGGACGGATCGTTCGGGGGAGCTCGCGCCACACAGGAACCGCTCACTGCCCGCGGTACGCTGGTTGGAACCTTCCAATACATGTCCCCCGAACAAGTCGAAGGCAAAGAAGCCGACGCCCTCTCCGACATTTTCTCCCTTGGCGCTGTGTTGTACGAGATGGCATCGGGAAAGCGCGCGTTCGAGGGCAAGACGACAGCGAGTGTGATCGCAGCCGTACTGGAACGCGATCCGGCGCCAATTAGCGTGGTACAGCCCATGTCACCGGTGGCGCTAGACCGGTTGGTCAAGACCTGTCTAGCGAAGGATCCTGACGAACGCCTTCAGACCGTGCACGACGTCAAACTACAGTTGAAGTGGATCGCGGAAGGAGCGAGTTCCTTCGCCACTCCGGCCGCAACCATTAAGACTCCCGCGGCCGCGCTGCGACTCCACGAGCGCGCGCTGGCCGCCGCCGCACTCATATTCGCGATCGCCGCATTGGCTCTCGGATTCGCCTATTTCCACCGGCCTGTAAACGATGTACGCTCCCTTCGCTCCAGCATTTTGCCCCCGGAGAACACAACGTTCGTCGGTGGTGTCGCAGCCTCGGGCCACGCGTTTTCTCCGGACGGCACTCGCCTGGCTTTTTCCGTTCAGTCGGTCGAGGGCAAGAGTGGCCTGTGGGTGCGCCCTCTGAATTCTCTCTCAGCACTGCAACTTGCGGGTGGCGAGAACGGCGCTCTCCCCTTCTGGTCGCCGGACGGCCAGTGGATCGGTTTCTTCGCCGAAGGGAAACTCAAGAAGATACCCGCCTCCGGAGGGACGGCGCAGGTGATCTGTGATGCGCCCATCGGCCGAGGCGGCACCTGGAGTGCGCAAGGCGTAATCGTGTTTGCGCCAACGATTGGCGGCCCTCTGTATCGGGTTTCCGCGAACGGAGGCGTTCCAACGCCAGCGACGCAAATGGATGCTTCGACTGGCGAGACCACCCATCGCTGGCCCGATTTTCTTCCCGACGGAGTGCACTTCCTGTATCTGGGCCGCCAATCTTCGTCCAACCAGCCATCGGCCGTCTATGTCGGTTCGCTAGACTCCCTCTCGCACAAGAAGATTCTCGATGCTCTCAGCGAGGCACAGTATGCCGCCCCCGGATACTTGGTCTATGGACGGAATAACACATTGTTCGCCCAGCGATTTGATGTCAACAGCTTGATCCTGGTAGGGGAGGCGGAGCCAATCGCGGGAGACGTGAGCGTGCAGATTAATATGCTGCGTACCGGTTTCGCTGTTTCCCAGACTGGCCAGCTCGTCTACGCCAGTTCTGGTAGCGCCTCGGACATCCAACTGATCGTGACTGATCGTTCCGGCAAGCAACTCTCGACGCTGGAGGACACGGGGAACTATCTTGTCTTCCGGCTTTCTCCCGATGGACAGAAGCTTGCCGTCGCAGAAACCGACCTGCTCAATGGTGGAACGACGACCTGGATCTTCGATCTGCGCACTCATGTCCGCTCTCGCTTTACTTTTGGTAACGGAATGAACAGCACTCCTGCCTGGTCTACGGACGGGTCGCAGGTTGCGTTCAGCTCCAGTCGCCGCGGCCCCTTCAACGTTTATGTCAAACCCATAAGCGGTGCCGCCGAAGAAAGGGCGCTGCATGTGACTCCCGAGGACGAGCGCCCGCAGTCGTGGTCCCCAGACGGGCGATTTCTCATCCTGGAAACCCGCGCTCAGTCTCGCCAAAACAGTCCGGAAATTTCCGTGCTTCCCCTGACCGGCGATAGCAAGCCATTTTCATTCCTGAACGCGTCCTACGCGAATTCCGGCGGACAGCTTTCTCGTGACGGACGATGGCTGGCTTATGTTTCCAACGAGTCCGGCCGACCCGAGGTTTACGTATCTCCTTTTCCTCACGCCAAGGGGAAGTGGCAAGTTTCTTCTGAGGGCGCCACCACGCCACGTTGGCGGCGCGACGGCCGTGAACTCTTCTTCTGCCGGACGGATGGGATTCTAATGGCGGCCGACGTCTCTCCTGGTAAGGATTCTTTCTTGGTTGGATCCGTCAAGCCGCTTTCGGCTAGGCGTGTATTTCAGACCTTCTACTCCGCGACCTATGACGTTTTCCCCGACGGCCAACGTTTCATTATGGCCGCCGTCAAACCGGAAGCCATCCACGCACCATTGACGCTGGTGACAAACTGGACGGCGGAGCTAAGAAAATAAAGCGCTAGACCGCACCAGCTGTCGTATACCGAATCTTATCGCATACCAACCAAAAGGACGACGCGGGAGAACACTTATGATGGCAGGCTGAAGATAGCTGTTCACCCTATCCTGATATAGCGGCAAGCCGGACATAGCAAGTAGGACTACTCGCCGCGAAGATGGCTCAAAAGGATAACATCGCGCTTTGATTGCCCGCGAGTCATTAACAGATGCTCGTGGTCAGCTGTCCACCTGAAATCGAATATTTCGCCGGAATTGAAGTGAGTGAGCTGCTTCGGTTTCAAGGCGCTCAATGGCTGCTCCCAAATATTGGACGCACCGTTACTCGTGAGTACGTAGTGCAACGCCTTTCCGTCCGGCGACCACCGGAGAGTCCCCAGGAAGCCAGGAACCTGGAATTTGTTGATGACGTTGCCTCCGCCAGACGGAAGCACCGCCAGCTCCACAAGGGGAGGAGAGTACTGCTGATACGGATAGGCGAGGTACTTCCCATCGGGCGAAACGACAATGTTCCCAAACAATGAGTCACCTGGAATGTCGGCGATTTCCGAAACCGATCCGTCTCGAAGGGAGATTTTCCGAATTTTTTGAGGATGAACAGCGTTCAGGTAAAAGGCAGACAGTCCGTCCGGCGAACAGGCAGGAAACAAAACGTCTCCACTCGTTAACGCCGTTTCGTTCGTCCCGTCGGGCGCCACTCTGGTCAAGACTTTCTCGCCATTTGTACTCGTCACAGCCAGCAGAAAACGCCCGCATGGCTCAATCCATTCCGGATTATTTAAGGATCTGACAGGTACTCTGTTAGTGCCATCCTTATTCATGATCCAAGCGCCCCCGCCAGTGGCTATCAAACGTCCGTCCGAAAGCTCACCCACCTGGTGCAACGTCGGCTCTCCGGACGTGACCTGGGAAGGGTGAGAGAGATCCGTTGCTCCAGCAATCCACAAATTCGATACCGCTCCATTTGCGATTACCGCGAGTCGCTTGCCGTCTGGGGTCAAATCAACTGCCGAGTCGTAATCAGTCAGATCATTGGTGACGCGGTGTGCTTCGCCTGACGAAGTGGAAACTGTCCAAAGCTGTCCCCGATGCGAGTGGAGATCGTTCACGCCGACAATGAGCTCCCGCCCGCCACGGATCCATACTGGGCGTCCAATCGCGCCCTCAGAACTATACAGTTCAGTCTGCGTTGCCTTCGACAGCGAAATGAGATACAGAGCGAAACGACGAGGTTGCCCGGTCAGATGCGCGGAAACGGCTATGGTGTCATTCTTGGGGGACCAGGTGGGCCCGCTGTCAAAAACCTCGTTTCCTGCAACTGTGGCCAGCAGGTGATCACCACTTCCATTAACATTTGCGACACGTACTTCGGAGATTCTGCGACGCGGATATCCGCGGGTGTACACGAGCTGTTTGCCATCCGGCGAGAAGCTGACCGCGGTGTCTGCATCCCGAATCAATTGTTCGACACTTCCACCCTCCGCGGGAATTCGGCACAAGTAGCCGAAGACCGGATTGCTCTTCTCCGAGCGGACGAAATACAGAAAATGTCCATCAGGAGAGAATTCCATGCCACTAAAGTTCACGGTGTCTGCCGTGAGAAGTTGCGTTTCGTTTCCAGAATTTATTCGCTTGACCCATAGGCTCTGTTCTAAACCCTCATCCCTGGCATAGGCCAAACTCAGTCCATCAGGAGATATCGCCATCTGACGAACCTTTCCATTGTTTGTTAACTCCGTGACTTCCATGTTCTGGAGATCGAAGACAGGCGGGCTGGCGAATCTCCAGTATCTAACAAGAACTACTGCGGCAGTTCCAAAGAGAACAGCAATCAATAAGTACAAGTATTTCCGGATGCGGACCCTTTGAATGATTGTGTGGAAATCAGACTCGGAGTGACCGTCGCCGAATTCTTTCTTGCCCGTTGCAGTCGGGGAAATTGGTTCCCCGGCTGGCGGCTCCTCGGGTCGAAAGCCGTTGCCCGAGACCGGAGCGATAAAGCGGTATCCACGGCGAGGTATCGTTTCGATGAAAACAGGTTTATCTGGTGAATCTCCGAGTGCGTAGCGCAACTTCTTGACAACGGTGTTTAGGCCCTTGTCAAAGTCAACGTTAGTCCCCTTAGGCCATAGTCGTCTCTGCAAATCCTCCCGTACCAGGATTTGTCCTGGGTGTTCGAGGAGGAGAAGAAGAAGTTGAAGAGGCTTCTCTTGCAGGTGAAGAAGCGAGCCTCGCTTAAAAAGCTCGCCAGACTCGCGGTCCACTTCGAACGGACCGAAGGAGAGTTTACCTTGCCGCTGACCTGCAACTGCCACGCCCCACGCCCCCATGCGCCTTTCGGCAAAGTCTAGCACGCCTTTGGAACGTTCGGAGGCGAGTTCACCATTTCAGGTAACCCGAACGATCTGCACCACTTTCCGGTTCATACAAGGTTCACCACAAGTTGGCTTGACGAACCTTTTCGTGCTGATCAATCCTCCGCAGCAAGCAGTCCCTTACGTCCGCTGCCTGAGGGCGAATGCATGATCGCTGGCAACTGAAGAAGAGGAGATTTATATGAGAACACGATCCAAACGACGCGCCTATACTCTCGTTGCGCTACTTGCAATAGGCCTTCCTCTGCAATCGTCAGCGCAGAATCACCAGCGCTATAGGATGTTTGATCTTGGCCCTGGGAGTGGCATTGGTGCTGGAATCGCCGTAGCAAACAACCATGGCGAGTTAGCGGAAGGCGCACTTACCTCCATTCCGAACCCGTACGTGCTCAATCCTAACCCACTTTTCGGCCCTGCGGAATTCACACAGCATGGATTCCTGTGGCGAAATGGAAAACTCAAGGACTTGGGCACTCTCCCTGGGGGTTTTAATAGTGCCGCAGGCGTTGTGAATGAGTCCGGAACGATTGTCGGCCTCTCTGAGAATGGAGTCATCGATCCGCTGACCGGCTTTCCCGAGGCATTTGGTGTCGTGTGGCGCCATGGAAGTATTCACGATCTCGGCGCTCTTGGAGGAAATCAAAGTTTCGCGGTTGCCATCAACAATCATGACCAGGTAACGGGTATCGCGGAGAATGGCGTCCCCGATCCGTTCAGCCTGCTCGGCGGAACCGAAGCACATGCCTTCTTATGGGAAGGCGGCGTGATGCGTGATTTGGGCACTCTAGGTGGACCCGACAGCTGGGGTTTCTACGTGAATGAGAGGGGACAAGTTGCCGGCTTCTCCTACACCTCCGACCTTAGCGCTCGTCCCTTCCTTTGGAATAAAGGGAAAATGTTGGATCTGGGCAGCTTCGGAGGAACGTTTGGCTTTGCAAACGCATTGAATAATCGCGGACAGGTTGCAGGCTTCATGAATCTGCCCGGAGACATGAACGCGCACCCGTTCCTGTGGGATCGCGGAACGCTGGTCGATTTAGGCACCCTTGGCGGTCAAAACGCCGAAGCCGGCGCGATGAATGACGCGGGCGAGATCACAGGAGAAGCCGACACTTTCATTCCTTGCACGCGGAATTGCGACCATCCCCAGGTGTACCGACCGTTCCTATGGCGTCACGGAGTGATGAAGGATCTTGGTGTAGTCCGCGGTGATCAATGTGGAAACGCCTACTCGATCAACAACCGAACCCAGGTTGTCGGCGCCAACGGCCACTGTCACGGCTATGTGGACGCCTTTCTGTGGGACACAGGCACCATCTATAACTTGAACGATCTGATCGCAGGCCCTGCTCCACTCCATTTGGTCGTCGCGCTTTTCATCACTGACGATGGGCTGATCGCGGGTACTGGCGTGCCACCGGGCGTATCTGTATACGACGACGAGACGCTAGGCCACGTTTTTGTTCTGGTCCCCTGCGGAAATCGTTGCGAAGAAGACGACGCAGAAACCAGGGCTGCAAAGTTATTGGTCCGGGAAGAGTGGTTGGGTACAACCGCGACCAATGCTGGTGCAAGGCAGGAACTAGGAGTACCAGCCCGTATCCGTCAGCATTTCGCACATAGACGCGCCCGATAAAATAAAAAGGCGCTCTCTATCATTCAGGAATTGGAACTTAAACTCGACGCGGGTTCTGGTCCGTGATCCGTTCGTGATCCGTTAGCACTGCTTATTACTGTCTTCCATCGCTCTACGGTGCCCGCCGTGGGCTCATGGTCTTGAAACTAGGTTTTCGAGTAAATTCGAATGCTACTCTCTTTTCCAACCAACAAAGGTCAGCGCAAAAACCGACCGCGGAAACTCACTTCAGTTCCGTATTGTCAAATAGACTCATCGCGCTAACAGCACAGCTGGTGATTCAGCGCACGCAAGAAATCGGCGTCAGGATTTGGGGCAGGTGGGAAAGACCTCACCGCCACCTGCGTGCCAAGGGGGACTAGCGACCGACAGTTACCCCGGTGGGGGGGATCGCGTCATGCGCGCGCCTGGTCGATCATCGAATCCCAGATACCCTTGGATTTCAGAATGAGTTCAACGGTTTCGCGGATTGCACCGCGCCCGGCCAGTGCTTTCGTTGTGTAGTGCGCTGTCTCTTTGACCTCTGGAACTGCATCGCCCACCGCCACAGCGAGGCCAGCGCGGCGCATAACGGGAAGATCCGGAAGATCATCGCCTACATAGGCGACAACAGAATCGGATACAGCTGCCTTGCGAAGGATTTCTTCGTAGGCGGGCATTTTCAGTGCTTGTTTCATATAAATGAACTCCATGTTCATTTCGTGGGCGCGCCGAAGCAGTGCCGAGCTCTGACGTCCGGTAATGCAGCCAGTGCGAAGGCCGGCAGTGTGAGCGAGAGTGAGGCCCTGACCATCGTGCGCATCAAAGCTCTTGATTTCGAGGGCGACTTCTTCGGTTTGGGAGAGCAAGATGACGCCACCATCTGTCATCGTGCCGTCTACGTCCATGAGGAGCAGTTCGATTTGCGCCGCGCGCTTCTTTAGAGCACGAGAGATTTTCGGAAAACTCGCCACGAAGCCTCCACCTCAGCACTCATCCTCCAGTCGACTTCACGAGGTCAATTGGGTGACGAAGCAAGTTGGACCAGTGTACGTTAGACTCACTTCTTCTCTAGCGAAATTCCAAGTTTTTGGCAAATTGATGTAATCTTCCGATCCCCGAAGGCATGAAGCGGGGGATCGGTTCCCATTGCGCATCCGTGGCTCATCTATTCCGAGATTCTTCCGGCAATTGGAATCGATCTCGAAGGCTAAAGCCTTCCTCTGACGCTATGAGGACGCCGTGGGCAACCAGTTGTTGCTCTATTTTCGCCACATTGCTCTTGCTGAGTCCGGCAAATTCGGCCGGTTTGCGTGGCTTCCCGCATCTTTCGCAGTGGCGAAAGCGAACAGGAGTTGCGAGACAGCCGGACTGATGCGTCGTTCTTACGTCCCGGATGCGTTTTGTTTCGTCCCGGCGACTGTGCGCTCGTAGTTGCGGCTGAGAACTAGGTCCGGTTGCCCGACTGGCCATCCCCGATTGAATCAACCGTTCGGCAGGAGGGGCCGGGAATGTAGCGCGCAAATAAAAGAGGAGGTTCGCGACGTTCGGTCGCATAGAGCTTTGCCTGAGTAGATCAATATGCCTTCAACTTGCGGGCTTCGCGGACTACGTCGCTTACCTTGGGCAGGGAATGTTCTTCCTGCGGCGGAGAGAACGGGACGGCGGAGTCGAGGCCTGCGATGCGGACTATGGGACCGTCGAGATCGTCGAAGGCTTCTTCGTTGATGATGGCGGCAATTTCGCCGGCCAGGCCTCCGGTGCGAGAATGCTCGTGCAGGATAATGACTTTGTTGGTTTTCTTCACGGTCTGCGCAATGGCTTGGCGATCCAGCGGCGAGACGGTGCGCAGGTCGAGGACCTCGATGTCGATTCCGTCATTATTAAGAACCTCGGCAGCTTCTAACGCTGTGTGCACCATCGCCGCATAAGTAATGATGCTGAGGTCGCGACCTTCGCGGACGATGTTCGCTTTGCCGATGGGGACCACGTAATCTTCCGCGGGGACTTCACCCTTGATGCGCCGATAAAGATATTTGTGCTCGAAAAAAATGCACGGGTTGTTGTCGCGGATGGCGGCTTTGATCAGGCCTTTGGCGTCGTAGGGCGTGGCCGGGCAGATTACTTTCAGCCCGGGATTGTGGACGAACCACATCTCGGGATTCTGCGAGTGGAAGGGGCCGCCGTGGACGTATCCCCCGCTGGGGCCGCGCAGGACGAGCGGAGCGGGTGCGCCCCAGAGGTAGTGAGTCTTCGCGACCATGTTGCTGATCTGGTTGAAGGCGCAGCCGATGAAGTCCATGAACTGAAATTCCGCGACCGGGCGCATGCCGGTGAGCGATGCTCCGAAGGCCGCGCCCACGATGGCGGACTCGGCAATCGGTGTGTCGATGACGCGCTCGGGGCCGAAGCGGTCGATGAAACCGTCGGTGACTTTGAATGCGCCGCCGTAGATTCCGATATCTTCACCGAGGCAGAAGACAGAAGGGTCGCGGTCCATTTCTTCCCAGATTCCCTGACGGATGGCTTCGAGGTAGGTGAGCTGCATAGGATTATTCCAAATTATCTTGCCACGGATTTACACGGATAAAGCTTGTCCTGATCTGCCGAAGGCAGCCTATGAGATCAACCATGTCCGTTAGCGATGCGCGTCGCAACTTCAGCAAACTGCTCGACCGTGTCGCACGCGGCGAGCGGATTGTCGTTACTCGGTACAGCAAGCCTTTTGTCGCCGTGATACTCATTTCGGACTTCCAGTTGCTGACGCTAACCAAAGCGAAAACGCCAGAAGAACTTCGAGATAGGGATGTATTCATCTTCACTTCAAATGAACTGCTGCTTCGGTCGCTTTAAAACCGCCGGTTCCCTTCTTCACCTTCGGCATCCCATACTTCGGTTTGATTTCATGACACCCGTCTTCGCAGTAAACGCCGCCCTCAGCAGATTCCGGCGTCGGCATCGGGGAGTTCACCGCGATCTCACGCTCGGCTTCGATCACCCGCTCAACTTCTGAAATCAACTCAGCATTTTCTTTCGCGGTCAGCCACTTCTTTTCTTTCACCAGATAATTCTCAAAGCGCGCTATCGGATCGCGCTTTTTCCAGAAGTCGAACATCGGCTTCGGCACATACGCCGCGGCGTCGTGGATGGCGTGGCCCTTCATGCGCATCATTTTGGCTTCGATCAGGGTGGGGCCCTCGGCGCGATGGGCGCGTTCGACGGCGTCGTGGGCGGCGTCATAGACCTGGCAGGCGTCGGTGCCGTCGACGATCACTCCGGGGATGCCGTATCCGATGGCGCGTTCAGCCAAATCTTTCACCCGGTATTGCATTTCCGACGGCGTGGAGTAGGCCCAAAGATTGCTCTCGACGAAGAGTACGAGGCCGAGATTCTGCACGGCGGCGAAGTTAATGCCTTCGTAGGTCACGCCGGTGGATTGCCCCCCGTCGCCGATCCAGGTGAGCGTTGCGATATTACGTCCCTGCAGGCGTGCGCCCAGCGCGACCCCGGAGAGCACTGGGATGAGATCGCCAAGCATGGAAATGGGCGAGACCATGTTGCGCTCTTCGATGTCGCCGAAGTGCGAGGTGCCGTCGCGGCCTTTGGTCGGGGAATCGGCTTTCGCCATGTATTGCATCATGGTGTCCGAGGCGCCGAAACCTCGAACCAGCAACGCTCCCTGGTTGCGGATCATGGGCGCGAACCAGTCGTCCTTATCGAGCGCGTATGCCGAGGCGCAGGAGCAGGCTTCCTGGCCGAGTCCGAAATAGACTCCGCCGACGACTTTGCCTTGCTTGTAAAGATTCTCCAACGCCACTTCCATCTTGCGGTTGAGCAGCATGTAGCGGTAGATCTCGATGCACTGCTGTTTGTTGAGATATTTCGAGTCGCGGATCGGAGGGACGGGTGCGTCGAGATTTCCAGTAACGTCGTAGCGGACGTGCTCGGCGCCGTCTTTATCTTTTTCCACGAGCCGCTTCACCGCAAGATCGGGATGCTCCAAGCGGAAGTCCGGGATGGAGTAGGTGCGAACGGCGGTGTTCTGAGGTCCAGTGTGGCTGGGCTTCGACTGAGACGCTCCATTGCGCGAGCGATTCCCATTCGAACTCGGCTTGGAGATGGATTGCTTTTTCTTGATTGCCATGGCGAAACGCACTGAGGCGCTCCTTGATGGTATCGCGAGAGCGGGGAAGAGAGCTAGGGAGTCAGTGAGCGCACGCTTAGAACGTTTAACGGTCACACGGCTGCTTCGCTCGCACTTTCCCTGACCTAACCCGAGCTGTCGCAATCTCGACGCTAATAGAACCAGGTTTACCAATCCAGCGCGAAAAGCCTGGGCATTGATGCCGGGGATGGACAGCGCGATGACGTGAATACTCGATGCCTTCAGGACATCGCAAAAATTGAATCTCCAAAAATTGACTTGAAGCCAGAGTCGAGTTGAGTTGGGCTTGCGGGATGTGGCGAATATAAAGCGAAGAAAAGCGGGTGCAAGTTGGTCTGCAAGCTTATCGGTTTGAATTGAGCACCAGACCGAAAACAGCGGCATCAAATGCTGGGTTTCGCCGGTTCGTGTCGTTTTGTCCGTTTTGTCTTCCATCGTGCACTGGCCTTGCAGAAAGGAGTTGTTTGAACTCAGCGGGGCCCATGCCAGCTACGAGGATCTGTGTGCTGTGCTGGTGGACTGGAAGCAGGACAAAGAGAAAGAGACGGACTGGCGGAATGAGGCACCGTCGCAGGCTCTGCAGCAGTCCTTGAAAAACCTCGAGGCCGCGCCGATTGCAGAGCCGGGGTTCAAGAAGAAGGAAAAGCGCCGATCTGGTGGCAGCAACCAATGTCGGAAGGGGACTAGCCCGGATCGCCCGTGAAGTGAACGATGCCGTCAGTCGTCAGCAGCAGGAACCCACCTCGGTCGCGGCCTAGCCGCGACGCCTGGAATCCCCCTCCTTCAGGTACCTTCAGGTGGGGATGGACGTCAAAGAACCATGGTTTTCAGAGCCAGGGCGTTTGTGGCGGCGTAGCCAGCCTGGTCGTTATCGAAATAAAGATAGATGGCTTTGAGTCTTGCCGCCCATTTTTCGATCTGGCGGGCCCAAACGCTCAGTTTTTCCTCGCTGTAGCTGCCTTGATATTTGCCAGGATCAGGACCGTGGAGCCGAACGTAGGCGAAGTCTGCGGTGACGTTGAGCGGAGAGTGGTATCCAGCTAATTCATAGATGCAGAAAGCGGCGTTGAACTTTCTCAGAATCGACTCCACTTCGAGGTTCATCCAGGAGAGCTCGCGAAATTCGAAAGCGAAGCGCAGATCCCTCGGCAGAATTTCCAGGAGATTTGTCAGTCGCTCAGTGTTTACCCGCCAGTGTGGCGGGAGTTGAAACAAAACCGGACCCAGCTTCGGCCCGAGGTGGGCGGCTCGCGGGAGCAGATTGTCCACGGCATTCTCAGGATCTTTCAGCTTCTTATTGTGGGTGATGAAGCGGCTGGCTTTAACAGCAAAGATGAAGTTGGAGGGTGTGGCTTCGCGCCAGTCGTCGAAGGCGCTCGCATCTGGCAGCCGATAGAAACTGTTGTTCAGTTCGACGGTATCGAACTGCTGCCCGTAGAACTCCAGCATCTTCGCCGAGGGCAGCTTCGCGGGATAGAAGGGTCCTTTCCAGTGTTTGTAATGGAAGCCAGAAGTGCCGATGCGGATGTCGCAGGTCATGCCCAGGAATGGATGGCGGTGCGGGGAGTAGCGTTGTCACGCTTGGGAAAGTCTTCGTCGCTCCGGGGAAGTTCAGGCTCAAAAATCAGGCTTGGAATTCGGAGGCTTCGGGAAATCGAAGATTACACTTGGCAAGAGCCAGGCCCAGAAGTTCTTCAATCTTAGACTCTTCGCAGTTGCGCGACATGGCGAGTTCGCTGACCAGCAAGTAGCGGGCGCGTTCGAGCATCTTCTTTTCGCGGAAGGAGAGAGGCTTCGCTTGATGGAGGGCGATCAGGCTCTTGAGGACTCCGGCAACCTCGAACAGAGAACCGGTCCGCATGCGGTCGGAATTCTCCTTGAAGCGGTCCTTCCAGTCGGCCGTGCCGAGGTCGTCGGCGACGGAAAGGAAGTCGAGAATCTTCTGTACCTCGCCGTTGCGAACCACGCGCCGTATGCCCACGCTGCCCACATTGTTGCAGGGCACCATCACCTTGAGGCTGCTGGCCTTGATGTTAAGAAGGTAGAACTTTTCCACAGTGGCGCCGATTGAGCGACTGCTGATTTGTTCGATGATCCCTACGCCGTGGTTTGGATACACAACCTTGTCGCCGATGTGAAAGTTCAAATCACCGTTCATAAAAGGCACCCAGGCAGGACAAGGGTCGAGTGAGGGAGAGCGTTGTCTTTACTATAAACATACTATCCCGAATTGGGACGGAAAGCAATGTGGGCGGGGGGAGTTGGGGGAGTCGCGTAGCTGGAAAGCGCGTCGCAGAGTCGCGGTGCAAGCCTCTTTGGCGGTCGTAAAGTTTTGTTGTTAAATGACTTAGGATCCAACGACGAACGACACAAAGCCCGAAAACCGGCCGCCGATACCCACGTCTATAATCGCTGCTTGAGTTTCCATAGACCCAAGTCTCGCATCGACCCTTCGCCCTTAGAATTCAGTCCGGGGCAGGCGTCAGTCACTCAGTCTACCCCCGATTCCAGAAGAGAGCATCCGACAGGGAGAGTTCTTGGTTTAGATGTGGGATCCAGAAGGATCGGGATTGCCGTCTCCGATCCCCTGGGCATCACAGCGCAGGGACTAGAGACCTTGCAACGCCGGAACAAGCGGCAGGATTTCGCGGCCCTGGAGCGGATCGTTCGCGAGTATGGGGTGCGGCAAATCGTGGTTGGGCTCCCCCTGCGCATGAGCGGCGCGGAAGGTACCCAATCCGACAAGATGCAGGTGTTCGCCGAGGACCTGCGGAAGCGATTTCGGCTGCCAGTACACCTGTGGGACGAACGGTTAACCTCGGCGGAGGCGAATCGGCTGCTGCGCGAAACCGAGCTGTCGATTGAGAAGCGCGCCAAGGCAGTCGACCGCATGGCCGCAATGTTGATTCTGCAAGGTTGGATGGAGAGCCGAGGTCGGTAGAAAGTCGGCTTGCCGGATCCGGTTCTTAATGACCGACCATCGCTCGCCGGTAGGCGGCCACATTCTTATTGTGTTCGTCGATGGTTCGGGCGAAGCGGTGGTGGCCCGCGGCGTCGGCGACGAAGTAATAGTAGTCAGACTCTGCCGGATGCATCGCTGCTTCGAGAGCGCTCCTGCCGGGATTGGCGATGGGGCCGGGCGGAAGCCCCACAAATTTGTAAGTATTGTAGGGGGAGTTGAACCGCATGTCGTCGTGATGCAGCGCCCCGCTGTAAGTTCCGGCTAGTAATTCCGCATAAATGATGCTGGGGTCGGCGTCGAGCGCAATCTTTTTTTCCAAACGGTTGTAATACACACTGGCGACGAGGGGCCGCTCGTCGGCGACCGCAGTCTCTTTTTCAATGATCGATGCCATGATCACCCTGCGTTCAAGCTCGCCCGGGCCTTTATTCGGGTCAACAAATCTGCCGTTGACCTCAACTTCAATCGGAGGCGAGTTTGCCGGGGCGCTTGATCCGATTTCTGGGACCCCCGCTACTTCTATCAACCCGATTTGGCGTGCGACCTGACGAAATTGCTTGACCATGGCAGCCGCCATCTCTTCCATCGTCATCATGCGACTGAACTGGTACGTATCCGGGAAAAGGTAGCCTTCGAGAGAGTGCGCTTGGGGGGCAAAATCGCCGATCAGAGCGGTGTCGGATTGCGCGACCTTCAGGAAATCCTCCGCGGGACCCAGCCCTGCGCCTTCGACAGCCCTGGCGATGTCGAACATCGTGAAGCCTTCGGGGACGACAACCGTGCGGAAGTACACCTCGCCGCGAGCGAGGCGGCTATGGACTTCGACAATATTCCGCGGTTTGTCGAACAAATACTCTCCCGCCTTCAGCGAACGGCGATGGTGCAAATAGTGCCACAAGATGAAGGCATCTTCGCTATGGATGATCCCGTTGGCCTTTAGTACGGAGGCAATCCGGCGGGTGGAGAAACCTGGCCGCAGCATTACAAAGGTCTGCCCTGAGGGCTCGGTGGGCCTGAGGAGTTCCCATGCAACCCATGCCGCGGCAGCGAGCGCGATAATAAGGACGAGCCCTGCAATCTTGCGCACAATGGCAGTAGTGTAGATGATTTGCTCCGCTTTTAGCCTGAGACCCTAAGGCGGCTAAGCGTTGGCAAGCCAGGTTCTCCTCGGTGTTTTCCTTGTCTGATTGCCAGCCCCTCCCGGCTAGGGGGCTCGGGCGGGGGGTCTTATTTGCGGGCTGGGGGCGAGTTCTTGCACCCTTTCGGGCGCGCTATACTCAAATGTTCAGGGAGTCATCCAATACTTCATGAGACGTAGCCAGCCCTTTTGGACCGCGATATTGCTTATTGCGCTGTTGCCCACCATGGGTTGTTTGTTCCGGACGCGGCCGGTCGAGGAGACCTATTCCAAGGCTCCGCTCAAGGAATCGACTCAGGCGGCTCTCATCGAGAGCATCAACCAGCAGGCGCAGAAAATCCAGTCGCTGCAGGCGACCGTAGATATTGATACCTCCGTGGGCGGCGCGAAAAAAGGCCTCGTTACAGACTACAAAGAGATTCGTGGGTACGTGCTGGCGCGGAAACCAGCCATGCTGCACATGATCGGGCTGCTGCCAATCGTGAGGACTACGGCCTTCGACATGGTGAGCGACGGACAGGAATTCAAGCTGTGGATTCCGCCCAAGAATCGTTTCGTGGTGGGCCGCAACGATGTGCAGACGCTCAACTCAGATCAGCCGATGGAGAACATCCGTCCGAGCGACATCTACGATGCGCTGCTGATTCGGCCCATCGATCCTGAACACGACATCGCGGTGCTCGAAAATGGATATGAGATTCTTCACGACCCCAAGGGGCATCGCGTTCTGCAGGAAGACTATGAACTGGTCGTGATCCAGAAGAGACCGACGGGCTGGGGCCTCTCGCGCAAGATCGTTTTCAGCCGCACCGATCTGCAGCCTCACCGCCAGTTCATCTATGATGAGCAAGGGAATTTGGAGACCGATGCCCGCTACGCCAACTATAAAGAGAACGATGGCGTCAGCTTTCCATCGCGCATCCAGCTTTTCCGGCCTCGCGAGGAGTACGAAGTAACTCTTAACATGCTCAAGCTGGAAATCAATAAACCTTTGCGGGATGATCAGTTTGCTCTGGAACAACCGCGCGGGGCAGACGTCGTGCACCTCGACCATCCGCCCTCAAGCGCAGCGGCGCGGCCCTCGTCAGATACGAGAAACCGGCGCTAACCGCAGTGGGCGCTCATGATCAATAAACATGATCAATAAAATGGTTGTCGCTAACCTGGTGCAGAGGCCTATGCGTTCGCTCATCAGTGTCAGCGCCGTCGCCCTGGAAGTGGTTTTGATTTTGCTGATCGTCGCTTTCTTCTACGGGCAGCTGAACGGATCGAAGGCGAGCCAGATCGGAGTGGGAGCCGACGTAATGGTGCAGCCCCCAGGTTCCTCTGCTTTAATTGGGGTTACCGGAGCGCCCATGCCGGTGAAGGTAGGCGACAAGCTGCGCGCCTTGCCGCATGTTGCAGTGGCCGCACCGGTGATCTGGGAGTTGACCACCAAACCTACGCTGGAAATTATCTATGGCATCGGCTTTGACAGCTACAACAGCATCGCTCCCGCTTTTCACTTTCTTTCCGGAGGTCCATTTCAAGGCCCCTATGATGTGATCGTGGACGACTATTTCGCGGGTGCAAAAAGGATGAAGGTGGGAGACTCGATTGAGATTTTGGTTCACACCTTCCGTATCTGCGGTATCGTCGAGCACGGAAAAGGCGCGCGAAAGTTCCTGCCGCTTGCCACCATGCAGGACTTGATCGGCGCCCCCGGTCACGCTTCGGTCTTCTATATCAAGCTGGACGATCCGCGTAATGTTGACGCGGTCGTCGATGAAATCAGACAGGTCCCGGGCATGGGAGATTACTCCGTGCGCTCCATGCAGGAGTATCTATCGATGATGACGCCGGAGAATTTGCCGGGATTCGCAACTGCGATTCGCATTGTGATCGCGATATCCATGATCATCGGATTTCTGGTGATTTTTCAGTCAATGTATACGGCGGTGATGGAACGCACGCGCGAGATCGGCATTCTGAAGTCTCTGGGCGCATCGAAGCTCTACATCGTGAACGTTGTGCTGCGCGAGACGGCTCTGCTGGCCATTGTGGGAATTGTGGTGGGAACGATTGTAAGTCTCATGGCTCGGCGCATCATTCTGGTTGAGATCCCAACCCAACGGCTTTTCTGGAGTGTCGCCTGGGTGGTGCGGGCGACGGTGATTGCTTTGACGGGAGCGCTGTTGGGAGCACTGTATCCGGCCTTCAAAGCGGCGCAGAAGGATCCGATTGACGCACTGGCGTATGAGTAACGCTAACTGCCCACCAGCATCAGCACCGACGAGCCAACCAAAACTTACGGCTCTCTGTCTTGGCTACAAATCTAGTCGCAAAGACGCAACCTAGGCCTCACTCCGTTTCGGCCTTAGCTTCGATTCCCGCACGCTTCAGCAGCCTTCGCAACCCTCTTTCTCCCGCGGCGCCCCGCTGTTCCCCGGCGATATTCCCGTCGCGGTCCACCACCACATAGATGGGATAACTCTGCGCGTTGTACATGGCTGCGAGATTCGTATCCTTGGTAAGCACAATCGGGACGGATCGGGGATGCTCGGCAAGATATTTCTTCACGGTTTGATCGGGTTCAAGAACATCCACCGCCAGCACGAGCAGACCTCTATCAGAAAATTCTCTGGCGATGTCATCGACCAGCGACGCTTCCTCCTCGCAATACTTGCACCAGCTCGTCCAGAACTCGAATAGGACAACTTTGCCTTTGACCGATGCATTGTTGAACTGGCTGCCAGATGTAGTCCGGGCGCGAAAGCGCGGAGCAGGCTGCCTGGTTTCGTCGGCTGCGAACACGCAGAACGAACTGAGCATCAGCGGAAGTAGTAGAGAGCGAAGTAGAAGTAGTAGAGTGCAACGACAGATGAGTGATGGCGCTGCCATGGGTCGGCATATTAGCATGGGTGGGCATATTAGCATGATCGCAGGCGGCGACAATGCAACTAACTCTCTAACTCTCCGTTGACAATCTCGCGCGCCCTACGGTATCTTTAAAGCTTTGGGAAGTCTCGCGGTTGCCCGCCTGATGGTCTGGCGTCCTCGCCGGGGAATCAACGAGCGGTCTTCTTTCGTTATTCAATCGCGGTTCGCTATTTTTTCATTCTGGGAGATTTCAGATGTCAACGTATTTCCCCAAACCGGGGGAAATTGTGCGCAAGTGGTATGTCGTGGATGCGGATGGGCAGACGCTGGGGCGTATGGCGTCGCAAGTGGCGCGCGTCCTCATGGGCAAAGAAAATCCGCAGTACACACCTTTTCTTGACACTGGCGATCATGTGATCGTCATCAATGCCGAGAAAGTCAAAACCACCGGCATGAAGTCCGAGCAGAAGCAGTATCACCACTACACCGGCTACCCGGGTGGTCTGCGTACCGAAGATTACCGCAAGCGTTTGGCGCGCAAGCCGGAAAGAATCATCGAAGACGCGGTGCGTCGCATGCTGCCGAAGAACAAACTGGCGGATCACATGCTGTCGAAGCTGCAAGTCTACAAAGGCGACAAGCACCCTCACGAGGCGCAGAAACCGCAGGCCTTGCAGTTGGAACTACGAACGTAGAGCCGTTTTGCTGGAGCATGGCTTAAGCCGTGCGCCAGTGCGGGTAAGTTTTTCGGGCTTTAGCCCCTGAGGGGCCCTAGAGCTCAAGAGAAAAAATGGAAAGCTGCTTCTAGGGATTCGCGCTAGAAGCTTAGGAGCTGAAAGCTAAATGGCAGATTTGGTTCAATATTACGGAACGGGGCGCCGGAAGCGAGCGATTGCGCGCGTGTATCTGCGTCCAGGCGGCGGCGAGTTCAAGGTGAACGGTCGCGAGTTTGAAGAATATTTCGTCACCCCGGCCCAGCGGTCGGCAGCCAAAGCGCCCCTGGCGTCAACCGACACTGGGGCTGCGTTCAACATCGTCGCGAGTGTATTGGGGGGCGGCGTGCGCGGCCAGGCCGACGCAGTAAAGCTCGGCATCGCGCGGGCGCTCATGCAATTCAACGCCGAACTCCGCGGCAAGCTGAAGTCCGAGGGCATGGTGTCGCGTGACTCGCGCAGCAAAGAACGCAAAAAATACGGTCAGAAGGGCGCCAGAAAGCGCTTCCAGTTCAGCAAGCGCTAGGTCCGAGAACCGGGTGCCGGGCGAGACCAGGATTGCTCGCTTCGCCGGAATGGCAGAGCTTGAATGACAGAGCTGGGATGGGCGATAAGGTTTAGTATTTTGGCTGGAAGCTGAGAGCTAGAAGCTAACAGCTGTTTTTAGGTGTTCAATTCTTCCTGTGCCTCGCGGCGCGGGGACGGGAATGGCAATCCGGAGCGGTACTTACGCAAAGGATGCAGATTAAACAAGGAGGTTCATTGGCTACTATCACCATGAAGGAGTTGCTCGAAGCGGGTGTTCACTTCGGGCATCAGACGAAGCGCTGGAATCCCAAGATGAAGGAATACATCTTCGGAGAGCGCAATGGGATTTACATTATCGATTTGCAGAAGACGCTGAAGATGTTTAAAGAGGCGTCCAAATTTGTACAGGAACTGGCGGCCGACGGCAAGATTGTGCTGTTCGTGGGAACCAAGCGGCAGGCCCAAGACGCCATCGCAGAAGAGGCCACCAAGTGCGGCGGCTTCTACATCAACCAGCGCTGGCTGGGAGGACTTCTCACCAACTGGATTACGGTGCAGAAGTCGGTGAAGCGACTGAAAGAGCTCGACGAAATGGCCACCGATGGCCGCTACGAGCTACTGCCGAAAAAAGAAGTGATCAAGCTCGAACGTGAGCGAAAGCACCTGCAGGCCAACTTGGCGGGCATCAAGAATATGAGCCGGTTGCCGGATGCGGTGTTCGTTATCGATTCGAATAAAGAGCAGATTGCGGTGCGCGAGGCTCGTAAGCTGGGCATTCCCGTGGTTGCGGTGGTCGATACCAATTGCGATCCCAGCGAAGTCGATTACGTGATTCCCGGTAACGATGATGCGTTGCGCGCCATCCGCCTGTTTACGT
This sequence comes from Candidatus Acidiferrales bacterium, assembly GCA_035603035.1. Lineage (GTDB taxonomy): Bacteria > Acidobacteriota > Terriglobia > Terriglobales > Acidobacteriaceae > Sulfotelmatobacter. The sequence continues at coordinate 43,485 of DATNLE010000391.1, read as the reverse complement.
CGAAAATTTCGGAGTCCATCGCCGAAGGCGCCCAATTGATGAGCGATAAACAAATCGCCGACATGACTGCGGCTACGGAACAAGCGCAAGCACGAGAAGCGCAGCACGCCGAAGATGCCGCAGCGGCTCTCGAACTTCGTGCCCAGGAAGCCGCGGCCGCCTCGGACATGGCAGACATCGGCGAAGACATCAGCATGGAAGAGGTGCTGGGCCCAGGGACGCATAAGAAGCCGGTCCCCAATAATAATAATAATGAAGAGGCCGACGTACCGAAAGTGGAGAGCCAAACGGTTTAGAGGCGCGTCGTTGGTTGTCCGTGGTTAGTGGTTGGCCTTCGCGATTGATTGAGTGTTAGCGAGAGGTTTTTGGGAAGGGCACGGCTTCAGCCGCGCCGCCAAGAGCCACTATAGATGCGGGGTTTAGCCCCTGAGGGAACTCTCCAGGCGAGATTCCAGGAAAAACCGGGCGTTTGACATGAGACCCGCGCGGGGTCGTCCGGCGCGGGTAAAATTTTGTAAGAGGCGGGTCCCAAACGTTGAGAAGGATTTCATTGATATGAGCACTACTATGGCGAATATTTCTGCAGCGCAAGTAAAGGATCTCCGGGAGAAGACCGGAGCTCCCATGATGGATTGCAAACAGGCTCTCACCGAAGCCAAGGGCGATATGGAGCAGGCGGTCGTGATCCTGCGCAAGAAAGGCGTCTCAGTCGCGGCCAAGAAAGCAACTCGCGTGACCAGCGAAGGAGCGGTTACGAGCTACATCCACGCCGGGGGCAAGATTGGCGTGCTTCTCGAAGTAAATTGCGAGAGCGATTTTGTGGCGCGCACCGAGGACTTCAGGGAGTTGGTGCATGATATCGCCATGCACATCGCGGCCAGCGACCCGAAGTTCGTGCGCAAGGAAGATGTCACCAAGGCTGATTTCGATCGCGAGAAGGACATTTTCCTCGCGCAGGCCGTCGCCTCGGGCAAGCCCCCGAATATCGCCGAGAAGATGGTTGCGGGCAAGATGGAGAAGTTCTACGAGGAAGTCTGCTTGTTGGAACAGCCCTTCATCAAAGACCAGACGGTGTCGATTGCGCAGCTCATCGCGGCGAAGATCGGCAAGCTGGGCGAGAACATCAGCGTCCGGCGCTTCGCGCGCTTCAAGGTGGGAGATGCGGGCGAGACCATCGCCATCACTCGGCCTTCTGAACAGAAAGCGGAGTAATTTTCAAGGCACCCGGTTGGGTGCCTTTTTTTGTACCCGTTTATCGACAACCGGCGGATGCCGGCGCTGCAAAACCTAAATGAACTCTTCCGCCCCTGCTTTCAAACGCGTGCTCCTCAAGCTTTCAGGCGAAGCCTTGGCTGCGAATCAAGGGTTCGGTGTGGATACGAAACGAATTCACGAGGTGGCGGCGGAATTGGCCGACGTGCACAAGTTGGGCGTACAACTTGCGATCGTGGTGGGCGGGGGCAATTTTTTTCGCGGCGTGGCCGACCAGTCTCGTGACATGGACCGGGTTTCCGCCGATCATATGGGCATGCTGGCCACGGTGATCAATGCACTGGCCCTGCAGGATGCACTCGAAAAGCAGAAGGTATACACCCGGGTACAGACTGCGATTGAGATGAATCAGGTGGCCGAGCCGTTTATCAGGCGGCGCGCCATACGGCATCTGGAAAAAGGGCGCGTAGTGATTTTCGCAGGCGGCACGGGAAATCCCTACTTCTCGACCGACACCGCCGCATCCTTGCGGGCCATGGAGATCAAAGCCGACGCCATTCTCAAAGCCACCAAGGTGGATGGCATCTATGACGCGGATCCCATGAAGGTGAAAGACGCCAAGAAATTCACGGACATCACCTATATGGATGTTCTGAAGCTGGGGCTGAAGGTGATGGATTCCACCGCCATCAGCTTGTGCAAGGACAATAACCTGCCCATCATCGTCTTCAACCTGAATCAGCACGGAAACATACGGCGAGTAGTCAGTGGGGAGAAGATTGGTTCGAGGGTGAGCGCCTAAGCTATGGTTTACAGGCCTTCACGGATAGACCCGATCTTGGTAACTTCTGATCGGTAGCGATCCAAGCAGATTCGCGGCGGCTTCTGTTCGGTTTATAATTCAACGTTTTGATTCCTGAACTGTTTAGTGGAGCTCATCCATGGCTGACAGCGGGCCTCTTAAAGAAATTCGGTTACAACTCAAAACCCGGATGGATAAGGCTGTCGAAGACTTTCGCAAAGCGATGGCGGCTACGCGCACCGGACGCGCCTCGGTGCACATGCTCGACAGTGTCAGCGTCGACTACTACGGGTCGCAAATGCCGCTCAACCAGATTGCGCAAGTGCACGCACCCGAGCCGCAAATGATCACGGTGCAGCCCTTTGATACTTCGCAGGTGGGTGCCATCGAGAAGGCCATTCGCACAGCCGATCTCGGGCTGAATCCGATGAATGACGGCAAACTCATCCGCGTGCCCGTGCCGGCTCTTACGCAAGAGCGCCGCCAAGACATGGTGAAGCACCTGCATAAGGTCCTCGAAGAACATCGCACTGCGGTCCGCAATATCCGCCGTGACGGCAATGACGCGATCAAGAAAGCCATGAAGGACAAGAAGATTACCGAGGACGATGAGAAGCGATCGCTCGATGAAATCCAGAAACTTACCGACGATGAGATCAAGAAGATGGAAGAAATGAGCAAAGCTAAAGAGAAAGAAGTCCTCGAGATTAAATAAGCGTCAGGGTCCTTTTCCGCAAGAATGAGGGCATCCGAAGCCGCGCGGATGCCCTTTGTGCTGCATCCTCCGTTCGCCTCTATAATCGAAACAGTGAAGATATGAAACAGGTGGTCCATGCCGCGTGTCCTCACGACTGCCCCGACGCTTGCGGAGTGTTGATCACCGTAGAGGGTGGCCGCGCCACGAAGATTCAGGGGGATCCGAAACATCCGGTAACCCGCGGATTTTTGTGCGCGAAAGTGGCGAAGTACCTGGACCGCGTGTATTCGCCGGACCGCGTGTTGTATCCCATGCGCCGGATAGCGGCAAAAGGGACGGCAGCGGCGGAGCGGCGCTGCGCTCCGCCTGGACAGCCGGGAGCCTGCCCTGAGCTTGCCGAAGGGGCAGCTGTCCCCCAACAAGCCTGGCAGCGCATTACTTGGGATGAAGCGCTCGAGGAGATCGCTGAACGCCTGCGCAAGATCATTGCCCAGTTCGGCAGCGAAGCGATTCTGCCGTATTCCTACGGCGGAACTTTGGGCGCTCTGAACGGCGCCTCCATGGACCGCAGATTTTTCACGCGCCTTGGGGCTTCAGAATTGGAACGCACAATCTGTTCTTCGGCCGGCGAAGCTGGGCTGGAGTCTGTCATGGGCGTCAAGCTCGGGACTGAGCCCGAGCAGTTTGTCAACTCCCGCTACATCATTGCCTGGGCCTCGAACATTCATGGCAATAATGTCCACCTCTGGCCGTTCATTGCCGAAGCACGTCGCCGGGGTGCGAAGCTAGTTGTCATTGATCCCTATCGCACCCGCACCGCCGAGTGTGCCGACTGGTATCTGCCGATCAATCCCGGCACCGACGCTGCGCTGGCCCTCGCTATGATGCACGTCATCATCGGAGAAGGGCTGCATGACGCAGACTATGTCGCAAGATACACGCTGGGCTTCGACGAGCTGCGAGAGAAAGTTAAAGCATATCCGCCTGAACGCGCGGCCCAGTGGACCGGAATTGCTGCCGAAGACATACGCAAACTGGCCCGCCAATATGCCACGATCAGGCCGGCGGTCATTCGTGTGAACTATGGTGTACAGCGGTCCGAAGGCGGCGGGATGGCGACGCGTGCCATCGCCATGCTGCCTTGCATCACCGGATCGTTGCAGGAAGCCGGCGGTGGAATCCATCTGTCCACCAGCGGCGCCTTTGATCTCAACAAGCACTCTTTGAGGCGGCCCGATCTCAGACCCCAGGGTGCGAAAACTCCAAGGGTGGTGAACATGGTGGAGCTCGGCAAGGCGCTGAATACGCTGAGCGATCCCCCGTTAAAAGCTTTATTGGTCTACAGTTCCAATCCCGCGGCGGTTTGCCCGAACCACAACGAGGTCGTGCGTGGCCTCAGGCGGCCGGACTTGTTCACCGTTGTCCATGAGCAGTTTCTTACCGACACAACCGACTACGCCGACATCGTTTTGCCGGCGACCACCTTCTTCGAACACAAGGATTTGCAGGCGGCGTATGGCCACTACTACCTGCAAATTTCAGACCAGGCGATCGAGCCGCTGGGAGAGTGCCGATCCAACGTCGAATTGTTCCGGGCGCTGGCGACGCGCATGGGATTCAACGACGAGTGCTTCCACGAAAGTGTTGACGAGATGATCGATGGCGCGCTGCTTTCGAATGACCCATGGCTGCAGGGAATCACCCGCAAGCGGTTGCAGAACGAGAGCCAGGTAAGACTGAACTTTGCACCGTCCACCCCGTCAGCTTCCAAGCCAGCAGACGGCGCTCCGCAACCATTCCTTCCTTTCGCCCGAGGCAACTTCCGAACGCCGTCGGGCAGGGCCGAACTGTACAGCGAGGCAGTGAAATCGCTGGGCCTCGATCCGGTTGCCGAGTTCACTCCTCCCTCAGAATCGCGTTACGGCAGCGATAAGGCCACATTCCCGCTGGAGCTTTTAGCGCGTAAGGCTGACAACTTCCTGAACTCAACTTTTTCGAACCTGCCATCCATTCAGCAGATGGAAGATACCGATCTTCTGGAGATGCATTCCGCCGATGCCCGCTCCCGCGGCATCGTCGACGGAGCGCCGGTCCGGGTCTATAACCATCGAGGAGAAATTTTCCTAAAGGCGCGGGTGGATGGCGCAGTTCAGCCCGGAGTCGTCTCCGCCCGGCTGAATTGGGCGAAGTTGAGTCCTGGATTTCGCAACATAAACGTGCTGACCTCAGAAAAACTTTCCGACCTGGGCAACTCCGCCACGTTTTATTCCGTCTTGGTTGAAGTGGAGTCAACCAACTCCATTCCCTGAAGCCACCAGCAAGAGTGGCAACTTGGACGCTTTATCATTCTCTACCGTATAATTGTCGTTTTCCTACATCCGAGAGGCTGAGGTCGTAGCGATTCATCTTCGCTTTCATACGGACATTGTTGTGCCCGAGGACGGCTGTGGCCCTTCCGCTACCGCGTCGGTTCCATCTCCTTCATTCGCACGGCTTTGTCGCCGAATGAAAAGGTGCCGGTGGCTGCTGGGAATTGTGCTCGCAGTTTTTTTTGCCGCGGTAAGCTGGGCTCAAACCGACGTTATTTCAGAGATCGACGTTCAGGGCAATCGCCGAATTCCCTCAGAGACGATTAAGGCTCGCATCTTCACTCACCCCGGGGACATCTATGATCCCGCCGGACTCGAGCGCGACTTTAACGCCTTGTGGAACACCGGATACTTCGAGGATATCCGCTTTACCCGCGAGCAAACTCCGAAAGGCTGGCGCCTGATTATCCAGGTCAAGGAAAAGCCCACAATCCGCGAGATCAACTATGTCGGCCTGAGTTCGGTCACCACCAGCGACGTGCTCGATCGCTTCAAAGAGGCGAAGGTCGGACTGTCGGTAGAGAATCAGTACGATCCCACCAAAGTGAAGAAAGCCGAAGTAGTCATCAAAGGCCTGCTTGGGGAACATGGACGTCAGTTTTCTACCATCAAAACAGAAGTCCGCCAGATCCCCCCCGCTGCCGTGGGAATTACGTTTGTCATCAAAGAGGGCCCCAAGGTCAAGGTAGGCAAGATCAAGTTCGAGGGCAATAAGAACGTCAACACGCGAAAGTTGCGTTACGCCATGAAGAACTTGCGCCCCATCGGCGTGCCCCACTCGATCTTTCTGGAAAACATCTTTGCCAGAACCTACGATGCGACCAAACTCGACGAAGATACCGAACGCGTCCGCAACGAATACCAGAATCGCGGCTATTTTAAGGTCATTGTGGACCAGCCGAAGACCCAAATTCACGATACCGGACACCAGGGGATGCATATCCCGCTTTTGCAAAGCGGCCGAGGCAAGGCCGTCGACATTACTATGCCTATCGAGGAAGGCGACCGCTTCACTTTGGGGTCCATCACCTTCAAGAACAACAAGGCAGTGTCGAACACGAAAGCCCTGCGCAATCTCTTCCCCATCAAAGATGGAGATGTCTTCAGCAAGGAAAAAGTGGCGAAGGGGCTGGAAAACCTGCGCAAGGCCTATGGCGAGCAAGGTTATATCAACTTCACTTCGGTGCCCGAAACGCGTTTTGACGACGAGAAGAAACTTATTTTCCTCGACATCGACGTGGACGAAGGCAAGCAATTCTACGTTCGCCGCATTGAATTCCAGGGAAACACTACCACCCGTGACAAGGTAATCCGCCGCGAGATTGCGCTCGAAGAAGGCAACATCTATAACTCGCGGCTTTGGGAATTGAGCTTGCTGCGCCTGAATCAGCTGGGATACTTCGACCAGTTGAAGCCGGACGATCCGAATATCACCGACCGCAAACTGGACGAGAAAGACGGACTGGTCGACCTCACTCTCAAGGTTAAGGAAAAAGGCAAGAACAGCGTCGGGTTGAACGGCGGCGTCAGCGGACTGGAAGGCGCCTTCGTCGGCATTAACTATTCGACGAACAACTTCCTGGGTCTCGGCGAAACGCTTCAGGTACAAGCCAGCATCGGAAACCTGGCACGCAGCATCCGCTTTGGCTTCACCCAGCCGTACCTGTTTGACCGGCCTTTGCAGTTCGGATTCAACGTGTACGTGAACAAAGTGAGTTATGACCAGGCGCGGCAGCTTTCAATTTTCAGCGGGCAGAATCTGAATCTACCTAACACCGTGCTGCAGAATCTCCAGAACTATACGCAGTCCAGCGTCGGATTCACCAGCTCATTGAGCTATCCGCTGCGTCGCTCCTTCAAACGCGTGGGAATTACTTATTCGTTCGACCGATCCTCACTGCTGGCTCTAAGTTCTGCATCGAAGAATCTGTTCGAGTTCCTCGCGTTCCGTGGCATTTCGGGTCCGAACGCGCTCGAAGGAATTATCACGAGTAAGATCTTCCCCAACTTCTCTTTCAATACCATCGACAGCCCGCTTTCCCCCCACCACGGGCACCAGTTTACGTTGGGCGCGGAATTTGCCGGGATTGGCGGCACGGTTCGATCGATTCGGCCCATTGTGCAGTATAAGAAGTTCATTCCCGTGAACAACAGACGCAACGCACTGGGTTTCAATGTTCAGGGATCTTTTATCACCGGCTACGCAGGATTAGTCGCTCCTCCGTTCCAGCGCTCATACATGGGCGGCGAGAACGACCTGCGCGGTTTCGACATCCGTTCTGTATCTCCGGTGGCATTCCTGCCGAGTGTTGGTTCGATCACGCTCACCAATCCGGATGGAACTCCTGTCCCCAAGAACGCACAGAATCCTCTCCTGGGAAACTTGAGCATACCGATTCCGGTGGACCAGATCACTTTTCCGGGCGGCGATCTCAGCGTGGTTACGAACTTCGAGTACCGCATCACAATCTATGGACCCGTGGCCCTGGCCCCCTTCTTGGACGCAGGAATAGACCCTATTATCCGGCCATCCCAGTTACAGATTGCGTCGCAGCAATACGACAGCGTAATCAGCCAGCAGTTCGGATGTCCCATGCAGGATCCAGCCACAGCGACCCCCACTGGAACGGGTTGTACTCCTGGGAGCCTCTTGAATCCCACTCCGAAGCAGCAACTGCAGGTTTTGGGTTCTACGAACTGGAGACCGAGAATGTCCACCGGTCTTGAGCTTCAAATGTTTCTGCCCGTGATCAATGCGCCTTTCCGCATCTACTGGGCCTATAATCCGCTGCGGCTGGATAACCCAGCGACTCCCCCAATTCCGATCACTCGTTCCATGTTCCCCAATACCGCGGCTGGCGACTACACCTATCACTTGGCCGTCAATACCTTCGCCCCCAGCTTCCTGTTGCGGGAGCCCCGAAAAACCTTCCGCTTCACTGTAGCCACCACGTTTTAAGGCGGATGCTGTTTTTGGGTGACACAGGGCAATGGGCGATAAAAGCCGGAGGCGGGTGGCCTCCGCTCTGACCAAGGACACCCGCGCTGGAAAACCCGGCAGCTCATCAACGTGTGCTGAGATGCTTACGTGTGCTGAGATGCTTGACGGGACTCTTCACCCCGTCGCTTGGCGTTGGGCTCTATCGAAGCGACCGTATCGAGTACGTCGGCTGTGGTGTGAGGCCCTCAACGCGCACGCGAAAAAATTGATAAACCGCAGAATCAGGTTGGCCGATTCGAGCTCTGTCGGCTGCGTACGCAAACGATTAAACGATTAACTGCGCGTTTGATGTCGTCTAAAAGATGGACCAATCGTGGCAAAGCGCGGCGGCCAGGATTGCATGGATCCCGCGCCACGTCCGCATCGGTTTGACGCGGCCCGACGATGCTCACTATAATGACTGCGATCCACACCATTGCAGAAAGCTGACCAAGGGTGGACGACACGTGCGCAACCCCGGCGTGTGATGCTGGCAATCCAGTGTGCCTTCCCAGCGTTGCCTGAAAAGGGTAAATCTGAGTTCATATTCCGGAGCCAAGTTTCGCGGAATCAAGTTTCGCGGAATCAGGTTCCAAGGAGTTTAAGCGATCCAATGACAAGCAAGCTTCTGCGTTCTTTCCTGGCCATTGCGGTTATCTCAATGATATCCGCCTTCGCCCAAACCAGCAGCGCGACTGCCCCCGCGAGCGGAGTTACTTCGCCCGCAGCCTCGGCCCCCGCCGCCCCCGTCGCCACCGGTACCGGCACGAAAATCGGGACGATCAACATTGAGCAGGCCGTGGTCGGCACCAACGAGGGCCAACGCGATTTCGAAGCTTTGAAAAAAAAGCTTGAACCGAAACAAAACGAGCTGAAGTCTCAGAATGACGAACTCGAAGGATTACAGAAACAACTGCAGACGCAAGGTGAGAAGTTAAACGAGGACGCCCGCGCCACCCTCGTGAAACAGATCGAGACCAAGAAAAAGTCGTTTGACCGTTCCGTACAGGACGCCCAGGAAGATGCGCAGAACCAGCAGAAAGAAATTTTCCAACGTATTCTGCAAAAGATGGCACCGGTGATTGTAAAGCACGCGCAGGAAACTGGGTTTGCCATGATTGTCGACACCTCGAATCCCTGGCCGCAGAGCCCAATCCTGTGGTACGGCGACGGCGGGGACATCACCAAAGCCGTGGTGGACCTCTATAACACGCAGTCTGGTGTACCGGCCCCTTCCGCTTCCGGAGCGTCAGCTCGTCCGGCAACTCCGAGGCCCGCCGCCCCTAAGCCAGCTACTCCGAAGGCTACCGAACCGCCGAAGTAGTTTTAGACGACACCGCGTGTGTCGGGAAAGTTCCCGGAAGGCCGCACCCCCTGCGGCCTTTTTTTATTTCTCAGGAGCGCGCCGCGGAAGACCGTCTTGGTGTCCTTATCAGCAACAGCATTTCGTTGAGGAGGACACCATGGTTGACCGAACTATGCTTAACCGAAGCATGCTTGACCGAAGCATGTTTGCTGACGCAGTCGAATCATCATGGGCAGAGCGCGCGCGTCGCGGAGGCACAATCGTGACCTCGTTCGGGTTGCAGGCCTTTGTCGTGGGAGTATTACTAGTGTTGCCGCTCTTGCGCCCGATGGGATTGCCATCATTCCACCAACTTTCCACGCCAATCAGTCTGGGTCAACCTGCGACGGAGGCTCCAGCAGTCAGAGCCCACACAGGTTCAAGCATTGCTCCAAGCAGGCCTGCGGAATTCTTCTTCCGCCGGCCATCGCCTCTTCCTGCTGTTGGCACGCCGGCTCCGATCGATGACGGAGCGCCCTTGGCGTCAGGCTCTGGTCCGTACATTCCCGGCGCCAAAAGTGGCGACACGAACGGGCCGAATTTGTTTGACGGTGGTACGCGGCCGGTTCTGCCAGCGCCGCCCGCGGTGGTAGCCCATCCCCTCCGCCTCTCACACATGGATGAGGGAAATCTGATCCGCAAAGTGCAGCCAACCTATCCGGCATTAGCGCGCAGCGCCCGTATTCAGGGAACTGTCATGCTGCAGGCAGTGATCAGCAAGCAAGGTACGATTGAAAATCTTATCGTCTTGACCGGCCATCCGATGCTGGTGCCGGCTGCGATCGATGCCGTGCGCCAGTGGCACTACCGGCCTTACATTCTGAACAATGAGCCCGTCGAAGTAGAAACTCAGATTACGGTGAACTTCTCGCTGGCTGGAAACTGATGCCGAAGAATTTGTGCAGGACTGGGGGAAAACATCACTCGGGAGTAGCCCGAGCGTAACCTGAGGGCGCGCACCACTGCCGCTATAATCGACCTCAGTGGCGACTACCATCGAAATTCCGGGCCGCGTGGCTACCCGTCCCACATGGGCGGAAGTTTCCCTGACCACGCTGCAGCAAAACTTTCGTACAGTTGTGAAAAAAGCGGGTCCGGACGTAACCGTATGCGCCGTCGTGAAGGCCGATGCATACGGGCACGGCGCCGTGGAATGCTCGCGTGCATTGCGGGATGAAGGTGCGCGTTGGCTGGGAGTCACTTCGCTCGATGAAGCAATTCCGCTGCGCGAGGCGGGCATCGAGTCCCGCATTTTATTGATGACGGGTTTCTGGCGTGGCGAAGAAAGTGAGATCGTCCGGCTCAAACTCACTCCCACCGTGTGGGAACCGTGGCACATCGAGTCTCTGGAGAATGCCGCGGCGCGAGGAACCCAGCGGCAACCCGTGCATTTAAAAGTGGACACAGGTATGGGCCGTCTAGGGGTCGCTCTGGATGAACTTTCCCGAGTCCTCAAGGCTCTGAGCGCGTCTCCGCATCTGCTTCTCGAGGGTCTCTCAACCCATTTGGCGTCGTCCGAAATTATGGATGCACCTTCGGTCTCCGAGCAGGAGCGCCGTTTCGAAGAGGCGCAGAAAATGGTCGGAGCGGCCGGCTTTGAGCCGCAGTTGATCCACATGGCCAACACCAGCGCGCTGATCTCGCGGCGGGAGACGTGGAACAAGATGGTGCGTCCCGGCATCGCGCTCTATGGATATTATTTGCCGTTCCAGCGTGCGGGCAGGGAAGTGAGCGGAGGCACATTGCGGCTCCCGGTCAAGCCGGTGCTGACCTGGAAGACGCGCATTCTCTCCATGCGGAACTTCGCCGCGAATCAAGCGCTGGGTTATGGCGGGACTTATGTGACCAGGGCGCCGGCACACGTCGCCGTGCTGCCTGTGGGGTACGCCGACGGATATAACCGGCAACTCTCCAATCGCGGCCGTGTAATCGTCCGCGACCACTACGCACCCATCGTGGGCAGCATCTCGATGGACCTCACGCTAGTGGATGTGACCGGTATTCCGGGGATTGCGGTCGGGGATGAAGTGATCTTGCTCGGAACCAGTGATGGATTGAGCGTCGATGCCCTCGAACATGCTCGTCTGGCCAACAGCTCTCCCTACGAGATTCTCTGCAACATTTCGAAGCGCGTGCCGCGGAAGTACGGCAACTGAGGGTACTAATATACTTGCCTGACCATACGGAGCGGGTAGTCTGATTTCCACAGGGCTTCATGGGTGGATGAAGAGCGCGACAGTAAATACCACGAAGTTCAGGCAAGGAAACAAGGAAGCTACCGGATTCTTCCCCCTAAATATCCCGACTACGCCCACAGATACCGGATAGCTCCAAATAGACCACGCACCAATATATATCGATAGCGTGGGGGGCCCATCGAACATCAAGGCTACGAATGGAGCCACGACGATCCATGGCAGCAGCAGAATCAACCAAACGATAAACAGACGTTTTCCTTGCTTTTCCGTCAGCAGCCCACCGGTTCAGTCTCACTATCCAGTCTTTTCTCCAACCGCTTTCAGGATAAGCCCCCTGTCCACACTTTGACCATGTTCCGTTATCACCAATCTTAGTCATTATGGCCCGTGAAACGAGAATTTTGTTCTCGTTGTAACCACGTTGTAACGTCCAGTTGCAGCATCCGGGTGCGATGGAATATCAAGGGCGAAGCCCTTGGCTAGTTAGTGCCATCCGCGCCGCTCAGGGGCCAAATGTCAAGTGCCGACCACCAGTTACCGCTGTTCGCTGATTCCCGCAAGAGCTGGTGAAGTTCGCTTGTTAGACTAGAAGATTGACCATGCCCTCGCGCTACGCACAATGGATGTACGACTGGGAGCACCGGCTTACTTCGGTGGACAATAATCGCGTGGTGCGCCCGCTGGAGTGGGGGGTGGAGTGGGCGCGGGACTGGCCCTGCCGGAATGGCTGGCAGCCGGGGCAGGCGGCGGGCGATCCGGAAAAGTTCTTGGTGGATTTCAATCGACGCATCGTTGCTTCCAGCGACGAGTTTTTTTCCTACAAGACGCCGACCGATTTCCGGCTGGAGAAGCGCGAAGTAAAGGTTTTCTCCACGCGCGAAGTTCCTGATATGAAGCTGGCAGCGAAGGTCAAAGGAACCTTCGCGGAGTTCTTGCGGTTCAGTGCGCCGGTGAAAACTCCGTATCCCGAAAACAATCTGGTGAATGCGCGCTGGTTTCCAGCGCGAGGGCGGCGTGCCATCGTTCTTCTGCCGCACTGGAACGCCGATGCGATCGCCTATGTCAGCCTGTGCCGAGTGCTGAACCTGCTGGGGATTTCAGTGTTGCGGCTCACGATGCCTTATCACGATATCCGCATGCCCGCCGAGATCAGCCGCGCGGATTACGCCGTATCCGCCAACATCGGACGCACGCTCGATGCGGTGCGCCAGGGCGTGGTGGACGTTCGCTGCTGCCTCGATTGGCTCGAGCAGCAGGGCTATGACAAGCTCGGAATTGTGGGCACAAGTCTGGGCTCCTGTTATGCCTTCATTGCGGCCGCGCACGAGCCACGCATCCGGGTCGCGGCCTTCAATCATGCGTCCACTTACGTTGCCGACGTGGTGTGGCATGGGCAGTCAACCCGGCACATCCGGCAGGGAATGGAGGCGCAGATCACGCTGGAGACGTTACGGAACTCATGGCTCGCGGTCAGCCCGATGGCTTATTTCGATAAATTCTCGCGCTGGCCACGCAGGTCGCTCATTATCTATGCGAAGTACGATCTGACTTTCTTGCCCGAGCTCTCGCGCAACGTGGTGGAGGAATTCGAGCGCCATGGGTTGGATCACAAGGTCGTGGTGCTGCCGTGCGGTCATTACACCATGGGTGAGACGCCGTATAAATACATGGATGGCTGGCAGCTGGCTTCGTTCCTGCGTACGGCATTTGAAGGGTAGCACTCCGCTCTCGGCATTGGTATGTCGAAGCGCGAAAGCGAGGAAACCCGCTGCATGCTGAAGGGAGGGCTGCGTCGGCAGGGTTTAGAATGTAGCGATGCAGTCTGCGCAAGCTATCAATCCCGATACGATCGTCGAGTACCGGCGCGGGGAGTTCTCGATCAGCACCGACCGTGAGCGCCTGAACCTGAATGTGGTTCATGGTTTTCTGACCAGTTGCTATTGGGCGAAAGGCATACCGCGGGAAGTCGTGGCCCGGTCGATTGCGCACTCACTCTGCTTTGGCATTTACGAAGGCGGCGCGCAGGTTGGGTTTGCCCGTGTGGTGAGCGACTTTGCTACGATGGCGTATCTGGGCGATGTGTTTGTGCTGGAATCCCATCGCGGGCGCGGATTGAGCAAGTGGCTGCTCGAGTGCATCGCGCAGCATCCGGCTCTGCTGAATCTGCGGCGCTGGATTCTCCTAACCCGCGACGCGCATGAACTTTATTCACAGTTTGGCTTTGCTCCGCTGAAGGCTCCGGAACGATATATGGAACTTCACCGGCCCGATGTATACGAGACATCCTAGGAAACCTATATGAATTCGGCAGGTTCGACCAAAATGTACCGTCCGCTGTATGAAGCCGATCCGCAGATTGCCGCCGCCATCGACAACGAAACACGCCGCCAGCACGAGGGGTTGGAACTGATCGCCTCGGAGAATTTTGTCAGCGAAGCGGTGCTCGAGGCCGCAGGTTCGGTGTTCACCAACAAGTATGCCGAAGGATATCCTGGCAAGCGTTACTACGGCGGTTGTGAGTTCAGCGACGTGGTGGAGAACCTGGCACGCGACCGGGCCAAAAAATTGTTCGGCGCCGAACATGCAAACGTGCAGCCCCACGCCGGCTCGCAGGCGAACATGGAAGCGTACGCAGCGGTGCTACAGCCGGGCGATACAATTCTCGGTTTGAATCTCGCCCATGGCGGCCATCTGACGCACGGGCATCACCTGAATTTTTCCGGCAAAACTTACAAGATCGTTCCCTATGGTGTAACCCAGGAAACCGAGACGATCGACTATGACGCATTGCAAAGACTGGCGGAGCAGGAGCGCCCCAAACTGATCATTGGTGGGGGCAGCGCTTATCCGCGGATCATCGACTTTGCCCGCATGCGGCAGATCGCGGACAAGGTGGGCGCTCTCTTCCTGGTTGACATGGCGCATTTTGCCGGACTGGTGGCGGGCGGTGCGCATCCCTCGCCAGTGCCGCATGCACACATCGTTACCTCTACTACCCATAAAACACTCCGCGGACCGCGCGCGGGAATGATTCTTTCCAAGGCCGAGTTCGGAGCGGCGATCGACAAAGTCGTTTTCCCCGGCATGCAGGGCGGCCCGCTGATGCACATCATCGCCGCCAAGGCGATCTGTTTTCTGGAAGCAATGCAACCGGAGTTCCGCGTCTATGCAAAGCAAGTCGTTGCCAACGCCAAAGTGCTGGCCCAGTCTCTTGCCGACGAGGGCTTCCGCATCATTTCCGGCGGGACGGATACGCACCTGATGCTGGTCGATGTCTTCTCCAAGGGGATGCTGGGCAGCGAGGCCGAGAAGGCTCTGGGTGAGGCTGGAATCACCGTCAACAAGAATGCCATCCCATTTGACACCAATCCGCCCATGAAACCAAGCGGCATCCGCATTGGCACTCCGGCGTTGACCACCCGCGGAATGAAGGAAACCGAGATGCGGCAGGTCGGACGCTGGGTCGCAGATGCGCTCCTCGGTCGAAGCGACTCCGCTGTGCTGGCAAAAATCCGGAAGGAAGTGCTGGACCTCTGCGAGGCATTTCCACTCTACGCTGAGCGCCGAGCCAGAGCCCAGACTGAAGTCCGTGCCTAGCGATAGAGTTCCTTTAATCCTGCTGTAAGGTCCGGTGCCGTCTGTGGTTAAATGCCTTCGGTGAAAATCGCCATCGACATCCGGCGCATGACTGAGTTCGGCGTCGGCACCTATATCCGCAATGTCGTGCGCACCCTGGGGCGACTGGACCGCGAGACCACGTATCTTCTCATTGGCAGTGCGGCCAAAGTACACGAAATTGGAGCGCTGCCGCCTAACTTCCACTCGGTTCCGCTGTCCGAGCCTGAGCGTTCGCTCAAGGGTTACCTTGAGTTCCGTTCGGTGGTGAAGCGGCTTGAATGCGATCTGGCGCACATTCCTAATCTATTTTCTGTCCCGCGAGCGCTGTCCTGTCCCTATGTCATGACAGTGCACGACATCCTGGAGCACCTATCGGGGGCGCAAGAGAAGACCGGGTTTTCGCGAACCCTGCACTTCCAACTGACCAAGCGGGTTCTGAGGGGGGCCGCGCGCATTCTTGCGGTCTCGAACTTTACTAAATTAGAAATGGAGAAGCTGTTCAATACTCCCTCGAGGTGCATTGAAGTGGTTTACAACGCGATCGACGAGCGGCTGCTGCGAGGACACGCGAACCCCGCCGACCGCCAGTTGATCGCAGAACGGTATCAGGTGACTTATCCGTTTCTGCTCTATGCCGGGAGAATCAGTCCTCACAAGAATGTTGTAAGGATGATCGAAGCTTTTTCCGCCTTGAAAACGGAGTTGGAAAAAGATCAGCTGTTTCCTGACCTGAAGCTCATCATTATTGGAGATGACGTTTCCGGCAACCCTGACTTGCGCAGGACGGTAATCCGCAGCGGCGTGCAGAATGATGTGCGCTTCTTGGGCTTTGTGCCGATCGAAGTCTTGCGCACGTTTTACGATACGGCCAAGATCTTCGTATTCCCATCATTGTATGAAGGCTTCGGCCTGCCCCCGCTGGAGGCCATGGCGCACGGAACCCCTGTGGTCACCTCAAACGTGACTTCGCTGCCTGAAGTGGTGGGGAACGCCGCGGTGCTGGTGCATCCGGAAAATGTTTTCGAAATTATGCGCGCGCTGCACAGGGTTCTTCTTGACCAGCCGTTGCGCGAGAAAATGAAGGAACGCAGCTATCGGCAAGCGGCCAAGTTTTCCTGGGAAAAATCCGTGCGTCGGATCATGGAAGTCTATCAGGAGGTTCTTCGCCCCACACACAATGCGGAATCTGCAGGCGAGTCGGCAGCCTCGGGCGGCAAGACCAGCGCGGGAGCAGCTTGATCCGGCGAGTTTCTGGCTCGCCGCCTCCGTCAAGCCAAGCTTAAGCGAGGGACCTACTTCAGCAAAGGCTGACCAGGCGAAGCGATGGAGAGCTTGTGCAACTTGGCGGTGACCCGGTTGCGGTCGGAGTCGGACTGAGCCGAAGCGAGGCGTTTGCGGAGGGTGGTGATCTTATGCTGACGAGCGCGGCGCCTGCGAATCTCGGGCCGGCGGCTGGGTGCTGACATGGAGTGTGCTCCTGAAGACGAATTTGCGGCTGTCGGACCTAATGAGCGGAATTCGCCGGGTCAGGTTGCAGCTACATTAGCTATTGAATCGGAGACCGCGGGAACTGTCAATGATGTCGGCTTTGGCTGTTCCGCCGGCTTTTGCTTCACGCGGTTCTATTGCAGCGATGACGCCGGTTGTTTTCCTCCCATGATTCGTACAACCATCCGAATTTGTGATACAACAGTCCGCATTCAGCGATACCACCGTGGGAATTCCAGGGAGGCATAACCGTGAGGCGTTCCGTTTGTCTGGCATTGATTCTCTTTGAGGCCATACTGTGCGTTGCCCAGAATCAAAGCGATTCCAGCAACCCGCCGTACAAGAACCCAACTCTGCCGGTTGACGAACGCGTTCAGGATCTGCTCGGACGTCTGACGCTGCAGGAGAAAGTAGCCATGCTAAGTGGGGCTGATTGGATGCAGAGCGTCCCGAATCAGCGGCTCGGCATTCCATCAATAAAGATGGCAGATGGCCCGATCGGCATAAGGTCGTGGGCCGGACCTTCCTCTGAGACCAAAGCGGAGGTCGCCGAGAAGAAGGTGACCACCACCGCTTTCCCCGCTGGAGTGGCGATGGCCGCGACTTGGGATACCGACCTGCTGCAAAGCGAGGGGCGGGCGATCGGTCAGGAAGTGAAAGCTTTGGGACGCGACATGATCTTGGGGCCAACTGTGAACATCAACCGTACCCCTCTCTGGGGCAGAAATTTCGAGGGCTACGGCGAAGATCCATATCTCTCCAGTCGGCTCGCCGTGGCTTACATCAAGGGAGTGCAAAGCGAAGGTGTTATCGCGACCGTCAAGCATTTTGCCGCGAACAATCAGGAGTTTGAACGACATCGAATTAATGCGGTGGTTGACGAGCGCGCTTTGCAGGAAATCTATTTCCCTGCTTTCAAAGCAGCCGTGGAGGAAGCCGGGGTCTGGTCTGTGATGTCGGCATACAACAGGCTCAACGGCGTGTACTGTGCGGAGAACTCTTTTCTGTTAAAAGACGTACTGCAGAAGCTGTGGGGCTTCAAGGGATTTGTAGTGTCTGATTGGGGCAGCACCTACAGCACGGTGGGCACAGTGAATGCGGGCATGGATTTAGAAATGCCAGGCGGACAGCCAATGAAGGATTGGCTAAAAAAGCCAGAGGCGCAAGCCGCAGGCAATGGCGGCGGTTGGCTGGTCCCGGAAAAAGTGCTGCCGGAAATATCTGCTGGCAAAATTTCCGCGGCCACAATTGACGACAATGTTGCCCGCATCCTTCGCGTGATATTCATCAGCGGACAATTCGACAAGCCACACTCCGCTACCGGCGTGGTCGATACGGCCGAGCAGCGCGCCGTGGCGCGCAAGGCCGCGACCGAGAGCATCGTGCTGCTCCAGAACGATGGCGGTCTGCTCCCGCTGGACCCAGCGAAGGTTCACACCGTCGCGGTGATTGGACCGAATGCGGCCGTCGCCGTTACCGGTGGCGGCGGCAGTTCGCTCGTAGTTCCAAAATATTCAATATCTCCGCTGCAGGGCATTCAGGAGCGAGCCGGCAAGCGCGTGCAGGTGAGTTATGCCCTGGGCGTCGCGATGGAAGGCGACGACAGGAGACAAGATAATTCCCCATCCCGCGAGCAGATCAAAAATGAAGCTGTCAGTGCCGCGGCGAAGGCGGACGCTGCCATCATCGTTGTGGGACGGTCTCCGAAACTTGAGTCGGAAGAATTTGATATCAAGTCGCTTGATCTGCCTGCTGGACAGGACGAACTGATTGAGGCGGTGTCGCAAGTCAACAAACACACCATCGTGGTGATCAACGCAGGCGGCCCTGTTGTTATGTCGAAGTGGATTGCGCATGTTTCTGCCGTCGTGGACATGTGGTATGGCGGGCAGGAAGGCGGAAACGCAATTGCAGATGTTCTGTTTGGCGATGCCAATCCCTCTGGCAAGCTTCCCGTTTCTTTTGTGAAAGAGTGGAAGGACTCGCCGGCGTATGGACACTATCCTGGCGAAAATCTGCAGGTCGATTACGCGGAAGGTATTTATGTAGGCTACAGATATTTTGATAAGAAAAAGATAGAGCCGCTCTTCCCTTTTGGCTACGGTCTCTCCTACACGAAGTTTGATTACAGCGATCTGAAGGTTTCGCCGAGTGAGGCATCGCCCGGACAGCCGCTGGAGGTGAGCCTGCAGGTCCGAAACAGCGGATCACGTCCCGGTGCAGAGATCGTGGAACTTTACGTTCACGACGGACACTCCAGCACCGATCGCCCGATCCAGGAACTGAAGGGTTTTCGTCGAGTTGATCTTGCCCCCGGAGAATCGAAGGTGGTGCAATTTAGGCTGGACCGCGCCGCAATGGCTTTCTACAGTACCACGAAGAAGGACTGGGTGACGGAGCCCGGCCCGTTCGACGTACTGGTTGGGGCGTCGTCACGGGACCTTCGAATGAAAAGTTCGTTCATCCTGAAGCCGTGAGCGAAAATGAAATAGATTACGGCAGCCGGACAATTCCTCCGGCCACATGCAACCATAGATCGCTAGTGAAATCTCTAAGGCAAGGCGCTCAAAAAGACTGAACACCACAGGGGCCTCAACGAGTGCACAACGATCATGCAGGGCGTAGGTTGTCCCAAGTTGAAAAGAAAAAACAGAGTGGAGGCTGGTCTCGACGTCGGCGCCAACTGGTTCGGAGTTCCTGAGCAAAACGTGTTGCCGCCAAGCGCGCTAGAGCTGCTAGCTAGCTTTTGATTTCATGCAAAGTGGCCGACTTCCCGTTCGAAACTACAAATCGCCTGCTTACCGTTGCACCCGGTCACTTAGATTTGGATTTGGTGCGATGAGAGAGTAACTCAGAGCGCCCGATGCCAG
The DNA here is from genome assembly GCA_035603035.1 of Candidatus Acidiferrales bacterium. Classification (GTDB taxonomy): domain Bacteria; phylum Acidobacteriota; class Terriglobia; order Terriglobales; family Acidobacteriaceae; genus Sulfotelmatobacter. The sequence continues at coordinate 23,906 of DATNLE010000391.1, read as the reverse complement.
TTCGCGGGTTTTTGAGTTTCGGCGGATCCGAGATTCCCTCGAAAGCGGGGGACGACTTCCACGTGCTCAGGCCGTACATACGGGAATCGCGCAGAACACTTACTCCCTCGCTCCATGCGGCCAGCATCCGCTTTCCGGTTTCCTTGAAACCTGCCAGACCCTTCACCAGTTCACGAACGGCAGGAGCGGTGTCTGCGACCGTATCACTGATGCGCTCCAGGATCTCCTTCTGCTCACGTTGAGAAATGCCAAAGGTGGAAGTAATAAAGGTGCCCAGAGTTTTTCCAGGCAGCCATGTCTTCCTCCCCATGAAACTGATTCCGGGGGGATTGTTCTGGTAACCTTCGTAAACGGAAGTCGTAAAGAAGTCGTACGCGGGTGCGAGACGCGCGTCCGTCCGTGACGTATACAGCAATGCTAGATTCTTCGAATGGCAGTCAGCGTTTCTCAGCGCGTATGTCAACAACAGGATTGTGGTCAGCTTCTGGAAAGTCTTGTGCTGATCTCCGCCCGGCACATAGGTCCGAACCGCCTTCGCGATTCGCTCCCATGTGGTTTCATACTTCGCGGATGGCCGAAGTCCGAGGAGCGCACAAAAATCCTCTAACGCTCGGAATGGTTTTCCGTTCTCATCGACGTCGAACCGGCGCACCACCAGGACATTGCCATCCTGAGAGAGTTCGGTTTTGGCACTTTCGACAACCCTCGCTGCCACCCGCATGCACAAGTGTTCGTTGGCCGTCGCGAACGGAAGCTTGCTGGATGACCCTTTGATAATGTGCTCGTGGGTAAGCAACGAAGCCTTCTTGTGCGGCCCCAGGCCGACTTGCTTCTTTTGTTCGGTGTCCAAGAACTTCGGCAAGACGCCTGAAACGCCGCTCTTCGCATGTTCTCGAACCAGTTGCGAAAATGCCTCCCGGGAATTGTCTCCCTTCAGCAACTCGGCAACTTCGATCGGCTTTGCTGGCTCGTCCAATGCGGCCTCAGGTGGAGCGACCTGAAGCCTTCCAACCATGTTTCGACCGATAACAGAGAGAAGTGCAACGGGGCTCGCACCGATATGCGGCCCGAATTCCTCCTGCAGGACCTGTAGGAGGTAGCCCTCCGGAAGGTTCATCTGGAAGATGGGGTGAAGTTGGTCGTCCCACGGGTACGATTCGGTGCGGACGGGCATCGTCAAAGAGACGAGGTTCTCGGGCGCCACGTCTGGAACGTAGGCCATCACGCTTTTGAAGTCGCCGACTTGTTCAAGAATGCCAACGTGGCGACCGAGGACATGGACATTCAGCTTCAAGCACCGCCCCGTTCGCGCCGCAGTTCATCGAGGGTGCCTGAGGCTCCAACCTCGGTGAAACTCATTTCAAGGCCGAGTACGGCGAGTACCGCCAGGAGTTTGCGGGAACCGAACTCCGATACCTGTCCTCGTTCAAAACGCACAAGGGATTCCCTCGTGATTCCGGAGCGTAGGGCGACCTCGCTCTGGTTCAGGCCAAGAGCCTTTCTTCTGGTTGAGACCGCTGTACCCAGTTCTGCCAGCGTCTGCATAATGTGAGTTATAAATCACTTTATAATGAATTGCAAGGTATATGTGATATATACATCACTTTGTTGGTTTTGGCTTCCTTGCTAGTCTCCGCCAGCGAATCGCTGAATTTGTCCCGCCCGCGCTACTTCGATTATCGAATTTGGATCGAGCGCCGACGAAGTAGGAGGGCGGTCGCCCGCTCAAGCGCGCCGCACCGGGGTTTTTGTTAGAGGCTCTTACAGGTAGGAGTTACCGACGATTCGGGAGGGCGTGCTCAAGGTAGGCCTATTGTTCTTACTTCGGCTTCGGCTCACTGGATGGCGGTACGATCCCTTTGGTCCGCATGTAGACCGCTAAATTGCCATAGTGCTCCAGGTTATGCGACGCATTGAACCACAAAACTCCAAGCCGGTTGCGCTCCTGCCCAAAAGCTTTGACGGTCTCATGGGCATTCTCGTCGGTGAGCGCTGAGTAAGCCCGATTGCAGTAGGAAAACGCATCGCGCAATGCCGACGTCAATTCGGCCTTCGCGGTTTTGGTTTTCTCGATATTCGGAGACGGGTTGCTCTCGCCCAGAACGGACGAACAGAAGAGATAGTTTGCGTCCGCGATGTGGCCAAGGATCTCGCCGAAGGATCGCACGGCAGGATCCGGCCTGAAGGCGTATTCTCCTTCCGGCATTTTCTCCGCCGCGCTCTCGATCCAGGATGTAACCTGTGCCTGGACCATCTTAGGATAGCCGCTCATCGTCTTCAGGTCAGGAGTTTGCGACATCGCAGCCCAGGTCAGGATGATCGATACGGCAAGAAGCTTCGTCACAAGATGTTAGCATGCGAAGCAGCTTCTTTCGAGCGGATGTCGGGCAAGCCTTCCATAACGCCGGTAAGGGAAGCTCTGCCGCTGATCCCGCCCCCAGAACGATCGTACGCATGAAGGCAGAGCAGTCGTTGTCGGTGCATCCGGGGCGAGAAGCCGCCGGTGTTCTTATGGCAGACTAAAGGCCACAAGCGCGTCACTCAGAGCCTCTTCCGTGATCTTGGGATGTCCGCCCGCACCGATAACCACGTATTGTCTGCCTTTCAGACTGTAGGTCATTGGAGTGGCGTTACCGCTCGCTGGTAGCTGCGCCTTCCACAACTCTTTTCCAGTCTCGACATCAAAGGCACGAATATAGGGATCAAAGGTGCCAGCAATGAATGCTAGGCCACTGGCGGTCACGATCGGACCACCGAATCCAATCGATCCCGGTGGAATGGGCTCATGCCTACCCCCGAAATACTGCATTGACCCAAGCGGAACCTGCCACTTGATTGTGCCTTCTTTCATGTCCACGGCGCTGAGCATACCCCACGGTGGAGGGCTGCACGGTAGATCTGACGAGGCTTGGAGAAAACGGCGGTACATTCCGTATGGAGCCCCTGTTTGGCGTGCATAGTCTCCATCTTCGCCGCTGCGCGCAGCCGCTTCTAATTTCTCGCGTGGAATTAGCTTCGCCACGGCAGGAATACTATTCGTCGGCACCAGCAGCAAGTTGTGCTGAGGATCAAATGCGTAACCGCTCCAAGTCATGCCTCCGATGTTTCCAGGAATTACCAACGTGCCTTGGAGGCTCGGTGGCGTAAAAATGCCTTCATTGCGAAGCCCTCGAATCCAATTTCGGCAGGTTTCACGATCTACTGGGATAGCGCCCCAGGCGGCGTCGGCTGAGAGCGTCTGTGGAGTGAGTGGCGGAGGCGCAATTGGAAATGGCTGCGTCGGAGACGTCATTTCGCCTGGGATGTCACTTTGCGGCACAGGCCGTTCCTGGACCGGGAAAACCGGAACGCCAGTATCGCGATTCAGCACATAAAGAAAACCTGTCTTGTTCCCCTGTACAACAACCGGGACATCGATCCCGCCCCGCCGCAGAGTTGCCAATAACGGTGGTGAAGCGCTGTCGTAATCCCAAAGATCGTGGTGTACGAGTTGGAATCCCCAGACGAACTCTCCCGTCTTCCCACGGAGCGCTACAACTGAATCCGCCCACTTATTGTCGCCGGGACGTAGCCCACCGTAGTAATCGGGACTGGCGCTACCTGTGGGGATGAATACAAGATCACGTCCAGTATCCACAGCCATGATGCTCCAGGCGTTGCCCGCACCACTTTGCCACGTCTTTCCTGTACCGTTGCTTGCGCCCGGAGACTCATCGTTCTGCCGGATTGGATCCCAGCTCCAGCGCAAAGCCCCGGTCCGCGCGTCGAAAGCTCTGACTACCCCGCTGGCCATGTCAACTCGAATGTTGTCATTGATCGCCGAACCAACGATTGCGAGATCGTCGATTACCGCAGGTGGCGAGGTCATGTGATATCTGCCAGCGACATAACGCGCCACATTGCGGAGAGACACTTGGCCATTTTCGCCGAAGTCAGCACAAGGAATGCCGGTGGCAGCATCTAGCGCGATAAGCCGCGCATCAAGTGCGGCTTCGTAAATCCGGCGGCGGCATGGCCTTCCGGTCCCTGCAGCGACCATCGGATCGAGCCAAGTCGCAACACCACGATTCACGAGAGCGTCGCCATAATCCCAGGTCGGGTCAATCTTGGGATCGTAGGCCCACCGGAGAGTGCCCGTCTCAGGATCAAGCGCAATAACCCGATTAAAGCCGGTCGTCAGAAACAGAGTGCCATCAACCAGGATCGGTGTGGTCTCAAATCCGCTCCGCGGCTTGCCATGTTGGCCGTCTGAGACGTCGCCAGTATGGAAGGTCCAGGCAATCTTGAGCGTCGCCACGTTTCCCCGATTGATTTGGGTAAGCCCGGAATAGCGCATCCCGCCGGAGTCGCCTCCGTAATAGGGCCAATTCCCCTCAGTGGCAGTTTGTCCCAGGAGCGTCGCGCTAAGGAGGCAGCAAGCAAACGGCGAAAGAAAACGCAGAACCAGGCGGGTTCTTTTGCGCATATACCGGAGAGATTAGCAGATTGGGTGCAAATGACGGGCAAACCGGAAGCTGACGCCGAATATGTACTGGGAAACGCGCTTCCTTGTCATGCAGAAGGCCCGAAGATGTGTCCACAAACCACGCGATCGACCCTCCGAACGCGGCAAAAAAGCGGAATTAGAATTCCTTTTCAAAATGAACAGCAAACCAGGAAGGTGTGCTTGCAAGTCGTTGACATTTCGTTAGCTCGATCCTTTTTTTCCGTCACACCGGCGTCACAATTGCACAGGTCGAATTGGTAAGCAACGGGAATTTAAATAGATTGTGGCAGCCGGACCTGTAAGCCGAATTCGCCGGGCAGCGTTCCAAACAGGGAAGTTACTTGAAATCAGTCGCCCGGAGTTGTTAATTAATGATGTCAACTCTGGCTGTGTTGGCAGGTTTTGCGTCACACCGGCGTCACAATCAGCAACTGGAATTAGCGTGAAGACCCTGCAGCCGCAGAACTCGGAATGGCTCTCACCAGTGTATTCACGTCGGTGTCCGATAAACAATGCGGAAGTCGCTTTCGCTCATGCACTGCATGTCGGTGGGTGTCGACCGAATGCAGCGCAACTTCGCGGCGATGCGAAGGCAGGCGGCAGATTGCGAGCGAAGTAAACTCACGGACATAACCGCCAAGGTCGATGACAAAAGCTTCCGAAGCTCCCGTCATCACGCTGTCCCGGTGCGGGTGACCTACGCGACAGGCGTCAAGGAACAAAGGGATGACGACCTGCACACCGGCCTTCGCGAAATCGATGCGGTTGCGCGTAGCGACCGCGAGACTGTGGACAATCGCGGTCGCTGCGATCAGGCTATCCTTGATCGGCATAGTTTTCCCGGTTTTGCGAAGACGCGCTAGCAGTTCTGCCCATATCAGGCGAGTGTCCGTATCCCAGGCTAGACAGTGGAGACGCCCAGCATCAAACCAGCGTTCCAGCGCGGTCCGCTTCTTCCCCGTGGGAAGGATAAGAATGGCGAAGCGCAACTCCCCGAGAATCACAGGATTGACGGCCATGTCAGGCTCATGTGCGCGAAGCTAGTCCACAACCCTCGGATCCGGCGATGGTTTCGTCGACTCGCTCAAAACGTTGGCGTCAACCAGATACTTCACAGGGTATCGGTAGACTCAGATTCGATGGGAACAAAAAAATCCTTGTGCGGGCAGGCGAGCAGCCAATCGATGGTGCCCTCGTTCCCAGGAGCAACGCGCCGAACCAGGCGATAGTCTCCACGATCAAGACGCTTGACGGCAAACTCCTGACCCGGCTCGATCCGGTCCATTTGCCGGAATTCTGCTGGCAAAACAATCTGGCCCTTGGAAGAGATGGTCGTCTTCATGGAAAGTGAGATATCGTCTTAACCTATCCCGGTGTCGAGTAGTCGAGCGGCACTATACCCCATTCGTTCCGGCACTGCGCGAGCGCGTACGGCAGATCATGGAATCCGGGAAGGGCTTGGAATCTGACACAAAAACGGCACACTCGCCATCCGATTCCGCGCAAGTTATTGAAAAGAAGGCAGCCGGACCTGTAAGCCCAATTCGCCGGGCTGCATTGCAAATAGACAACTTATTTGAAATCAGTAGCCGCGAAGTGTCAATGATGTCAACTTCGTCAGTGTTGGCAGGTTTTGCGTCACACCGGCATCACAATCAATGTTTTGCCGACTAACCTACTTCATCGTTGCGGCCCCGAGCACCAAGGACCGCGGCCGGATCTCGTGTCGACCACTCGACGAGAGCGAGAAGAAACGTCAACTGGAGATCGAGAGTGTGTATTTCTCGGGCTGGCGGTCGAAGGCCTGTTTGCATCGGGCACAGCAGAAGTAGACCTCGCTTCCATCATGCTCTGATTTGTACTTCGCTGCACTGACGTTCACGAGCATGCCGCAGACCGGATCGCGAGCTTCCTTGCTCAAAACCGGCAGGTTCAAAACCGGCAGAGCGTTTTTCCTGGACTCCGCAACGGGCTTCGCTCGATTACCCTTTAGCTGGATAATCTCGCCAAGAATGCTTACCGCGATCTCTTCGGGTGTGGAGGCCTGGATCTCGAGGCCGGCTGGCGCCCGAATCTGGCTCACTCGCTCGGAGGGCACACCCGCTTCGCGCAGATATTCGAAGACCTTCTGCGCCTTGACTTTGCTGGCCACAAAAGCGACGTAGGCCGCATTGGTCCTGGCCGCCTGTTCGAGTGCTTCCTCGTCCCCTTCGCCCTGGGTCGAGACCACGATAAAAGTCTCGCGTCCAATCTTGAGTTCACCCAAATTCGAGTCTGCCTGCAGCAGGTCAACGTCTGGGAACTGCTCCTGGTCCGCGCCGGGAGCAACTACGGAGATCCTGTAGCCCACAGTTTTGCTCAGGCGAGCTAGTGTCTGAGCGAGAGGAGAGCGTCCAAAAATCAGGATGTGCGGTTTGGGCAGGACGGGCTCGATGTAGATATCCAAGGTGCCTCCGCTGTGGCAAGTCATGGTGTAATCAACGATCCCATCCTCCGGCGCCCCCGTGGGACTGATCCGCACCAGCCGCGGCTTTCCGTCGACCAGCGCTTTCAACGCCTCCTTGATGACCACTGGTTGAGCGCAGCCACCGCCGATCCAGCCCCACATCTTACCGTCGGCGAAGATGATCGCCTTGTCCCCCGGCTTGCCGGAAATGGGAGCCTGGAAGCGCACCACCGAGGCAGTGACGAACGGTTCACCCTTCGCCAGTAACTCCGCCGCTTTGTTCAGAAATCGATCAAACATGCTGGCACCCTATAAATGCTTTTCCAGCGCCAGCAGGCTGTCCAGGTTGTGAGCCGGAGCGAAAACATCAACGTGCGGCAGAGCAGCACTCATCCCGCTCGCGATTGGCTCGTAGTCCTTTAAACCAAGCAGCGGGTTTAACCAGATGAGCCGGCGGACCCGTCGTTTCACGGCGTACAATTCCGTCGCCAGGACGCCGGGGTCTCCGGTATCCCAACCGTCGCTCAGAATCACGAACAGGGTATCGCTGGACCGTAACTTCCTGCGGTGGATGTGATTGAACGCCCGCAGCGATCCACCGATATCGGTGCCGCCAGACCATCCGGCAGGTTGCTGCGACAACGCGTCGAGCGCGTCCTGCAGGCGCTGGGCTCGGAATAGGCTGGTGATCTCCACCAGACCAGTGCTGAAAAGAAAAGTATCAACGCGCCGAAAATGTTTCTGCAGAGCGTAGAGAAACTTCACCAGAAACAAACTATAAGAGCTCATCGAGCCGCTGATATCGAGCAGAGTGACAAGCCGGTGCGGGCGGGGCTTTCGCTCCCGATATCGCAAGTTCATTGGATCACCACCGCGGCTGATGTTTCGATGGATGGTCCGGCGCAAGTCCACTTGCCCTCGTGAGGTTGCGATGCGTCTTCTCCTGGCAAGCCGCCGGCTCATCTGCTTGAAGAGGCGAAGCGAAATCTGCTCCAGCGTTGCCAGGTCACTGTGAGAAAGAGTCGAGAAATCCGCCTGCCCGAGGCGCTCGCGAGCGCTCGCGCCAGTAACCGCCTGAGCCCCATCCTTCTCGGATGAAGCGTCGTCGCCGGAACCTGTCGACATCAGAGACGTCGGAGATCGTCCATCTACAGGAGACGCGAGTTCCTTTGGGGGAGCTTTCGCCCGGCGCGGCAGCCTGGGCGCCGACTCCCGCCAAAACGTCTCAAAACATTCTTCGAATAGATCCCAACTGTCTTTTGACGAACACAAGATCGAACGCAAACCAAACTTCATCTCATCCGAATTGCGCACGCCGAGGGCTGCGGCCGCGTTCAGCGCATCGAGAGTCTCTTGAACGCCGGCAGACAAACCTTTCTCGCGCGCAAACCGGCAGAACTCCACGATTGTTCTGGCCGCGCCACTCGATTGTTCCACTGACCCGAGCATTGAAACCTTCCCATTCACCCAGCGAGAAATCTTTCCACTCCGGCAGTCCTGATCTTGGCGCCGTCTTCGACCGACTTGGAAATACAACCAAGCGTCTGTTCGATTGCTTCTTGATTCAATTTCGGCACACCAAGTGTGAGTAGGGCTTCAGCACAATCCAGAGTTTCCGCTACTCCGGGAGGTTTGCTCAAGCTGAGCTGTCTCACCGCTTGCACATAACCGACGACCTGGCGGGCTAAGTCTTCCTCGATGCGCGGCAGTCTGGTGCGCACGATTCTCATTTCTTTTTCCAGAGTTGGATAGTCAATCCACTGGTACAGGCACCTTCTCTTGAGAGCGTCGCCCAAATCCCGGCTGCGGTTCGAGGTCAGGACCACGTAAGGCACGTGCTTCGCGTGGATCGTGCCCATCTCCGGAATCGTGATCTGATAGTCGGAAAGCAATTCGAGGAGAAACGCCTCGAAGGCTTCATCCGCACGATCGATTTCGTCGATCAGCAAAACGGGCGAGGCGTCCTCGACAAGAATGGACTGCAACAAAGGCCGTTCCAGGAGAAACTCCGGGCTGAAGATATGCCTCTCTTTTTCTTCGACAGTCTTGTCGGACCCTTCTTCGATCTTGATGGCGAGCAACTGCTTCTGGTAATTCCATTCATAGACAGCGGAGTTGACGTCCAGCCCCTCGTAACATTGCAGTCGGATCAGACGAGTACCGAGGAATGAGGCCAGCACCTTGGCCACTTCCGTCTTCCCGAGACCGGCATGACCTTCGACGAGAATGGGTTTGTGAAGCTTGGTGACGAGGTAAACCGCAGTGGCCAGCGATCGGTCGGTAATGTACCCGAGGCGCTCAAAGCCGGAGACAATTGCATCGACGCCTTGGTTGCCTGCACCGGACGGAAGAGGTTGGAACGTGCCCATGGTAGTAACTTCGACCGCGCGCCTACTTACCTCAAGAACCATTCTCAGGCTTCTTGCGAAACAATCCCTTTGTGGCCTCCCAAGCCAGGGACGTGGCCTTGATCGGCGCGACCTCCGCCGTGGCATTCTGCTGAACGAGTCCATCGGAGGGCCGTTGCAACCGCGCCTGGAAATTCTTCACGAACTCTCCAAACATGATATTTGAGACTTCGGTAATGACCCGCGAGCCCATCTGCGCCAGAATTCCAACGACGTTGATTTCGGACACGCTAGTCACTTCTGTGCCGCCATTCGGCAGAGCACGCAACTTCCCGGTCATCTTCATAGACGCGCTACCACGGCCGCGCACGTCCTGACCCTTTCCCAGAATCTCGATCTCATGGTTCTGAGCGTCCAACCGGATAATTTGCACTTCACCGGTATAGTCGGTGACGCTGGGTCCCACTTTAACTCTGATCGCGCCTTTGTACGTCTTTTCGTCCACCTGTTCTGTGATCTGTGCTCCGGGTACGCAGGTGGCCACTTTCCGGGGGTCGCTCAGGACATCCCACACTTTGTCGATCGGTTCCTGCACCTCGAAGGTCTTTTCAATCTTTAGCGCCATCTATGCCGCCACACCTTTCTCTTGCAAAACCTTCCACACCTTCCAGGGTGTGATGGGCATATCGATGTGCCTCACACCGAGATGGGAAAGCGCATCCACGACCGCGTTCACGAAAGCAGCCGGAGAACCCACGTTGGGAGATTCCCCCACTCCCTTGGCCCCGAACGGATGGTGGGGAGAAGGCGTGCAGGTTTTGTCGGTCTCCCAGTGCGGGGTCTCGACCGCGGTGGGGAGCAAGTAATCCATGAAGCTTCCGCCTTGAATGTTTCCGCTCTCGTCGTAATCAATCTGCTGCATGAAGGCGATGGCCAGTCCCTCGGTGAGTCCCCCGTGGATCTGGCCTTCGACGATCATGGGATTGATGATATTTCCGCAGTCATCCACGGCGACGAATCGCCGAACCTTCACTTCGCCGGTACCTTTGTCGATGTCTACCACGCAGACGTAGGTGCCGAACGGGAAAGTCAGATTGGGTGGATCGTAGTAGTCGACTGCCTCCAAACCAGGCTCGAGCCCGGGTGGAATGTTGGTATAGGCAGCGAAAGCAATTTCCTGGATCGTCTTCGCCTTGCTGGGAGTGCCTTTGACGTAAAACTTGCCAGGCTCCCACTCCAGGTCGGCCTCGTTGCATTCAAGCAAGTATGCCGCGATCTTTTTTGCCTTATCGCGAATCTTGCGGGCAGCGATTGCGGTCGCCGCCCCCGATGTCGGCGTGCTTCGACTGGCATAGGTTCCCAAACCGTAAGGCGCGGTATCGGTATCGCCCTCCTCGATGGTTACGTCGGCAGCGGGAATTCCCAGTTCCTGCGCGACGATTTGCGCATAGGTCGTCTCGTGCCCCTGCCCCTGGCTCTTGGTCCCCATGCGTGCCATAGCCTTACCGGTGGGGTGAATGCGGATTTCGCAGCTGTCGAACATCTTGATGCCGAGGATATCGAAACTGTGCGCCGGACCTGCGCCCACGATTTCCGTGAAGCTCGATAAGCCAATGCCCATCAGTTCGCCCTTTTTTCGTTTCTCTTCCTGTTCTTTGCGCAGTCGCTGATAACCGATTTTGTCCAGTGCAACCTTCATGGCAGCTTCATAGTTGCCGCTGTCGTAGGTCCAGCCCAGCGACGACTTGTAAGGGAACTTCGAGGCCGGGATGAAATTCTTGCAGCGAAGCTCGGCTGGATCCATCTTCAGGTCCAGCGCCAGCACGTCCACGACTCGTTCGATCAGGTACGCCGCCTCAGTTACGCGAAACGAGCAGCGGTAAGCGATCCCGCCCGGCGCCTTATTGGTGTAAACGCCGTCCACCTCGCAGAATGCCGCAGGGTAATCGTAGGAGCCCGTGCAGATGCTGAACAATCCGGCTGGAAACTTGGTGGGCTGAGCTGCCGCGTTGAACGCGCCATGGTCGGCGAGTGTCTTGACGCGTAAGGCTTGCATCTTGCCATCGCGGTCGGCGGCGATCTCAGCCGTCATGTGATAGTCGCGAGCAAAACCTGTCGACTGCAGGTTCTCCGATCGCGTCTCGATCCACTTCACTGGCACACCGAGCGTCAGAGATGCCACGATCGCGCAAACATAGCCGGGATACACCGGAACTTTATTGCCAAAGCCGCCACCAATATCCGGGGAGATGACCCGAATATTGTTTTCCGGAATGCCGCCTACCAGAGCAAAGACAGTGCGGTGAGCGTGAGGAGCCTGCGAGGTCATGTAGACGGTGAGCCGCTCCGTCGCGCGACTGAAGTCCGCCACGCAGCCGCAGGTCTCGAGCGGAGCCGGATGACAGCGCGGGAAGAAAGCGTGCACGCTGGCTTTCACCGGCGCCTTCTGAAAAACCTGCTCGGTCGCCTGACGGTCGCCGACTTCCCAGTGGAAGATATGATTATTCTTCTGCTCGCGGTCTTCGCGAAGCAGAGGCGCGTCGGGTTCGAGAGCTTTGTGTGGATCCACGAGCACCGGCAGTTCTTCATATTCCACTTCCACTAACTCCGCAGCATCGGCGGCAGTGTAGCGATCTTCCGCTACTACGAACGCGACCTCCTGCGATTGGAACAATACTTTTCCGGTGGCCAGCACCATCTGTTTGTCATAGGCCAAGGTGGGCATCCATGCAAGGTTGGCCTTGGCGAGATCTTCTCCGGTGATGACCGCCAGCACGCCCGGCAGCTTCTTGGCCTTCTCGGTGTTTACGCTCTTGAGACGGGCGTGAGCGTACGGGCTGCGAACGAGTTGGCCATAGACCATACCGGGCAGATTCACGTCGTCGACATAGTTGCCCTTGCCCTGGATGAATCGCAGATCTTCTTTGCGCTTGATGGAATGGCCCATGCCGCCGATTTCAGGAGACGTTTTGTGGATCACTTTGCCACCCCCGCCATTTCCGGTTTTGCAGTTTTAGCTTCGGCCATCTTGGCCGACGCATATTGCACGGCCCCCACGATGTTCTGGTACCCGGTGCACCGGCAGAGGTTGCCGGATATTCCCCGTCGAATCTCGTCCTCGCTGGGCTTGGGATTGTTGTGCAGGAGCGCGTACGACGACATCAGCATACCCGGTGTGCAGAAGCCGCATTGCAAACCGTGCTCCTGCTTGAACCCTTCCTGCAAAGGATGCAGCTGGCCGTCCTTCATCAGGCCCTCGACGGTAAGGATCTCGCCGCCGTCGGCTTGCACCGCGAACATGGTGCACGATTTCACCGTTTTTCCATTGAGCACCACCGTACACGCGCCGCAGTGGCTGGTATCGCAGCCGATGTGAGTGCCCGTCAGTTGCAGGCTTTCGCGGATGAAGTGGACGAGCAAAAGCCGCGGCTCAACCGCAGCCTCTCGCTCACGTCCGTTGACTTTCACGCTGACCAACTGTTTCTTTGCCATAGCCAGTTCCTTGCCTCAGTTTCAGAATCTATTTGCCCGCCCGCTCGGCGGCGCGCGACAGAGCCCGCTTCGCCAGTTCCTTGACGAGTCCTTTTTTATACTCCGCAGGACCCCGCAAGTCAGAACTCGGCTGTGCCTCATCGGCGGCCAACTGCGCCGCCTGCCGGATGTTGGCCTCATCGAGTTTCTTGCCGCGGAGAATATTTTCGGCCTTCCTCGCCTTAATGGGCGTGGGACCGACGTTGGTCAATGCAATGCCCACGTACTGCGCGGCTCCGTTGGCATCCACCGTCACTTGGGCAGCGACGGCGGCCGTAGCAAAATCTCCAACCTTGCGCTCCAGCTTGAAATACGCACCCCCGCTCCGCGCCGGCGGCACCGGAACGCGAATCTCGGTCAGGATCTCTCCGGGCTGCAGCGCTGTGCTGAACAACGACAGGAAAAAATCTTCGATCGGTATGACTCTTTCGCCGTGAGCTCCAGTTGCTACGACTTGCGCCCCCAAGGCCAGCATGGTTGCGGGGTGATCGTTGGCGGGGTCGCCATGCGCCAGATTCCCGGCCACAGTGGCCAGGTTTCGCACTTGCGGATCAGCAATCACGTGAGCGGTATCCAGCAGAATGGGATACTTGGCGCGGATCACCGGCGAAGATTCCACTTCCGCTTCGCGCGTAAGCCCGCCAATCTTGAGAAAGCCGCCTTCCTCTTTGATGTACGACAGCCCGGAGATACGGTTGATGTCGATCAGATAACCGGGGCGAGCGATCCGAAGCTTCATCATGGGGATCAGGCTCTGTCCGCCGCTCAGAATCTTCGCGTCTTCCCCATGCTGTTGCAGCAGGGTAATGGCTTCAGGAATTGTGGTGGGTCTCAGGTACTCGAAGGCTGGTGGGATCATGGCTTACCCTCGTTCTGAAATGAAGGCCGTTACCACTGAGCGGTAATACGCGAAGTGGTCCAACCCTCAAACCGACTGTGCCGAAAATGCGAGTAGTACGATACCACACCGGGAATGCTTCCATAAAATCAGGCGAAAGCCCAGGGGTCAGCCCGGGAAAACCCAGGCGGTCCGACAGCCCAGTCCAAGGCGGAGCCAAACGTAGCCTGATATTTACTTGAGATGCGTCTCTGCTGACCGGCGTGACTTCCAATCTTCGATAGCCTCCCGAATGGCTTGCGGAGCCAGGTTGCTGCACCTCATTTTGTAATCCGGGATGCCGCCCAGAGCGTCGGCCACCGCCTGTTCTGAGATTCTAGATGCCGCTTCGACGGGCTTCCCCAGAACCAGTTCCGTCGCGATAGAGGAGCAGGCGATGGCCACCGCGCATCCCATACACTTGAACTTCACCTCCTGGATAATGCCCTCCTCAATCCGCAGCGTAATCAAGACAGTGTCGCTGTCCACCGGGCTCCTCACGATCGCCTTGCCCGAAGGCTCGGCGATGCTCCCCACGTTGCGCGGCGCAGCATAATGGGCTCGGACTTGTTCGCTGTACACCGTGAGATCCCCTGTTTTGGATTGCACACCGGATTTCGGAGCACTATCATACCCGATGGGGTGCCCTTGGATTTCTACTCGAAAGCCGCCGAGCTCACGGGCCGGGGGAAAGCCTTTGCCGTAGCCACGGTGGTTCGCGTGGACGGTTCTTCCTCGGCGCGCCGCGGGTCCAAGGCCATCATCGACTCCGAGGGCAAGCTAGTTCTCGGCTGGGTGGGCGGCGGATGCGCTGAGAGCGCCGTCCGAAATGAAGCCTTGCGATGCCTCGAGCTTGAGCAGCCGCTGGTGATCACCCTGGACATGACCGACGAACTCCTGGGCGTGGGGATGCCGTGTGGAGGGAAAATGGATGTCTACATCGAACCGGTCCTGCCCAGGCCCGATCTCCTCATCGCCGGCCACGGCCGGATCGCCGAAACCTTGGCCACGCTTGCTCACCTGCTTGGCTTTCGTGTGATTGTGAACGATCCTGGGGCCGACCGTTCCTCATTCCCACAGGCCGAGCGAGTGATTGCCGAAGACTTCGACCTCAACGAGACTCCGATCGGCCCCAACACTTATGTCGTCATTGCAACCCAACACAAAAATGACCATCTCTGGCTACAAAAGGCTCTGGAGGGTGAAGCCGCTTATGTAGCCCTGATCGCCAGCCAGCACAGGGCGAAGCTCGTGCTTGACTACCTCGCCGCAGAGCGCGTCGCGACTGACAAGATCGCCAGGATCTGCGCGCCGGCGGGCCTTGACCTGGGCGCGGTGACTCCTGAAGAAATCGCGCTCAGCATCGTCAGCCAGATTGTGGCTTTGCGCCGCGGAGGAACGGCCCGGCCCCTGAACTTGAAAGAAGAAAACATCGATTTGCAGACCGAAGATCTTCAGGCGGGCCGCGCGCCCGACAAGGCCATTACACAGTGCGACTCACAGACCGCGGTCTGAACGCCAATCGCCTGTCATCTAAGACGTTCTCGGATGATTGTCCCTTGACGTTGGCGGCCGGGCTCAGAATGTCATGCGTGCGCTTCCGCCGTTCAGAAACAATTTCCGCCATAATACTGAGCGCGATTTCCTCCGGCGTTTCTGCGCCGATTTCCAGACCAGCGGGGACCCGCACGTTAGCCAATTTGTCCGCCGCGATCCCCTTCATCCGCAGACTGCGAAGAACTTCTTCCCCTCTTCTCTTGTTGGCAAGGAGCGCGACGTAGGCGCTCTTCACGGCGAGCGCCTGCTCGATCGCTTCTTCGTCGCACGTGCCGCGGCTCGCCACTAATACGTGGCGATCGGGATTCGGCGCAAGCATCGAGAAGTCTAGGACACGAAGCATCCGGTCCGCCTGTGGAAATTCCCCAGTAGCCAACAACGGGTCCACCACGGTGACCGTGAATTGCAATAGTTTCCCCAGTTTCGCCAGGGCTACGGCCACTTCGTCCCGACCTACAATAATCATCTCTGGTTGCGTCGTGGATGCGTCCGCAAGCGTTCGTCCCTGAAGGTCCACCGTCTCAAGAAGTGTTCTCTCCCTCAGGACGCGATTGCCCGCCTGGTGCAGCGCTTCGAAATCGCTCTGCCGATCAATATCCAGCAGGATCCCCACATCGTCGACCGGCACTTTCACTATGCCTTTCAAGTGGTTCCCGAAGATCGCGCGGCAGCCCATATCGCCGTTGAGGGTCATGATTTCGGGAAAGACCGAACGGTCGAGAAGCACGGGGTTACCGCGAAAGCCCCGGTAGGTGGGGATCGCAATCTGTGCCTTGCACTCTTGATGCTCAGCAATCAATCGGTCCAGGGTCGCAGGGCGCACAAACGGCTGGTCTGCCAGAACAACGATGGCCGCCTCGGCTTGCGGGTCCACGGCGGAAAGTCCTGCTTTCAGTGACGTGCCCATACCCTGCGGATAACTCTCGTTGATGACCATGCGCACATTCTGCGCGTCAATCTCCCGCCGGATCGCGTCCGCGGCGAACCCTAGCACAACAATGATTTCGGTCACCGAGGAAGCCCGAACGTTGTCTATTACGTGTTGCAACAACGGGCGATCGTCCAACCGCAAGAGTTGTTTGACCGTCCCCATCCGCGTTGAAGTTCCGGCCGCCAGGATTAGGGCTGATGTGCGCGAACCGAGTTCCATTTGGTTTTACCAGAAAGCTGGCAGGAGGAAGTCCGTCGCACCCCGCGTCACAACGGAAACCGCGTTCTAATATCTTTGTGGCAGCCGGACCTGTAAGCCGAATTCTGTCCGCCGGATTGCTCTGGTGGGACGGCCATTCCTCTGGGCCAGGCATCGCTGCGAGGCTCTAGCGACCTACCCGAAGGTTTGACGCACCGAGCCGGCACGTGTCCGAAACCTGATTCGCAAAAATCAAGTTCCGGTCTTCCTTCCTATTTGGTCTTGCTCCGTGTGTGGTTTGCCCTGCCCGCTGCATTACTGCCGCGGCGGTGCGCTCTTACCGCACCTTTTCACCCTTACACGAATCGGTGAAGACGCGGGCGGTATATTCTCTGTGGCACTTTCCGTCGGACGGGCTTGAACCCGGCCTCCCGGACGTTATCCGGCACACTGCTCTGTGGAGTTCGGACTTTCCTCTCCCCGCGTCCGAAGACGCTGGAAGCGGCCGTCCGGTCCAGCTGCCAACTTCACCATTATATGTCACCTGCGGAGTTCGAGCTTCGGCCATTGGGCGGAAGCTCCAAAATCAGTCCGGTAAGCCTTCTGCTGGTAGACTGATCGACAAGCGGCCGTGGCGAAGGTCGGTTTTGTGCCGAAGTCCGAAGCCTGCAGGCTGCAGTCCGATCCATGAACATCGCCGAAGCCATCCGAATCGCGCTGCAGTCCTTGTGGGTGAATAAGCTGCGCTCTGCGCTGACGCTGCTCGGCGTGGTGATTGGAGTGGCTGCTGTCATCGCCGTGGTCACATTTGTTTCCGGTATCAACGATTACGTGGCGCAGAAAGTTTTCAATCTTGGCGCCGACGTTTTCATCATCTTCAAAGTTTCTCCGGCCGTCACCAATGTGGACCATTACCTTGAAGGCGAGAAGCGCAAAGACTTGACCATGGAGGACTACCAGGCGGTGGCCGATGCCTGCCGTCACTGTGACTACATAGGCGCGGTTGTGCGCAACGAAACCGGTCACGTGAAATATGCCGAGCAATCGATCAGTGATACGTCGGTGCGGGGAATCACTCCGTCCATGGCTCCCATTTACGATACCGACCTGAGCGCCGGCCGCATGGTCAACGAGACCGACTTGAACAACCGGGCTCCCGTCGCCGTCGTAGGGACCGATATCGTCGACCATCTGATGGCGGGCACGGACCCCGTAGGAAAGGAAATCCGTCTCGATGGCTGGACCTATCAGGTGATTGGTGTGGGCACGAAGAAGGGCACGACCTTGGGGCAGAGTGCCGACAATTACGTAATGATTCCCATCACCTCCTTCCTCAAACAATATGGTGTCCACAACAACAGCATCCGCATTGCAGGGAAGGCGCAGAGCGCGGGTGTGCCGCTCAACCAGGCCGTGGATGAAGCGCGCGCGTCGCTCCGGGCCAAGCGCCATGACACGCCCGGCGCCGACGACAGTTTTGACGTTGAAACCAATGCCAGCCTGCTCGGCATCTGGACCGACTTCAGCCAGACGTTCTTCATCGCGACGATCGGGATAGCCTGCATCTCCCTGGTGGTAGGCGGAATTGTGATCATGAATATCATGCTTGTCTCGGTTACGGAGCGTACGCGCGAAATCGGCATTCGAAAGGCCCTGGGGGCACGGCGTAACGACGTGTTGCTTCAGTTTCTGATCGAGTCGGTTACGCTGGCGCTCGCGGGCGGCGCTCTGGGTGTATTGTTGGGCGTGGCGATCGCCCTGCTAGTTACTTTTTTGATTGGGATGCCCTCGGCCATCAAACTCTGGGCCGTCGCGGCTGGATTGGTTGTATCTGCCAGCGTCGGAGTATTCTTCGGTGTCTATCCCGCACGCAAGGCCGCGAAACTGGACCCGATTGTTGCGCTGCGGTTTGAAACGTAGTCCGTGATTCGCAAAGATGATTCACAAAGATGAATTCGGCGAGATCGTCCAGATGGCGACCGACACGATTCGCGGCAACAAGCTGCGCTCTTCGCTGACCGTGCTCGGCATCGTGATTGGCGTGGCCATGGTCATCGGCGTATCTTCCATCGGGCGCGGCCTGGACGACAACGTTCGCGACATGGTTTCCAGTATCGGTTCGAATGTTATTTTTGCTTTTCATATCGAACCCTTCACCTTCGGCCGTCCCACCGAAGAGATGCGCACGCGCAAAGAACTCACCTACGAGGATGCTCTGGCGATTGGCGAATTGCCGCACGTGAAAGCTGTCACCGCCGGCCTCCGTTATTTCAGGCCAGAACTGGGGGTGGGCACGTTTGCCGTGAAATACGGCGACAAGCGAGCCAAGAATACGATCCTCGAAGGCGATCAATCTTCCGCTAAAGAAGTGTTCGATTTGCAGATCGCGTCCGGTCGTTGGTTCAGCGAAGTCGACGAAGAACACCGCTCTCCGGTGGTGCTGCTGGGATCGGATACCACCGAAGAATTATTTGGCAATGAGAGCCCTCTGGGCAAAGAAGTCAATATTGAAGGCCAGCTTTTTACGGTGATCGGAGTTGCCAAGCAGGTCAAGTCGGTTTTTGGTGGAGGAAAGAATCCCGAGGATAATAAAGCAATCTTTCCGCTGAGCACGCTGAGGAAGTTGCATCCGGAGTTGAAGCAGCACTGGATCAGCGTCAAGGCAACGTCGCACGACGACATGCCGAAGGCCATCGACGAAATTCGCGAACTGTTGCGCCGCCGTCGCAGGGTTCCGACCAACAAGCCGGACAACTTTGCGGTTTTTACTTCGGATTCGATCTCGGATGTTTGGAACCAGCTCACCGGCATGCTATTTGTTGGGATGTTCGCAATTTCCAGCGTAGGACTAATCGTGGGCGGGGTTGGTGTGATGAATATTATGCTGGTCAGCGTCACCGAGAGGACGCGGGAAATCGGGGTTCGAAAAGCCATTGGCGCGCGCAAGCGGGACATTCTTTTGCAGTTCACGTTTGAGGCGATTATTCTTACCGCGGTCGGCGGATTGATTGGAATTCTGCTGGGTGCGATCATCGTCGGAATTATTCCAGCGTTCTGGCCGTCGCTGCCGGCTCGCATGTCGATGTTCTGGACGGTTTTCGGCTTTACATCAGCCGCCGGAGTCGGACTTGTCTTCGGCATCTATCCCGCGTGGAAGGCGGCAAATCTGGATCCCATTGAAGCGCTGCGTTACGAATAGTCTGCTTCGCGCTTGCGCATGATGCACTTCATCCTCACCATAACTCAGATCATCGCGGCCGTCGGCATCGTTTCCAGTTCGCTCTACTACCTGCTCTGTCTTTGGGGCGCGTCGAAATTTATTGCTGAGCGAAAAGCGGGTGCACGATCCGCACATGCCTTTCCCCCTGTCTCGATTCTTAAGCCGCTAAAGGGAACCGATCCCGAGATCTACGAAAGCTTTCGCAGCCACTGCCGGCAGGATTATCCGGAATACGAAATCATCTTCGGGGTGAGCGATCCCAACGATGCTGCGATCGAAAGCGTGACAGCACTGCAGCGGGAATTTCCGGATCGCGGAATTCGGTTGCTGAGGTGTCCGACGATCCTTGGTGCCAACGTGAAGGTGAGCAACCTGGCGCAGATGACGACTGAAGCCCGTTATGACCACATCGTTGTTAACGACAGCGACATTCGAGTCGAGCCTGACTACCTTCGGCGTGTGATCGCGCCGCTGTCAGATTCACAAACAGGAATGGTGACTTGCCTTTACCGCGGAGTGGCTGCGGCGACGCTGGGATCGCGAATGGAGGCGCTGGGCATCAGTACGGATTTTTGCGCAGGCGTATTGGTCGCCCGTCAACTGGAGGGTGGTATTCATTTTGGACTGGGCTCCACCCTGGTGTTTCGCTGTGCCGAACTGGAGAAAATCGGCGGCTTCGCTTCAATCGTGAATCATCTTGCAGACGACTACGAACTTGGAAAGCGCATTGCCGACCTCGGGCTTGCGGTAAGACTCTCTGATGTTGTGGTGGAAACCTATCTTCCTGCCTATGACGTGCTGGATTTTTTCGCGCATCAGCTTCGCTGGGCGCGCGGCGTTCGCGACGCCCGCGCTGGCGGCTATTTCGGGCTGGCTTTCACATTTGGAATCCTGTGGGCATTGTTGGCTGTGGCGGCAAGCGGAGGTGCGCTTTGGTCCTGGGGCGCGCTGGCGTCGACTGTTTTTCTTCGCTTCGCCGTGGCGCTGGCCGTGGGTTGGAAAGTCCTGCAAGATCGGCAGGTTCTAACGTATGTCTGGATGATTCCGCTGCGGGATCTAGTTGCGGTTGTGGTCTGGATCGTGAGCCTGGGTGGCCACACCGTAACTTGGCGCGGAGACCAGTTTAAGTTGAGAGATGGGAAGTTAACTCGCGTCGATTCGTAGAGCGATGAGCTGGTTCACTCGGTTCAGCCGGGAGGGGAAGAGCATTCACCTTGCGATCCTTGTCCTCAAGCGTTTTCAATCACGTCCTCGCGTGGCTTCCCTTGCCCAATATTTTCTCCAGCTTTTGCTTCAGAATGACCTCAGCGGGAGAACGTCGTGGCGCTGGAGCCATGTGACAAAGTCATAACTGTTGTTGTCCAGCAGCCGCCCGTAAAGCGCGGGGTCAAAATGACGCTGCAAAACGTTCGACAAGCGCGTGAGGACTTATCCTTGGTGAGCAGAATTGCAACCTAATTGACGATCAATCGCCAACGATACAAAGAGTTCGAGTTGTGCCCAAAACATCATCATAGGAAAGCAATTTTGCGTAATCCAAGAACGACAGGCCAAAACCTTCATGGTTGCCGACGACCTGCTGACTTGTCTGGCCGCAAGCACTTGCCTGCGCCGATCGCAGTCCGCGACGCCTACTGGAGAGTCTTCACAGGGACGCCGAATGGCGCCAAAGCCTCGCGAATAACTTTCTCTTCACCCACAGCAACAATTGCAGTCTGAAAGGCCGGGAAGTATCTCTTGGCGGCCGTTTCTACTTCGGAAACCGTGGTGTTCGTAATTTTCTGCCCGTAGATTCCTATCTCTTCCGGCGGCAAGCCATCCACCCAAAGTCCGGCCAGATGGTCCGATAATGAGGCTCTGGACTGCAATTGGATCGCTTCACTGCCTACGAGGTAATGTTTGGCTTTCGAGAGTTCTTCGTCGCTGGGTGCGGTGGTCGCCAGTCGGTTCAGTTCGTAATCGATTTCATTCAGAGTGGGCGCGGTTACTTCGTTGCGAACATCGGCATGCGTGACTAACACTCCCGCTGCCTGATAAGCACGCAAGTAGGAAGAGGGTGAGTAGGTGTATCCCTTGTCCTCGCGAATGTTGGACGTTAATCGCGAACTGAACGTACCTCCGTAAATTGCATTCGCGACCATGGCTGCTTCGTAATCAGGATCGCCGCGCAAAGGCCCAAAAGTTCCCAGTTCAAGCGTGGTCTGAACGGAACCTGGACGCGTCACCACAAAGACCGCATGTTCCGGCGTATTGGAAGTACGTCGGGTTGCGGAGAGCGCAGATTTGCCCGGCGCCTTCCAGGCACCAAATTTCGCCTTCACCATCTCCATCATTCGTGCGTCGTCAAAATCACCGACTGCCACCAGAATCGCCTGATCCGGTCGGAAGCGTTCCGCGAAGATCCGCCTGAGGTCTGCAGAAGTAGCGGCCGTAACGGAGTCCTGCGTGGGTGCGGTGACGTGATAAGGGTGATCGCCGAAGAGGACTTTCGCCATAGCGCGGGTTGCGAGAAATCTCGGCTCCGACTCGCGCTGCCGAAGCGAGTCGGACAAATTGCGCTTAGCAAGCGCCACCTCAGCATCCGGAAAAGAGGCGTTCTGGACAACATCAGACAAAACGGAGATCGCAGCGTCCATTCTCGACGCCAGAACAGCTGTTGACACTTCGATGAAGTCCTTCTGCGAGTCGGCGCTCACATCTCCGCCAGCAGCCTGCAGTTCCTGTGCAATCTGCTTTGCCGTACGCGCTTTTGTTCCCTGATCGAGGGTTTTCGCCAGCAACTCCGAAATGCCAGGGGAGTCCGCAGGATCTGCAGCGAGGCCACCGCGTACGGCCACGCTGAATGCAATTTTCGGAAAACCTGGTTCAGAAACGATCCACAGGGTCAATCCATTGTCGAGTTTGGCAGAGTGGACAGAAGGTGGCGGGAGCGGCTTCTCTGCGCCATAGGGCGGAAGTTCCTTCGGCATCGGAACATCCTTCTGCGCAAAACTGAATGAGACGAACAAAAGGATAGCAACAGCGATTCTCATGATCGTTCTCATTGTCCCGCTCCTTGCTTTTTCTCGGACTGTACCTCTCCTTGTGCGGGCACTCGATTTATGACGGTGCGGTTCGTACTCACGAGATACTTGGCTGCGAACGCCCGAACTTGGGCGGGTGTAACTTTGGCTAAGTCTTCGGGGATTTGGTACACGAGATCGAATTTGCCGTCGAAAAGCACAGCGTGCGAGAGCGCCGAAGCTCGACTGATTGGAATCTCCAGCTGATCGTACCAGTCGGATCGCATCTTGGCGACGATCCGCTCCAGATCCTGCTGGCTTGGTCCTTTGTCGACAAGCTCCTTGATAGCAGAGTCGTAAGCCGCCACCAGCTGATCTTCTGAAACATTCGGTGGGTACACGATGAACGAAGTCATCAGCGTCGGACCGTTGAATTCGTAGGGAGTGCCTAGCGGCCAATTCAAGCCGCCATCCACTGATAGTGCAACTTGCTTCTCCTTCACCAGAGCTTGATAGAGTCGTGATGCTTGCCCGTTGTGCAGAAGCTCTCCGGTTACGGCGCTGGCAAGGGCGTCGGGCGAATGCCGCGGAGGCATGCGGTAGCCGATGGCGAGCGCCGGAACTTTGGCCAGCTTGTCGCTCTCGGTGGCACGTCGCTCCGATTTTTGAGGCGGCTCCTCCACATTGGGTCGCGGTGGAATCTCGCGCACGGGAATAGCAGAAAAATGCTTTTCCACCTTTGCGAAGACGTCATCGGGCTGCACGTCGCCCACAATCGCTAGGACCGCATTGTTTGGAGCGTAATACTGCTCGTAAAACTTTTGGACGTCTGCGATTTTGGCGGCGTCGAGATCCTTGAACTCACCATAGAAGTTGTGCGCATTGGGATAGGTGTCGAAGGCTTTTCCCGGAAGATCAATCGCGAAGAAGAGTCCATATGGACGATTCATAACGTTTACCCGGACTTCTTCTTCAACTACATTGCGTTGATTTTCCAGATTCTTCGGGGAGAAGTCCAAAGTCTTCATGCGATCGGCTTCAATCCACAACACGGGATCGAGGGCTGAAACAGGCGCGGTTTCGATATACTCGGTAAAGTCGTACCGAGTGTCGCCATTGTTTAACCCGCCGCCGCCCTCAATCACGCGGTCCAAAACACCTTTGTGAGCGTTGGGAGTTCCTTCAAACATCATGTGCTCGAACAGATGGGCGAATCCAGTGCGTCCTTCGGGCTCCAGCCGAAAACCGATTCCATAGCTGACGCACAGTCCAAAGGTGGGTGCAGAATGGTCCTCGGAAACCACCACGAC
>DATNLE010000382.1:0-20724 GCA_035603035.1 Candidatus Acidiferrales bacterium | reverse complement strand
ACCATTCCCAGGTAATAGCTCGATCGCGGAGGAACGGCCCCTAATCCGTGAACCGTAGCGAACGTGGGAATATTTAAATCGTCTAGCAGCCGCCGCAATTCGGGAATTGCTCCCGACAGCTTCGCCCCCGCTCCCACCAGCGCTACCGGCCTGATTGCGCGCTGCAGAAGGGTCACAATCGTATCCGTGAATGCGCCTTCGGCTTTCGCATCGGCAGGACGCGCCTGCGGCGTGAACTTTACCGGGACCGGCCCAGAAAATTCCTTCTTGGCCTTAAGCAAATCGGTTGGAATGTCGATGATCACCGGCCCTGGCCGTCCGCTGCGAGCCCAGTGGAAACCTTCGGCGATCACTTCCGGGATTTCGTCAATCGTTCGGACCAGCCGGCTCCACTTGGTAAGCGAAAGCGTTACCCCGAAAACGTCAGTTTCCTGAAAGGCGTCCGAGCCGATCATCGCGCTGCGCACTTGTCCAGTGATGCACACCAGGGGAACGGAATCCATCTTGGCGTCGGCAATGCCGGTCACCAAATTGGTGGCGCCGGGACCGCTGGTCGCAATCGCCACGCCAACTTTTCCCGTAACCCGCGCGTACCCTTCCGCGGCAAACGCTGCGCCCTGCTCGTGACGGGTGAGGACATGCCGGATGCCGCTTCCCTCCAGTGCGTCATACAAGGGCATGATCGCGCCTCCGGGGTAGCCGAACACAAGGTCCACCCCTTCGGCGCGCACGCACTGCAGGACGATTTCTGCTCCTTTAAGCATTCACGACCTGTTCCGGCTTTGGCTTGGGGGCTTCAGCCGGCTTCTTCGCTTCCCGGCCCGGCAGCCAGCTCATCATGCCGCGCAACTGCGCGCCCACGATTTCGATCGGATGCTGCTGCTCTTTCTCGCGCAACTCGGTGAAGTTGTAGCCGCCGTCTCTATTTTCTTTGATCCACTCGCGGGCGAAAGTTCCGTCCTGAATGTCGGAGAGAGTTTTCTTCATCGCGGCCCGGGTGGCGTCGCCCACCACTTTCTCGCCGCGGGTCAGATCGCCATACTCGGCGGTGTTCGAGATCGAGTAGCGCATCCGTCCCAGACCGCCTTCGTAGATGAGGTCGACGATCAGCTTCATCTCGTGCAGGCACTCGAAGTAAGCGATCTCGGGGGCGTAACCGGCTTCGACCAGGGTCTCGAATCCCTTTTTGATCAATGAGGTCAGTCCGCCGCACAACACGGCTTGCTCGCCGAAAAGATCGCTCTCAGTCTCTTCCTTGAAAGTGGTCTGCAGCACGCCCGCGCGGGTTGAGCCAATGCCGTGTGCGTAGGCCAGCGCATACTCGTGAGCGCGCTTGCTGGAATCCTGGCTGATGGCAATCAGCGACGGCACGCCGCGGCCTTCGGCATAAACGCGTCGCAAAAGATGTCCGGGACTTTTGGGCGCGATCATTACGACGTCCACATCGCTTGGAGGAACGATGGTTTTGAAATGAATGCTGAAACCGTGTGAGAATCCCAAAACCTTTCCGGGATGCAGATATGGCTTGATGTATTGCTCGTAAACAGCCGCCTGGGTCTCGTCAGGGGTGAGCACGTGAATCCAGTCGGCGCGCTTGGCGGCTTCATCCGGCGCCACCACCACCATGCCATCGGCGCGAGCCTGCTGGGCGCTGGGGCGGTTCGGTTCCAGCCCCACGATCACCTTGCAGCCGCTGTCGCGGAGATTCTGGGCCTGAGCGTGTCCCTGGCTGCCGTAGCCCAGGATGGCAATGGTTTTGCCCTTCAGGGCATTCGGGTTAGCGTCGTGTTCATAAAAAATTGTAGCCACCAGCGTGCTCCTCTCGTTCACAAGGGAGGGGAATTGCCCTTGCGTGGGGGATTATTTGCCGTGCTGACCGACCGGTCGGTCGGTCTTTGGAAATGCTATCCTGTCAGCGGAATCAGTGTCAAGCAGGAAATCTATCATCGCAATCACACTCATGTAATGCTTTCGGCCGGTCATTGGTAATCCCTGCCGGAACTGTTTACCATGTCACCCGATGGCCCGCGACACTGGGGTAGATTCCCGGCAGGAAATACTGCGCACCGCCGCTCGCTTGTTTCAGCAGCGAGGTTACGACGCCACTTCCATGAATGATGTGGCGGCCGCACTCAAGCTAAGCAAGGGCGGGCTCTATCATCACTTTCAGAGCAAAGATGAAATCCTGTTCGAGATCATGGATCATGCCATGGAGATTACCCAGGATCGAGTACTGAATCCGCTGCGTGGGATAGCCGATCCCGAACAACGGCTGCGGGCTCTCATACGCCTGCACATTGAAGTTGTGCTGAGCCCGCGCGACCGTGAGATTACCGTGATGCTGCACGAAAACCATCCCCTGCCGCCAGCGCTCCGCAAACGCATTAATGCCCGCAAAAAGGACTACATCCACTTCCTCGAAAGCCTGATGGCGGAAGTGCAGAACAAAGCCCGGCAGTCGCATTCCACAAAGGCGAAGGTGAGTCCGCGCGCCGCAGCTTTCGCGCTGCTCGGCATGATCAACTGGATTTACCAGTGGTACAAACCGGAAGGCGATCTGCAAACGCAGAACCTGATTCCGCAATTTACCGACCTGATTTTCGGAGGCATCTTGGCATGAAAACGCTCTTTGCCAGCCTGCCGGAGATCGACGAGCAGCGGCGCGAAAGCGACAAGTCGTACCGTGAATTCCTGCGTGTGCCGACCATGAGTGCCGGGCTTTACGTCCTGCCCGCGGGAGGAACGGATGGGCAGAAACCGCATCGCGAAGATGAGATTTATTATGTTGTCCGCGGCCGCGCCCGCTTCAAGGCTGGGTCCGAAGATCGGGAAATTTCCGCGGGTAGCGTGATCTTCGTGGCCGCGCAAGTCGGACATCGCTTCTACGACATTACCGAGGAACTTGCGGTTCTAGTCGTCTTTGCGCCCGCTGAAACCTAAAGTCGGATGCGCCCGTCATGGATTACCAAATCACTTTCATGCAGCCAGAAGACTGGATCGCGGTTCGCGAGATTTATCGCGAAGGCATCACCAGCGGGAACGCAACCTTCGAAACCGAGCTTCCGGACTGGAAAAAGTGGGATGGCAATCATCGCCAGGATTGTCGTCTGCTGGCGCAAAAGGGAAAGCAGATCCTCGGATGGGCTGCACTCAGCCCGGTTTCCGCGCGCCTGGTTTATTCCGGAGTAGCGGAAGTGTCGGTTTACGTCGCCGCCGTGGCGCGAGCGAATGGCGTCGGCAAGGCTCTCCTGAAAGCGCTGGTCGAGGAATCGGAGCGTCACGGCGTCTGGACGCTACAAGCTGGAATCTTTCCCGAGAACGTCGCCAGCGTTGCGATTCACAAGTCATGCGGATTTCGGCAGGTTGGTGTGCGGCGCCGGATTGGAAAAATGGGCGACACCTGGAGAAACGTGCTGCTGCTTGAGCGCCGCAGTTCGCGAGTGGCCGCTTAGGCGTGGCGGACGTCCCCCGGGGTTGGCTGCAGGCGGGACAGCCCAGGCGCCTGTCTCCTGCATGAGCAACTACTTCGCAGGAATCCAGTAGATCTCTTCCTTAATCGCAGTCCGATCGACGAAGCCGCGGCGTTTCAGAATTGCCTTACTATTTGCGATCATGTCCGGGTGTCCGCACAAATACGCTGTCGTATTGGTGGCGTCGAGTTCCCAGCCGTCGGCATACTTGCGCAGCACATCGTCGGCGCGGCCGATTTCGCCCGGCCAGTCTGCGTGGTCCCATGGCCGGCTCACGGTGGGTACGTATTTGAACCAGGGGAGTTCCGCGCCGAAGCGGATTAACTCCTCTTTGTAGCCGAACTCCCAGGGACGGCTGGCGCCGTTGAGCAGGTACAGTTGGTGGCTGCCGTCGAAGCGACCTTCTTTCCAATCCCTCGAAAGCGTGCGGACGAAACTTACGAACGGGGCCACGCCGGTCACGGTGGAGACCAGTAAATGGTGCTTTCGTTCGCTCTCGGTATCGAGCGTGAATTTTCCTTTGGGGATTTTCCTCATCAGCAACTCATCGCCGGGCTGCAGTTTGTATAGGCGCGGAGTGAGAGCTCCTTCCGGCACCAGTTCGAAGAAAAATTCGATTTCATTTTCAAAGGGCGCGGAGACGATCGAGTACGGACGCTCGGTCCGCCTGCCGTCGTGCTCTACCCCGAGCGTCGCGTACTGCCCCGGAGCAAAGTTGAACTCGCCGCCGGGCTGAAGGCGAATCATCCAAAGGTCGGGGGCGAACTCCTCGCGTGTGGTGACCCGTGCCCGGTAAAACTTATCGTCCGGCATCATTCTCAACAATCCTCATGATAGCCTTGGCGCCAGGGATGATCCTTCTTGGCCTTTCGGCTCAGGCTGGGATTGCAACCGCCTGACCTTATCAGACGCTACTCGAAAGGCGTCCTCTGGTCGCCATCTTACTTCGCTGCGTCTCGTGGCAGAGCCCCCATCAACATCTTGAAAACCTACATTGAGCAGCAAAAGACTCCCTTGTGACGTGGCTGCCAAGTCGCTTCTATCCCCGCCCTGCACTGCCGGGTTTTACGCTTCCGAGGATAAATGTACAACCGAACGGTCGTTTCGACGCGACTACACCACGGCTTTAACCGCTATTGCTTCTGCGTGGAATCTTCTTCCTGCGACAATTCCATGGGCTTTGGGTCGGACTCGATCTGCAATTCCGCCTTGTTTGCAGCCGGCAAAGATTCCGGCAGCGCGCGGAGTTTTTCCAGTTCATCCTGCGTTTTCTGCCAGTCCTCCGGCTTCTTCTTGGTCGCGACCGGCGCGTTTCGATCGCCATAAAAAGCCAGAATATTCGCCCGCAGCTCAGGGCTGATCTGCTCGAAGTTATGCTGAGCCAATTGGTTAAGCAGGTGGGCATAGGACTTATCGGTCAGGCCGTATTCACCGGCGCGGGTAACCTGGCCGGTATCAAAATCGGTGTTCTCCAGGTGCAAGTCTCCGGCGCTTGTTTCGTGGAGAAGCTTGGTGTAATCCTCCACCGTTTTATCCACGCTGGCGATGTAAAGGTCCTCAGTTTTCTGGGTAGGAATTTTAAAGTCGAGCGCTTTGAATGGCCCTACCTTGGGCACGAATCTTAGAAAGAACCCGAGCAGACGGGTTCCGAAGCCAGGTTTGCGATACCCTTTCCCCCATTCCTTCTGATAGCTGGTACGCGATAAGTAATAACGGAACTCTCGCGCACGGAAGTTCGGGGTTTCCGAAACAATCTCCTGGCGGCGCGTAATGAGAGCCACGCGCGTCATCTCCGGAAGGACGTGGCTAATCGCCCGTCGAAAAGTTCCAATGGCCAAATCTTCTTTGGAGAGAACGTCAGTCAAGGGAATGCCGTAAGTATCCTGAAACGCCCGCTCCAGGACGGGCTTCGAAATTTCGAAGCCGATGAAATCGTGATAGCGGTCGGAAGTGTAGCGGTTCTTCGCTACCTGGGTTACATCGAAACCAAACTCAGTGCGGATGTGGGCTTTCGGATTATCCTCGTAGGTGACAACGTTCCCATACTTCTTGCGCAGCTTGGGAAATTCGATCCCGACAGCCTGGTTGACGGTGGGATGTCCGCAATTATCCGCCGAATAGTGAGCCAGTGCGCCCAGGGCAAAAGCGTATTCGTCCAGGTCAGAAGCTTCCTTGATCAAGTGGATGATGAAGTCGCCGCTGCGCACGTAGTGCGTGAGGTCGCTGAAATACTTGTTCCCAAAGGGGTAATATCCCATGTCCTGAACCAGCGATCCACCGTAGGCGAAGGCGTGGGCCTTCTTCAAATCATCGTCGGTAGCGGCGGGAAATCGCTTCTTCAGCGCCGGCAGGAGGTTGTCCTTCCAGGCCAAATCGACGATCTCTTCGTGAGTGAGTACGGAATAGGCCGCGCAGATCCGCACGGCGCTGACCTGCGCAATCATGATTGCCAAGCCGAGAAAAAGCGTCTTTTTCGAGGAATTGAGAGTGAGGGTCATTTGCTCAAGACGAGAACCACAAAAGTGTCAGGAACGATGCTGCGCCGAGGCTGCGGATTATCCGCGGTCGCGGCGGGCGGCGGACCGAATTTCGCCGACACCACGAACACTTGATGCGTCTTGGAATCGAGGGCCAGCGTGCGCGCGCCCGCCTGCGTCGGAACAGTTTCCGCCACACTGAATTTCTCCGGCGAGTCTTCGCGAATTACAGTCAGCACACCTTCCCCACAGGATGCGAAAGCCAGTCCGGTTTCGTCGTCGAATGCGGTTGCGTCTACGCCGTCGCCGATGGCGGGCGTTGCCAAAACTTTACCGGAATCGGCGTCGACCACGGCCATCATCCTGTTCTCGCAGCCGACGAACAGGCGGCGGTTTTTCTTATCCATGGACAAACCTGAAGGCGATTTGCAAGGGGCGAGTGCCCACTTCGATTTCACCTCTAGCTTTTTCGGATCGACTGCCACCAGTTCGCTCTTGTCTTCGATATTAACGTACACTCCGCCCTGGCCGTCACTGGCCGCGAATTCGGGCTTGCCGTCCAGTTTGATTGTGCCCAGTACCGTGCCGTTAGTGGCATCGATGGCGGTTGAATCCTGGCTTCGGCCATTGAATGTGAAGACCCGCTTGGTCGTTGGTTCGTAAAGGATGGCGTCCGGATTTTCCCCCACTTTTACTTTGCCACTCGTGGCCAGCGTTTTCAGATTAAAAATGCTCACTGTAGCTTCGCGTCCATTGCTGGTAAAGCCACGCCCCAGCTCCGGCGCGAGCGCAATGCCATGGACCCCCGGTGTGTCCGCGATGTCGCCCACATTTTTGCCGGAATCCAGATCGAGAACAAGCACGTGTGTGGCTCGTGAAATATACAGACGTCTCGCCGCCGCATCCGCGGTCAGGTAATCCCAACCACCATCGCCCCCTACTTTGTGAGTGTTCACCACTTTGTATCCGGGGGCGGCTCGAGCGAGAGCGACAGCGACGAGAATCAGAACCAACCAAGGCGGACTCCAACGGCGAAAGTAATTTCTTCGGGCAGACATCTTTCCTCCGTGACTTCGAGGCCCATGGCGTTTACTGCGGTGCCATTTCTGGCCCGCAGGTAGCCGCGCTCATGCATCTAATCTCCTATGGGCGGGACCCAGAAGTAACTTTACCCTATCCCGACCCCTGCCTAAACTTTGCCTATGGGTGTTTTTCGACGAAACATACCGGAGCAAGACTGCGGAGCAGGCTACTCCGACCCACGGCTCCAGGCGACGCCGGACTACGAAAGGCTTGGTTCCAGCTCGGACCTTCGATCGAAACAAGTTGCCGGACGTCCAGATTCTCGTCGTACGCAAGTCTTAGGGGCGCGGGTGCTGCGTGTAGCCGTAATGATGGCGGGAATTGGACTCGCGGTGGCAGTCTCGAGCGGCGGAGGTCTGGGGAAGGTTTGGGAAAGATTCTCAGATCCGTTGTCGTCGAAGAGAAATTCTGGTATCTCCTCCGTTTCGCCCTCTTCGGATATCGACCGCCAGAGGCCGCAGAGGCAGGCCGAAATCCTGCTCGAGCGCGCCGTAGCGCGTTCCGACGGAGCTACGAACCAAATCGAAGCTCGCGTCGATGCCTGGCGCGGAAAACTCAAATGGGATGCCCAACTCGGCGAACTTACTGCTGCGGCCCTCAACTCTACTGACAGAAATGTGAGGGATTCCGCCATCGAAGTGCAACTCGCCGCCTACGGCCTTACCAAGAACCGGTCTACCGTCGATGCGCTTGAGAAACAGGCGGGCTCCGCCGACCACGCGAAAAAGATCTGGGCTTTGTGGAGCCTGGGCCTGCTTGCGAACCGCGGCATTGAGACGGACCGCGTGGTTCAGCTTTTAACCGCTCATCTTAATGGCCGGGTTAATGTTAATGGCCGCGAATCCGAGAATAATTCCCAAGACTCGCGCCGTTGGGCGGTGGAAGGCCTGGCTTTGGTGGGAACGACCGCTACCATCGAGCCCTTGCTCGATGCAATGCACAATGATCCGTCCCCGATGGTGCGCGAACGCGCCGCCTGCAGCCTGGCGGAGTCCGGTATGTTCACCCACGACCAGCGTCTTATCGCAGTTCCGCGACTGATCGACTATTCCGGTGATCCTGCGCTCGACGCTCAGACCCGTGGCTGGGCCTATCAGGCATTGGCCGACATCACCAAACAGCGCCTGCCGAACAACTCCGCCGCCTGGCGGAACTGGTATCAGAACCAAAGCCCGGCGAATTGAGAACCGTCCGGCCGATTACTCTGCCATTTTCGCTACGTGCACATCAAAGCCAGTCTTCGGCAGGAGAGAAGTCAGCGCGAACGCCTTGAATCCATCGCCGTTGATTTCGGTGTGACGGTAAATTCCCGGTTCGCTCTCAATCGTTTCCCGGCGTCCTTCCATCTCTCGAAGAAACGCCTCTGCCTGTGCCAAGCTTGCCTCACCGCCCTTGGCTCGCGTTACCACGGCTTCAGAAGCATACGATCGGACCAGCTTCGGCCAATATCTTTCGAGCAGCTCCGTGCTGGCGAAAACATCGGCCCAGATGATGCGTCCATTGACCGCAACCACCACTCCGACCGCCTTACGATCGCGCAGTTGTTTGATCAGGCTCTGATAGTTGTGTTCGATAGGTTGGGCAACCTCGTCGACTTTTTCCTTTACATCTTTGTTCTCCATCACCCGGGCATACGAACTCGTCGAGCGTATCTCGTCCGCATTCACCGCCGAGGCTCCTGCTGCCACCTCGACCGTCATTGACTGTTGCTGCTTCCTCACCTCCGCCCAAACCTGGTTCTGGTCCTTGTCGCCCATCGCTTTTGCGCGTACGGAAGGCTGAGCCATGAGGGTCCCCGAAGATACGCCGCCGCCCCCTGCGCTTCCCGACGCGTAGGTTGTTCCCGAAGCGCCGAAATGATCGCTGCTGGCTACCCAGCGGCCCGGCTCCACGCAGAAGACGCTAAGATCGACCGGGTCGCTTTCCGACGGAACAATACGATCCTTGCCGATCACCCGGTCCTGTTTGCCCCCGGTGACGATCTCGCCAGCCAAAAGCAACAGCGGCCGCTTTGAATTGTTGATCAGCACCAACCGGTTCACCTCGGCAATGTCGTGCTGCATCGGGGTTGTGTTGCGCCGGCGCACCAATCCGCGAACATTTCCGTATTCGGTCACAACCACTTCTCCCGAGCGCAAGCCTTCATCCAGGGTAAGAAACTCGCCCGTGGCATAGGATTGGGGAGCGACGACGGGAAACACCGTGAGATTTCCATGCCCGATCGGCTCCAGGACCTTGAAGGCTGAGCTGGCAGGTCCCTCGCCATGGACTGGCCTCAGGTTCGCGGTGACAAGTCGAACCGTGGTCAGTCCGGCCAGGAGCAGCAGCATCGCGAGTGTCAGCAACATTTTCGACTTCATCGGGTTCCTCCCGAGAGCGGAGCGGTCGCGCCCCGGCCCAGGAGGACTTTATTCCGGGACGCGCCGTCCGTCTCGATTCGCCGGAAGAACGAAAAGAAAGCTTAGCCTTGCGGCTAAAATTAAAAGAGCCGCGTCTAAGGAATTAGTAGTATCGCAAGCCCTGCTCGTCGTACTCTTTTCTAGTCTGCATGCCCGACACGAGACCGATTTCCGCTCCAGTGCGATCGGCAGTCTCCGAATTGCTGGCGGAGCTGCAAGCGAAAAGCGGTTGCGAAAAGATCGGCCTTTCCGGTGAATCCCTAGCAGCCGTTCTTTGTGACGTGGCTGCCAAGTATCTCCCTGCCGGGGCTACGCAAACCGAGGTGGAGACTTTTCTGTTGACCTTGCGCATCGAAGAACTCGCTCTGGCGAGAGCGTGTGCCGCGGGGCATAACGCGGCCTGGGAGATTTTCCTCACCCGTTACCGGGAAAAGCTTTATCAATCGGCTCTGCGCATTGCCCGCGAGGATTCCGCCGCCCGCGATCTGGCCGACACGCTTTATGCCGAGCTCTATGGCACGGGCACGCGCGAAGGCGAACGGGTTTCGAAGCTGGCATCCTTTACCGGGCGCGGATCACTCGAAGGTTGGCTGCGTACCGTGCTGGCGCAAGAGTTCGTGAATCGCTACCGCCGCACAAAACGTCTGGTGAGCCTGGACGAGGAGGGCGAAGAAGGTTCCCAGTTCGCGGCTCCCGAGCCAGAGCCGGTTCCTTCCCCGGACGCACGCCTGGAATCCGCCACCGACGCTGCCTTGGCTGGGCTGGCTAGCGACGAGCGGCTGGTGCTGGCGGCCTATTTTCTGGATGGCCGTACGCTCGCCGAAATCGCCGGCATGCTGGGGGTACACGAATCCACCATCAGCCGCAAGGTGGACAAGTTGGCCAAGTCCCTGCGGAAAAAAATCCTGGCTACCATGATGCAGCGGGGCATGGCTCGCCGCCAGGCAGAAGAGGCTTTGGAAGTGGACGTGCGTGACCTGCGGGTGAATATTCGCCGCAGCCTGGCGCAAGAATCGCCTCCCGCAACGTTCTCTTCAAAGAGGGAAAACCCAGTCGAGGCTCGAACCCCGGGAGGCCCGGGGGTGCAGGCGAATCCTTGAACCCGTATGGGCGAACAAGCGTGGCCGAGAAATAGAGACTAGATCTTAGAAACTGATATGCACGACGTCCCCCAATTCGTGCTGAAGCGGCTGCAGGAAAAGCAGCCAGCCGCCGATTCGCATCCCGATGCCGATCTGCTCACCGCCTTCGCCGAGCAATCGCTTGCTGGAGACGAGCGCGCCAGAGTGATGGAACACCTTACGCGCTGTGGCGATTGTCGGGACGTGGTTGCGATAGCTTTGCCGGCGACAGAGACGGAGACAGAGAGAGCGGGAAAGATCGTTGCGCTGCCTATCTCCGTTAGCACCGCTGGGATTGGCTGGCTTCGCTGGCCCCCGCTCCGTTGGGGAGCTCTGGCTGCGGGAATCCTGGTGGTCACGTCGCTCGGGGTCCTCGAATACTCGCATCGCAGCGAAAACAGCGTCGCCTCAAACCGGCCACAGGACGCCGAAGTAGCCTCTTCCGTGTCGCGGCAAGCGCCCGCGCCCCCATCAACGGTGCAGCAAACGGAGATGCAAAAAGCACTGTCCGCCACCGGGTCGCAGACATTGACGGCGCACGAGGCCGTGGTCGGATCCGGCCGCGCAGACCAGCCGCCAAGCCCTGCAAGACCAACCCTCCCAAGATCAACCGTCCCAGGATCAACCTTCCCAAGGTCCGGCGGTGTCGTTGGGGGAGGAGTGGCAGGCGCTGCCAGCGGTTCTGGCGGCGGGATCGGTGCCGGCTCCGGCAGCGGAGTTTCGCCTAAGAGTTTCGCGCCACCCAGGGAACGTTCGATGGTTACGCGGGCACAACAGAATCCAACCGCTGCAACCGGCCAGCAGCTGAAGATCGGCGCTGCCTCAGAAATGGTTGAAGTGCAAGCGGACGGTCCAGTCACAACTGATTCCGTCGGAACAAGCCAGAATCAGGTTGCCGAAAATCAGGTTGCCCAGAATCAAGGCAGTTTGCCTTTGAACGGACGAGCCTTCACGAATTTAGATGTAGTTAAAGCCAAAGATCCCGTGCCCGGCCAAACCGCATCCAGCGCCACACCGCGCTGGACTGTCAGTTCTTCCGGCGTTTTGCAGCGTTCCTTCGACGGTGGAGATACGTGGAAAGATGTGAATCCCGCTCTGACCGTCGCCTCCAGTGGAGCTCGCTTGGCGAAGGAGAACACGGCCAAGGCCGATGTGGGCAGCTTCAGCGAAGCCAAGAAGAATCAGAAGGCCGAGGCTGTGGCCTATCCCGCTGTCATATTCCGCGCGGTTGCAGCCGCGGGACTCGAAGTATGGGCGGGCGGGTCCGGCGGCGCTCTTTATCACACCTGGGACGGTGGCGATCGCTGGAGCCGAGTCACACCTTCCGCCCTGGGAGTGGCGCTCACGGGGGACATAATCGCCATTCAGATCTCCGACCCACAGCACGGAGAGGTCTCAACCTCGACTGGCGAGCTCTGGGCCACCTCTGACAACGGCCAAACCTGGCTGAAGCGGCAATAGTATCTCGGCGTATCTCCGTTCGTCCCGCAATCCCGTTTCGCTCGCGGTTCCATTACTGCAGGAACGCGGATTACCAAAGTGACGTTTACAAAAAAAAGCCCTAAACCTACTATCCAAGAGTGGTTTGGCAGTTCTGGGGGAGGGCTGCCGAGGCGTCTTGGACTGAAAAGTCCGAGGCGCTTTTTTCGTGAAGACGGCCGCGATCGGCTGTCGATCGGACAAAGCCAGGGTATCTTTTTCGAACTTTCACCCCATCTCCAGGCCGTCTAATTCGAGCACGTCGCGCACTACCCGCCGATCTCTAGTCGCGATACCACCATCCGGATCGACAATCTTTCTCCACCTGTCCCTTTAACTTCTTCAAAAATGTCGCTGACGAATTCCATGATCTTCCCGCAACGCAAACCGGCCATGTGGATGTGATCCCGATTCAGCTTGCGCTCGTAGGAGTGGACCTCGCCGTGGATGTCTATGCGATCAAGCTCGTCAATCAGTCCATGACGCTTCAGCAGTTGCAGAGTTCGGTAGACGATGCTGCGATCCACACCGGCGTCCAGCTTCTGTGCCCTGCGCAAAAGCCGCGCAGGGTCCAAGTGTGTTTGGTTGCGGTCTCCATCACCCGTAGAATCGCGCGCCGCTGCTCGGTCATGCCGATACCACGTTCGGCAAAGTGAGACTGCAACCGGCCGGGCATTTCCGTTCGGGTAGTGGCATGGAGGTCTTCTTCGATTGTCGCAACTGGGGGCAAGCGCTTTGCGGCGAAATTTTATGCTGGCGAGATGCGACTGAGTTAACTACTGCCAAGATGCAGGGACTGGACCCTGCGCCTGTCCCCAGGTTTCGGCTTGATAACCGCCACCGATTTTTGCTGCGCTGGGGCGTTTCGCGCGAGTTCTCGGGCTTCGGCGACATGCTCGCTCGCGTCTTTGGCGCTAAACATCCCCATGGCGTCCGCGCAGCGGGCGAGGAACATGTTCGGCAAAAAGATGTCTATGCCGAACTGGCGAAAGCTCCCCAGAAAGCTGTCGCACGCCGTAATCCGTTGGAAGGCGACCCGGATGCCGTAGCCGCCAGCGAAGAGCTTTTCGGATTCCACTGCGCCGAGTGAGACGGTGAAATGGCGGAAGATGGCCGGAAGGTGCCGAGTCTGCTGGCTGATCCGGTACGACAAGCCGCGCCCGGAACCTTTTCTGGATCCTTACCAACGGCCTAGTTCGACACGGAATGCCCGTCTGGTCCACGTTGCCAGAGCCTCAGCGCTGGCAACTCGTCAGCTACTTGAAGTTCCTCGCTCCCGCCGGAAAGTCTCCCTAATGTGCGCAGACCGGTTTTGCGACTTTCGCCATCGCCCGGCATCCAACTTGAGTGCGATAATAGAGAAGCCCTTTAGAGGGCCGGCAGTTATTCGCTACAGATCGCCGGGTCCGGCAAGACAGCTCGATGGAGCGTCCGCCGACAGCGCGACGTTACAACGAGGAGAAGCACTTATGGCAGGCACAGACACAACTACACACAAATCTCCGCAAGCGCATGCAGGCAATGGAATCTTCGAAGTCACCGATGCAAACTTCGATCAGGATGTTTTGAAATCAGATACCCCCGTACTGGTGGACTTCTGGGCAACATGGTGCGGCCCCTGCCGCGCTCTGGCTCCCATCGTCGACGAGCTCGCCAAGCAATACCAGGGCAAGCTGAAAGTCGGCAAGATGGACGTAGATGCCAACAGCTCAACTCCCATGCGCTACAAAGTTACTGGAATCCCCACGCTGCTGGTGTTTAAGGGCGGGCAAGTGGTGGAGCAACTCGTCGGCTACCGTCCGAAGGACGCCATCGCGCAGGCCATCGACCGGCACGTTGGATAAAAAAGCTTTTAGTCGTCTGCAAACCTAAACGCCCAGGATTGTTTCCGGGGCGTTTGCTTTTTTTGCCTCAAAGTCAGCTACGATTTTTTGCCATCATTGGCCCTGCGCGAATCTCGCGTCTTCTTTCCGCACTGTTGTTCGCAGCTCTGGTTTCTGCAATCCTTTTACCCCGCGCTTGTGCCGCAGATGATGGGGAGTAAAGTCTGCGCTCTCGATTGGGGAAATAAGATTCTTTTCCTGCTCCTGCGCGGTTTTTATCACGGGGACAAATTGAAGTGCGATTCCGCCGGGCATGCTCGCGGGCAATCTCCGTTTAGGCGATTGGACGGTCGATGGGGTCGTGCACGTACCTCAATCAATGTTTCGGAAATCAATGTTTCGGATCGGCGACTGACGATTCACGCGGATCGGCTGACGTTGATTCACGACGGCCACGCACTCGCGTTCCAAACCTCCGGGAACAAGAAACCAAAGAGAACGAGCCGTCTCCGAATCGAAACTGAGCCCGGCGCGGGTGCCGCACTGCCGAGAAAGGGCAGGCGCTGCTCGCGAGAATATTCTTGACGCCCCCGGGTCGCCTCGCCGACATCGTGCCGGATTATTGGAAGTCGTGCGTGTTGGCAGGTTCTGAGAACTTGGGTAAGGATCGGTACCCGGCCGGCAGATTCGGACAAGAACTGGCGGCCGTCCCAGGCGTTTCCGAATCCGGGCAAGACAAAGACCTGGCAACGATAATCGCGGGCGCACCGCTCGTTCGGGTCGACTAGGGAGTCACTCCTGCTCGGGTGAGGTCAGCTCCAGGCCCTGAGTTTTCAACCGAAGCGCGTGAACTGCATTACCAGGGGACGTTTACGCTCTGGTTTGGGGGTGGATACCGATGGGGAACCTCGAAACCGCGAATTGCGAAGCCCTGGGTATGGGTTTGGATTGGAAGGCTGTAGCGTGTGTGCAAAAATGGCGTTTCGATCCGGCTCAGCAGGGCGGTCAGCCCGTGGCCGTCGAATGGCCCGTAGGAGTCGACTTCCACCTATAGCAATGCGACGGGAACGCTAGTACTTCCGCAACACCCCAATCACCCGCCCCTGCACTTCCACCGACGCCGCGGGAACGATGATCGGCTTCATAGTGACATTCGAGGGCTGCAGGCGGATGTTATCGCCTTCACGGTAAAAACGTTTTAGAGTCGCATCGGTCTGCTCCACCAGCGCGACCACGATGTCGCCGTTGTGGGCGGTCTTCAACTTCTCCACCAGCACGTAATCGCCGTCGAGGATGGCCTCATCCTGCATGGAATCACCGCGCACTTCGAGCACAAAAACCTCTTTCGAGCGGACAAAATCAGCGAGGGAAATAGTCTCATTGCTCTGCACGGCCTCAATCGGCTGGCCAGCGGCGATGCGTCCCAGCAGCGGAAGCACCAAGCCTGTGTTCACGCTCATGGCCTGCTTGAGGCGTCCCTTGGGCGGGAGCAGGTCGATTGATCGGCTGCGATTGTAGTCGCGCGTGAGCAATCCCTTTTTCTCCAGATTGGTGATGTGCTTGTGCACCGTGGCCAGCGAGTTCAGCTTAAGCCCAGTTCCGATCTCTTCAAACGATGGAGAGTAACCATGCTCCGCCACGAAGCGGGAAATGAAGTCGTAGGTTTCGTGCTGCCTGCGTGTGATCGCCATGCCGCCATTCTTGGCGAATATAAAGCGAATGTCAAGCAGAATCCGCGGCCAGCTTCGAGCTACTTGGTGATTACGCCGCAGGCGATGCGGTCGCCGGAGTTGCCGGCAGGATCGGTCTTCATGTCATCGGCTTTGGCGTGGATGACAATCGCTGTGCCGCCGTTGCTGAACAGCGAGTGGCTATCGGTACCCTCGAAGGTAACGTCTTTGTTCACCAAGCGGGCCTTGGACCTGCCTTTGGCGTCGACCGTAAAATTCTGCATGTCGCCGGCGTGGTGGCCTTCGGGATTATCGAATCCGTGTTTCTTGTTTTCGGGATTGAAATGTGGACCGGCTGATTTGAAGTCGGGACCATCGCATTTGGGGTTCTGATGAATGTGGATGGCATGTTCGCCAGGCGGTAGATCGTGGAGGTTTAGTTGGAAGCCGGTGCCTCCCGCGTCGCTCCAGACCGAGATTGTGCCGACGGCCTTGCCCTGTGCGTCCTTGAGGTCGACCTGAGTTTTGGCGGCGCAGGGAAGAACGAAAATCACCAGAGCGACAATCGTAGCGAGCGTGGAAAGGGTTTTCGGTGTCATGCGGTAGATTATATCCAGATTTGAGGCGACAAGGGCATGCAGGCACTGATTGGCCATGCTCAATCCACAGGACCCTGGAGTATACTGCGGGAAAGTTTGAAATCTTTTCAGGAAAAGTGCCATCATGGCGTTGAACGCGGCGGAACAGGTGTCAGAACAGATATCAGAACAGTCTTCGGCGGACGATTTCCAGATACTCGAAGAAAAAATATTACGCACGATCGAGATATACAAAGCCGCGCGCCAGGCCCAAGCATCAGCGGAACGGGATGCCCAGCGGCTGCGGCAGCAACTGGAAGAACGCGAGGAGCAATTGGTTGCGCTCAAGCGCGAGGCGGTGCAGTTGCGCAAAGAGCGGGAGGAGATTCGCGGGAGAGTGGAGAAAATGCTGGAACAGATCGAGTCGATTGCGGAGGAGCGGGCGAGTTAGAAGCGTCGGCTTCGGGCTTCGCCAAAACGCTTTGAATAATTAGGATTGCAGATTATGGCGACGGTAGCTAAGGATTCGACGTCGAAGCATGCGCAAAACGGAAGCGTGCGGGTCGAGATTTTTGATCAGGCGTATAACCTGCGGGGATCGGATCCGGAATACATTCTGAAGCTGGCCGAGTATGTGGACTCGAAGATGCGTGCCGTGGCGCAGGCGACCAACACCATCGATACGGTGCGTCTGGCGGTGCTGGCGGCGCTAAATATTGCCGATGAGTATCACCTTCTGCAACGAAAGCAGGAGAATGGGCCAACCGATTACCAGAAACGGGCGCATTTATTGGCCAATGCGCTGGATGAGGTGCTGCACGAAAATCCCAACCGCAAGGCAGGATAGCCTGAGGCGGGCAGGAATTCATCTTCTTTTGTGGTTGGCGCTCCTGTGCGGCCGCGCCGTTTGCCAGGAAACAACTCTCCGTAGTCAATCGAATGTGGTGGAGATTCCCGCGCTGGTGAAAAGCGCGCAGGGTGAGATTGTGTATGGACTCGAAGCCAAAGATTTTGTCGTCGAGGACGATGGCGTGGAGCAGGTCGTGCATCTCGATGAAGCCGCGGAAGGGCAACCGGTCTCGATGGTGATTGCGATCCAGCGCGGGCGGCGGGCTGATTATGAGTTTCCCCGAATGCGCGGGCTGAGTGCGATGTTGGACCCGCTGGTGGCGGAGGGGCACAGTTCAGTGGCCATTGTGGAGTTCGACAGCCAGGTGCAGACCGCGCAGGATTTTACTGGGGGTTCGGAAAGGATTGCCTGGACACTGAAGGAGTTGCAGCCGGGGGACGGAGGGGCGGCGATTCTCGATGCGGTGGATTATTCGGTGAAGATGCTGGAGAACACTCCGAAGGAGCGGCAGAGAGTGCTGTTGCTGATCAGCGAGACACGAGACCACGGCAGCCAGGCCAAGGTGGAGGACGTGGTTGCGAAGATTGGACAGAGCAGCACCGTGGTGTACGCGCTTACGTTTTCTCCGTCGCGTTCGAATATTTTGGACACGATGCGGGGGAACAATATTAGCGAGATGCATCCGTCGCCGGATCTGCTGGCGCCGCTGATCATGGCGGCGGAGGCGATGAAAAAGAATATGCCGAAGACCGTGGCAGCGATGACGGGTGGGGAGTATGAGATGTTTGCCACGGGAAAGAATTTTGATTTGCGGATGATCGACTTCAGCAATCATTTGCACAGCCGTTATCTGCTGAGCATCGAGCCGAAGAGTCCGCACGGAGGTTTGCATCAGTTGCGAGTGCGGTTGCGGGACGCGGGGGATAGAACAGTGCTGTCGAGGAGCAGTTATTGGGCGGCGGGAGCGAAGTAGCGCCTCAGGGGCAGAGCCCGGTTCATGGATGGGCACTTTATCGCCGCGCTTGAAGCACGGCGCCGCCCAAAATCTCAAGCCGAATGTTTGACCGCTCGTTACTTTGGTTGCAAGTGTTCTGCCAACTATTTGCGCCTCCCCTATTGCTAATTCAGGCTGAGTTCTCCTAGCATCCAGATTGAAAGCCGGCCTGCGGGGTTGGTGATGGCGGTAACCGATTTTTGAACCAATGCTGAATGAACGGGGACTCGACTCGAACTAGGATCCGGTGTGCAGCGCTCCGCCATGCGGAGATGCCTAAAGGGTCTCGGCGGGTTCCCAACGTCTTACCGACGGTTCATTCTCGGCCCGTCACACGGCACAGTGGGTCGGCTTGCTTTGTTCAACTTGATTTGTTCAACTTGATTTGTTCAAGAAGAGTGCTCATGTAGGGACGGCCAGCCCCTATCCGGGCGCGCTCTTGGCTGTCCAGTTGAGCGAAGCCAGGCTCCTCGCGTCCCTGCTACACTGACCTTGGTACAAATTCCGCCTTCCCTGCATCCAAGCTTATTGTGTATCCGCAATTAATTCATTACGGGCGATTTTTTCTGCCGACGTACGGCTTCCTGGTTTCGATGGGAGTGCTGATCGGGCTATGGATCAGCGTGCGCAATTCCGAGCGGTTGGGAATTGACGCCGAGAAGGCGTGGAACCTGGGGATTCTGGTTGTGCTGTGCGG
Source organism: Candidatus Acidiferrales bacterium (assembly GCA_035603035.1). Lineage (GTDB taxonomy): Bacteria > Acidobacteriota > Terriglobia > Terriglobales > Acidobacteriaceae > Sulfotelmatobacter. The sequence continues at coordinate 2,083 of DATNLE010000382.1, read as the reverse complement.
GATTATAGGCGCGAAAGTTCTGTACGTAATCAATGAGTGGGGCTATTACGCGGCGCACCCGGCGGAGATTTTCAGCGTCACCACGCTGCAGGCCGGGGGAGTTTTTTCCGGGGGATTGATTGCGGCGTTTCTGGCTGCGTGGTGGTACGTCCGCAGGCATCACCTGCCCACGCTAGGAACTTGCGACGCGTTCGCGCCGGGACTCGCACTGGGACATGCGATTGGCCGCCTGGGATGCTTTGCGGCCGGATGCTGCTATGGAAAAGAAACGCATCATTTTTGGGGGGTAGTATTTCGCAATCCGCTGGCAAGTCAGATTACCGGAACACCGCTGAATGTCCCGCTGGAGCCGACGCAACTTTTCGAGGCGGCGATCGAGCTGGCGAATTTCTTTTTCCTCATGTGGATGCTGAAGCGTAGAAAATTTGAGGGGCAGATTTTCGGCGCGTTCCTGTTTATCTACGGGGTCGCCCGCTTCTTCCTGGAATATTTGCGCGATGATCCGGGGAGAGGATCGGTGTTCGGCGGGGCAATGTCAGGCACGCAGTTGATCGCGATCGGCCTGGTGATCGGCGGCGGACTGATTTGGTGGCTGAGGCCGGGAGCGAAAAACGTGACGGCGCAGCCGGTGGGGGCCACGCGTTAGGCGGAACGCTTCCAGAATTTTCATCAGCCTACCGAGAAAGACCGGAGAGCCCTATCGGTCTGACTTGAACCAAGAGCAGGCGCACGATGTTTTCCCCGGGCGCTCGAACCAAGAGCTCGAAGCAAGAGCTCGAAGCAAGAGAATGGGTCCTTACTTTCGCGCGAACCCGATTGAGCGCTCAGGAGTTTCGTAAGCCGAACGCTGTCCGAAGACGCCTGAAAATAGCCCGGCGTTTCAACCCCGGGTGCCTTTGACCATGTTGCCGTCCCGTCCGCAGGGACGGTTGATTCTCTGCCGTCTTTCGATCCTTATACAACATTGCGCCCGCAGGGATGCTCCTCGTGCAACTACATTGGGCGGGCAAATTCGGGCGTCCGAGGGACGCTCAGCGTCTGCTATCCTCCAGCAAATGCTGCAAGTCTCTCCCCGTCTGGTCTCGGTGGCGTCTGACGATGCCGGCAAACGCCTGGACCAGTTCCTCGCCACGCGCCTCAACTCCGTCAGCCGGGCGCGAGTGCAGGAGATGATCGCTGCAGGCAAAGTGCTGGTGAACGATGCTCCAGCGAAGGCTTCGCTGAGGCTGCGGGGCGGGGAGCGCATCAGCGTGCTGGGCGAGGCCCAGCGGGCTCCGCTCAAGGCCATCGCCGAAGAAATTCCGCTTGACATTGTCTATGAGGACGACGATCTCGCCGTGATCGACAAGCCAGCGGGAATGATGGTGCACGCCGGGGCGGGAGCGAGTGAAGACGCGCGCAATCGAGGAACTCTGGTGAATGCGCTGCTGCATCATCTGCACAGTTTGTCGGGCGTGGGCGGCGAACTGCGGCCGGGGATTGTCCATCGGCTGGATAAGGAAACCAGCGGTCTTATTATCGTGGCCAAAAACGACGAGGCACATCGCAGGCTGGGCGCGCAATTCGCCGCGCGTGAGGTGAAGAAAAAATATGTGGCGCTGGTGCATGGGTGGGTGAAAAAAGATTCGGGAACGATCGCACAAAGTATCAGCCGGGATCCGGTTCGGCGCATGCGGATGACGGCGCGACTCGAGGGCGGGCGGGCAGCGGTTACACACTATCGCGTGCTGCGGCGACTGGATACGAAGTTTGGAAAACTTACGCTTTTGGACATAAAGATCGATACTGGCCGGACGCACCAGATTCGCGTGCATGTAGCGGCGATGGGGCATCCGGTGGTGGGCGATACGATGTATGGAGCGCCAAAGCAGGCGCGGGGGAAATCGGCGGCGATTGGATTGCCACGGAATTTTTTGCATGCGGCCGAGTTGGAGTTCCGGCATCCCCGAACCGGAGTGACGATTGCACTCGAAAGTGAGTTGCCGGAAGAATTGTGCGAGTTTCTGAGGAAGGTGGAACAGGGATGAGATTGCGCTTCTGCTCTGCGAAAACAAGAACGAATCGGGAGCGGTTGCGGATATAA
>DATNLE010000375.1:0-2928 GCA_035603035.1 Candidatus Acidiferrales bacterium | reverse complement strand
GCTTCCGACAGAAGCTGCGTGTGAATGCGCGAGCTGTCCGCAACCATTACGCGAACCGCTCTTTCCGCATGCGCGGACTTGGTTTGCACGTTAGCCACCGCAAGAATTGGGAGATCGTCCTGGCGGAGGGACATTCTGGGCCACGTTCAGAGAGAAGACAATTTGTTTGGAGGCCAGAAACAAAATCCGCGACGCAGCGACGACTCTTCGACCAGCGTGCGAGTCTATCGCAATGCTGTGGCCCGGCACAAGCGTACAGGCCTGGGCGCAGCGATTCCGCAACGAGAGGCAGTGAAGGCGGGAACCCGAGTGTTGTGATGGATTTGGATGTCGATGAGAAGGCGAGGGAGATTCGCCTGAGGTTTTGCGGAGCCATATCTGGCAAGGAGGCATACCGATACGCGCCTGAGCGACTGGGTCAGGCGGAGGCATGAAGCAGAGGGGCCGAGCGAAGGCGGTCACGAGGGATCAGGGAGAGCGGTTGGGGGAAGCCATTTCTTGCAGGAACTCAGCGGTCATCAGACGGGCCCAGAGAACTTGGCTGGTGTCATTGCGAGCCGTGGCTTTGAGGTTGAGCGCAAAGAAGGCATGGAAGAGGTTGTAGGCCAGAAAGGTGAGCAGCAAAAAACACTCGATGGCATTGGGATCATGGCGAAAAACGTGATCGGAATGCCATTGCTGGGCGAGCTCTTGGAAAGCGTAATTCTCGATATCCCAGCGCTGGTGGCCGAAAATAACGGCGCGCTCGGTAGGAAGTTGGGCGGTAGGCGCGGTGGTGACCCAGATCCACTCGCTGCTGAGGAGTTCCAGTTGGTGATCGAGTTGTCGCCGTACATGGTGAGTTTCTCGCGAGCGAATGACCCGCACCGGGGTCTGCACCTGCGGCCAGGAAGTCAGGTCGGACACATCCCACCATTCACATTGTCGACCGCGATAGCGACCAAGCTGCGGCGCCTGTTGGGCAAACAGCGCTGTCGCATCCACATACAGGTCCCGGCGTTCTTGCTTCAGTACCACCAGCGCATGTTTGCCGTGGGTCAGCAGGAAGTTGAAAAAAGGAGCGGCTGCATAAAGCGCATCGGCCAATAGCAAGTCGAACGCCCGCGGGTAGCGTGTCAAAACGCGTGCTAGCAACCGCAGGGCAGTTTGGACTTCGTCTTCGCCGGGACGTTGGGGTTCCTGATCGAGGAGTAAACGTAGCGCGGGCCGGCCGGCAGGAGCGGCCGGCAATAACATCAGGGTAACTTGGCGGTGATAGTGCTGTACCCGCTCGCCGTGTTCGGTATGGAGGGTGCGCTGCAAGCAGCCGGCACAGTGACGCCGATAACTGGCGTGACTTTCATGGCCGTCCAGCACGGCGAGACCGATGCCCTGATGATCGGGCAGAGCCTTGTTGCGTTTCAGTTGTTGATAGACCAGGAAGATGCTTTGCCGGAGTTGATCGGCGTAGAGTCCGGCGGGGACTCGCCCCAGGGTGTCGGCGCTGGCCAGCGGTTCGCGCAGCCATTGTTTCCAGAAGCGCGGGGCGTGGATTTGGGCTAAAGCGTTGAGGCTGGGCAGGCGGGTCCAGAACAGGACCAGAGCGGCTTTGACCACGGCGGGAGTGGAACGACGCGGATCCAGTCTGCGATCTCCCAGGGGCGCCAGCAGTGTCGCCGAGAGGCAGAAAATCTTTTCGCCGTAGCTGATCAGGCGGCGGAGAACGGTTAGCGCTTCCTTTCTTTAAGTCGCTTCCACTCCAGTTCCGAAACCTCTTCGATCAGTTCCTGCATTTTGTGATAGTCATCGACGGCCCGCCGGACGCGCTCCTGCCAAGCCTGCGGGACACAGATCTGGCGCAGCTTTCCGGCCTGACTCTGTACCAGGTACAAAGACTTGTGGAGTTGGCCGCGGGTACAGCGGCAGTTGGGCTTGCCGCACTTGCCCAAGCGCTCGGACAAGGAGCCGCGAAGAAACCAGCGGTTCAAGGTGAGGCGAGCGACCTCGGAGCGAAAGTTACGCTCGGCAGCGGAAAGCTTGGCGCGATGGAAGTCGTCGCTCATCTAGAGTCATTTTATACCTTATATATCGACACTGTACAAGACATAACTGCAGAATGTGATAACAAAATGAATGCGAATTTGGTTCCGGAAAGATGGAGGAGCGGAAAACGAATCGAATCAGGTGGTTATCTTGGCAATTAATTTACGGTTGCGGAATCGCTGGTGGCGCATGAGTCTTCAGGTCCGATTGCGAGAGGACCCATCTCGTGCGACGATAGATTCATGAAGAAAGTCTTTCATTTCGACGCTCCGCGGGAAAAATATCACTGCGACGCCGCCATACTCTGGTGCTTCGACAACCGCTTTGAGCTGGGATTTCGCAAGTTTCTCAAGCGCATCGGTGTGGTCAATTCCGATCCGATCAAGGTGGCCGGAGGCGCCAAGTGCCTGGCTTCGCCAGAGCAGGAGAGCGACCGGGCGTTCGTTCTGGATCAGATTCGCAAGTCGATACGGCTGCATGGGACCACTCGAGTCATTCTGATGGTGCATTCCGATTGCGGCGCCTATGGAGGCCTGGCCGGCGCCTTCGGTGGCGACACTCAAGCTGAGGCCGCGCATCACGAGGAGGAGCTGGGGCGCGCGGCGGCGAGCTTGCGGCAGGCTATTCCGGGAATCGAGGTGCAAGGCTATTTTGTGGACTTCGAGGGAATCTGGGACGCGGAAATCGGGACTGCGGCAGAGGCTAAACAATCGGTGGCGTGATGTGGCGTGCCTGAATGTGGACACGAGATCGCGGTGGAAACTCGCTCCTAGGCCGCTAGAAGTGAAAAGCTGCGAGAGGTCCTTCGCTTGCTCAGAATGACAACACAACAGAGTACAAAAGATTACGAGAGCTTTCAGTTCCATGCCTAAGTTCGAACACCACATATTTGTTTGCGGGAACCAG
>DATNLE010000369.1:0-1178 GCA_035603035.1 Candidatus Acidiferrales bacterium | reverse complement strand
CGCGCCCGGCTTCGCTCCACAGCTTTTTCTTCCGTCGCTGACCTTCGTTCATCGCCAGTGCCTGCAGCTGATTCATGATCCGGGTGCGCATCTGCACCAGCCGATGTCGGTGCCACAGCAGTTGCCGCAGATCCCGATTCTCCGGATCAGGTACCCAGATGCTGGGAAAGTTATTGTCTAGCAGTAGCTTCAACAGAAGCTGAGCATCATTGCGGTCGGTCTTCTGCTTGCGGACTCGCTTGGTCTTGATCTCCGCGGCATCACCGATCCATACCTCGATTCCCAGTTCTGCCAGTAACCGTTCGAACCAGCGGGAGTAACCGATCGCTCGGGTGATAATCCACGCCTATAATGATCATGTCCGGCTCCTTTCTTCCGAGCCCTGGTATCGACAACCAAAGTCTACTCGGGTCCAAGGAGCCGGCGTTGTTATGCAATCATTTGCTTTTTGGGGTCACAGATCTTTCGAATTCCACTATTAAAATTAGTGGCCAAAATGAAGAAGCGACGCGTGGGTGGTCCCTTTTTCGCGCGCCTATACGCCAACCCGCGAGCGCTTTGACTCTCGCGCGCGGAATCTTTAGACTTGTCCGTGGTGCGAACCTTCTCCCGTGGTCCTGGTTACCGGTATGACCTGAGCGGATACTTTCCGCCGGCGATCAAGACCATTTGCCTCGCCTGCATCGCAGTTTTCACGCTGCAAAAACTGTCGGAGTTCGCTTTTCACGAGCCCGGAGCCGTGTGGTGGTTGAAATGGTTCGGTCTATCCACCTACGCGGTAACTCATGGTTGGGTCTGGCAGTTGTTTACGTACATTTTCCTGCACGCCACGATCCTGCATATCCTATTCAATCTTCTCTATTTGGCCATGTTCGGTGCGGATCTGGAACGCGCCTGGGGCTCGAAGAAGTTTTACACCTACTTCTTCCTTTGCGGGATCGGCGCGGGCGTAATCAACGTCATCGTGAAGGAATTGATTTATCTCGCCGGTGGCGCGGGACTGGATTCCCTGATACCACCCACCATCGGCGCTTCCGGCGCGATTTACGGCGTACTGCTCGCCGTCGCCATCGTGATGCCGCACCGGCAGGTTTATCTCTTCCCGTTGCCCGTGACGATTTCCATGCGCCTGTTGGTAATCGTGCTGGGCGCGATCGAATTCTTCGGTACCATCGGCT
>DATNLE010000368.1:0-2574 GCA_035603035.1 Candidatus Acidiferrales bacterium | reverse complement strand
ACCCGGCCTCACGGGCGGACGCGGGAGGGAGGGGTAAAGCACCAGTGCGCTTTGACTGCCCTTCGCCAAATTTGCCAAAACTAATCACGAAAAACGCTAGCACGTTGCTTGGCGAATTTCAAGGACGTGTGTGTGTGGACGGGGCTAGTGTCCGGCAACCTCAGTCAACCCGTAAAACACTACGCATTTTCTTGCGCTTGACCAAAGTCGAATTTGGGTGGTACCACTGGGATATATAACACTGAAGTGATTTAGCGGTGTGCATGCTACTGAACAATTCTGCTTCGAATGACTCGATGAAGCCACTGAGAGGGACGAATGATTAACGGCTGTGTGCTCGCGCTCGCAACGGTGATATTTCTTCAGCCTGGGCTAACAAAGGTTACGCCGCGGCAGGCGCAAACATCCACCAACAGTCAGGAAGTTACAGCTCTGGAACAGAGGGCTAAGTCGGGAGATGCAAAAGCTCAAGTCCAATTGGGACTTGCTTACGCAACCGGAGATGGAATTCCCCAGAACGAAGCCGAATCCGTAAAGTGGTTTCGAATGGCCGCTGATCAAGGCGACGCAGCTGGTGAATACTATCTGAGCGAATTGTATGCCACGGGTCGTGGTGTTCCAGCAGATCTCGCGGAAGGTCTGAAGTTTCTGCGGAAGGCGGCAGATCAGGGTGAGCCGCATGCACAATACAATCTTGCGGCAATGTACGTGCAGGGTTTAGGAGTCAGTAAAGATGACGTCGAAGCCGCCAAGTGGATGCGGAAGTCGGCAGATCAGGGGCTGGCTGCGGGACAGTTCGGGCTTGGCTCCATGTATGCACACGGCAACGGCGTGACCCAAAGTGAATCAGTGGCCGTCAGCTGGTATCGCAAAGCAGCAGATCAGGGCGACGCAGCCGCGATGAACAACCTCGCCTTCTTGCTGGCGACCACCACCGACGCAAAACTCCGCAATCCCAAAGAAGCCGTAGGCGTTGCGCAAAAGGCCGTCGAGGCGGAACCAGATCAACCAGCATACATGGACACCTTGGCGACGGCATATTTCGAAGCTGGGCAACCAGGCAAAGCTGCGGAAACAGAACGTCGAGCATTGGCCCTGAAGCCTGATGATCCCGACTATAAGAAGGCCCTTGAAAAATACAACTCCGCTAGCCAACGTGGTGGGACGCCTAACCCATAGACACGCTCTATCTGCGCGAGGCGACATGGAAAACCTGATTGTTATTGAGATGAAGAAAAAGTGTCGCAGGAGCTTGGCGAGCCGGATGTAAAACCTTGCTTGAACCAGTAGGCGCGCTGGGCGGAGGTGCCGTGGGTGAATTTGTCGGGCATAACGCGGCCGGTTTGCATTTTCTGCAGATGGTCATCGCCAACAGCCGCTGCGGCGTTCATGGCGGATTCGACGTCGCCCTGCTCCAGGAGATCGCGCTGCTGGGTTGAATTTGCCCAGACGCCCGCATAGCAATCGGCTTGGAGTTCGACGCGGACGGAGATGGCGTTGCCCACTCGCGGATTGCTTTCCACTTCCTGGCGGACTTTTCGCTCGGTGCCCATGATTTTCTGCACGTGGTGGCCGATCTCGTGAGCGATGACGTAAGCCTGAGCGAATTCGCCCGGAGCGCCGAGTCGACTTTGCATTTCGTTGAAAAAGCTGAGGTCGAGATAGACCTTTTCGTCGCCGGGGCAGTAAAAGGGACCGGTAGCGGTCTGCGCGAGGCCACAGGCGGAATCGACGCCGCCGCGATAGAGGACCAGTTTCGCGTGACGGTATTGCGGGATGATTTTCGTCCAGGTGTTCTGCACGTCGTCGAGCACGAAGGAAACGAATTGGACTTCGCGCTGCTCGGACGCGCTTTGCTGGGGAGTGGCAGGCGCACTCTGCGTGGATTCAGTCGTAGAGGAGCCGCCGAGAAAAGGTGTGAGCAGGTCGCGTTTGAAAATAAAACTCAGAACCAGGAGGATCAGTATGCCGCCGATGCCGATGTGGATACCGCCTGGAAATCCTCCACCGCCGCTGCTGGAGCGGTCGTCTTCCACATCGTTGCTGACTCCACCTGGCGTCCAACGCATATAAATCTCCTGGTAACGTTCGCCACCTGAAACCATCCCACTATAAGAGAAGATCGAGACGGGGCAACCCTATTCTGTGCAAGATTGTACAGTAGGCCAAACCACGATGCCGCATAATCAGAACGGCGAGAGCGCGGATTTGGGCCAAGCTTCGTAACGCGAGACCTTGAAAATCAATCAAACCCTGGTGCGTACAAAATCAAAACTTCATAAAAACAAGACAAAACGCGGCCTACGTGTTCGCTGGGCTGTGTGGGCTGCAGCAGCGATCGCGGCGATTGCCTGCATCGTGATGATTGCAGTGGCGATCAAGTCGCCATTTACCCAGCAGCGAGTGGAGCTGGGCTTGGAGGACGCGGTTCGAGGGAAAGCATCGTTTGGAAAGTTTCACATGGTCTATTTTCCGAATCCCGGGTGCGTGGCCGAGAACGTGACATTTGCAGGGTCGTCCGCCACCGGAGAGGCCACGCCGCTGATAACTATTCAGAAGATCGAAATTGAAGCG
>DATNLE010000367.1:0-3468 GCA_035603035.1 Candidatus Acidiferrales bacterium | reverse complement strand
TACGCCAAGACAATCTCGCGGGTCTCGTGAAAGCAACGAACGGCCGGCCCCATGCAACGAGCGGTCTGGAGGTTCCCAATCGTTGCACCGACACTGACCGTATCGAGGAGGCCTGGAACAATCCCGATTAATACTCAACTGAAATAGGAGATTCAAGAAATGAAACGGCTCATCATATCAATCGTGTTCGCTTTTGTAGGCGTCGGCGTGAGTGCTGCGCAGCCGCCGACAGCCTCCCAAGACCCAGCCGACATTGCCGCCATCAAGCAGGTGGCGCAGGACATGGGCGATGCCATGGTGCATGTCGATATCGACAAGCTAAATCAGATCTATGCCGATGACTTCATCACCGTCGGACGCTCCGGAAAAGTCATCACCAAAGCCGATATCCTGGGCGATTTTCAATCCTTCCACGACAAGCTCGAGTCATTTGAAAATGGTCCCATCGATGTGCAGGTGTTCGGCAATCTTGCCGTGTCGAATGGCAGCGTTAGCGAAAAGCGGATTCGGGACGGCAAAAGCGTTGACGGTGTGTTTCTTTGGATGGATCTTTTGGAGAAGCGTGCCGGCAAATGGCAAGTCGTGCGCTCCGCGGGTTCCAGAATAAAGTGAGGGAATCGTCGGGCGCCTCTGCACCGAGGCGCCCTCTCATTCCCAACGGTACCCATGATAGTCCGCGATCGCCAAGCCCCCGGCGACACTGGTGAAAGGGTCATGCTCCGTGACCTTGTCGGGAAACAGACCTTCCAGCAATTGCCTGACGGCAACGATTTGCGAGGACCCCCCGGTTCGCACGACCCGGTCGACCCCGTTCAAGGGCAGATTCGCGCGGCCCACCACCTGATAAATCAGTGCGCTCAAACGATCCATCATGGGGGCCAGGATTTCGTTCAGCTGCGCTCGCGTAAGGGTTACGGACAGGTTCAATTCTGGGATATCGATGGACGATGATTCCCGTGTCGACAGCTCCGCCTTCGCTCTTTTGATGGCGCTGAACACGGTGTAGCTGTAGTTATAGTTGATGAGATCCTTGAGACGTTGAAATTTTACGGACGCGGCGTTACCGACCGCGATGAGTTCCGTGAGGCGCGTCTTGTATCTGTTTTGATTGAGAGTATGGGTGATGGCCCAATTAAGAATACCTTCCTCGTATTCGCTGAAGGGAAATAGCGTTTCGACAGTGCGGCCATCAATCTGGCGCGACCAGCTTTCACCTTCGCCTAACAGCGGGAATAGTAATCGGCGAAATATCAATTGATCGATGCGGTCGCCACCGAGGTCTGCGCCTGCGGTCGATAGAACCTCAAACTTTGCCCCGGAATAGCGGATCACGCTGAGGTCGAGCGTACCACCGCCAAAATCAACGGTCAGCACGGTGCCACGACCCGTCAGCTTTCGCTGCCACAGAAAGCTCAATGTGGCGGCAACGGGTTCCGGGTAGAATTCAATCGTACGAAAGCCCGCATGCTCGCACGCCTCTCTGAGCCGCTTGACGGCCAGCGAGTTTCTTGAAGCATCGCTGCCTTCGAAGTTCACTGGGCGCCCGATATGCGCCTGCGTAACCGGCGCACGCAACTCTTTTTCAACTGCCTCGCGTAATCGCAGCAACACCGGTGTCAATAGCGCTACCAACCGATAGGGACGATTGAAGACGAAGATCCGGTCGATGGCCGGATTGCCGAGCAGACGCTTTAGCCCCAGAAACAATCGCCCTGGCAAACCATGATCGATGAGCGGACCCAGTACCACATTCCTGGACGTGGTCAATTCGCCCATCTCGTGCTCGGGGCTGTTGTCCTCGATTGACCCGGCCGCCCGCCCCAGAATCTCCGGTACCAGATGCACCAAACGCGCGGTGTTCTCCTGCACGTAGCGTTCGATGGCCGCCGCACCGGTGGTGCCCTCATACTCTTTGCTTAGGTGTACCGCTGTGGGAAGAATTGGACTGTTTGTCTCGATTGCCACAAAGCGCAATTGATGCCCATCGAACCAGGCCACCGTCGAATTAGAGGTGCCGAAATCCACTCCTACGCCAATCATTCCAATGCTTGTTTATGGTTCATGCACTCAGCTAACACTGGCCGGATCGAGACTGCAAGATGAATCGATTGTTGGCCCCTCGTGCAGGGGCGAGCAGTCGCTCGGCTACCATTTGGTTCAGCTATTCAACTGCGCGTTCGAGAATTCCCACCATGCTGTCGGAGGTGCCCCATTGACGTCGACGACGAACGCTGGTCAGCCGCGCCGAGTACGCGGTTCAACGCAGCGTGTTGCCCCGATAGGCACAATGAAGAATTGCTCTTCCGACACGCCTTTGGCGACGCGCGCCGCATCAAGTTCGTGCAGCGGCTGGTCCAGAGGTTCATCCGAGAGCGAGAAAGTACCCCAGTGGACACCGAGACTGCGCTTGGCGCCCAAGTCCAAATGAACTTGTACCGCTTCCATTAAGTCGACATGCTGCAGACGCATGAACCACCGCGGCAGACAGGCGCCAACGGCGATCAGTGCGAGGTCGAATCCACCGCCGACTTGTTCGCTCTGTTTGTCTGCAAGGTAGCGACGCGCATCGGCAAAGTCCTGGCTGTAGCCGGTGTCACCGGTGAAGAACCAATGAAAGTCCGCGCCCAAAACTGCCCACGCACACCATAATGTTTGATTGCGATCATGCACCCCGCGCCCAGACCAGTGCTGAGCGGGCGTGCAGTGGAAATCTACGCCTTTATGTGAGTAGCGCTGCCACCAGTCGAGTTCTACGGCGTTTGTGATCTGCAGTTTTCGCAGCCACGCTTTAAGGCCTAAGGGCGTCAAAAATAACGGCGAACCTCCTGGCTGCCGGGATAGCGCGAGAACGCTATCCCGGTCCAAGTGATCGTAGTGATTGTGCGATATCACGACCACGTCGATATGCGGTAACTCGCTGATGTGAAGGCCCGGCGGATAAGCACGCGATGGGCCAGCGAACCGCAGCGGTGAAGCGCGACGCGAAAAAATCGGATCGGTGAGCACATTCAGGCCGCTCGCCTGCACCAAAGATGTAGCGTGCCCAATCCAGGTTAGAGCCGGAGTCATGTCCTGCGGTCGCGAGTTGCGGTGGATGAACTCGAGATCGGCCTTTTGACATGGTGTTGCCAAGCGCGGCGCCGGAGGCAATCCCGCCCGCAAGCGCTGAAATTGCCAGCGCAGTATGTCACCGAGCGACTTGGTGACAGAGGCAACATAATTATTGCGAAATCCGCTTGGGGTATGGTGGTGCAGATTGGACACAGTTAGCTGATTCTAACGTAGCGTCGAATCAATAGGCCTAAGAATCGGAATGGTCGCGAGCAACCGTAAACAGGTCCCGGACCCGTGAGACCCCGCTCTCGTCCCGCGTCGACGCGGGATCGGTCGGAGATTGAACTACAACTTCTTGATTCTCGGGTTTTGAGATCGCGTTATCGCTTAGCAACCTCGGCATTGCCCGTGCCA
>DATNLE010000352.1:0-5482 GCA_035603035.1 Candidatus Acidiferrales bacterium | reverse complement strand
CTATCATTACCGTCCCTCATCCCATATGGCAGAACAACGCGCCATCGGAGAGTTTGGAAGGAAGCTTGTCGACATCTCTGCCCCGCTCATTTTCGTTCTGACCAGCATTGCCTGGCGTGAAGCCTGGAAATACCGTGACCGTGCCTATCGGTATTGCTTGCACGACGTCGGACATGCCTGGCAGGCGCTCACGCTTGCTGCTCGAGCTATCGGCTGCGAAAGCTTTGCGTTTGGCCATTTCTCAGATGACCGAGTTGCGGAGCAGTGCCTGCTGCATGAGGATGAGTGGCCCATGCTAATCGTCGGGATTCACGGCCCATCCATTCCCGTGAGGATGCTGGATCCCGTCGAGACGTTTTTGTTTAGAGGTCAGCCCAACCGGTTGTCAGAGAAGCAAGAACCTTATCCACTGATTGAACGAATTCACGTTGCTACGAAGCTCAGCACGGAGGCAGCCGTCCCCTCTCTTTGCGAGTCGAAGACGCCCGGGCGAGGGGAAATCAGCCTGCCGCCTCTTGTCTCCACCAGCCGTAGCTTCGGCGACGTCGTTCGTGCCCGCCGTTCCGCTCTTGACTTCAGGGGTGGGGGCGAGTCGATCGCCTTCTCGCAACTTGCGACTATTCTCTCCACCGCACAAGAGCGCCTCTTCGCCGATTTCGCCACAACACGTTTGATCCACCTGTATCTTTACATCCACCGTGTCGAAGGCTTGGCGCCTGGTGTTTACCGCTACTGGCCGGAGCAAGCAGAGCTAGAGAAAATCAAGGAAGGGGACCAACGCCTAGTAGCGGCAGCTCTCAGTTTGGGACAAGACCTGGCGGGTAACGCTTGTGTGGCATTCTCCATGATCGGGGATTTCGAGAGTGCTGCCGGCATTTACGGTGATCGTGGATATCGATACGTGCATTTCGAGGCGGGTGCTATTGGTCAACGAATGTATCTTGCTTCCGAGGCGCTTGGCCTGCGAGCGACGGGCATCGGAGCTTTTTTCGATGACCGAGTGAACCGCTATCTGGACCTATCTCCTGAGCTAGGACAAGTCGTCTACCATTTCGCAATTGGTTACCCCGTTCCCGATCCGCGCCTGGAGGCTTGAAAACTCATGCTCGGCATCCTGGTCCACGGAAACAACCATTTCAGTCTGTCCGGGCCGGCACCTGACGAAGCCTCCGCATTGGCATTGGCGTGGCACTGGTCCATCATCCAAATCGGTGAGGCAAAATCTTCGTCTTTCGGCCAGTGGCAGATTAGGTCAAAAGAGTTTCGAGAGAACCTGGAATGGGCGGTAATCGTCCCGGGCGACCGAGAAGCTTCTCCGGGAGTGACGCAATTGCTTGGAGAGATTGCTGCTCGCGGCGTGACCATCCGGAGATTGCGTACTGGCTGCTGGTGACGCGTAGAGGGAAGAGCAGCGTCGCCCTGTCGAGAGCGCCGAGAGACGTGTACCACAAACGCGGTTCGAGGGAGTTTGGGAGCAGACTGTCAAGCCAGGTTGAGGATTAACGTTAATCGGACATCTGATTTTCACATACTACTTGCAAACTGAATAAGACATCCCAAGGGCACGGGATTGGTTTGAGGCGATGTCTCATGTAGATTGTTCTCGGAGGATCCATGAGCATATTGGCAGCAATCAGACGCGAAGAGAAAAAGGTGAAAAAGCAGCTAGCTAAGTTGCAGCATGATTTGACCGGTTTGCAATCGGCCGCAAAGGTTCTGGGAAAGACGGCACGCCGAGACCTTGCCCACGCCAAGAAGCGCGTGCTGTCGGCGAAAGGGAGAGCCAAGATCTCAAGAGCGATGAAAGCACGTTGGGCAAAGGTAAAAGCGCAAGCGAAGAAAGCTGCCGCCTAATAGCTGGGTATCTTTCAAGCGAATCTGAATGCTGCCCCGCTTACTTCCCATAGTCTGCGAAGATCTCTGTGAGCATCATCAGGCCACGAGCTTTGTAGCTGATAAACGCGTTCATCGGAAGCTAACATTCTCGGTGCATTCGTACTGGACAGACAGCTCAGGCCGCGACGTGTTAGTTTGTTCCAAGCACTCGGAACACGACACAATTCCGGCTCGTGTGCCGAATCCATTTAGCAGAACAGGAATGTCGTCACTGGCTGCAGGGAAACACGCTGGCTCGGGCGCGGCGAGCAGCCAGCCTGAAGTGGCTGAGCCTACGTTCGCCGAACGAGCCCGCACTTTGGTGTATCTGGGCCGAGTTGGGAGTCTCTCGACACTTTCACGTAAGCAGCAGGGGTTTCCCTTCGGATCCGTGATGCCTTATGGATTGGACGGCCACGCGAATCCTGTCTTCCTCATCAGCACGATGGCTATGCACACTCAAAGTGTGCAGGCAGACCCGCGTTCCAGCCTGTTGGTGACCAAGCCCGATACCATCGGCGATCCCTTGGGAGCGTCACGGGTCACGTTGCTAGGAAATATTCTGCCGGTACCTGTGCCGGACGTGGCTGAAGCACGGAAACTCTAGCTGGCGCGTTATGCCAAAAGCAAATACTGGGTGGACTTTGACGACTTTTCGTTTTACCGGATGGACGTGGTGGAAGTTTACTACGTGGGCGGCTTCGGGGTGATGGGCTGGGTCTCTGCCTCGGAGTATTACCGTGCACAAACCGATCCTCTGGCTAACACCGCAGCCGCCATCATGGAGCACATGAATGCCGATCACGGGGATTCGCTCGTCCTGCTTGCCCGGGCATTTGCTGGAATCGAATCTCAGGAAGTGACGATGAGTTCGGTCGACCATCTCGGCTTTTACGTGCGCTTGAAGACGCAGGACGGCACGCGTGGTGCCCGGATCGCATTATTGCGGGAGGTAAGTAGCCCAGCGGAAGCTCGCCAAGTTCTGGTGGAAATGGTGGCGCAAGCACGGCGAATGTAAGAAGCTTCTCCACTTCTTCGACCGCTCGGCGCTGCTCCGCTGACTTATAACGCCGACTATCGAATGGACGGCACATCTTGGTGCCGGGCCATCCACGTTAAGAAAGCTCGAACAAGTTCGACCGGATTAAGTCAACCGGCCACATGTGAAGAAGAAAAGTTCGAGCGGGCAACCGCTATGAGCGGTTCGGATTGACACGCTGGTATCCGTCGAGCGGTGTTGCTTGGGACGAGTCAGGTCCGAAGTGCTCCTTGACTCCCTGCCCCGAGAGCAGGTGACGCAGCAATGCGCAGCGCCTCTGCCCGCCAGCCGAGACAGCTATTTATTTTTGAGTTTCACTTTCAGCGGCGCATGAAGCCGCGCGGCGAATTGCCGCACGTAATCCTCCCAGTCCGTTTCCGTGGCAAAATCTCCGCTCTTGCTCCAACCCGCACCGAGATAGTACAGGAATGGCTTGCCGGCCTCCGCCGGCGCGACGACCAGCAAATTGGCGACTGGCGGCAAGCCTTCGTCGTTGGGCGTAACGAGTTCCGTTTGCGTCAGCTTGGGCAGCGTGGCGGTTTCGGTCGCGAATTCCTCGATCTTGTCCGGTAGCACGATCGCGCATCCTATGTTTCCGCGATCCCGGTCGGCCGGCTGCCAATAACTCAGCCAACCTTCTTCTTGGTGCTTGGCGATTGCGCCGCTGCCTAACCGTTGCGCGATGCCGATCCCCACGTCGAAGGTCGGGCGATGGCTCCCGGCGAAAATGCTTGCGACGCGAGTCATGTTGGAGCCAGCGTCGATGCGGATGCGCTTCGTCTCGGAGATTTTTCCCGCTCCGGCGTCCCATGCGTCGTACGTGAGCTCGAATTCCGAACGGACCGGCCCGGTCGTGATGATTCGCGCGCTGCGGTAATTGCTCGACACGTAGTAGGTGTGCCCGTCCCAAATGCCAAGGCCACCACAACCTCGGCTGCGTCCGACGCGATAATCATCCAACCCTTCGCCATAGTCTTTGTGATAATCGGCGTTCTTGTACCACTTGTTGATCACCAGGCCGCGCGTGCTCTTGATCCACACATCCACGCCGCTGCTCACCGTGCCCTCAGCTGGAATCAAGTCTTGCTGGTACACGCGATGCGCGATTCGATCGCTCTCCCAGGCCATGTCGCGGTAGCGCTCGCCGATTTGCCGCGCATAAGTTTTCAAAATCGGTTGCGGCATTGCAGCCAAGGCGGAAACGTCCATGATGTAGTAGGTCCGCGTCTCGCCCGGCGCCAGATCCGCCTGGAAAATGAAGGAATCCAGCGGCCGTCCTGGTTCGCTGGCATAGATCTGCGAATCGAGAATGCGGGACCCGAGGCCGTCCATCACTGCCAGATTTGTCGAATGCAGTCCCCGACCGGCCAATTGAGCAAGGCTCAGTTCCACCGTTTCGCAATGGCGATAAAATTGGGCCGGATTGGTCACCTCGATCGCCAGCGGCTTGGCATTCTCAAATACCACCATGCGGTATACCTCGCTGCCCGCCAGCAGAAACGCGCCGACACCATATACCTCAGTGGAATCGTCTGCGAACGATTTCGGGTCGGATCCGATGGGCTGAACATGCGTCAGTTTGCCGTCGCCGTCCACGCTATTGACTAGGGCTGTCCATGCCTTGCGGATCCCAGGCTTAAATTTTGCGTCATCGAGCAAACCTTGATTCACGCCCCAAGCGAGCGCGTAGGTGTAGAAGCCCGAGCCGCTCGACTCCTTGCGCGGATAATTGTCTGGGTCGAGCAGGCTGGAATGCCACAGGCCGTCGGGTTGCTGATCACCCAGAATCGTCTCCGCCATTTCTCGGAACAATCGCTCGAACCGTGCGCGGCTCGGATGGTTTGTTGGCAACAGCTGCAGGATGCGGACTAACCCGGCCATGACCCAACCATTGCCGCGGCTCCAGAAGATTTTCTTGCCGTTGGCTTCGCGCCGGTCGAAGTAAGTGCTATCGCGGAAGTAGAGATGTTCGCTCGGATCGTAAAGATAGTCCGTCGTACGCCACCAATTCTTCACCGCAAAATCGAGATAGCGCTCGTCGCCAGTGGCGGCGTAGACCTGCATCCAAACGGGCGGCGCCATGAAAAGCGAATCGCACCAGGACCACAGTTGGGAGACCTGGTCGTAAGGCTGATGGAAATCCAGACTTTCGACGTTTGGTGGAGCGGAGAGAATGGCATCGAGCCGCGAGCGTAACGGCGCGATCATTTTCCGGTCGCGATAAAGAAAATAAAGACCTGCGTACGCTTGGCCGATGGCCAAATCGTCGGCATTATACAAGCGTGGTCCGGGTTTCCAGCCATTGGCCTCGCCCATCGCGAGCAGAGCGTCACGATATTTCGAGTCACCGGACATGCCGACCAGAGCCATCATTCCCGCGTCTCCGGCGGCCTGCGTCCAGTCGGTCGTGGGGTGCACAGAAGGATGTGCGAGCTGCCAATCCGCCACACGTTGCATGACAGAAAGAACATCCGCGGGAGCGAGTCGCCGGTTCGGAGAAGCGGCAGCGGTCATTGGCAATACGATCGCGAAACCCAGAACCGCGATTCGCCAAATGCACCGGCTATA
>DATNLE010000351.1:0-3004 GCA_035603035.1 Candidatus Acidiferrales bacterium | reverse complement strand
CGCCAGTACAAGAAGGAGAAATGAATGAGTTATTCATCAAACGGAAATCGTCCCAAGCTTAGCGAGAAGGGACTCTTGACTCCGGATAATTGCGTCGTGGCGCTGATCGACCATCAGGGCCAAATGCTGTTTGGAACAAGTAATTTCGATCGTCAAGGAATCATCAACAACACCCTGGCGTTCGGAAAAGCCGCAAGGGTGTTCGATGTACCGGTGATTCTGACCACGGTCGAAACGAAGTCCTTCAGCGGAAACATGTGGCCCCAGTTGCGAGCCGTATTTTCGGGGCAGGAGCCTATTGAGCGTTCATCGATGAACTCCTGGGACGACAAGAACTTCGTGGCAGCTATTGAAAGAACAGGACGCAAGAAGATCGTACTGGCCGGCCTGTGGACGGAGACCTGTGTTGCGCTTCCGACGGTCCAGGCGATCCACGACGGCTACGAAGTCTACGTGGTGGAAGATTGCTGCGGTGACGTGAGTCAACTCGCTCATGACAACGCGATGAAGCGAGTAATCCAGGCGGGAGCGAAACCCGTAACGTCGCTTTCAACCATGCTGGAGTGGCAGCGTGACTGGGCTCACAAGGAAACTTACGATGCCGTGATGGACATTGTGAAGAACCATTACGGAGCGTATGGGATTGGAGTCGAGTACGCGTACACGATGGTACACGGTGCTCCAGCCACGAAGTTCCCCGAATACGTCGTTCCCACTGCCGCCTTGGCTCACAAATAAAGAACAAAGTGGCGGAAGCTTGCTTCCGCCCCGTCTCGCAGCCGATGGAAAACAAGAAGGAGATTCCTGTGTCTGCTGAAATCATCCTGCACAATGCCAAGATCGCCACGAATAAGGTGCCCTCGTTTGTCGAGGCGATCGCTATTTCTGATGGAAAAGTGACTGCCACCGGTGGAAATGAAGAGATTCTGCGTCTGCGCGGGCCGTCGACCCGAGTTATCGACGGCCAGCGGCGCACCGTCATTCCTGGACTAAATGACTCCCATATGCATCCGATCCGCGGCGGCCTCAACTACAACCTTGAGTTGCGCTGGGATGGTGTACCTTCTGCACGACCTCGGCGGCGAGTGGCAAAGTGAAATGGAAAGTTGCACCCCGCCCGTTGTTCGCCGTGGCCCACAACCGGCCGCCATGCGACTCCACAATGGAACGGCTGATGGCCAGTCCCATGCCGCTGCCCTGGGGCTTGGTCGTATAAAACGCAGAAAAGATCTGTTCAACACTCCCAGCCGGCAGTCCCAGTCCCGTGTCGCTGACCGAGAACCGGAGTTGACCGTTCTGCAGTTGCGACTTCACCGTAAGCTCTCCGCCTGAGTCCTTCATGGCTTCGATGGCGTTGAGCATCAGGTTCATGAATACCTGTTGCAGCTGCACACGATCCGCCATGATCTTGGGCAGGTCGCTGGCCAACTCGGCGCGCATCGCAATCGGGTATCGATCGGCCTCACCTTTCAGCAGCGTGAGCATTTCCTGGATAATCCCGTTTACGTCGACGAACTCACGTTGTGGAGGAGCCTTCTTGTAGAGGGAACGGATTCGGTCGATGATCTCCGCCGCACGATTCCCATATTTATCAACTTTGATGGCCGATGCACGGGCTCGCTCTATGTTTGGCGGTTCGTGCGCCAGCCATTCAATGCAAGTGTTGGCGCTCGTAATAGCAGCAGCGATCGGCTGCTTGATTTCGTGTGCCAGCGACGCTGCCATTTCTCCCAACATGCTCACACGATTGATGTGCGCCATCTCGGCCTCTAATTGTCGCAGTCTTTCACGCTCTTGCTCAGCCCGTTTACGCTCAGTGACGTCGATCACAGTGCCCACAAATTCAACGAGATCGCCGGACGTGCTCAGAACAGGATGACCCACGACGTGAATGTCCCTGACTGGGCCATCCGGATGCATGATCCGGTAGTCCGCCTCCCACTCTGCCTTCTCGCGGATAGCCGTCTGGATTAGTTCCCTGAAACCGGGTTGGTCGTCGGGATGAAGCCGCTGAAAGAAGTCTTCGAATCGGGGCAAACCATCCTGTGGATCGAAACTCAGAACACGGTAGCATTCTTCCGACCAGTACCTAATACCCTGCTCTGGACTCCAGACCCAACTGCCGGTTTGGCTCAGCCTCTGCGCTTCCGCCAAGTACGATTCACTTCTTCGGAGGGCGTCCTCCGCCCGCTTTTGTTCACTCAGATCAAGCGCAAAAGCAACACCCTCGCCACCACCCTCCTCGAACACCGCGCCGGCGACCAGCACCGGCACACGGCTTCCATCTTTCCGGAAATACTCCTTCTCGTAGGGCCGAACCATCCCAGTTGCCTTCAGTTCCGCCAGAGCGCGTTCGTCTTGCTCACGCCACTCGGGGGCTGTCAGATCGGTCCAGCGCACGCGACCCGAGGCGACATCTTCATGGCCGTATTGCAGCATATGTAGGAACGCCTCATTGGCCTCAACGATTGCACCTTCGAAATCCCAGATGAAAATCCCTAGAATGTTGGCATCGACCAGGCGGCGAATCCTCGCTTCGCGATCTTCGAGATCGCGATAAAGGCGAGTATTCTCGAGCGAGATTGCTGCTTGCGATGCAAGCACCTTCAACACCGTCACGCGATCGGAAGTGAAAACGTGCGGCGTCAGATTGTTTTCGAGGTAGAGGATACCGCTGAGTTTCCCCTGGCTAATCAATGGCAAAGAGAGAATTGAACGGGGCCGACGCTGAACGATGTAAGGATCGGCTGAAAATGCATTCTGAGATGCTGCATCATCGAGAATCACAACCTCTCGGGTGCGCATTACGTACCGCACGAGCGACTCTGGCAGGGTGTCTGCCGTGTGGGCGCTGTCTCGCAGATACACGGTGACATCCTCTCCACTAGTGGTTGCTGCCGCCTCTATCTGCAGTTCATCACCTCGCGGAACAAGCAAGAGACCTCGCTCGGCGCCTGCATGCTCGATGGCCGTGCGCATAAGCCTGTCAATCAGTTTTTCAAGA
>DATNLE010000344.1:0-4234 GCA_035603035.1 Candidatus Acidiferrales bacterium | reverse complement strand
ATGTAAGGGTTCAGGAGATAGTCCTGGCGCCTCTTGACCAGGAAAACACCGAGACGCTGGTTGCCGAGGCCCTTCACTGTCAGCGGGAGAGGGCACAGCCACTGGCGCAACTCCTGATGGAAAAGACGGGCGGAAATCCTTTCTTCACTATTAGGTTCTTGACCGCCCTCACCGAGGAGGGGTTGCTTGTCTTCGATACGGGCGGGCAGCTCTGGCGATGGGACACAGAACGCATTCGCGAAAAAAACTACTCGGACAATGTCGTGCACCTAATGACCGACAGGCTGAAGAGTTTATCGACGGCCACCAGGGAAGCCCTGAAGGAGCTGGCCTGCCTTGGCAATATCGCTGAAATTCGACTTATGAACCTCATCCGCGGCGAGACTGCAGAAGTTCTGCACGCGACCCTTTGGGAAGCTGTTTACGCTGGAATCGTTTTCCGTTTAGAGAACGCTTACAAATTCTTACACGACTCGATTCAAGAAGCCGCATACGCCCTGATACCAGAAGAGCTCCGCGCCGAGCGTCACCTTCGAATCGCGCGCCTGCTCGTTGCTAACTTGACGCCTGATGAGTTGGGTGAACGTCTATTCGAAATCGCGAACCAGTTCAATCGAAGTGCCACACTACTGACAGATCCGGTAGAAGCCTCCCAAGTTGCGGCGATTCACCTTCGTGCGGGGCGAAGAGCCAAAGCTTCCGGCGCCTACGAATCTGCACATGCTCACCTTATGTCGGCGACGGCCCTCTTGAATGAGTACAACTGGGCCAACCAGTATGATTCCACATTCGAAACCTGGATGGAACGAGCAGAGTGCGAGTTTCTCGTCCGGAACGATGATCAATCCAAAGCCATTCTTGTTGAGTTACTGGAGCGGGCGCGAACAATCGCTGATCAGGCGGCTGTCTATCGGCTCCGAGTGCTTCTCCATATCATGAGATCGGAAATTGTGGAGGCCGTCGCTTGCGCTCGCCTATGCTTGCATCTGTTCGCAATCGAGATTCCGCAGACCCCAACTCAGAATCAGGTGCAAGCCGAATTCGACGCGCTCTGGCGCACGCTGGGTCCTCGTCAGATTGAGGAGCTGGTGGAGTTGCCCTTGATGAGGAACCATGAGATCGAAGCTGCAATGCGAGTGCTTGCGATCGCGGTTGAGCCCTGCTACTTTATCGATCTCAATCAATTCTGTGTCCTTCTCTTCAGGATCACCCTGATGAGCATAGAAAATGGAATCAGCGGTCCTACCGCATATGCTTGCGCTGCTCTAGGGGCGATTATGGGCGACGTTTTTCACAGTCATCGTGACGGCTACCGATTCTCTCGCCTCGCCTGCGATCTCGTCGAGAAGTACGGTTTTATCGAGTACCAAGCAAGAGTTTATCTCGCCATGAGCCTCGCCGCGCATTGGACTGAGCCGATCGGGAGTGCGATCGAATTCAACCGCCTAGCTTATAAAAGAGCTACCGAGTCTGGCGATCTAACGTTCGCTGTCCATGCAAATCACCAATATCTCAAGTGCCTTCTTCTGCGAAACGATTCACTTGACGTCGTGTGGCGCGAATCCGAAAGGGTTCTGGACGCAGCGCGCGACGCCGAATTCCGCGACGCGGAGGACCTGATCTTAAACGAGCAGAGATTTGTAGCCGCAATGCAGGGCCGCACTCCAGCCTTCTCCGCTTCGGGAGACCCGAAAGGCGATGAGGAAGTGTATGAAGCCACCCTGACCGACTCCAGAATGCCCCTCATGGTGTGCCTATATTGGACACTCAAGCTGAAAGCGAGATTCTTATTTGGAGACCTAGCCGGCGCCCTAGAAGCATTACGCAGAGCGAGACGTCTTGTTCGGTCGTTCGTAGCGACAATCGGGCAATTGGACTACTCCTTCTATTCGGCGCTGATTGTGACCGCTCTTTTTGAGTCTAGTTCCGACGAGGAACGATCACAGTGGCGCGAACACCTGGCGGCGCAGCGGGACCAACTGCGCGAATGGGCCGAAACCTATCCGCCGACGTTCGCCGACAAATACACGCTGGTGTTGGCTGAGATCGCCCGCATCGAAGGCCGAGACGTCGACGCAATGGGTTTGTACGAGCAGGCTATTCACCTGACGCGTGAGAACGGCTTCATCCAGAATGAGGCGCTGGCTCATGAGGTGGCCGCGCGGTTCTACGCGGTGCGCGGCGTTGAGACAGTTGCCAACACCTATCTCCGCCACGCCCGGAACTGCTATGACCGCTGGGGTGCGAAAGGCAAAGTCGCACAGTTCGACGCGCGGCATCCGCGCTTGCAGGAAGAGGCCACTCCCGCCTCCTTCACCGCGACAATTGGTACGCCGGTCAGGCAGTTGGACGTGGAGTCCGTAGTCAAGGCATCACAAGCACTGTCGAGCGAAATTGTGCTGCCCCGGCTAATCGAGACGCTCATGCGGCTCGCGGTTGAGCATGCAGGGGCCGAACGAGGTCTACTCATCCTTCTCCGAGGCGATGAGCCGCAAATCGAGGCGGAGGTCACCACAGGTCACCAAAGGGTCGCGGTCACAGTGCGGCGGACGGCCGTCACCCCATCCGATCTCCCCCAATCCGCGCTTCATTACGTAATTCGGACTCGGCAGCGCGTTCTGCTTGACGATGCTTCAGTCGGGAACCTGTATTCAGATGATGAGTATCTGCGCCAGAAGCGCCCCAGATCCGTACTGTGCGTGCCCATAGTGAGCCAAACGAAACTTGTTGGCGTACTCTATCTGGAGAACAATTTGACGCCGCGCGCCTTCACGTCGGATCGGGTCACAGTGCTGGAGTTGCTGGCTTCGCAAGCCGCGATTTCGCTGGAGAATGCCAGCCTCTATTCAGATCTGCAACACAGCGAAGCTTTCTTGGCTGAGGGGCAGAGCATGAGCCGCACCGGCAGCTTCGGCTGGAGTGTTTCAACCGGAGAAATCTACTGGTCGGCGGAAACTTACAAAATCTTTGAAAACGACCGATCGGAAAAGCCCACATTGGGGATGATAATGCGGCGAACCCATCCCGATGACAGAGACCACGTGCAGAAGACCCTCGACCGGGCGACTGAGGCAAGGGCTGACTTTGATCTTGAGCACCGTTTGCTGATGCCGGACGGTTCAGTCAAGCACCTCCACTCTTTGGCTCGCGCGTTGACGATATCGTCCGGGAACCTTGAATTCGTAGGTGCCGTGACGGATATCACTGCAGCAAAACAGGCGGAAGAGAAAATCCGGGAACAGGAATTGGAGGTCCGTCAGATTATGGACGCCGCACCTCAACATTTGATGGTGCTAGGGAGCGACGGAAGCCGTCTCTATGCCAACCAATCCATCCTTGAGTTCCGCGGTCTTACATTTGACGAGTGGCAGAAGGTCGATATTCGTGAGGTCTTTTATCCAGACGATGCGGAACGTGTGGCTCGCGAAAGGAACCAAGCACTTTTAAGCGGGTCTCCGCTTGAAATCGAAGCACGAATGCTTAGACATGATGGCAAGTATCGTTGGTTCCTCGTCCGTTACAGGCCGCTCAAAGATCACCGGGGATGCATTACGCGTTGGGTTGTCTCGGCGATTGACATTGACGATCGCAAACGATCGGAAGAGAGACTGCTGCACGAGAACGTAGCGCTTCGCGAAGAGATCGACAAAGCATCAATGTTCGAAGAGATTGTGGGAACTTCGCCGCCCCTGCAAAAGGTGCTTTCCCGCATCTCCAAGGTCGCCCCGGCAGACTCCAGTGTACTGATCACCGGCGAGACCGGTACGGGCAAAGAGCTGGTCGCCCGTGCCATTCACAGGCGTTCACGGCGCTCCTCACGCACCTTTGTGAGCGTGAACTGCGCGGCGATCCCGCGCGACTTGATCGCGTCTGAATTGTTCGGACATGAGAAGGGAGCGTTTACGGGGGCAACTCAACAGCGTTTGGGGCGTTTTGAACTAGCCGCGGGAGGCTCGATTTTCCTCGATGAAATCGGCGAGCTTCCTGCCGAGACTCAGATCGCCCTCTTGCGTGTTCTGCAGGAACACGAATTTGAACGTGTCGGTGGCGCTGGATCCATCCGGACCGATGTTCGCCTGATTGCCGCCACTAACCGTGATCTGGATGCTGCCATCGCCGCGGGCACGTTCAGGAGCGACCTGTTTTACCGGCTCAACGTTTTTCCCATTGAGATGCCTTCTTTGCGCGAACGAAGGGAAGATATTCCGCTTCTCGTCGGATACTTCATTGATCG
>DATNLE010000332.1:0-1777 GCA_035603035.1 Candidatus Acidiferrales bacterium | reverse complement strand
GGCTTGAAATATCCACGCTGCAGTGTACGCGGCTCCAGCAGCACACGAAGATACTGGTCCTTTACGTCGTTTCTCATCCACTCCACCAACGGCAGCTGAAAGCCCTGCTTCTTGCGATGCAACAGGGGAGAGGGAATCCCTAGACGCTCCGCCAGCTTTTTTAGAATATGTTTGCGGGTCTCGCCGCGCAGTTTCCACTTCACCGGCAACGAGGTGACCCATTCCACGAACTTGTGGTCAAGCATGGGCACACGCACCTCGAGAGACGTAGCCATGCTCATGCGATCTACTTTGGTCAAAATATCGGAAACCAGATAAGTCTTGGTGTCGAGGTAAAGCAAACGGCTCAACCGGTCATGGCCGGGAGCGTCATCGTAGAGCCGCTGCCACTCCAGCAAAGGATCGGGTAGTCGTCCTGCTGCCTGCAGAAACGAGTCGGTAAATAAGCCTCGCTCGCGATGTAGTACGGGAAAGAACGAGACGCCGTCAAGATATCGGTCCCGCGCATTCAGCGTCGCATTCCACGCCAGATTCTTCCCATACATTCCGTCGGGAACGTGGTGGTGAACCGCGTTGCGATAGACTCGGCCAAGCCAATCTGGCAGGCGGTCGAACTTCTGCCGCTCCATTGCCACCATATACCGGTCGTATCCCCCGAACAGTTCGTCTCCCCCGTCACCGGAGAGAGCCACAGTGACATGCTGTCTCGCCATCCGACACACGTAGTAGGTGGGCAGCATCGACGAGTCGCCAAACGGCTCTTCCATCATTTGCGAGAGATACGTCAGGGTTTCTTCCAGATTCGGATCCAGCACCAATTCGTGATGATCCGTACTAAACCGCTCCGCCACGAGGCGCGCATATTTTGATTCGTTGAACTGCTCTGCCTGAAAACCGATGGAAAAAGTTTTCACCGCGCTTGAGCTTACTCGCGCCATTAAGGCCACGATAATCGAGGAATCCACCCCTCCGCTCAGCAGCGCTCCCAAGGGCACATCACTGATCAAACGAATGCGCACCGCATCTTCCAGTTGCCGCTCCAATTCGTCGAGACACTCTTCCTCACTCATCGCCGGATGGGTACCATACTCAGGCAAGTCCCAGTAGCGGCGAATCTTCACTTCCCCGTTGCCATACTCCATCAAATGCCCGGCGGGCAGTTTGTGGATGTGTTGAAACGCGGTGTGCGGATCAGGAATGTATCCGAAGTAGAAATATTGCAACAGGCCTTCTGGACTGATCTCGGCTAACTCCGGGTGCACCGCAAGGATCGCCTTAATTTCCGATCCGAACAGTAACCGGCCTTCGTGCAGAGAATAATGCAGAGGCTTCTTGCCCATCCGGTCCCGGGCCAGCAGCAAAAGCTTGCGCCGGTCATCGTATAGGGCAATGGCGAACATGCCTCGCAGTTTCTGCACGCACTCTGACCCCATTTCCTCATACAGGTGAAGGATGACTTCAGTATCAGAGTGGGTGTAGAAGCGATGACCGCGACCTTCAAGCTCCTGGCGCAGCTCAGGAAAGTTATAGATTTCTCCGTTAAAAACGACCCACAGGCTCGAGTCTTCATTGTGAATCGGTTGTCGCCCCCCGGCAAGGTCAATGATGCTCAACCGCCGCATCCCGAGTCCTACGGGGCCCTCCGCGTAGATGCCCTCGTCGTCAGGACCGCGGTGAACAATGGTCTGACACATCCGGCGGACATCGTCGGCCTCAACCACCTCTCCCTGCCGGCCAACCATGCCCGCTATTCCGCACACCACTGCACCTCCGAGAC
>DATNLE010000318.1:0-31581 GCA_035603035.1 Candidatus Acidiferrales bacterium | reverse complement strand
CTATCCTGCACAGCGCAGTTGCTTGGGCCGCCACCTGCACCGGCGTAGAAGCCGCTGTCCAACGGAGGAGCGAATATGGATCCCGCGCTGGCCAATTCAGCTTGGTTGTTTCCCCATCCTGACTGCCAGGCGATGGAGTTATCCGCGTTCAATGCGAGGCTTACTCCACCGACTGCGGTTGCCCATGGCGAATCCGCCGGAGCATTCACGGTGGCTGGAATTCCGAAAGCCGTGTAGTCGCCGTCGTCTCCCGAAGAGAAGTTGGTGGAGATTCCGGAGATTGCAGCGATTTCGGAAATCAGGTTTTCGTTCTCCAGTTCGGAAGCGGGGGTGAAGGCTTCCGGTGAACCGTAGCTACCCGAAACTGAGTTGCCCAGCTGGTAGTTAACGGCGTAGTACTCGGCCTCGTTTACATCCTGAAAGCTGGCCGAAGGCGGAACTACCAGGTCGATGTTGGCTCCGGGAGCGATGGCATGAGCCCATTCTACATCGATGTTGATTTCCACTTGATCCGGAGCAATACAGAGACTCTGCGTCGGAGTGTAAATGATGCTGAAGTTCGAGGGACCAAGCAAGGGCAATCCGAACCTTGCCGAAAACGCGTTCGCATCGGCCTGAATGGTTGACGAACCGCACCAGTCAAGAATGACGATGGTCTGTCCGGACCCGGTGAACCCCTCGGCGTAAAGTCCCGTGAGATTGTAAGCAGTCTGAATGGGCCGTGGCGTGTAGCCGCAACCAGCGCTGGTCACAGTCTGCAGATTTAAGTGATTGCCGGTGTAAGTCCCGATGGGAAGCTGACCATCATTGTTGGTGGAAAACTGTTGCGACACTACCCCGTCGAAGCAGTTTGAAGTATAGAAACTCGAATCCGTAGTCGAAGCGGCCGTCCTTGTGAACCCCGACTTGGCGGCCGGAAGCGTTGGCCTTTGCATCGCCGGGTGCTCATATTCTCCGGAGTCCAGTCCTGAAACCGATTTCACCAGCGGACCCGCGACGCCATCTACATAGGGATCGCTTGCATTGGCGCGAATGATCTTGTTCCCAACCTGGTAGTTGTTGAGTTGAACGTGGAACGCCTTCTCCACGTCTCCGACCGTGCCACTCGCCCTTACAAAAAAATTGTCGTTGCCAACCTTTACGACCTTCAGGTTGTGCGATTCAAAAAACTCCTGAACGGATTTGGCTTCTTCGACCGTCGGTGCAAACCGCGACGCAATTTGCGATCGAGTGAGCCAGTGCCGGTAGTTGGGTGAAGTGCGATCGTACAAGTCGCGCGCTACCGCATCCATCTCCCCACGGTTGTGCGGGTTCAGCCAGATGCTTACTTCGATGGTCTTCGACGGATCTACCGTTCCGAGATTCTTCGCCGTCGCAGCGTAGCCGGGAGTGTTATGGGCAACAAACTGTCCCTCAGCCGCATTGGCCGGGAGAGCCGAGCATAGGGTTAGAGTTAGGGTCAGCACAACTAAACTCAGCACCTTCGTCCGCGTTCGGTCGAAGTGGGCTGAAGAGTACAACGCTGCTGTATCCTCGTACATTGCTTCCTCCTGGGAAAACATCACATGTGTGGGACCACGCCAGCGGTTTTGACCATCAGCGATGGCCTGCGCCCGCGCTATCTACCATTGGAAGCGGCAACCTATTGCGTAACTCGCTGCCTGAATTCAGCGCGTGGCTGGCTGCGCTGCGAGGGGGCAGCAATGCTGAATTACCTTCCCCAAAGGTCCCGACATGCTAATGGCTTAGCCGAAGAATGACAATGAGATAAAAGGCTCCTGCATTCTTTTTTTTCCAGTGAGCACATGCGCAATTTCTTGCACTCAGGATTTCCGGTCTGCGTACATTTACATTATTGACAAACGGCTTCAATCTCCTTGTAAGGCTTCTCGGCATGCTCGGGATACTTGATCCCCTTCACCTGCATCATCTGGTCAAGTAGCGTGCCGGCGTCATGCAGGCCCACATCCGGGTCACTCTGATATGCCGCATCGGTCTGAGCTTCTTCCAGGGTCACCAGCTTGAATCCTTTCTGCTTGAGCAGGTCCAGGGCATCGGGAAGAATCGTGCTGCTGTAGGCTCCCAAATGCATCAGCAAAACGTAGTTGATCTCGCGTCCGTAGATCAGCTTCGCTTGCTCCCGGCCGAGATCGAGAAATTCCGCCGCCGTGCTCAAGTAACTCGACCGCAGCCACTCCATCGACTTCTTATCGTCCTTCGCGACGCAGCGGGCATACGCCGTGTTCCACAGGTAGTCTTCCCAGTCGAGCGTCACCTGCGCGATTCTGTAGCCATGCGTCTGCAGATAGGCACGCACTGCGCGGCGCTTCTCGACCGTGTCTCCCTCATGAAGAAACGGATAGCGAAACCAGTGCCAGGTATCTTTCGCGTCTGCATTGAGCGGCCCCAACTTTAGCAACTCCAGTGCGGGCTCGTCCTCGTCGATCTCGCGTTCGAAGGCCTCGGGAGGGTTCTGCTCCAGATCCATGTGCGCGTAGGTATGATTTCCCAGGGGTTCTGCGGCGGCCCAGACTTTCAGCGCCTCCGCGCCATCGGCGTTTCCTTCCAACTTCTTGGCGTTGATGAATCCATAGACCGGAGGTACGTGCCGTTTCTTCAGGATCTCCAAGACATTCTTAGCAGTGTCGACACGAGTCACTCCGGGCGGGAGTAATCCGTTCACTGGCAGATCATCGAAGGTGATGGCGAGTTTCTGAGCAAGTCCGGTCCCGCAAGATATCCAAAGGAAAGTGACGGCAAGAAGGAGAGTAGAGGAGAGTGCAGATCGCGCAGACTGGCAGCGGATGACTCCACAGAAATTTTTCATCTCAGGAGTTTACTTCAAGCGCTAAGAAACGATGACTGCGGCTCCATCGATGGCATCATTCTTGACCGCCGCGAGCGCTTGGTTTGCCTGGTCCAGGGAAAAAACCGTTACCTTGGGCTGGAGCCTGATGTCAGCGGCAATCTTTAGAAAATCGCGAGCGTCGGATCGAGTCATGTTGGCAACGCTGCGGATCTGGCGTTCGCCCCAGAGCAAGCGGTCATAGTCGAACTCAGGGATGCGGTCCAGATGAATCGCATTGATCGCGACGATCCCTCCTTTTCGCAGGCTGGCAAGGGCGGAGATCACTACGTCGCCGCTGGGCGCGAAGGTTACCGCGCGATCGAGTCCGATGGGAGGCTTGTCGGTTTCACCACCCACCCACTTCGCTCCTAGCGAGGCAGCCAATTGGCGGTGCGAAGCGCCGCGCGTGGAAACGTATACCTCGCAGTTCCAGGAATGTAGAACCGCAATTGCGAGATGAGCCGACGCGCCAAAGCCGAACAGTCCAACCCGGTCGCCCGGTTCCACGCCGGCCACTCGCAGGCTGCGAAAGCCGATGATGCCGGCGCACAACAGAGGCGCAGCGTCCAGGTCGTCGAGTTGTGGCGGGAGCGCATAGACAAAATCGCGGCGCGCCACAGCATACTCGGCATAACCGCCATTGACGGTGTATCCGGTGAAAATCGGCGAATCACAAAGATTTTCCAGGCCGCGGCGGCAGTAGGGACAATCTCCATCGACAGCGCCGATCCACGAGACACCTACGCGCGTTCCTGCCGGCAACTCGGCGGTGGCTCCAGCAACGACGTCGCCTACGATTTGGTGGCCGGGGATTAGCGCTTCCTTGCACGGCGGCAAGTCCCCTTCGACGATGTGCAGATCGGTACGGCAGACGCCGCAGGCACGAACGCGCAGGAGCACTTCGTCGGCTGCAGGCGCGGGCTTGATCGTTTCCTCGATCTGAAGAGCATGTTTTCCCGTGCGTAGGATGGCGGCTTTCAAGGCTTTGACCAATTAGCGTGAGCGAGATAATCGCAGTTATCACTCGCAGGATACCGCTTCTGTTTCGGTAATCTCAATACCGCTTCGGTTGTAGGGTGGAGCTGACGAGGTCACGCGAATATCGGTCTCACAAATGGTTCAGGGTGTTTTGTGCTTTGTTTTGGCGGGAATGCGAGAGATAGTACAGAGACAAGAGAACACCGCTCTCGTTCAAAGGTGTCCACAGTCGGACCGGGATGTCCGGAGGCGAACAGGCAGTCATGGGTCAGTCTGGGTTATGAGACCGGTTGTAATGATTTGGAAGGCTTGCCGATTGCCTCGGCCAAATCATTGAGAAACATCGCCGCGCGGGCGCCATCGGCGGCGCGGTGATCGCTAGAAAGAGTGAGGGTAATCATGGGGCGCACGGTGGGCTTGCCCTCAACGGCGACGACTCGGTCAACGATGCTTCCGAGGGCGAGAATTGCGGCTTGCGGCGGAGTGATAATCGCGGTGAACTGGTCGACATGATACATGCCGAGGTTGCTGATGGTGAACGTGGCATCAGCGAGGTCGGCGGGACGGAGCCTCCCTGCCCGGGCTCGCTCGGTCACGTCGCGGCGCTGCTGCGCAATTTCGGCGAGCGTTGCAATGTGCGCGTTGGGGATTACCGCCGCCACGACGCCGTCGTTCACTGCAATAGCGACACCCATGTTCACGTGGTCGTGGACGCGAATGCCTTCCGCGGCGAAGCTTGAATTCAAACGCGGGTGCTGGAGCAGAACCCGCGAAGTGATTGCCACCAGCAGATCCGTATGGGTAACGCGAAGGTTGTGCGTACGTTCGATCTCGGAGACCAGCTTTTCCCTATATTCATTCAGCGCGGTGGCATCGATTTCACGGGTGACGAAGAAGTGAGGAACCGTGGTCCAGCTCTGTGTGGTGCGTTCGGCCATGAGGCGGCCGAGGGTGCTGGGTACTTCGAGGCTGGCTGATTTTTGGGGAACGGCGACCGACCCGGCTGGCCTGCCAGCGGATTGCACGTCGGACGCGAGAATTTCCCCGCCGGGTCCTGAGCCATGCAGGGGGGTAAGATCCACGCCCAATTCTTTCGCAAGACGACGAGCCTTCGGAGAGATTCTCGCGTTCTGGGCGGGAGAAGATCCGGATGTGGCGGCTGCGACCGGCGCAGCATGTGTTTCCGTCTTTCCCTGTGAACCAGCGCGCGCTGTGGGTGCGGCCGTTGCAGATTCTTTTTCGGTCGGCGGCTTTTCACCAGGAGCTACGATCCAGGCGATTGTTTGCCCCACGGGAATGTCGGCGCCGACGATCCCGGTAATTCCGGCAAGGATTCCGTCCGCGGGCGCTTCGACCTCCATCACCGCCTTATCGGTTTCGATTTCGAGAAGCGGCTCCCCCTTGGTGACGCGGTCGCCATCCTGTTTCCGCCAGGCAATGAGCTTGCCGGTTTCCTGCGCCATCTCGAGGGCGGGCATGACTACGCTGAAGGCCATGATGGTTTATTCGGGAAGGGCTCCATTTTGGCCTTCAGTCCGAAACTCCTACACGCTCGGTTTTGGCGCTGGCTTCGATCATGTCAAGCACGCGAGCGCTGGGCGCGGCTTCACTTTCGCGAGTTGTCGGCAGCGGTCCGTCGACCGTGAAATAGTGCGCCCCCGCCACCAGAAGTTGTTCCGCCGGGAAGCGAGTGATGACTTCGTGCCCGGTAGGCGTGACGACGATTTCTTCTTCGATGCGCGCCGCGCTCCAACCATCGGTTGAGGGCCAGAAGGTTTCCAGCGCAAAAACCATTCCAGGTTCGATCGTGACTGGATGCTCGAACGAAACCAGGCGGCTGATCACCGGCTTCTCCCAGATTGCGAGGCCGATGCCGTGGCCGTACTGCAGCGCGAAGGCATCTTCTTCATTCTTAAAACCAAAATCCTGCGCTTTCGGCCAGACGGCGGCAATCTCCGCGGTGGTGCGTCCGGGACGTACCAGTTCAATGGCCGCGTCGAGATAATCGCGGCAGCGCTTGTAGGCGTCAACCATCGCGTGCGAGGCGTAGCCAACCGTGAAGCAGCGGTAGTAGCAGGTGCGATATCCCATGTAGGAGTGGAGAATGTCGTAGTAGACGGGATCGCCAGGGCGCAGCACGCGATCGGAAAACACATGGGGATGAGGATTGCAGCGCTCGCCGGAAATTGCATTCACGGCTTCGACGTATTCCGACCCTAGATCGTACAGAACTTTGCTGACCAGTCCGACGGCTTCGTTCTCGCGGAGACCGGGCTTCATGGCGCGGTAGAGTTCGTCGTAGGCGGCGTCGACCATCATGGCGGAAGTGTTTAGCAAAGAAATTTCATCTTGCGTCTTGATGACGCGCGCTTCTGACATGAGCGCCTGGCCGTCGACTACGGTGATGCCTTCGCGCTCGAGCGCGAAGAGAACAGGCAGTTCGACAATGTCGATGCCTACTGGTTCTTTATGCAGGCCGCGCTTTTCGAGTTCGATGCGGATCTTTTTTGCCACGTCTTCGGCGCGGCCCATCTGAGGGGTCATCGCGCCCCGTAGCATGGAGATTCCGGAGTGCGAGCGGCCGTCGAGCCACGGACAATTGAGTTGGTGATGCTTGGCGGCGGAACCGAAGTCCCACAGGATGGGTTCGTCATTCTGCGGCAGCAAAGTGAAGCGATTCGCCTTATCCTGGGCCCATGTGCCGATGTGCGTGGAGGTCAGGTAGCGCACGTTGTTCATGTCGAAACACAGAAGCGCGCCCATCTCGGATTTGGCCAGCAAGGCCTTGGCTTTCGCCAGACGCTCGCGGCGCAGGCGGTCGAAATCGATCCGCTGTTCCCAATCGACGGCCATGGTTCCATGAGTTTTTAGTGCCATAGATTCAGCTCCTAGCCTTTAGCTGCTAGCTTTCAATGTTATTAAAGTCAGGCCGGCTTGCACATCAGCCTGGCGGCATCGAATACGGTTTGCTCCGTAGGCACCGTGGCGTCTTCTAACGGCGGGGAAAACGGGATGGGGACGTGCATCGCTCCCATTCGCTTCACCGGTGCGTCCAGATCGTAAAATGCGCCTTCGGCGATTACGGCGGCAAGCTCCGCGGTGACGCCGTAGCGGCCGTAGCCCTCGTCGAGAACAATCACTCGCGAGGTTTTCTTCGCTGAGTCGATCAAAATTTTTTCATCCAGCGGCCACGTGGTGCGCGGATCAACGACCTCGGCGCTGATGCCTTCTTTCTCCAGCATGATCGCTGCCCCCAGCGCGACTTGCACCATGCTGCTGGTGGCGACCAGAGTGATATCGTCGCCGGCGCGTTTCACATCGGCGACGCCCAGCGGGATGGTGTAATCGTCTTCCGGAACCGGGCCTTTCAGCTTGTACATCATTTTGTCTTCGAAGAAGACCACCGGATTCTCGTCGCGGATTGCCGATTTCAGGAGGCCCTTCGCGTCATAGGGCGTCGACGGCAGAACTACTTTCAGTCCGGGCACGTGACTGAACCAGGCATGCAGCGACTGCGAGTGCTGCGCGGCGGAGCGCCGGGTTGCGCCCAGCGTGGTGCGCATCACCATGGGGACTCTCCAGTGGCCGCCGGACATGTAGTGAGCTTTGGCAGCCTGGTTCACCATCTGATCCATGGTCAGAGTGATGAAATCCCCGAACATGATATCGACGACCGGACGCAGGCCTGTCATGGCTGCGCCGACTGCGACGCCGGTAAAGCCTGCTTCTGAGATCGGAGTGTCCACCACGCGCTTGGCACCGAATTCTTCCAGGAGGCCGGAGAGGACTTTGAATGGCGTGCCGGCCTCGGCCACATCTTCCCCGATGATGCAGACGCGCGAGTCGCGGCGCATTTCCTCGGCCAGCGCCTCGCGCACGGCCTGGGCAAATGTGAGTTCGCGTTCAGGCATAGACGTGCTTCTCCACTTCATCGACGTTGGGATAAGGCGCGGCGATGGCAAACTTCACAGCTGACTCCATGGTGACGCGAACTTCAGCCGTGACTCGATCAAGGGCGGCGGAGTCAGCATAGCCGCGATCGATCAACCACTTCGCCAGGACGACAATGGGATCGCGATCGGTCTTCCATTGATGCTCTTCCTGCTTGGAACGGTAGTATTCGCGATTGATATCGCCGACGTGATGTCCGCTGTAGCGGTAGGTATCGCATTGCAGGAACGCAGGCCCATCGCCGGAACGAGCACGCTTTACCAGCCGGGTCGCGACTTCATTCACAGCGCGCACGTCCTGACCATCAACGCTCGCGGCCTCGATACCGAAGGCAGTAGCACGGCCGAGGATGGTACCGGCCGTGGTCTCCTGGTAATGCGTGTACTCGTTGTACATATTATTTTCGCAAACATAGATTACCGGCAGCGTCCACAACTGCGCCAGGTTCATCACTTCGTAAAGCGATCCCTGGCCGAGAGCGCCTTCGCCGAAAAAGCAGACGGCAACGCGATCGGTAGCGAGAGTCTTAGCGGCAAAAGCTGCTCCCGTGGCAATGCCCACGCTGCCGCCGACGATAGCGTTGGCGCCGAGATTGCCGGTCGCAGGATCGGCGATGTGCATCGATCCACCTTTGCCTCGACAATAGCCCGCTTCTTTTCCCAACAATTCGGCGAACATGCGGTCGGGCGATGCACCCTTGGCCAGGCAATGTCCATGGCCGCGGTGCGTGCTGGTGATGTAGTCGTCGATTCGCAGCGACTCGCAGATCCCCACGGCAACGGCTTCTTCGCCGCTATACAAATGGGCGAGCCCAGGCATGAGAGCGCGCGTATACACCTCATTCACCTGCTCTTCGAACAACCGGATACTCACCATCTGGCGGTAGGCGCGGAGCCATTTTTCTTTTTCAGTCGCGGTTTCGTGGCTAAGATTGTTCTCGGAGGTAGCAGTCGTCATATTTTCTTACCTCCTTGAGTGACCGGCGTCGATACTCCCGACATGGCGGCCAGCACATCGAACATGCAGGCGAAGTCGTACTTTGTCCAACCCATGCCGCGAGCTGCCGTCAGAATCTCATTACTCACTGCGGTGCTGGGAAGGGGGACGTCGAGCTGACGGCCTAAGTCCATGGCGAGAACCATATCCTTCTGCATCATGTTGACGTCGAACCAGGCTTGTTCCGGCTGCTCGAGGACGAACGGTCCGCGATACTGAATCATGGGCGATGCCACCGCGCTGTGAGTGAGGACCCCGACCGCCGTTTCGCGCGCGATGCCGCTTTTCTCGGCCAGCAACACGCCTTCGGAGAATGCCAGCATCTGGACGGCCAGACTAAGGTTGACCGCAATCTTCATGGAAAGCGCCAGGCCGTTGTCGCCAACGTAAGTGACTTTGGGACCGATGTCGAGCAGTAGGGGTTTTATTTTTTCAAAAGTTTCGCGGCGGCCGCCAACCATCACCGACAACTTTCCTTCCTGTAAGGTAATCACGCTGCCGGAGACAGGCGAGTCGACCATGTCCGCGCCTTTTTCCCGAACCTTCGCGGCCAAGGCACGGCTGACCGTTGGACTAACCGTGCTCATGTCGATGAAAATCTTTCCCGCGGCAAGGCCCGCCAGCATTCCGTCGGGTCCTTCGCTGATAGCAGCGATGGCGGCCGCATTGGTCACCATGGCGAAAGAGAAATCGGACGCGCTGGCAACTGCCCGCGGCGAGTCAGCCCACTGCATCCCCTCTTCAACCAGCCACTGCGCCTTGGCGCGGGTGCGGTTGTAACCGGTCACCGTATGACCCTTGCTGAGCAGACGATTCACCATCTGGCTGCCCATCACTCCCAAACCGATGAATCCAAGTTTCGCCATCCGCCCCGAACCTCCGTGCTCAATCCCAACTGTATTCGAACCTGGTGCGCGCCTTAGGAACCGACTTTTGAAACTACTTGCTTACTTTCTCCGTGGCGGACAGGGATGCCGGCCGGCGCCTTTGAATCTTCGCGTACTTGTTCTAGGTGGGCGCGCATCGCGCTCCGGGCCATCTCAGGATCGTGCCGCTCGATCGCCTCAAGAATGCGCTTGTGATGTATTTGTCCGCGCTGCGGTCCGCCTTCCACGTTGAAAATTCTCATGCGCTGTTCACGCAGTAATCCAACGATGGAATCGATCAAGGAAAGAATCAGCGGATTCGCCGCCGCCTCCGCCAGCGCGAGATGAAAGTCCAGGTCGGCTTCGATGTAGGCCTCGGGATCCCTCTGCGCACCATCCATTACGGTGACCGCTTCGCGCAGCGTCACAATTTCCGGCTCCTGAATACGCGCCGCGGCCAGCGCAGCAATCCCCGGCTCGAGAATCAAACGCAGCTCCGCCAAATGCGGCGAGCCTTCCGCGTGGCCAAGCTTTACCATCAGATCGAAGGACTGACGCGCCGCCTGCGATGTCCCGTCGGTGATGAAAGTTCCACGACCCGAATAGGCTTCGACCAAGCCCTTTTCGCGCAGTGTCTTCACCGCTTCGCGAACCGCGGTACGGCTGACGCCGAGCTGCTGCGCCAATTCTCTTTCGGCCGGCAGCTGATCGCCCGGCTTCAAGGTACCCTTCAGTACGGATTCTTCGATCTGCTGAACAATCTGCTCGTACAGCCTTGAGGTCCGGACAACTTTGTACACTGGATTTTCTCCCGCATGATCCAGTCTGGGGGCACTGGCGATGGTCCGGCTACTATACCGCAGGTCCAGCGCCGACGCAGGCGTATTTGCTGATGTAGGGAGAGGGAAGTCCACTGTTGGTCCAAGGTATGGTGGTATGACCATGAAGAATACCCCGCTATGACTAGGAATGCAAACCATTTCTTGTAGAACTTTCTTGCAGCTTTTACTGAAGTCACCTAGAGATTAGGACCCGCCCCACCTTGATCGATGAGGTACCGAGAAAGCCGTCGGGACGAATTTGCTTGACAGTGTTCGCGCGCGAATGGTATGGCTGTCGGACCAGCGATACGGAGGCTTCCATGAAATTCCGACGCACCGCCTTGTCCGCGGGTCAGGTCGCAACTGCAGCCGTCCTTGTCTTCATGGTTTGCACCCTGTCCTTTTCTGGGCTTGCTCAGTCAACCGCGGGCCGCGTGCTCGGTACCATCTCCGACCCAAGCGGTGCCGCCGTCGCGGGAGCAAACGTCGTTGTCACTGATGTGGAGCGCGGCACTTCGCGATCCCTGACCACTGATCCAGCTGGAGAGTACGTCGGTGCCGACCTTGCGCCGGGGACTTACAAAATTCACGTCGCAGCCAGGGGCTTCAAATCCGTGGAGCGGCTAAACGTGGTCATTGAGGTCGCCTCGGACGTACGGGCGGATTTCGCGCTG
Source organism: Candidatus Acidiferrales bacterium (assembly GCA_035603035.1). Classification (GTDB taxonomy): domain Bacteria; phylum Acidobacteriota; class Terriglobia; order Terriglobales; family Acidobacteriaceae; genus Sulfotelmatobacter. The sequence goes on along the minus strand of DATNLE010000318.1, from coordinate 20,447 downwards.
CAGACCGGAAATGTTTCTGAAGTAATTACAGTCAGGGCAGACGTTGCTTTGCTCAACACGACCTCCGCAACGCTGGGTGGCACATTGAGTAACAAAGAGATCAACGACCTTCCGTTGAATGGCCGCAACTATGAAAACTTGCTGCAGCTCCGGCCAGGCGTAATGCGTTATCCCGGCGGCGGATTCTCCACCACAAGCACCGACGGGCTGCGCGCGGAAGACAACGCCTATTTTATTGACGGCCTTTTTAACAGCGAGCCATTTTCCGGCCAGGGCATCATCAATGGCGCTGGCATCGCCGGAGACTCCGCCACCATTCTTCCTATTGATGCCATTCAGGAATTTAATGTTCAGGAAAACGCGCCCGCCGAATATGGATGGAAGCCCGGCGCGGTCATCAATGTGGGATTGAAGTCGGGAACGAATTCTCTCCACGGCACCGCCTTTGCCTTTGGCCGCGACGGCGACGCGCTCGATGCGCGCAATTATTTCAACGCTGATCCTGCCGCGAAAACTCCCCGAACACTGGAACAGTTTGGAGGCAGCTTCGGCGGTGCGATTATCAAAGACAAAGCTTTCTTCTTCGGTGCTTACGAGGGCCAGCGCTACGACGTAGGAAACAACTATAGCGTCAGCACTCCGACCACAGTCGGTTTACCTACCCCCTCGACGCCAACCTGCACCTCGGTCGCGGGCGACTGTGCCAATAGCATTCCGAATGCGATTGCCGATTTGCTGGCAAATCACGTTCCCATCAGCCATGCCAGCCAGTTGATCTCGGGCTGCACGGTCTCGGGAGCCGGCGCTGTCACCTGCAATGGCACCGGCTTTCCGCTCAACAACACGCAATCGGTCAATGTCGTGCAGGGGTTCCCCAACAACGTGGGTGTCGACAACGTGATTGCCAAGGTCGATTACACCCTCAACCAAAATAACAGCCTCAGCGGCATGTACTTTTTCGGAAACAACTCCGGAACGGTCGAGGATTTTCCCGAGCTGCAATCTAAATGGCGCTCTCACATCCATACACGAGCGCAGGTGGTTGGCGGAAACTGGATCTGGATTCCCAACTCGCAGTGGGTCAATGAAGCGAGGGTCGGCTACAACCGCCTCTATCAGCCCACGCTGCCCGGCGATCTGGATACACCGGCCTCGGCTTACGGGCTGAATACCGGTGTGAGTGGACCGGACACAGGAGGACTGCCTCGCATCGGCTTCGCAGGAGCGTTCGTCCCCGGTCTAGGGGGTTTCAAGTGGCCGAAATTCCAAGGTCCAGACTCCATCACGCAATTCATCGATCATGTTTCGCGCACGGTTGGGAAACATGCTTTCAAATTCGGTGGCGAAGTTCACCGCGACGAAGTAACCGGCGGCGCTTTCGGTAACGCCAGAGGCAGCATCACTTTCCTCGGCGGCGTGGCTCTGCCCACGTCAACGCAGCTAGAGGATTTTTTTGCCGGCGATCCGTTCAAGGCGTCAGTACAAGTCGGCAATCCTAATCGAATCATCCACAACTGGGCCTATGCCGGATTTGTTCAGGACGATTGGCGAGCTACCAGGAATCTGACAATCAATGCCGGCCTGCGCTATGAATTCAATTCAGTTATCTCTGAGGCTCACAATCAGCTGGGCAACTTCGATCCGAATTCGCGGACTGGACTGATTCAGGATGGTATAAACGGCGTCGGCGGTCCTTACAATCCAGATCACAAGGACTTCGCACCACGCCTCGGCTTCGCCTGGGATGTGACCGGCAAAGGAGACACAGTGCTCAGAGGCGGTGCTGGTCTGGTGTATGAAACCATCAATTGGGAAGCACTGCTCGCCTTCAACAATGCCTTTGGTCTGAATAACGTTCCGACCGGGGCCATCATCGATGCTGCAGGCGATACTGCAGGCGGGACAATTACAGCCAGTAATATTTCAGTTCCGCCCGTCATGCCCCAGTGGGATAGCGGTACGCCCATCTATGGAGGCAACGTAAGCACCGCCACGCCGAATTGCTTCTTAAGTCCATGCCCCATCATGAGCGTGGACCGCAACATCACAACTCCTTACGTGTGGAACTGGACCCTAAGCTTGCAACATGCCTTCAGTCCAAATCTTTCTTTGGAAGTTGCCTATGTGGGCAATCATGGTGGGAATCTAACTGGCATTCGGGATATCAATCAGCCGGCAGTAGGCTCGGGCTGGACAACTACCGGCACCGGTGTTGGCTCTCTCAGCGCCTGCCTCGCCAGCGCTCCGCTCTATAACAATTGCGCTGTCGACAGCGGAAATGAGGTAGCCGCGGAACCGTACTCGAAGAAGTTCCCTTACCTGAGCAATATCTTCCAAATGGCAAACGTGTACCGGTCCAACTATGACGGTCTTCAAGTCACCTTGAATTCACGGAATTATCACGGGCTCAGCATGGTGGCTGGCTACACCTTCGCCCATGCGCTCGATGACGTGGGCGCAAACTGGGACTTTGGCTACGGCGCAGGCTTGCCCGAAGATTCCTATAACGTCGGCCGGGAATACGCTAACAGCGACTTTGACATGCGACAACGTTTCACACTTTCGCTCACCTACGCCATTCCGGGACGCAGCGGCTCCTGGCAAATGCTGGAGGGCTGGGAGCTCAACTCCATTGTGACGTTGCAGAGCCCGCAATTCTGGGGACCGATCGATTTGGGAACTGATGCCGCCGGCGTTGGTCCGCTGCCAGTAAGCCCGCCCGCCAATGAGCCAATTCGCTGGAGCTTTTTCGGCAAACCCTCCGACTTCAAGTCAGGCCCGAACCCGATTCCGTATTTCCCCGGCTCCACGAACGCAGATTGCGCCAGTCAAGCCCTGGCAGTGGATGGAGGCGCTGCCGGTCCAGCTACGGCCGCCCTGAACCTCTTCGGTTGTTACGCACAAGGAAATTCCATTATGATCCCTCCCTCTTTGGGCCAGTTCGGCAACCTGTCGCGCAACACGTTCCCTGATTCCGGCTTCAAGGACTTCGATTTCTCGGTAGCCAAGAACTGGCATTTGGGTGAGCGTGTCCACGCGCAGTTCCGTGCCGAGTTCTTCAACATTTTCAATCATCCCAACTTCGCCAATCCTTACGGCGGCCAGAACGGGTTCGGCTTGAACGATCCCTCGGCTCGGCCGTTCGGTTGTGGCTGCGCCACGCCTGATGTGGCCGCAGCCAACCCGGTGATCGGCTCGGGCGGTCCTCGGGCCGTGCAGCTCGGTCTGAAGTTTATTTTTTGATTCGGTCTACAGGTTAAGTCAGGAAAGAAGGCCGGACGCAGTTCCGTCCGGCCTTCTTTTCGTAACAGCTCATATCATGGACAAACACAAAAGGGCCTAAAATGAAAATAAGAAGTCAGTGCCATTCTCTACTTCCGCTGCTGCTATTCTTCACGCTTATCTCTTTGACCGCTCTGGGTCAAAACAACGAACGCCGCGAACGCAATATCGACGAGATCAGGGTCGAAGCTATTCGCCGTGCCGAGGTGGGCCAGTACCCACTGATCGGACTCGATCCCGCCGATGTGAAAGAGGCCTTCGAGAGCATCCACACCAGCGACAAAGACGAGTGGGCTGCAGCATTCATGCACGTAGCCGATCGCTATTTCAATGAAGCAAAGTCACTGGAGAAATCCGATCCCACCAAGGCGAATGCCGATTACATCCGCGCCTGGCGGCTTTATTCGTTCGGTCGCTGGCCGATTCCCGCCTCCCCGGGCAAGCAGCGCTCCTATGAAAAAGCCATTGAGGCATTCCTGGCGCACGCGCGCTTCATGGACCCGCCACTGGAGGTGGTGCATATTCCGTTCGAAGGAAAAGAAGTCACCGCTTACCTGCGACTGCCAAAGGATACGAAAGGTCCGGCGCCGCTGGTGATAGCGGTCAACGGACTCGACAGCCGCAAAGAAGATCTCGCCGAAAGTTTTGGCGCGATTCTTCCCTTCGGAGTCGGCTACCTCGCTGTGGATGGTCCGGGCACCGGGCAAAATCCGGTGCAGGTAAGTGAAACGGCGGATCGCGTCTTGTCGAAGGTGATCGACTACGCGCAATCGCGGCCCGAGATCGATAAGAACCGCATCGCCATGCACGGCGTGAGTTGGGGCGCCTATTGGGCGACGAAAATGTCAATTCTCGAGCGCACGCGCCTGCGCGGTTGCAGCGCGCAGTCTCCGCCGGTCGACAAATTCTTCCAGAAAGATTTCATAGTCAACTCGCTGCTAGGAAATCGCGAATACCTTTTCGATCAGATACCGGCGCTCATGAGCATTATGGAAGGCGTGCACTCACTCGACGAGATGGAAGAGTTTATGCCCAAGCTGTCGCTGGTGCGCGAGGGACTGCTCGGCAAGCCGATGGCGCCGATGCTCGTCATCGCGGGCGTCCTCGATACGCAGGTCCCTATTGACGATGAATATCTTCTCCTGAGCAAAGGGGACGTCCCGAAAGATGCGTGGATAAACCCTCGCGGAGGCCATTTGGGCCGCCAAGTCGGAGTCTGGCCGGACCCTTTGATCTTCAAGCAAGTCATTATTCCCTGGCTGGTGAAGACGCTGGAGGCTCCGGCGTGTTCGGGCCGCTCGGCTGTCGCTGCTTCGACTTCGCTCAGGGCAGGCTCTCGCGGGGGACGCTTCCGGAAAGGCTGGCTTGAGATTCCATCCCGCGCAAGCGACGGTCCAGACATTTATCATGTTGCTTAGTTTGCCCGCCAACGCCCTATGAATGAAAAAGTCGCTCTGGTTACTGGGACCAACGGTGGCCTCGGGACGCGACGTCCCCAAAGCGCTGCTGGATGTGGGTTTCACGGTCTGGACTGTCACCTCGAATCCAGCAGTCCGACTTCGACCCTCCGACTTTCATTGCGCTGCCCGCTGCGCTCACCAACCTGGACGCCGGAAAAGATGTGCCTGGAACGGCGATCCCGCTCTACGGGGCTGGTCTGTAGCGAACCGAGGGCATACTTTCGTAACCATCCTTACTGCACAATATTTGTTGCACTTTAACATTTGTGAAATATCTTGCGAGTAACATATTTGCAGGAGATTCCCCCATGGGTTCAGCGCGGGTTTCGAAATCGCTGCCGTTGCAGGTGGCTGCGGTCTGCTTCCGCAGGCAGGGAGCGGCGGTGGAATTCCTGCTGGTGAACACCAATGGCGGGAATAAATGGACGTTCCCCAAGGGCTCGACCGACGCTCGCCTCTCGCACAGCCAGGCCGCCGAACGGGAGGCCGCGGAAGAAGCCGGCGCGGTGGGAACTATCGAACCTCGCCACTTTCATCTGTACATCCATTCCAAAGGCGTGTTCTGGCAACCGGGCGGCGTGCAGGAGTTTGTGGTCAAGGCATTTCTGATGGAAGTCCACGCAGTGCGGCGTGCAGATGAACCGATGCGCCATCCTACCTGGTTCAGTCCGGACGAGGCCAAGCGGCGGTTGGCAAAGGGACGCGAAGTGAAGTACGCGCGTGAAATGGAAGTCGTAGTTGATCGCGCGCTTGAGCGCCTCCACTTCCACGGCGAACTGTGGGGGAAATATCCCGAAGGCCGCAGCGCCCGTGCCGCCGCACACCCCTGAGCATCTCGCGTCACTTTGGCACTCCGTTTTGTGAGACGATGAATCCAGCCCATGATTCAGCTTTCTGGCGCCGGAAAACGTTTCGGCCATAAACTTCTTTTTGACAATACCGACTGGCTGATTACGCCCCGCGATCGCGTCGGACTGGTGGGCGCAAACGGCACCGGCAAATCCACGCTGATGAAGGTCCTCGCCGGCTTGGACACCCTCGACTACGGCTCTCTCATTGTCGCCAAGGGAACGACGGCCGGATATCTGCCGCAGGATGGTCTCTCGCTTTCCGGGCGCAGCGTGTTCGCGGAATGCATGGCCGTCTTCACGGAGCTGCACGCGATGGAGCGAGAACTCGAGAGTCTTACTCATCGCATCTCTGAGCTCGATCATACCGGCGCGGAATACGCCGAAGTTGCCGACCGTTATCACAGTCTGGAGCACGAGTTTCGCACGCGCGACGGCTACTCAATCGAAGCTGAGGTGGGACGCGTTCTGATGGGATTGGGTTTTCGCAAAGAAGATTGGGAGCGGCAGACGGACGAATTCTCCGGCGGCTGGCAGATGCGTCTGGCCCTGGCCAAATTGCTGCTGCAGAAGCCCAACCTGCTGTTGCTGGACGAGCCTACGAACCACCTTGATCTCGAAGCGCGCAACTGGCTGGAAGAATATCTGCACAACTATCCGCACGCGTTTGTTCTCATCTCGCACGACCGTTATTTTCTCGACGTAACGGTCAACAAGATAGCGGAAATCTGGAATAAGCGGTTCTGGTTCTACACGGGGAATTACGACAAGTTCCTAACGCAGAAAACGCAGCGCAACGAGCAGTTGCAGGCCGCCTACCGCAACCAGCGCGACCGCATCGAACAGCTGGAGGTGTTCATCAACCGTTTTCGCTACCAGGCCACGAAGGCGAAGCAGGTGCAGAGTCGCATTAAAGAACTGGAGAAAATCGAGAGGATCGAGGTCCCGCCGGAAGAAAAGACGATTCACTTTTCATTCCCGCAGCCGAAACCGAGCGGGCGTATCGTGGCCGAGTTCGAGGATGTCGCCAAGGTCTACCCAGCGAAGAATTCCGCAGCAGCCAACGGCGGTGAAAAAGAAGTTTTCCGTGGCGTCAATTTCATGATCGAGAAGGGCGACCGCATTGCGCTGGTCGGGGTGAATGGCGCGGGCAAGTCCACGCTGATCAAACTACTGGCGGGCGCGGAACCCCCGACGGACGGGGAATTCCGCCGCGGTCACAATGTCCAGGCCGATTACTTTGCCCAAGATCAATACAAAGAGCTCGATCCGGACGCGCGAATGATTGACGATCTCGGCGCGGCGTCCCCACGCTCAACCCAAACGGAACTTCGCAGCTTGCTGGGATGTTTTCTGTTTTCCGAAGACGATGTATTCAAAAAGATCGGAGTGCTGTCGGGCGGCGAGCGCGGACGGTACGCTCTGCTGCGTCTGCTGCTGCATCCGGCAAACTTCCTGCTGCTCGATGAGCCAACCAATCACCTTGACTTGCGCGCTAAAGACGTCCTCTTGGATGCCCTTATGGATTACACCGGTACGGTCGTGTTCGTATCGCACGACCGCTACTTCATCGACAAGCTGGCGACGCGAGTCTTCGAAATCGGTGATGGAAAAGTCGAAGTCTATCCCGGTAATTATGAAGACTATCTCTGGCGCAAACAGGGTGGAAATGTAAAGCAGGATGAGGCTATCCGTCAGCAATTGAACGAAGAAGTCGAATCTGCGCGCGCGACCCCTGCAATCGCCAATCAGCCGGCGGCCGATATCGCAGCCGCTCCCCGGGCTAAGCGGTTGAATCCGATCAAGCGCAAGAAGATAGAAGATCGCATCCGCGAACTGGAAGGGGAGATCAGTCGCGCGGAGACATTAATTGCAAGGTGTGAGACTTCCCTGCAGGATTTCGTGAGCGCCGATGAGAGCCAGCGCCAGTCCCAGGAACTCGACCAGCAAAAGGCGGCGCACGCTGCCTTCATCAAGGAGTGGGAAGATTTGAGCGAGTCGCTGCAAGCGGCAAATTGACGCCCCCCTAACGCCGCAATCGTACACTCTCTTCCGTAATCTCGGAGAATCACTTACCTCTGTGCGATAGTCAGATTGGCCAAAGGGACAGGAACCAGCCGGAGGCCCAAGATCCCAGACCACCCCGTACGGTCGGCGCCGCCAGAACCTGCCCTGAGCTTGGCGATGGGACGCGCCGCGACGGGACCAAGGAAGGTCGCATGCTTCAATCATCCGAGAATTCTCACGGCGTGAGGTCCACCTCGCCAGCCTCCAACCCTAACTCTTACAACCCCGTCAAAACCACCACCGCGCCTATTGAGCAGGCCACGATCGGACGGTCGCTGGTCATTAAAGGCGAAGTCAGCGGTGCGGAAGCACTTTACATCGACGGCCGCATCGAAGGCAAAATCACTCTGACTGACCATCGCGTCACCATCGGTCGCAACGGCACCGTGCAAGCCGATATCACTGCCCGCGAAGTTGTGGTCATGGGCAAAGTGACCGGCAACATCGAGTGCACCGACCGCGTCGATATTCGCAGTGAGGGCGTGGTGAACGGCAACGTTTCCACGATCCGCATCAGCGTGGAAGATGGCGCCGTACTTAAGGGCGGCATTCAGGTGAAGAGCGCAGAAAATAGTCGGCAGACGCAGCCTCAGGCGAAAGCGGTCGCAGCGCCCAACCCACCAGCGGAGCTGCCGAAAGCCTTGACAGCAGTCGCCGGCGCCTGATTATTGAATGGCGATACGCAAGCATCAAAAAGGGTCGCGCCCATGCGCGCCCTTTTTCTTTGTGTTCGCCGGCTTGTACCTTGACAGGGCTCCTAATCATTGAACTCTTACTTTTGTTCCTTCTTTTGTTCCTGCGGCTTTAAATCGAGCGCGGCCGAGTTCATGCAATAGCGCAATCCTGTGGGCGCAGGACCGTCTTCAAACACATGCCCGAGGTGCGCACCACAGCGAGCGCAACGGGCCTCGGTGCGGACCATGCCGTAAGTACGGTCTTTGTGTTCTTCGACTTTGCTTTGATCTGCGGGTTTGAAAAAACTTGGCCATCCCGTGCCCGAATCGAACTTTGTCGAGGAGTCGAACAACGGCTCTCCGCAGCAGACGCAGTGATAGGTCCCGGCGTCTTTTGTCTTCCAGTACTTGCCGGTAAAAGCGGGCTCAGTCCCCGCCTCGCGCGTCACATGATATTGCTCCGGGGTGAGTTGTTGTTTCCACTCCGACTCTTTCTTTTCCATCTTTTCCATTTTTTCCGCCATGAATGTAAGTCCTCCCGTAAGAAATTCCGGCCCATGTTTTCCACTTAATTAGATGTTCCGCAAGGGAGAAAGTGACGACTCGCAGCTTGCGCCTGTCTTGCCTGTGACATCCGTCACAATCGCTCGGTGACATCCGACCTTGTCGGGAATGAGGCCCAGAGTTAAATATATTGAAACGTCTGCGAGTCCCTCCGGCCCGGCATCGCCTCTCAAGGCGGGTCGGGCCTTTTTAGCTATCCCGGCACTTCCTCTCCGATCTGACGATACTGGCTGCGGAAAAAAAGTAGCGGCTGGCCGGGTCGCACTACGACGTCCTCTACCTCTGCGATAAAGATGGTGTGGTCGCCAGCGTCATGCGCCCATTGCAACCTGCATTCCAGATAGGTTAAGGCTCCGTGCAATACAGGAGTCCCGTGCCGAGTCCGGTCGAAGCGGGCTGGAGACTCCTGCTCAAACTGCTCGGGAACTGGCCGCGCGTAGTATTCTGAAATTGCCTTGTGGCTGTCCGCCAGAACGTTCACTCCGAAGCGCTTCCTGGCGTGCAAATGAGCGTGGGTGCGTGCGCTGTGGTCGACGCATACCAGCACCAGCGGCGGTTCGAGTGAAACAGAAGCGAATGCATTCGCCGTCATGCCATGGACCTTGCCATCCACGTCTACGGTGATGATGGTTACGCCCGTGGCAAAGCATCCCATCGCTTCTCGAAATTCTGCTGGATTGAGGCTCATGTCGTACCTGGACTTTGGCTGCTTCGACTGCCTAACTTAACACGCCAGTCCCGGGTCAAGCCGGTCCCGACTCATGTATGATTCGATGCATCAGCATTCCCCGCGGAATCGAACTGTGACTCTGACTGCCATCAGCGCGACTGACGCGAAGCATCTTTCGTCGCGTGCAGAAGAACTGTCCGATCTGCGAGTGGGATCGCCAATTTCGCGAGCTCTGGCTCTGCGCCTGATCCGGTGTTCTGACGACGCTCTGCCCGAACTGTTGGCGGCCGCCTGCGCAGTCAAGGATAAATTAAAGGGCGGCATCATCACTTACTCGCGGAAAGTCTTCCTGCCGCTCACGAATCTGTGCCGGGACTATTGTGGCTACTGCACTTTCCGCCGCGATTCCGGCCAACCCGGCGCCCACACCATGACTCCGGACGAGGTGCTCAGGATCGCGCGTGCCGGGGAAGCGCTGGGATGCAGTGAAGCTCTCTTTAGCCTTGGAGATAAGCCGGAACTGCTATTCCCAGAGATGCGCGAGACCCTGCGGCATCTTGGTTATAAATCTACCCTGCACTATCTTGAGGCCATGTGCGAACTGGTGTTGCGTGAGACGGGCTTATTGCCCCACCCCAACCCTGGCTTGCTCAGCGCCGAATGGATCTCACGTCTCGCCGCAGTCTCGCCCAGCATGGGATTGATGCTCGAAACCGTCAACCCCGCTCTTCTCGCCCCGGGCGCTGCCCATGATAACGCTCCCGACAAAGTTCCGGCCAGGCGCCTGCGTACCCTCGAAGAGGCTGGAAAGCAGCGCGTCCCATTCACCACCGGACTGCTGATCGGCATTGGCGAAACTCCGGAAGACCGTGTCGAAACGCTGTTGGCCATTCGCGATTTGCACGATCGCTACGGCCACATCCAGGAAGTAATCGTCCAGAACTTTCGCGCCAAGCCCACTATTCCGATGGCGAATGCGCCCGAACCCGGTCAAGGGGAGATGCTCCGCACCCTGGCGGTAGCTCGTTTGCTAATGCCCAAAGTCAATATTCAAGCGCCTCCCAATCTGAATGCGCCGTATTATGAGGAGTTATTGGAAGCTGGCATCAACGACTGGGGAGGAATTTCGCCGCTGACCCCCGACTACATCAATCCTGAAAAGCCGTGGCCGCATCTGAAGCAACTGCGGCTGCGCACGGAAAATAAGGGATGCCGGTTGCGCCAGCGTTTGCCGGTCTACCCTGAATTCTTGCCCGCAGCGATGTCGAGACCGGGACTGCTCACAGAAAAACTTGCAGCCGCTTGCGACACGGAAGGCCTTGCCAGAGAAGAGAGGGCGGCATGATCTGTGTGCTCACCGGCGGCACGGGCGGAGCAAAGTTCGTCGATGGTCTGCGACAAGTGGTCCCTCCCGAAGAAATCACTCTGGTGGTCAATACCGGCGACGACTTGTTGTGGTGGGGACTGTATGTCTCCCCGGACATTGACTCCATTACATATGTTCTTTCCGGCCTGCTCAGCCGTGAGCGTGGCTGGGGCGTGAAGGGAGATACTTTTCTCTGCCTGCAAGCTATGGGGCAACTGGGTGAGCCCACGTGGTTCCATACCGGCGATCGTGACCTTGCGGTGCATCTGCTGCGCTCGCGCCTCATGGCGGAGGGTAAAACGCTTTCCGAAACCACGGCGACGATTTGCGACAAACTGGGAGTGAAAGCGCGCATCCTGCCGATGAGCAACTCACGCGTCGAGACTCGAGTGGATACTCCTTCAGGCGAGCTGACTTTCGAAGAATATTTCGTACAACGCTGGTATCAGGACCCTGTGAAGTCAGTGCGTTTTGCCGGAGCCTCCGACGCCGAGCCGGCACCGGAGGTTATCGAAGCGATCGTCTCCGCCGACGCGGTAATCATCGCTCCGAGCAACCCGGTCACCAGCATCGGACCGATACTTGCCGTGCCGGGAATTCGGGACGCGCTGGTGCGGGCGCGTGGCAAGGTGGCGGCGATCAGTCCGATTGTGGGCAACGCCGCCGTGGCCGGGCCTGCGGGTATTCTGATGACGGCGCAGGGACTGCCATGTTCTATCGCCGGTATAGCAAAGGCCTATGAAGATTTTCTCGATCTCCTGATTTGCGACTCGCGTGATGCCCGAGCCGCGGAAACGCTTCGCGGAAGTGGATTACGAGTGCAGTGCACCCAAACGATGATGCGCACTGCCGAGGACAAGGCTGCCCTCGCTGGGATCGTGCTTTCGTTCACCAGAAGCGGCATGGGTTCTGCTGACCAATCTGTGTCTGACAAATCTTCCGTCCGAGCCGGCGCCGACCAGCCGTGATCCTTATTCCCGTCAAGAATTTGTCGGCTGCGAAGCAGCGTCTATCTGGCGTGCTGGATCAGCCCGCACGCACGGAACTGGCCGAAACCATGTTGCATGACGTGGTAACCGCGCTCGCCCGATGGGAACGATGTCCAGCTTGCGCTCTCGTGACCAGCGATCCCTTCGCGGTGGAACTTGCGCGGCAACACGACTTCGAGATTATCCCCGATCCTGGGAACGCGGGCGAAACCAGCGCCATCGAAATGGCTACGCGACTTTGCGTCGAGCGCGGTATCGACAGCACACTGGTCATGCCCGCGGATATTCCGCTGATACAAGCCAGCGAACTCGATCAGCTTTTCGCCGTCGCTCCAGACGAAGGTTCGGTACTCGCTCCCGCCGCCGATGGCCGTGGAACCAACGCTGCGTTTCGCCGTCCTGCCAACTTATTTCCCCTGCGCTTTGGCAATGACAGTTTCAAGCCACATCTCGCAGCCGCCCAGGCTACGGGAAAACCTTGCATCGTGTTGCAATTGCCCGGCGTCGCGGTCGATGTAGATAATCCCGAAGACTTGCAACAGCTGCTGGCGCAACCCGGCAAAAGCTGTACCCAGCGCCTGGTTCAAAGCTGGGTAATCGACGGTCGCCTCTCCGCTCATGGAGGCGTGTGAGCAAAACGCACGGCTCGACATGGAAGCCAGCCGCGAAGCGGCGAACGAGTGCAGCCCAGGGCGCAAACCGAGGGTTCGAGGCGCAGCCTATTTCAGCCCCAGAGGGGCGCAAGGAGCGCACGTCGAACGAACTTCACCCCGAACTGCGCATCATCCCCGTCCCTCTCGCCGAAGACATTGAACCCGGCGATTCCCTGGCAGACAAACTGGTCGAGTCACTCTGGCAGCGTAAGATTGCATTCGCACCCGGCGACATTCTAGTGGTCAAACACAAAATCATTTCCAAGGCGGAGGGCCGCATCGTCAACCTCGCCAGGATAAAACCTTCTGCCGAATCGATCTCATGGGCGGGGAAATACAAGCTGGACGCCCGAGTCATCGAGCTTGCCCTTCGCGAAAGCCGTGCCGTTATCCGCCGGAAGAATGGAGTGCTCATCACTGAAACGCAGCACGGCTTTATCTGCGCCAACAGTGGAGTAGATGTTTCCAACCTTGATGGCGGCAGACACGCCCTGCTTCTGCCCGCCGATCCTGACCGTTCGGCTCGCAGACTTCATCTCGCACTCAAGAAGACCACCCAGTTCGCCATCCCCATTATCATTACTGACAGCTTCGGCCGTCCGTGGCGCGAAGGGCTTGCAGATTTCTGCATTGGCATTGCGGGGATGAAAGCGTTGCGCGATGATCGCGGGCGCCGCGATCCGCACGGCTACGCTCTGCACGCGAGCCTTGAAGCGGTCGCCGACGAACTCGCGGCCGCCGCCGGCCTGATCTGCGGCAAGCTTAACCGAACACCGGCATGCATCATTCGCGGATTTGCTTACGAGCCGCATCGCGGCCGCACTCGCGATCTGCTTCGCCCGGCGTCCACCGATTTGTTCCGCTAGCCCCTCGCCAAAAGTTACTCTTCAGGAGTAGTTTGGAATAGTTAAGAGGTTCGGAGCTTATGGCCCGCCATCTTTCACTGTCGGAACTCGAAAATTTTCCTGCACTCGATTGGTTCGATGTTGCGCCCAGCCTCACGCCAGAGGTGCGCTCTTCGCTGGAGCGAATTCTCGAAACTCAGAGTGGCGACGCGATTTCGCTGGAACAGGCCTGCGCGCTGGCCCACGCCGAGGGCGACGAACTGCTTGGCCTGCTGGCAGCTGCCAACCTGCTGCGCGCCGAACTCTCCGGCAACCTCGTCACTTACGTCGTGAATCGCAATATCAACTTCACCAACATTTGTTTTGTGGGGTGCAAGTTTTGCGCGTTCAGCCGCGGCCCCCGCGAGTCCGATACCTATTTCTTGCAGCCTGAGCAGGTGGGGCAGAAGGCAGTGGAGGCCTGGCAACTTGGAGCCAGGGAGGTCTGCATCCAAGGCGGGCTACCGCACGGCTTGCCTCCGTTTTACTATCGCGACATTCTGCGCGCGGTTAAGAAGGCGGTGCCGGGAATGCACATCCATGCCTTCTCGCCGATGGAGATTGTCTACGGCGTCGAACTCACCGGCATGAAGCTGGGTGATTATCTTTCGATGTTGCGCGACAATGGCCTCGACACCCTGCCCGGAACTGCCGCCGAAATTCTAGACGATGAGATCCGGCATATACTCTCGGCCAACAAGCTCTCCACCGCACGGTGGATCGAAGTGATCCGTACCGCCCACCTCAAAGGCATCCGCTCCACTTCGACGATGATGTACGGACACACGGAAACTCCCGAACATTGGGTGCGCCAGATGTATCTGCTGCGCGAAATTCAGAACGAGACCGGCGGTTTCACCGAGTTTGTTCCGCTTGGATTCGTTCATCAGAACACGCTGCTGTTTCACCAGGGGCTATCTCGAACCGGCCCCACGCTCGCGGAACATCTGAAGGTGCACGCCCTGGCGCGTCTGTTGCTCCCGGGCTCGATCAATAATATTCAAGTATCGTGGGTGAAATTGAACCGTCGGCTTTCGCAACTCTGCCTGCACGCCGGAGCCAACGATTATGGCGGCACGCTGATGGAAGAAAATATTTCCCGCGAAGCTGGAGCCACCGCCGGTCAGTACACCAGCCCGGAAGATTTCCAGTCGCTGATTCTCGAGGCAGGGCGCATTCCCGCGGAGCGCAATACAACCTACACGCGCATCAAGATCAAGCTGCCTCTGGAGGAGTTCACCGCAGAAGAAACACTGGAGCCGGAATTTGCCTGATTCTCGCCCCATCGCCATCCTTGGCGGAACCGGGCCCGCAGGCATGGGTCTGGCTCTGCGCTGGGCGCGAGCCGGAGACACCATCATCATCGGATCGCGGGACGCGCAACGCGCCGAAGAGGCAGCCACCAACATCAAAAAAAAATCCGGAGACAACGCTCGCGTCTCCGGCATGGAAAATAGCGCGGCCTGTGCCGCGGCGGGCCTTCTGGTGCTTACCGTTCCCTTCGAAGGACAGGCTACGCTTCTCAAGCAACTGAAGCCTGCAATCCGCGCTGGCAGCATTCTCATCGATGCTACAGTCGCGCTCGCGGCCGGGGTTGGAGGACGCGCCTCACGCACGCTTGGCGTCTGGCAAGGCTCGGCCGCGCAACAGGCCGCTGAACTCGTTCCGAAGGGAGTGAGCGTGGCCGCCGCATTCCATAATTTGTCCGCGGAACTTCTCAATGGCGACGAAGCGATTGACTGCGATGTCATCGTGTGCAGCGATGATGCTGGCGCCAGTCAGTTCGCACGCACCCTCGCCGGCAAGATTCCAGGAGTTCGTGCCATCGACGGCGGCAAATTGGAAAACGCCCGCATCCTCGAACAGATCACGGCTCTGCTCATCGGTCTGAACATCCGACATAAGGGCCATGGCGGCATCCGCATCACGGGTCTTCCGCCAGAAGCGTATCGCTAGAAGTAGAACTGCTCAACGCCAAACGAAAACGAATAGTCGGAACGAGAATAAAACTTGCTCGGGGGCACTACGGCAAGTTGTTCGTCTCCCTGCTTGCTCAAGAGCCACAATTCGTGTCGGTCGTGATATTTTCCCCCTCGGGGACAATGATTTCGCCTTGTCCAATCGCCCAGTCATTGATGCGAATTCAGCTTCGCTCCGTTAGGTTGTGGAGGCCGCGCTACTGCTGCCACCGCCGCAACCCAGTCGATTCATCGCGCTCAAAAGAACCAGGACGGGAGTCCGGATTTGGTGGAGCTGTGGAGCCGCCACGGTCACAACCGAGCTTTGCCGAATTGCCATGTCGGTGCCACCATCCTGGATTCAACTGCCAACCCGCACTGATTTACCCGCATTACGTTCCACGGGTGGAATCGCGCTCCTCGGTTGGTAAACAATCACGCTGAAAAAGCGTCCACTGGCCGACTTAGGGACTGGCAGTTATGACTGACGTTCCCACCGAGTCTACGCGGGCAGCAAAACCAAAACTCCACCGGCGTCACGGCGTCCGCACGAAGCCGTGATACACATAGTGCGTGTCCAAGTAGGTTCCCGCGATATCGCCCGCGGTGTTGATGCTGAGGGAGACGGTTCCCTGAGCCGCGCCCGTGCCTGCGCCCGGAGCCTTGAACGTGGTTATCGTGCCAGTTGCTGTGCGCATAAAGCCGTGGAGCACATTGCTGCGGTCCAAATAAGATCCCGCTATGTCCTTCGCGGTGTTGATGCTGAAGCCGGCGGTTCCCTGATCCGCCCCCGTGCCTGCGCCCGGAGCCTCGAACGTGGTTATCTTGCCAGTTGCCGCGCGCACGAAGCCGTGAAGCAGATAGCTCGCGTCACGATACAGTCCCGTGATATCCCCCGCCGTATCAATGCTGGTAGGCAACGTCCCCTGCTTGCTGCCTGTGCCCGCACCCGGAGCCTCGAACGTGGTTATCTTTCCAGTTGCCGCGCGCACGAAGCCATGAAACACATTGCCGGCGTCGCGGTACAGGCCCGCGATAGTCCCCGCCGCGTTTATGCTGAGCGCGATGGTTCCCTGACTCTTGCCCGTACCGGCGCCTGGAGCCTTGAAGTTGGCTATCTCTCCATTGGCGCCGCGCACGAAGCCGTGATAAACATTGCTCGAATCAAGATAGGTTCCGGCGATAACCCCCGTCGTGTTGATGCTGATGGGGACCGTCCCCTGATGCGCGCCCGTGCCAGCGCCAGCGGCCTTGAAGGCGGTGACCTTTCCACTGGCAGCGCGCGCGAAGCCGTGATACACACTACGCGCGTCCAAGTAGGTTCCAGCAATATCGCCCGCAGGGTTGATGCTGAAGGAGACGGTTCCCTGAGCCGCGCCCGTGCCAGCGCCCGGCGCCTCGAAGGTGGTTATCGTTCCGGTTGCCGCGCGCACGAAGCCGTGATACGCATTGTTCGCGTCAAAGTACATGCCCGCGACGGCCCCAGCGGTGTTAATGCTGAACGGAATGGTTCCCTGACTCGCGCCCGTGCCAGCTCCCGGCGCCTCGAAGGTTCTGAAGGTGGGCTCGCTGCTTGACCCGATTCCTGTTATCGGCTGCTGCGCGGGCGTTTCCACAGAGAAAAGCAAGCAGAAGCAAACAACAGCGGTTCTGATAAGCTTTGTCGGGCAAGACAACACTAACCGCATCGCATTTGTCATTTCCGTCCTCGTAAAATCAATGACGTCATCATCCTGATGCCCCCGGCGCGTCTCGGAGCGAACTGTTAATCCGGGTAAGGTCAGATTGTGGCGGCGCCGCCGGAAACAACGCTACACGAAAGCAAACACATTGAGTAGCAAGTTAACGACACGCCAATGTGCTACGTCACCTCATCTTTCACACCTGTGTGCATCAACTCAATGGGCCCGGCGCAAGAATCGCGATATAACGGACAGCGGGTGGGGCCTACCTGGTTGCCCCCACAACCAAACCGGCCACCAGAGCAGCGTGATCCGAAGGCCAGAGTCCGTCGGGCAGCCGGCTTCGCGCATCGGCCCCAATCAATGCGGCTCCCCAGGGAGTGACTCTGCCGTGGGTTAACACCAGGTCTATTCGTTGATAAAGTTGGGAGACTGGATTGTTGTCTGCTTCATCCTGACAGCAGGTTAAGCCCGCGCGCCTCGGAAAGAGCCTGGACCAAACGTCGTTATAGCCGGCAGAAATAAAGTCCGAGTAGGTCGGGTCTTCTGGTAAGGGGAATGCCTGCGCATTTGAATCCATCGCGATAATCACCGGCAAGGAACTGCTTGCCGGACCGGCTCGCAATTCATCACCCTGCAATTCCCGGATATTCGCGTCGAAGGACTCCAGATGGGTGTTGATGTAGTGAAAGGAGTGCCCGAAAAACCGGGCATCGACCGAGGCCCACGCCCTTGGATACGGCACTGGGCCGACCGGAGTTGGCAGAATGAGTTCATTCACGAATTGTCCGGATTGGGGATTACTCCACTGGAAGACCCCGGAAGGAAGATCCGTACGGGCCAGGACAACGTTGTAATCAGTCAGGGCAACGCAAATGTAGTCAGCGGGCGGAATCAGTCCAGGGGTAGGCGGAAATGCATTTTGGGTGACTTGCACGGCAACTTCGTAGTGCCCGCCCTGGGTAGCCAAGCTACTAAGAAGTTCCTGCAACATGTCGTACTGCAGGGTCATAGTTCCACACGTGCCTGCGATCGGGTCGAAGGTTCCGGTGTACCACTGGTCTACTTCCTGCAGGCTTAGCAACTCCGGCTGGACAGCGAGGATTTGTCGCGCCACCGCCCGCATCCGTTCTGGCGGATTGGTGCCCTCGACTTGCGTAATCACCTGGCCGACACCGAGCAGGAATTGTAGCTCGGTCGTGGCGCCCACCACCTGCAGGAAATCAGTTCCTTCGTTTATGTTGTAGGTCATCACAGTGCCGATACCAGGAAAAGATTGGGCTACGGCAGGAGCGGCCGCTGCTCCCCAAATCGCCGCCACGGAAAAGATCACAAGCGTTGCCCGCGCAATGTTGCGTTTCATGATGGTCCTCCTGAATTCTTAGTTTTGAAGCTCGAGGATCGAATTGCCCGCACCGCCAAAAATGCCCAGTGAAAACAGAGACCGCTCGTATATATTCCGCCATTCGTTTTCCGCGAGTGCGCGCCGTCTGACAGTCGATAGCACACGGCGAGTCCGATATCGTTTAGTGCGTGGCGATCGCAGGGGCGGCGCGGTAGATGGTTGTGTGGGCGGGGATCACGGCCCCACTATCGCCCCGCTCGTGGCGCCAATTGCGATGCCAACAAGGGCACCCACTCCTTCCGACAGTCCCCCCCAATCCTTCGATCCGGAGCCAGCAGCGGCGCCGATCCCCGCCCCGACGGCCGCGCCGGCCACCAGACCGATCACGGCGTGCTCGCCGCGCCGGGCGCCGGAGGCGGTCGAGACGCGGACGACGTTTTCGCGTTTTACGGAGACGTCCGAGCCCTTTTCCTGAAGGATGAGTACCTCATCGGAGACATTGACGAATTCTCCACCGTGATGCTTCATGCTCGATTCGATCACTTCAATGCCTTGGCCAACCTTCAGGCCCCGCAGGTCGGACCATGAGCTCTGTTGCTTTTGAGCCAAGAGCGCAGCGGGCAGTCCGAGGAACAACACGAGGATCAGGCAGGTGTGAGAAGTCACGAACCGCCTCCGGTTCGCTGGTCGAACAGAAGCTTCGATCCGCGCGGCCGAGAACGGAGGGGTGCCCAGGAAGCTGGCACCACCTGGCCCGGTTTTCTGTCGGCTCTGAATTGATTGAACCGCAAGCGCCTTATTTTTCATCGTGTTTCCTTCCTGGGTAATCAACCGCCACCGCATCTTCCAGCTATTTAATGCAGCTCGACCGCCATTCATCCGGACAGTCCCCGACCAGCGGACGCGTGTCCCAGCGGTGGGCAGAACGGTGCTATATTCCGAGCGGAAGAGTTGGCATGACTCTGCAACGAGAAAATCCGCCCACCGAACATCTGGGCCTTCTCTATCGAGTGTCGCGAGCGCTCCTGAAGGAAGGCGAGTATGGCGAACTCCTTTCCGGCCTTCTCGACACCCTGATCGAAGGATTGGGGGCGGATCGGGGATTCGTAGTCGTGCGCGACGGGGGAGAGTTCCGAGCGACGGCAGCACGCAACTTTCGCAGTGAGGCGCTATCCCGCGCCGAGGAAGCGGTGAGCCGCTCGATTGCCCGGTCCGTGATGGACAGCGGGAGAACAGTCCTGATCGGCGACGCTTCGGTGACCGAGCCCTACAGCCGGCAGCCAAGCATCCAGCAACTCTCCCTTCGATCCGTTTTGTGCGCACCTCTGGTGACGAGCGACGAAGCGTTTGCGCTGATCTACCTGGAAAACCGCCAGGTCGCCGACTGTTTTACGGAAGAGGAACGCAACTTGCTGGATGAAGTCTGTGCGTTGGCGGCGCCACGGCTGCGAGCCGCAGTGTCCATGAGCCAGGCGCAGCGCCGCGCGGAGGCTCTAGAACACGCTTACAGCCATTCCGACGGAATATTGACCGCTGACCCCGGAATGAGGCGCGTCTTGCAGACTGTACAGCAGATTGCAACTACCGATCTTCCCGTTCTGATCGAAGGAGAAACCGGCACGGGGAAGGAACTGATCGCTCGGGCTGTCTATCGACATAGCCCGCGCGTAAAAGGACCTTTTATTGTCTTGAATTGCGCCGCCATTCCGGCGGCGCTAATCGCCTCTGAACTGTTCGGTTTCGTGCAGGGCGCGTTCACCGGGGCGAATCGCGACCGTATCGGCTTTATGGGAGCCGCCCATCGTGGCACCCTCTTTCTCGACGAGATCGGCGATCTCCCGCTCGATCAGCAACCTCATCTGCTTCGCGTCCTGCAGTCGGGCGAGTTTACGCGGCTAGGCAGCTCACGGGCCGAGCAGGTTGACGTTCGCTTCATCGCCGCGACCAACCGCGACCTGGATAGCGAAGTGAAGGCCGGCAGATTCCGTGCTGATCTGTTCTTCCG
>DATNLE010000313.1:0-1878 GCA_035603035.1 Candidatus Acidiferrales bacterium | reverse complement strand
TCTTGACGGAGCCATCCCCCTAATCGATGTAGTGCCAGCCGCGTTCCAGCCTGCACTAGAAGCGTACAACGCCTTGCAAAACTACCCGGCTGGTGGACCTCCCTCGACAAACCTGACCGCGACCGAATCTTATGTTGCGGGTATACCGGGTAGCTTGCTGCAGGCGAATGGCAACGGCCAAGTTAACATCTGGAATCAGTATCTAGGAATTTTTGCGCAAGATTCGTGGAAGGTCACTCATAACCTCACCATGAACTACGGCTTGCGCTTCGACTACGACCATTCCGCAAATCCGGTCCCGAGCAGCGCATACGTTTCTCCGCGATTAGGATTTGCCTGGGATCCCAAGGGCGACGGGAAGACGGTTGTGCGCGCGGGTGCCGGTCTGTTCGTCGCTCCGGTAATCTTTCTGGTACCTTTCTACCTCAACGAGCTGGGCACCAACGGTCTGCATACCAGCTTGGCATTGCAAACCATTACCGGCCAGCCGACTCAACTGCTAACCGCTACAGCGATAGAACAAAGCCTCGCGACGCTTCAAAATCCAAATCCGGCCTTGAACGCAGCGCAGCTTGCCGCTGCAGGCATCTCAATCGTACCGCCGGGGCCTGCCCAGCAGAATGG
The DNA here is from genome assembly GCA_035603035.1 of Candidatus Acidiferrales bacterium. GTDB lineage: Bacteria > Acidobacteriota > Terriglobia > Terriglobales > Acidobacteriaceae > Sulfotelmatobacter. The sequence continues at coordinate 1,254 of DATNLE010000313.1, read as the reverse complement.
TGTGTTCTACACCATCGCGAAAAACTTCAAGCCGCAATATTCCATCCAGACTAGTCTTAGCGTTGCCAGGGAAATCGCTCGCGATCTGTCGATCGAAGTTGGGTACCAATACTATCGAAACGTGCATATTCAACAGAACCTGGAAGCCAACTACGTTCAGGACCCCGCAATTCCAGTTGATCCATTCGTGGGACCCTTCTACATGCCTAAGCCAGGCTCCACGGGCAGTCAACCTAACACGCAAATCTTGCAAAACAATCAATTTGCCTCTATCGGAAGCGGCACCTACAACGGTCTGACGGCGTCGCTGACGAAACGCTTCTCGCACGGCTTGCAATTTCAGGCGAATTACACGTTCAGCAAAGCCATGGACAATACCAGCGACTACAGTTCGCTGAGCACTCCTTTCCGACCAGATCTGTTGGCCGCGGACCGCTCCCTGTCTGACTTCAACATCACCAATAATTTTGTGGCCAACGCCGTGTACACCACGCCGTTCCACACCGACAGCGGAAGCTTCTTGGCTAAAGCCTTTGCGAATGTTTCCGTTTCGCCCATCGTCTACGCGCACAGCGGCCTTCCGTTCACGCTGCTCGTGCCGGGAATCTCGTCCACTGGCATCGCACTACTCACGGCCAATGGGGCGGGAGACCATATCAGCGAAGCTCGGCCGTTCAACGAAGGGCGCAATACCGGGATTGGGCCGGGATTCGTAAGCTGGGATATGCGGATATCGAAAGCGTTCTATATCAAACGAGAATCGGGAATGAGGCTTGAAGTGATTGCCCAAGCGACCAACCTGCTCAACCACACAAATTTCAGCGCCGTGAACAATATTTTTCCGAATACGGCCGTTGTTACGGGGGGTAACGGTGTTACGGGAGGTGTCACAACTTCCGCTGAGGTGTCGACACCTGAGGGAATCGTAAACCTCCTGAACGGGCCGTACCGGTTTAAGGGCTTCGTACCGACGTCCGCCGACCAATTGGCAGGCCCGCTTGCGTTTCGGTCCGCAAACCCGCCGCGCCAGTTGAGCCTCGGGCTCCAATTTGCGTTCTGACGCGCACGAGCGCGGTGAAATCGCGTCAGCCGCCGTGGCTGATGCATGAATTGCGCTTGCGAGGAATCGAATGCAATCACCGATGTTCGGCGAATTCATGGGAACCATGGTTCTGGTTCTGCTCGGCAATGGCGTAATCGCCGACGTGGTTCTGTCGCGCTCCAAGGCAGAAGGCGGCGGATGGATTTCGATAT
>DATNLE010000307.1:0-11287 GCA_035603035.1 Candidatus Acidiferrales bacterium | reverse complement strand
GCGAGAGTGCCGTATACCACTCTACAAAACACCGTGCATATCCATCCCACCGTCTCGGAATTGATACCCACCGTCCTCGGCGAACTGGGACCAACCACCAGCAAATAGAATGCGGCGTTTGGTGGAAGGCCGATGGCCGCGCGCGATTGCCGAGATCACGCGGATCGGGGGGATGGTCCGCTAAGCGCCGCAATAAATAAAGGTTTCCACTCCATGATGTGTTTGGTAATGAGCGTGCCGATGCGATCTGCATCTTTAGTGCACGCATAATCGATCATCTGAAAGTGCTCGGCTACAGAGGCACGTTGACGCTCGCGCCCTTCTTTCGTATCGATGCCATAGAGTCGCATGTCGCTGCGCAGGGCCATGATCATTCTGGTGAGCCGGGGATTGTTGACGCGCGATACCAGCGCCTCGTGAAACCTGCGATCCGTCTCGATGTAGTCGGTCACGCTATCGCGCTCGACCGCTTTGCCGACTGCGTCGGCGAGCGCCACCAGCGGTGCGGTGTCGGATAGGCCCTGATTTGCCAGGGTGACCAAGGCAAAGCGCTCGAGAAGCACGCGCAGCGAAAAAACATCCTCCACATCCTTCAGGGTGGTGGGTTCAACCCTAAAGCCTCGATTTCGCAAGGGAGTGACGAGCCCAACCCGGCTCAACTCGAGTAGCGCCTCGCGCACGGGGGTTGTGGACATGCCCATCTCGCTGGCCAAGCCGGGTACTGAATACACCGTTCCAGCCGCGCCGCGACCTGAAATGATTTCCCCTCGGAGCTTCTCCAACACCCTCTCTCGCAAGTTGGTGATTTCATTGCCAGTTGTCATGCGCCGCCCGCCCCCGTGCAAAGTTCTCAAAGCGATCATAGCAAAAAGCGATTGATGTAGCGCGTGACGCGTGTTATAAATGCGTCACGCGCTACAGATCTATTGGCGCAATCATCGAGGAGAGCAGCGTGAACAACGAGGCCCTGAAGCGCTTCATGTGCGACGGATGTGGTTTCTTATATGACGAGGCTTTGGGTTTGCCCGAACACGGAATTGCGCCGGGTACCCGCTGGGCGGATATCCCCGACACCTGGGTGTGTCCGGATTGCGGCACGCCTAAGCACCGGTTCGAAATGGTCGAGATGCCCTACGCCGCGGGACAACCCGCCGCGCATCTTGCTGCTAGATAGCTTTTGAAAGGACTCAACATGAATACCAACTTCGTCATGCGTGCCAGCGAGCGCGGCTACAACAAATTTCTCTCAACGGGCGAAAGTTCCTCGTACATCGGCGGACACCCAGAGGCCATCGTCACCCGTCACTCGAGCTTTAACTTCGGACCCTATCAAACAGGTCGCGCGCCCTTCGGTCGGATGCGCGTGTTCGGCGATGAGACCTTCAGTGGGCCCGGATGCGGCTACAACATCCATCGACACCACAACTTCATCATTTGCGCATTCGTACTGCAAGGTCAGCTGACGCACGTCAACACAGTGGGCAACATCGATCAGTTGGCGCCGGGAGACTTTTACGCGTTTTCGGCGGGGTCCGGCGGCAAACACTGCGAACTGAACCTCAAGGATGAGGACATGCACGCGATCTATGTTTGGATTGTGCCGGATCAGCTGATGCTTCCTCCCAGCTACGTTCGCGGGCATTTCGATGCCTTGACCAACCGTAACAAGCTCGTGACGCTGGTGGGAAATGCCGATGGCGCGCTGCGAATATCGCAGGACGTGAAGATCTCGCGGTTGGTCAGCGATACGTCCATGGCACTCGACTACTCGCCCGCATCGAAATTGCACGGGGTCTATGCATTCGTTCTGGAAGGGGAAGTCGGTCTCGATGGGACCGGCCTCGGGCGGCGAGACAGCACCGGTATCTGGGGCGCTGAGCAGATCCACTTCACAACCGGTCCACAAGAAACAGACTTGCTCATTGTCGAAACAGCGGCGTAGCCGCTCTTACCATCGTCCAGCCTTGAGGAGTATTTCAAATGCCCGTGCTGCAAGTCTATTTCCCCGCAGGGTCGCTCATCGATGAGCGCAAGGCGGCACTCGCACAGCGCCTGACCGATGTGCTGTTGGCGATGGAGGGCGGAGCAAAGACTGACGGCGGCCGTGCGTTTGCCACGGTTCTGTTTACGGAGGTCCCAAAGTCCGACTGGTGGGTCGGTGGAAGCACCGACTCGACCTATGTCGCGCCGCCGGGGAAATTCCTGGTGCGTGTCTCGGTGCCGGAAGGCTACATGAATGGCAGCCAGAAGAGCGACGTGCATTCGGCAGTGAATGCCGCCATTTGCGACGTCGTGGGCGACCGCCGCCCAAACCAAGGTGCCAATGTGCTCGTGATCATTGACGAGGTGCCGGAAGGCAATTGGGGGTCACGGGGGCAAACGATCAGCCTTGCGATGATCGCCGATACCGTCGGCCTCCCAAAAAACGGCGAAAGATTTAAATGGGTGCGGGCGTATTTCGACGCAAAGGCCAGAGCGCGCGCCGCCGCGAACTACCCGCCGGACACGGGCGGGCTGCTGTAGCCCTAAAATATTTTGTTGGTTGATGCGGGGATTCGCACGCGCTCTGCACATTACACAATGAACGGCCAATCCTCAATTCAAACAGGGGGTGCAAAATGAATAATCTGCAACGTGCCTTGACTACTTTTTCCTTCGTGGGAACATTCTTGGTATTCGGCGTCGGCTTCACCACGAGTGCTTACGCTGAAGAGGGCTGCCATTGGGTGCATGGCCGCATCCAGAGCACGTTCACCACGACTAACTGCTCGAGTCCCGTCGGCCAGTGCACCGAAGGGGTGATCACTGGCGCCGGCCCCCTTGATTCGGCAACGACATTTCTCGCGTTGGATGCCGCGCCCTCGGCAGGTATGCCCGGTGTCGAGCCCGCGGCGAACCTCTCGTATTCGGGTGTGCTCACCATCAGAACGCGCAGAGGAACGCTCATAACGCACGATCTCGGCGTGCTCGACGCCGCGACGGCCTCTTTCACCGAGATGGAGCGACCCGCCTCGGGAACGGGAATCTTCGCAAACCCGCGCAGCGTATTTTTCATCTCCGGGGCCATCGTCAACAACGGGACGGGTTTCGACGGGGAGTTGTACGGCGAACTCTGCACCGGCAGCGACTGATGTCGAAGTCCGAGTGGCGCGGGGGCGACCGTCCTTTTGTCATTGGCCGGCAGGCGGTTGCCATAGTTCTACTTTATTTCCTTCCGGATCGATGACCCAGGCAAACTTTCCATACTCCGACTCGTCAATTTTCTCGAGTACGTTGCAGCCTTCTACACGCAAAGCTTTGACCAGTAAGTGGAGATCTTCCACTCGGTAATTGACCATGAAGGTGGCGGTGCTGGGCGCAAACTGGTCGCCCTGCGCCGAACCAATCGACCAGGCCGTTGTTCCGGCAAAAGGCTTACCTTCACCATCGGTCCAATTGAACGCTGCGCCACCCCATTCTTGGACATCGATTCCGAGATGTTTTTTGTACCAAGCTTGCAATGCCGGAGCGTCTTTCGCTTTGAAGAAGATGCCGCCAATGCCAGTGACTCGCTTCATGGAACCTCCGAGGTTGGGTAGGGATGAGACGTAGTGTATCTTCTTAATGTAATGTGGGGCGCATCGTCCAATCACCTCCCCCGATTCCATGTTAATTCTTCGTTCCCTCATATTTTCGCTTTTGTTCTATGGCTTTTTCGCTGTCAGCGCGGTGATGGCGACCGGCATATCGCTCATTTCGCCGAAATCTTTGCCGCCGTTCACGAGATTCTGGTCGCGTGCTTGGCTCGCCATGTACCGGGTAATTTGCAGCGTGAATTATGAAGTGCGCGGCAAAGAGAACATTCCGCACGGCGGCTGCCTTCTTGCCGTGAAGCATCAGTCGGTCTGGGATACCTGCGCGCTGTTCGCGATCTTTGATCGTCCGGTTTACGTCTTGAAAAGCGAACTGATGTTCATACCGTTTTTCGGATGGGCTCTCGCACGCCTGGGCTGCATTCCGATCAAGCGAGGCACAGGCAAGAGCGCGCTGGACAACATGGTCCGAGGCACACGCGTCGCGTTGACACAAAGCAAGCAGGTGGTGATATTTCCGGAAGGTACGAGAACGATGATTGGTCAAGCGGCGAACTACAAAACCGGCATCAGCCATTTGTATTCGGCTCTGGACGTCACATGCGTCCCGGTGGCCTTGAACTCGGGAGCCTTCTGGCCACGACGCAAATTTCTGCGTCCGCCGGGAACCATTGTTGTTGAGGTACTTTCTCCAATCTCGCCCGGATTCGGCCGCAAAGAGATGTTTGATCTCATGGTTGAGAAGATAGAGGAGGCGTCAGAGCGATTGCGTAGCGCCGCAGAGTCGAATAGATCGCGACAATAGCAGGAGACAAATATTACGAGATATCCAGATGATCAATCCCTACTCGCTGCCTGCCACTCTCAATCTGTCGATCTGTTAAAGCGAAATCTGACGCCCGACGGCATCCTCGCTGCCTCACCCACTCTGCAGGCTGAGAAGCGCGGGTATACGGCAATATTCGGGCGAGACGCGGCCGTCTGCGCGATCGGAATGGTGCTCTCAGGCGATCAGTCGCTGGCGCGAGCGGCGGCGGCGGGTCTGCACACCCTGGCGGAGCATCAAGCACCGAATGGACAGATTGCGAAATTCGTGGACGTACAAAGACAGGAAGCTGATTTCTGGTATCTGGGATGCATTGATTCGACGCTATGGTGGCTGATTGCGTTGGCGTTTCTGGATCGGCACCACGGTTCCAGCGGTTTCCTGCGAAAATACGCCAAGCGCGTCAATCTGGCCACTCAGTGGCTCTTGGCACAGGAGCATCAACGCTTCTATCTGCTGCAGCAAAATGAGGCCAGCGACTGGGCCGACATCATGCCGCGCTCCGGCTTCGTTCTCTATACGAATGCACTGTGGTATTTCGTGAAGCGGCTTTTTCGCATCGACCACGCGGCGAAGACGCGCGAAAATTTCAACGGGCTCTTCTATCCTTTCTCCGCGGACATCGCCGAATATCGCCGCGCCCGCCTGCTCAACGATTACGTGTTGCAGCAGGGACGCAATCGCGATTTGTACCTGAGCTTCGTCAATTTCTCGTTCTTCGGCGAGGAGGGCGATGTTTTCGGCAACGTATTGGCTGTCCTACTAGGACTCGCCGACCGGACCGCAAGCACGCGAACGCTCGACGCGCTCACGAAGACACACGTGGGCGACCCTTACCCAGTGCGGGCGGTCACGCGTCCCATCAAACGGAGCAATTCGCTGTGGCGCCCGTACATGGCACGGCATCGGCAGAATTTCGTCTGGCAGTACCACAATGGAGGTATTTGGCCGATGGTGGGCGGATTCTGGGTGACGGCGCTCATAGCGGCGGGGCGCGTGGAACAGGCGAAGTCGGAACTGATCAAACTGGCGCGCGTATGCGCGCTTCGTAATTGGCGATTCACTGAATGGCTTCACGGTAAAACGCTCGCACCGCGAGGAATGCCCGGGCAGTCTTGGAACGCCGCGGCATTCCTCATGGCGCAGCACGCCGTCTCGACCGGCAAGACTATATTTGCCGACGCGACCAAGCGGTGACGCATCCAGAGCGAACCGTTGTCAGTCGGTCGGCGGCATGCCGGTGAACACCGCCAATTGAGCGGCGAAAGCCCGCTTGTAAGCGGGCCGCGCTTCGGCGCGCGCGACATAGGCTGCGAGATTCGGATATTCGTCGAGCATTCCCGATGGCCTCAACCTGAGCAGCACCGCCGCCATCATCAGATCGCCCGCGCTGAACGCACCATCGAGCCAATCGGCGTCGCCCAGGCGATCGGAAAGTACGCCGATGCGGTCACGGATGCGATCCCGGACGATAGGCAGGCGCTCCTTGGACCAACTCTTGTCGGCCTCCAAGAACTTGGCGTTTTGGAGATCAAGGATCGGCGGCTCAATTGTGTTGACCGCGGCAAACATCCATGTGATTGCACGCGCCCGGGCATTCGCATCATCCGGCAGCAGGCCTGCATGGCGCTCGGCGAGATGGAACACGATCGCCCCCGACTCGAACAGTGCAAGATCGCCTTCTTCATAGGTCGGTATCTGCCCGAAAGGATGAAGCGCTCGATGCGCGGGCTCCTTCATCGAAGCGAACGAAACGAGCCGAACCTCGTAAGGTTGGCCCACTTCTTCTAGCGCCCAGCGAACGCGCATGTCACGCGCCAGTCCCCTGCCGCGATCGGGCGACCGTTCAAAGGCGGTGATGATGGGGGTCATTGGAAGGCTCCGGGTGCTTGCAGGACGCGATCCAGGGAAACCATCGCGCTGAGGATTACCTTAAGCATAGGTCACTCTCCTTACCTTGTATGAACCTACGACGAACGGATCGCTTCCGATTCGACACTCATGGACTTGATATGGGAAGGTGCAGTCGGTTGTGGGATCATACGGCAGATTTCTTCGGTGGAAGCTGGCATGAATAGCGTTAAATCTTTCGTTATTGTCGCTTCGATACTAGGAGTCGCGATGGCCTTCGGCGCAGCGCCAACAGAAACAGCCATAGAAGCACCAGGTCCATCGGGCCCATTGAAGGGCACGATGCTTTCGCCTTCCACCGGGCGCGGAGCCGTAGTCCTCATTATCCCCGGTTCTGGTCCCACAGATCGCGACGGAAACAGCGCTGGCGGAGTATTGGCTGCTCCCTACCGTCTCCTGGCTGAAGCTCTAGCCGCACGCGGGGTAACGACGGTACGGATCGACAAGCGAGGCTTGGCGGGTAGCGCTGGCGCGACGCCTGATGGCAACGCGGTCACGATCGACGACTATGTCTCGGATGTGCATGCATGGACGGCGGTCATTCGGAAGCAGACGAGAGCGTCCTGCATCTGGCTTCTCGGACATAGTGAAGGCGGTCTTATCGCAATGGTGGCTGCCAAAAATCAGCCGGATATATGCGGCCTCATATTGGTGTCTACAGCCGGTAGACCAATGGGTGAGGTGCTGCGGGAACAGATCAAGGCCAATCCCGCCAATGCCCCACTTCTCGATCAGGCACTCCCCGCCATAGCCGACCTGGAGGCCGGCAAGCACGTCGACACTACGAATATGGCCGCCCCGTTATTGCGTCTTTTCAATCCGAAAGTGCAAGGCTTCCTAATCAGCGCTTTTTCTTATGATCCCAGTCAAGTGCTTAAAGGCTATCCAAAGCCGGTTCTGATTCTGCAGGGGCTGCGAGATATGCAGGTGCACGAAATAGACGCCAATATCTTAAAGGAAGCAGACTCGCGCGCGACGCTGACGCTTCTTCCAGACGTAAATCATGTGCTCAAGTCCGTGAGCTCAGATGACGCACGTGCCAACTTCGCCACCTACTCGGATGCCAGTTTGCCCCTAGGTCCCGGTGTCGTCAGCGCTATCAGTGATTTTTTGACCGCTAACGCGAAGCCGACTCGCGCCGGCAATTGACGGCTTGATAGCCGACGCTGACCACCTACAAGACCGGTGCTCCGTGTAAAATCCCAATGGCGCGAATGTTCGAATTACTTCTCACGGGCACGATCAAAATGCGACTCATATTTTTGGCAACGATAGGGGCGGTGCTTTTGGGGTGCGCGGCAACCCGACTCTCAAATGAGGTGAAGCGCTACGTTGGCCGAGACATTCACGAGCTAACCGCGCGTTTGGGGAATCCCACCGGACAGCAGGAGACTACCGGAGATCGTGTGTACGTCTGGTCGATTAGTAGCGAAGGCGTGATGCCCAAAGACACCGGCGGCGAAGGTACCATGACGGTCCAACACGAATGCAGGTTGGAGGTCACAGTCAGCGCCGAGAATATCATCCGGACTTACCAGGTCGAAGGAAGCGATGCCGGATGCGCTGCATTCCGTCGCCACCTGGACCACTGAGCCCATCAGCTTGCTGCGAACCCGCACGGTGACGGCGTCCGAAGCTAGACACTGGCGCAGGTAGGGGTAAAATTGCGGTGAGCGGCGGCGCTGTCTGTTAAATTTTCGCAGGTGGTGCCTAAACATTGGCGGTCCTGATGCATAAATGGCTTGGCGCGACTCTCGCATGCGCGGTTTTGAGCGTTCCGGTAAGCGTCTACGCCGCTCCGGTGCCGCCCGTTCCCGAAAATCCGTTACAAGCGCAAACGGCATTGGGATTCAATATCAAGACGTACTGTCCGGACCTTCGGATCGCGGATGGGGGAACCGTGGCGGTGGTTGTGTTCTGGCTCCCAAACAGCGGGATCCCGTCACGCATCTCCATCAGGTCGTCTTCAGGTTCGGATGCTTTGGATTCCGCGACCGTCAGCTGCGTCTCCAGGCTTCGATTCGCGGCCGCAACCACGCTCGGCAGCGGCGATCCGATCGACTCGTGGCAGCAGTTCGCCTTGAGTTGGCCAAGTCGAACATCTGAACCGGTCGCGGCAGCGCCGGCGAAGATAACGGCGAATGTGAAACAGGATGACTCCCGTGGCCAGGCGAACAACGTGACGGTGCATGTCTGCGTCGACGAAGCGGGAAGACTCCAACAGAACCCGACGATCATCCACTCGTCGGGAATAGCTTCTCTCGATCAGGCCGCTTTGAAAATTGCAGCATCCGGTTCTGCTTACTACCGGCCAGATACTTCGCCGAATGGGCCGCCCGTGTCCGGCTGCGCGCAGCTGGCGATCAAGTTCGACACGAAGTAACACTTCAGCACCACCGACGCCCCCTCAATTCGAAATGGCGCGGCAATGCAGGGTCAGAGACCCGCCGACCGCAAGTTCGCGCCATGCCTCCAGCGTATCCTTGAGTTCTATGCGGATATCGCCGATTTCCTCATCTGACACTCGTGGACTCGAGATCTTGGATTGCGAACATGCCGCATCGAGAATGCTTCGGAACGTGACGTTATCCGAGCACTCGCTCCACATCTCAGCCTCAAAGCATTCCACCAGCCTCTCAGCATGAAGCAGCTCTGTGATCTCGACTACGGGTCTAAGCGCGCGCACGGAACTTGCGTGACCACCGGCCTTTGCGATGGCAGCAATCTGCTCAGGCGTGGCGCCACCGGCGATACGGCCCCAGAAGCCATGTTGGAGTCCTAGTCGCCTCTCGACGATCAGATGTACGGCATCGTGCGGAAAAAATCCCTTCTTGGGAAACGTAGTTTTTACGATCGTGCCATCATCTCTGCGGGCTTCGATGAAATCCCGATCATTACCCTTTGTAAAATTGACTTCCATAACCGGATTTTAGTTGCCACCAAAGTCACCAGCAATGGCAGTTATCGCCTGTCAGGTCTCTATTCCCGTGTAGACCCCAAAGCCGGCCGGGTAATTCGCGCGATTAAGCGGGAACGTACGTCAACCTAATCACGCCGTCGCCAACGGGATCGCTGGCCACCAGGCGAAGTGGCGGCCGAGGGCCGGCGAAGAAGGGCGTGCCGCGACCCAGTACGATGGGGCGGAGGTAAAGCCGATACTCATCGATGAGACCAAGGTTGGTTAGGCTTCCTGCCAAGTCTGGTCCGGCAACGTCAATCTCCCCAACGCGCTGAGCCTTCAGCCCGCCTATCACCGCCTCGATGTCATCCTCGACAAGGGTGGCGTTGGGTCCGACCGACTTCAACGAGCGCGACACAACCCACTTCGGTTGATGCCGCCAGGCCGCCGCGAACTCGTGATCCTCCGCATCCCAATCCGGATGGTCTTCGTCCCAATAACGCACGATCTCGTACGTGCGGCGACCATACACAAAGCCTGCTAGCTCGCGTACGCGCTCTGCGAAGTGACGAGAGAGCGCGGGACCAGGTGGCCCGATTTCCAGGTAGTTGACGTAGCCGTCCAAGGACTGCTGCAAACCGAATACAAGCTTTGCCATATTCTCCCCACTCCGTTCGTCTCGAGGCTTTGTGTAGACGACGAACCGCCGGACTGGAATTCGACAAATTGTTACAGAGTTTTCCCGGACCGCGTTCAAAGCAGCCCGCGAAGCCCTAACCCCTACGGAAATTTCGCCTGGGTGAAATGGACGGCCGCTTTTCAGCTTTGATTCTATCAACCCGGCGCCAGAAATACCGGCGCTAAGCTGTCGCTCACGGTAGGCTGAGCGGATGCGGGGCTTCACCGCACCGGGCGCCTGGCATAGCGGTCGCTCGAAACGGGCTGCGTTTCTTGCATGGCGGGAATCAAGTGTCCTTCCGGTTCTCTACTTTCAAAGACGATGACCGTTGCCGCCGAAATCCACTATGGCGTGCTTGATATGGGATGCGAGCACGCCGAGGGGAGCTATTCATTAGAGCCATGGAAACAATAGAAGGCGAAAGCAGGACTCGCCCAGGTGTGCACCAAAGCATGTATACCTGGGCGGCGTTCGCTTGTGCGCTGATCGCGGTAACCGGATTCGCGCGTTCATATTATTTGAAATCGCTGTTCGGTAAACCGCCGCTGCCCGTCTTGCTGCATGTCCATGGCGTCATTATGTCGGCGTGGTGCGTATTGTTCTTTGTCCAAACCTATCTTGTTGCCATACACCGCGTTCGTGTACACCGACGCCTCGGGATTTTTGGCGCGGTACTCGCATTCCTAGTCGTGGGTATTGGCACCTATGCCACTGTCGCGGCGACGGCGCGCGAGGTACGAGAGCATGTCGTTCATCAGTTCCATTTTCTCTTTGGTTTGAACTTGATGAATCTACTGTTGTTCGCCATTTTCGTGATTTTGGGGCTGGCGCTCCGTGGACGACCAGAATCTCACAAGCGACTGATGTTGATGGCGACCTTGACCCTTCTCGCGCCGGCGGTGGCGCGGATCGTGCTTCTGTTTACCCGGGCACCCATGGTGCAGTTCGCGGCATTCGATTTTTGTATTTTGATTTTTGTGGTGACCGATACGGTTTGGCATCGCCGGCTGCATCCCGCACTCGGTTGGGGTGCTGCGGGGGTCATTGGCTCCTTCCATCTGGCCGCGCTCGCGTTAAGTGCAGACTGGTGGCTCCCATTTGTTGCACGAGTGTTTGCATGAATACGCGAGTGCCAAGTCTCGAACGCGCCAGAGATTATTGTGCCCCTTGTATAGGCAGGAGAGGATTGTCATCATGGACGCATGCAAACACTCTTCGACGCGGTCGGTGGCATCGAGGGCCTGCGCCGACTTGCCGAGGCCTGGCACCGTCGGGTGATGGCGGACGACGTGGTCGCTCATGCGTTCAGCCACGGTTTTCACCCGCACCATGTCGAGCGACTCGCCGCTTACTGGGCTGAGGCATTCGGCGGTCCAACCCTGTATTCGGATTTCTATGGT
>DATNLE010000298.1:0-12394 GCA_035603035.1 Candidatus Acidiferrales bacterium | reverse complement strand
ATCGTCGCGCGTAGCGCAATATCGTCGTAGTGAGCCGCGCCGAGCGCCGCGGCAAGTTTTGCGCCAAGCGAAATCGCGAGAATCATACCAGCTGTCGAGATTCCTCTTCGGACGGAACGCCCGGCATCGCGGCGCGTTGCTTCTTCCGTAGGCTCTCGAGAAACCATGACGAGCGCCAGCGTCATCACGATCAGCACAAGCAGTACCGCGGACCAGGCCCCCGCGCTCTGGGGCCGCAGATACCAGTTCTCGACAACGAGCAGAGTATCCAGCGCGATCAACGCCGGCGGAATGTAATTCCAGATCGGTTTGGCTGTCATCGTTAACCCTCCTGCTTCAGTGAACGCAATTTTGTCCCGCTCCTTAACGCGGCCCGGCGCGCGCCGCCCTGTGTCTTCATGTCCCACCCCACCGTTTGCGCGAAGCCGAGCAGCGCCTCCTCAAGGACGGACATCTTGAGCCGGTAGACGATTGTCCTGCCATTTTTTTCGGCTTCGATCAGACCCGCATTCTGGAGCACGGAAAAATGGGCGGACATGGTCGGCTTGGAGACGGCAAAATGGTCGGACAACTCACCGGCCGACATCGGCCGTATGCGCAGCAGTTGCAGCACGCGGCGGCGCGTGGGATCGGAAAGAGCTTTGAACACGCTGTTCACCAGTCTATATTTAGCTAATCATCGAACTATTGTCAAGCGTCAATTTCGAAGTACCAGCAGTCAAGAATGGGGGATGATTCCGACGTGGATAACGTGATTGCGTTTGGTTTCGACTGGAGTCGCCCAGCGAAGCTCCCGGATTGTCGCCTAGACGGAAGCTATCCATAAACCGGGTTCTGGGACATCGGTCGGATGCCTAAGTCGTGATTAACGCCCAAACCGGGCATGTGGACCTCCGACATGCCGTCGCCGTGGCGTAGTAGCGAATTCCCATCCCTGTTGCTTCCCTGGTTGTTCCCTGTTCCCATTGATCTCCAAAACCAGTTTCTTCCGCCAAAACACTCCGTGGCGTTTAGTCCGGAAAATCCCGTTTTAGCTGCGATATTCTTTGAGACTCGTTGGAAGGTTCCCTGCCGCGAAAAGAAATAGCACTCCCTGTCTGCAGTTATGTATCTTGGGTCCCCACAAGCGATTGCCCCAATTCCCACGAAGGAAGCAGTTGAACCCCCGGCATCCGATCTCTCACGTCCACAATGTGTTAGGAAACCCGTCGTTTGTCAGGATATTGACGGTCGACTTAGCCGCGAGTGGTCTACATCTTCCTAATTGTGGCCTCTAACACTATCATTTATAGGGACTTAAACCCTGATGAACCGGCCGGTTCCTTTGGCAAGCCTCTTGCTTTTCTCCCTACGTTCCGCCGATTGCAGAGAACCAGGAAATGCAAAGATCCGCGATTATTTTGGCCGTAACGTCGTGGCTGAGAAGCCTCGAAAGAAGGCCACGGTTGCCACCTACGCCGGGAACGAGCATCTAAAACCATTGGCTAGAACCGGAGCGAGAAGTTATCGTGCGCGCTTTGCATTTTCCCCTGGTACTGAGAACCGAAATGCAAAGATCAGTGATCGTACTTCTTGCGGCGGTGATGGCCGTTCTGTCGGCATCAGCACAACAGACGTCCACTGGCAGGGCAACGATCGTTGGCAGCGTATATGTGGTCAATCCTTCCGGGGAGCAGTCCTTCGTACCCGGAGCTAAAGTTAAGTTGAGTGGTCCAGTTTCAATGCAAACCGAATCAGATAAGGACGGTAAATATTCATTTGTGGCCATTCCGGCCGGGACTTACACGCTCGAGGCTGCATCGCCGGGACTAAAGGTTGTTCAGACGGTTCGGGTCGAGTCCAGTGAAGTCCGCGTTCCTCTCGAACTCAAGCCCATTGAAGTCACCAGCTCGGTGGTCGTGAAATCTGACGAAGCTGAAAGCAAAGACGCTGCTCCTTCCACAACCATTTCCGAACAAACACTCCGCGATGCTCCCAATGTAAACGAACGGTTTGAAAACTCCCTTCCACTCGTTCCCGGAGTTGTTCGCGGGCCGGATGGACGCGTCAATCTCAAAGGCACACGCAGCACGCAAAGCGGCGCGCTGGTAAACAGCGCGAACGTTACCGACCCCGTAACCGGCAGTCCAGCCATCAACCTTCCGATTGATGTGGTGGCATCGGTGGAAGTGATTTCAAATCCCTACGACCCTCAGTACGGCAAGTTCACCGGAGCCGTATCCACGATAGATACCAAGACCGGCGATTATGAGAAGGTTCACTACTCTATCCAAAATGTCGTACCCCGATTGAGAGATCGCGGCGGCACGATCGATGGTATCGGCGCGTTCACCCCTCGGACGACGTTCACAGGTCCGATCGTAAAAAATCGCATCGCGGTTACACAATCCCTGGAGTACCGCTACGTGCGCACGCCGGTGAATAGCCTTCCGCCGTTTTCGCGTGATACAAAACTCGAGAGTGTTGATTCCTACACACAATTCGACTTCATCCTTAATGCAACGCAGACAGCCACGGTTTCGTTTGCGTTGTATCCGCAGAAACTCGACTTCCTTGGCCTTAACACTTTTACGCCCCAGCCGGCTACGGCGTATCTTCATCAGCGCGGCTATCAAATCTACGCCCAGCACCGCTGGGTCATCGGCGAGGCGGGAGTGCTGACTTCGCAGTTCAGTTACAAGACCTTTGACGCCGACGTCACTGCGCAGAGCAACGATCCTTATATTCTGCAGCTGGAAACTACGGAAGGTGGTTTCTTCAATCGCCAGTCACGTGAAAGTTCCCGTACCAGCTTGCAGGAAAATTATCGGTTTGCGCCCTGGCAGTTTGCTGGTACGCACCAGTTCACGGTTGGCTTGAGTTACGAGCACTCGGAATATCAAGGCCATCAGACATTCCTACCCGTAGAGATTGACGGCGTGTCAGACATACCCGTCGAACGCATCTCATTCAGCGCGCCGACCTCGTACTCTACCAACCAAAACGAAACTGCCTGGTTCGCGGGCGATCAGTGGGCAATCATCCCACGTATGACGCTGAGCCTTGGCGTTCGCTTCGACAATGATGCGATCACGAACTCCACCCACACTGCTCCCCGCGCGGGAGTTCTCCTGTCACTGACCAAGGATGGGAAGACGCTTTTAAAGGGAGGCGTCGGCTTGTTTTATGACCGCGTCCCACTGATGGTTCCCGTCTTCCCTGATCTTTCAAATCGCACTGTGACCTTGCTCGACGATGGAGCACCAGCCAGTTCCGTGTCCTATGAGAATAAGATAATCGGCCAGATCCGAAATCCTCGGAGCACCTCTTGGAACTTGGAACTCGATCGTCAGGTTCTCGACGGATTTTGGCTGCGTATTGCGTACGAGCAACGCAACACCGCCAATGACTTCATTGTTTCGCCGGTATCCACGGGGAACACAGGAGCATTCGAGCTCTCCAATCGTGGCAGTGATTCCTATCGGGAGTTCCAAGTGGCGGGCCGCTACAAGTTTCGTGAGAATTTGCTGAACGCCTCCTATGTCCGATCCCGGGCATTTGGTGACCTAAACGATTTCAATCAATTCTTCGGGAATCTGGCACAGGCGGTCATCCAGCCGGACGCCCGCGGGCGACTGCCGTATGACGCGCCCAATCGTTTCCTGTTCTGGGGCACGTTCGCCGTGCCCGGAAAACTGACGGTTTCTCCCGTTTACGATTTACACACCGGGTTTCCGTACTCGATCGAAAACGAGCTCCGCGAATACGTGGGGCCTCGAAACGTCGACCGTTTTCCACGCTTTTCTTCCTTCGATCTTCAGATATCGCGCCCGCTTTTGCTGCGGGTCCGTGAAAGGCGGGTACACACGCGAGTAGGCTTTGCGGTCTTCAATGTCTTCAACCACGACAACCCACGGGAAGTGCAGAACATCCTCGCAAGCTCGCGGTTCGGAGAATTCTTCAACCCAGCATGGCGTGAATTCCGCGGCAAATTCGTACTGGAGTTTTGACGATGAAATACCACCATTTATTATTCATTGCTTCGTTGGTGCTTCCAGCCTCTTCGATCGTGGCGGCGGACAACTCCGCCGCGCAAGTTCCGACTGCCACGGAAATCGTCACCCGGATGGGCGCTAATGACCTCCAACGGCAGGCCTCCACTGAGGGATACGCTGGAATGCGGCGCTACGTCCTCGAGAACCACCATTTCGACAAACGTTCAGAAATAACGGTACGGGTGCGAGCGGACCGGGACGGTACAAAGCATTTCGAGGTTGTGTCGGAAGGGGGATGGAAAGCAGCGAATACGCATGTCTTGCGCAAAATGGTCGAATCGGAAGCTGAAACGTCGCGTCCTGACATGCGGTCGAAGACAAAAATAAATCCTGAAAACTACGACTTTGAAATCACCGGGACTGAACTGGTGTCGGCTCGCCCAACTTATGTTCTGGAGGTTATCCCCAAGCGGAAGGATAAGTATCTGTTCCGAGGCCGCATCTGGGTAGACGCTCAGGACTACGCGCTGGTCCGCGCGGAGGGGAGCCCCGCCAAGAACCCCTCCTTCTGGACGAAGAGCACGCATTTCGTGCAGATCTATTACAAAAGCGGTGCCTTCTGGTTTCCACGCTCCACGCAAAGCGTGACTGAAGTTCGAATCTTTGGGACCACTGACGTCAGCATCGAATATTTCGACTACACGCCCGTAACGCACAACACCGTCGGCGTTCTAATGTCGGCAAAGGTGACGAACAAGCCATGAAACCTGCGGAGACAGTCCTTCGTGTCCTGGAGGTGTCTCGGCTCATTGAGGTGATCTTATGTCAGTTGATCAGTGCCTAATTCTCGCCGCGGGCAACGGTAGCCGAATTGCATCTCGCTCAGGCGGCGTGCCTAAGCCTCTCGTGCCGCTCTGCGGCGTGCCACTCCTCGAGCATGTCATACTGTCTTCTCAGCAAGCCGGAATCAGCAGATTCGTGATTGTCGTAGGGTATCGAGCTGACTTGATTCGTCGTTGGTTTGCCGCCCGATCTCTGGGAGGCATTTCCGTCACCTGGATAGAAAACTTGGACTACCATAGGGCCAACGGCGTTTCTGCATTGGCCGCTAAAGAAGAGCTTCACGACCCCTTCTTATTGCTCATGTCGGACCACCTCTTCGAGCCGAAAACAGCCACAGCTCTATTGCACCAGCCACTCTCACATGACGAAGTAATTCTTGCAGTTGATTACAAGATCGATCGCGTCTTTGACTTGGACGATGCAACGAAGGTCCAATGTAACGGGGATGACATCGTCGACATTGGCAAAGATCTTGCGTGCTATAACGCGCTGGATACGGGTATGTTCTTGTGCAGCCCGGCGCTCTTCCATAGACTCGAATCAGCAAAGAGGGACGGAAACTGTTCGTTGTCGGACGGCATGCGCCAGCTTGGACGCGAGCAGAAACTGCGTGCCTTTGACATCGGCGACGCGCACTGGCAGGACGTCGACACTCCGGAAGCCCTCGCTTACGCCGAAAATGTCTTTGACCGCGACTTTTACCAAAATCCGACTGCGGACAGGCTCCTCCATGTTTAGAATCCCGGAAAAGGCACGCCTTCCTCTCAGGGTTCTCGCCATCTCCATGGGTGCTGTGTTGTTTGCCTACTTGGTCTGGCGAGCAGGACCCGCGAAGCTACGGGAAAACATAGTGACGTTAGGTTGGGGCTTCACCTGGGTCATTGCCTTGACTGGAGTTTCGCACGTCGCGAGGACTTGGGCTTGGCGCATCACGCTGGGCGACCATAGGGAGAAAATCTCCTTCTCTCGCCTGTTCGGACTTCGACTTGGCGCAGAAGCTGCGGGACAACTTGGAATCCTTGGGCAGACGTTTGGAGATTCATTCCGAGTCTCACAGCTGAATTCTCACATGCCAATGGCCACCGGCCTCGCGTCGGTGACTCTCGATCGTGGACTCTATATTGTGACCAGCATTATGGTCACTATTGCGGGGATTCTGGCAGCGCTTTGCATGCTTTCACTTTCCCATGCCCTTCGTCTATATGCTGCCCTGTTCGCTCTTGCGTTAATCACAGTCTTGTTGTTGGTGCTTATCGCGGCGCGCAAACGCTGGCCGGTGTTTTCGGGCAGTGCGCGCGTTATCGGACGCATTCCGGCCTTGAAAAATTGGATAGAAAAGGAATATCTACTGATCCAGTCCGTCGAAACCAGGCTTTTCGAGTTCCATCACCACACGCCCAAAGCATTTTGGAGCAGTTTCTGTCTAAACTTCTTGTCTCATTGCATAGCCATTTTGGAGGTGTGCTTAATCCTATCGCTCATGGGAAGTAAGATCGGCTTCTTGAGCGCCCTGGTCATTGAAGCATTGACCAAACTGGTGAACGTCATGGGCAACGCCAATCCGGGGAATATTGGAACTTACGAGGGCGGGAACATGCTGATCGGAAAGATGTTCGGCCTGAGTGGTGCCACGGGATTGGCTTTGGCACTCACGAGGCGATTGAGGTCCCTCTTCTGGGTCGGCGTTGGCATCATTTGCCTTTTCTTGCTAACTAGACCGAAAGAGCGCCGCGATTCCAATAATCGTGGAAATGCAGTGGAAACCGTTGCGAAAGATTCAAAAGTACAAACAGATCCGCCGAGTGTCCCATCCGCCGGTGAAGTTGCGGTTGCCATTTTCGTCGGCAAAGCGGAAGCGCGCGGCAGCCAATTCAGCTCTCCGCTCACTCGAGTTGGATCTCTTCCCATCCTGCTGCGAACCATTTTGGCAGCCCAAAAAGTCGGCATTACACAGATCGTGGTAGTCGCCGACCCGATCACGGGACTTCGGGTGCAGCAAGAACTGCTGAGGGCTCGTCGTCTTCCGAAATTTGTTCAATGGATGGCGGCGGCTCCCGGCGCGCCCCCCTGGCAACTGCTGCGGCTCATTGCCACGGCGACTTGCAGCGAACGCTTGGTCCTGGTAGACGGAAGCACCATGTATCATCCGTCTCTCTTCCGGAAGGCCAGTGAGTGGAATGACGAGCACGCCGCCTTGGCCCTGACAAGCAACGACAAACCAGCCGGCATTTATGCGCTCTCTGTCGACAAGATCCGCCCCGTTGCGGAGCGCTGTCCCGCGCAGATCGAGACTCTGCAGAAACTAGACGCGTCACTCTCTGGAATGCATTCTCTCGTTCGCATACCGGTGCAGGAAGACTTGTGGCAGAGCGTCAATACGCCGGAAGACCGCCAGGTTGCCGAGGAAAAATTGAATGGCTGGTTGGTTAAACCCACAGATGGGATTTTCGCGCGTACGAATCGCAGGATCTCCATACCTATCAGCCGGCAAATTATCAAATTTCCGATCACGCCGAACATGGTCAGCATATTCACGCTCGGGGTCGGCTTTGCTTCCGGGCTATTCTTTGCCCTTGGCGGTTACTGGAACGCTCTGTTTGGCGCAGTCTTGTGTTTGTTCGCAAGTATTCTCGATGGGTGCGATGGGGAGGTCGCTCGCTTGAAATTCCAGGAATCTGATTTTGGATGCTGGCTTGAGACAGTATGTGATTACGTATTTTATCTGGTTCTTTTTGTCGGAATGACCATAGGACTTTGGAGGAGTTCTGGAACAAAAACCTACTTGGTGTGTGGAGGGCTGCTATTTTTCGGAGCCATCGCAAGTTTCGCCGCCGTCGGATGGGAACGGCATCGCCTGGCATCCGGACGTCCCGAGCAGTTGCTGAGAATCTGGCAGGCCCATGCGGAAAGTCGACCATCGAACCCTTTCCTGTATCTCGGCCGACATATGGAGTTTATCGTTCGGCGCTGTTTTTTCCCCTACGCGATTCTCTTTTTTGCGTTCTGTAACATCTTGAATGTGGCATTCATTTTGAGCGCGATAGGAGCAAACCTGGTCTGGCCCATCGCGTTGTACTCCTCCAGCACGTTCGCCGAGTCTCGGAGTTCAACTGTGGCGAGTCCGGTGTCTTCCGCTTAGACGTCCACGGCCATGACCTCGATGGACCAGATCGAAACTGGTAACTTTGCCATCCCGCATTCTGCGTTGCCTCGCCCCGATTCTATCCGAGCGGTGAACTGGAACATCAATCGGGGTTTGCAACTCCAAGGGATTGTCGAGTTCCTGGCCAGCACAAATGCTGATCTCATTCTCCTGCAAGAAATTGATCTCAACGCCCGGCGGACGCATCACGTCGATATTGCTAGAGAGATATCGCAGAAGCTGCAGATGAACTATATCTTCGGACGCGAGTTCCAGGAATTAACCCAGGGCTCTCGTAGGTCACCCGCTTATCACGGCCAGGCCACGCTCTCTCGTTGGCCCTTGACGAATTCCCGCATCATAAGATTCGAGCGACAATCGAATTTTTGGCGCCCGCGCTGGTTCCGTCCAGGAATCGAGCCGTTTCAAGGAAGAATCGGGGGACGGCTGGCACTAGCCAGCGACGTAAACATCGCCGGGCGAACAATTGCAACATATAACCTGCACCTGGAAAGCAAAGGTGACGACGCGTTGCGCTACTCCCAGCTTGAGGAGGCCTTGCACGACGCTGGGCGATACGACTGGGACACGCCGATTTTGCTCGCTGGCGATTTTAATCTCGATTTGTCCGAGGGACCTGCAGCTGCATCCATAAGTCGCGCGCAATTTCAGGATGCGCTTGCGAATCAGCAGGTGCCAACAGCACCGCCTCATTCTTTGTTAAATCATGGACGACTTATTGATTGGATGTTTGCGCGGGGACCCATTCGCGCAGGGCAACCCCAGGTCCATCGTTCGATTTCTGCCTCCGACCATTACCCTCTCTCCATAACTTTGAGTTTGACCGATGTTAACGAGAGCCTATGATTTTGCCTACCGTTATCGATCTTCGCGCGGGGAATCTCACTACCAAGAAGATCGCTGTCTTCGACTTGACACCACGAGCAACCGCGGCCATGCGTCGACGCCGCGCCCTCAACTCTCGCCTAGACAATAGCGCTGCTGGAAGCTTTCACCGCATTCCTACGTCTTCGGTAACTGCTCAAGGCGAGGCCCAGGCTGGCGCAGACTTGCGAATTGCTGACTCAGCCTTGGTTGTGCGTTGGAGCGGTAGACAGCGTGCGGACGAGGCGACGTAGAAAGCAGTTTTCGGAGTCCGCGTGCTACTTTTTTGCGAGCCCGTAAGACTCGGGACTTCAATGCAGTTTCGCGAATGCCCAAAGCTTGGACGGCTTCCTTGGCTGAAAATTCTTCAATCTTGCGTAACCGAAATGCCGCCTGAACTCGTGGAGGGAGCTTTCGGATTTGGTCTTGGATGAGGGAATTCAGTTCGCTTGCCACATAAATTTCCTCGGGATTCGGCGCCGCGGCGACTTTTCCGTCGAAGAACGGTTCTGATTGATTGTCTAGAATATCGTTCAGAGAGGCTTCCAGACGGATGCTCTTCCTTCGGCGGAGCATGAGGGCTGAATTGATTGCGATCCGGGTTAGCCAGGTGGAAAAGGCAGCGCGCCCCTGAAAAGAATGGAGATTCGCGTAAGCCCTACACCAACTCTCTTGAACTGCGTCTTCCGCATCTTCTCTATTTCGCAAGACGGCAAAAACTGCCCGATAGAGCCTCGGCGTGTACGTTTTGAAAAGCCGCTCCTGCGCTTCCGGATTTCCCACGATAGCCTGGCGGATGAGGTCCCAATCATCGCGCATGACCGGCGAGGTGAAATTCGCATCAGAGGAATGTAACTTGCGAGGTCGCGAATCGGGTCCGGCTGATTCAGGGCTGCGGATATTCGCACGAAACAGCTTTCCAACTATCGCCGATCCGCTCGCAAGGGAAGTTTCTAATGTACCCATTGATGTTTCTCCCTTTCTACGATTGCTTCACTTGAAGGCAATGCACTTTCGGTGCCGATTCGCTTTTTGTTCTGCTCGGTTCGAAAGTAGTCGAGATGAAGGACTTAGAGGAGATCAGCAGTGTGCGATGAGTTGCATTTCAGTCCGATGGTGCCCGCCGGATAACATCCGTCAACTGAATGACAGTGCTGGCCTCAAACATCTTGACGCCCCCTACAGTCTCTGGCGCGTCCCAGTAAATCAGCTTTGGGGTTAAGGGCGGGCACTGCATTGCTGATGGGGAGCTGAGATTGAGGGTGCGCCCTCAGGGCTATGGACCTTTGGAAGATGACCCGGATTACTACCATCAACGGAATCGAGAGATAAATCCCGACAATTCCACCGACTTCGCCGCCGACCATCACTGCAAAAATTACCAGCAGTGGGTGGATTTCCAGGTTTTCTCCAACAACGTGCGGTGAGATCAGGTAGTCCATGCAAACTCGCCAAAGGCCCAAGAGCCCGGCCATCCAGATCCAGTGGGAATGAGTGAAAAAACCAACAAGGAGGATCGCCGTGGCTGAAGTCATCCAGCCGACGACCGGAATGAACTCCAAAACTCCGCCCAGGAAGCCCAGTGCAATCGCATGAGGAAATCCCAACGCAAGCATAGACACTGAATAGAACGCAAATGAGCAGACTCCGAGAATCACTTTGGCCCTGACGTATCTCTTGAGTCCAATGTTGAGCTCGCTGGCAATTTCAGTCAGAGCTTCGCGATTACCTCCGGAAGAAACGGCTTGGATAACGGCCTCAGCCATGCGCCCACCGTCGGCAAGAAAGAAGATTGCAAGAATAGGGACCACGATTACGACAGCCAACGCGTTTGAAGTGTATCGCTCCGCGGTTTGCACCACTCGTAGCGTCTGGTCTCGATGACCCTGAAGAAATTCTTTCAAGTGCAGCGTTTGAGAATCGGTCCAGCCATATTTGTTGCCGATACGAGTGGCGATTTCTCCCGTGGAAAATTCTTCAATCAGAGCGGGCGCAATATGGAATAGTTTGCTGTTGAAACTTACCAGCCGAGGGGCAAACACATGCGCGACAAGCGCGAAGAATAGCAGAAACGCGAGGTAGGTTTCAGCAACGTGCGGTCCCCTGAGGTTTTTGTAAAAGAGGGAGTGCCTTTGCAAGAATTGGACGATGGGATCGATCAAGTAGGCGAACAGAATGGCGAAGGAGAAGATTATGAGAACGGAGCGCGCAACGTACAGGATAAGAACGACGACTGCGAAGAGCAGGGTGGTCAACAGGATGTTGAGCGTGCGCCCATCAGGGAAAGTCATGTGTCTCCAGTTTTCAAATCGTACCACCGGGGAAATTAACTGGTTGGAGTTTCTAGTTTCTGCTTGATCGATGCGAGCGCTCGCTCCAGCGAAGACCGAGTCTTGTCCACGGCGACCTTGCGCACAATTCCTCCCTTCAGTCCGGTGAGACCTGCCTGTTGTGAAGACTTGAGGGTAATCAGAAAAAAGCCTGGTCGATCCGGGTTGTCGGAGTCGTTGAGGCAGACGGTCAGGTCCAAGGCGGCTTCAAAGTAGTGGCTTGAGTAAAGCTGTTTTATAGCGACGGCGTATGCCGGTTTCGTGAGGACTGTCCCCCGGTAAATGATTGCTTGGACCATGCGGAGCGTGGGCTTAAGTCCGAAATTAACCTTTTCCCAATAGAACTCGGATTGGATATCGGTCGATTTTGCGGATGGGTATTGGAGCAAATAATTATTAAGGTCGGGGAGATACACCGGAAGCGCTTTCGACCGGCTCAACAAGGACTCGAAGGCTTCGGCTACAGCTGCGGGGTGATTCTTGTCGCGATACGTTCCCAGCGCTGCGTTTCCACCCTTCTGATATTGGAGGAGAGCCTCCAGGGCCATCTGTCGTGCGAGGTGGTTTGCTTGATCAGCCACATCCGGCGCGGACCAATTCACGGACTTCTGAAACTCTTCCATGGATTCGGCCGGCAGCTGAATTTCGCAATGCCCTGGCCTGCAATCCTTCAATTGCTTTACGTCTTCCTGTTCGAGCGTGAAGCCGTCCAGATCTGAAAGGACGGGGGGATCGCTGAACTTGCGAATCGCGAGATAGCCGGGAAGTTTACGCAGAGCGTCAATGTCTGATGCGAATCTTAGGTATTTCTCCGGAGTCGAGTCAATGTGCACAGCGCCAAAAACGAGGATCTGATCCGCAGACCCTGTGTCCAAGATCTTCGCCAAAGCCTTGCCATTGCTGATGGACTGAATCTGTTCGGCGTTCAGCCCGACGTACTCGCGAAAGTAGTTGTATGGTTCGGATCTGTCGTCTGTCGCACCTATTCCTACCTTGCACAAGAAAAAGATAAAGAGGAATGCGGCCGCAGACTGAATTCTCAGTCTCATCGCATCACGACGATTTTTTGTGATTCAGAGTATGAATCAACGCTCCGGGCGATACCCAGCTTCTTCATTCGGAAATACAGGGTCGAGCGGTTCAATCCCAAGCAGGCTGCGGCGCCGCTGGGTCCGGACAGAACCCACCTGGTCTCTTTCAATGTCTTGAGGATATGGTTG
>DATNLE010000294.1:0-11762 GCA_035603035.1 Candidatus Acidiferrales bacterium | reverse complement strand
CGGGGTTTGCCAGGCCAGCCATTTCGGAAAGAGGGGCTGGAGGCGCCCACTCTTCTCGATCAGACGGTAGGCATCGTGCCGCCATCAATGATGTAGTCTGCACCATGAATTGAAGCGGCACGATCGGATGCCAGAAATGCTGCCAGTTCGGCCACTTCCTCCGGCCGGCCGGGTCGACCAATGGGAATTCCTCCGATCATAATCATGATTTGTTGGCGAGCAGCATCCTCGCTGATACTTCTGCTCTGGCTGAGCTGCAGAATCATGCCGTGTGCGCCCGAAGTCTCGATGAATCCAGGCGAGATCATGTTGACGCGGACTCCCTTCGGTCCAACTTCGTTTGCAAGCCCCTTATTGTAAGTATTGAGAGCACCCTTCGCCGCAGCATAAGCAAGTGTCGCGTCATAGAGTGGCAGACGGTGCTGGATAGACGAGATGTGAAGAATGACACCTGACCTACGTTCGATCATGCCGGGCAGGAATGCTCGGTCGAGACGAACGGAAGCGAGCAAGTTGACGTTGAGTGCCTTCTGCCAGTCTTCGTCAGAGAGGGCTTCATATCCGCCGTTCGGAGCATCTGATCCCCCCACATTGTTGACTAGGATGTCGAGTCCACTCCATTCCCGCTGAATGCGTTTGACTACTTCTTGCACGCCTGCCGTTGTACCGATATCTGTCTGCACGAAGAGAGCAACTGCCTGCCCTGCCGGCAGCGGCGAGCGTGCAGTCGTTGCGACGGAAGCACCGCTCAGAGTAAAACGGCGCACCATCGCTTGTCCCATGCCCTTTGTGCCGCCGGTTACCAGAACCCGCTTGCCTTTAAATTCATCTTCTGAAACTTGGAAAGGATATGTCATCGTCATAACCGAATCTCCAGCGAAGCAATCTTGTCGTTCGAGAGTTTGAAGACGTGGTCCAGTTCCGCAGGGCTCCGAGGAAAGTAACCGGTGAGTCGGGCACGCACGGTCACCAAGTCTCCGAACGTTTGAACGTTAACCGTCTGCAGGACGTATCGGTATTTCCCATCCGCCGCTTGCTTCCATTGGCGGATCGAGTCACGACCGTGGTAACTCTGCCCTTCGTCGTGGACGGTGCCATCTTCGGTGAAGCACCGGGAAAGCGCATCGGCGTCCTTCGCCTCTTCGGCGGCCAGGTATTCAGCGACTGGTTTGGGCACATCAAGAGCCATGCTGTTCTCCTCAGTGCAATTGCACAACCAGAAGTTTCTCAGCATACTGGCGAAATGGGAAGTACGCACGAAAAAGTGCGTTAGGAGGAATATGTATGCCGAAACGCTATACGCCCACATCCGCCGCCGCAGACGTAGAAGCAGCGCTCCGTCTCTTGGAAGGAAGATGGAAGCTCGTGATTCTTTTCCATCTATTCGGAGGCAAGGTGATGCGCTTTTCCGACCTGGAACGGGCGATACCCAACATCACTCAGAAAATGCTGGGGCAGCAACTTCGGAGCCTGGCAGCGGACGGAATCGTTGCGCGGACGGCCTATCCCCAGGTGCCGCCAAAGGTTGAATACCGTCTGACATCATGGGGCCAGTCCCTTTGTCCCACACTTGACGCCATACTCAAGTGGGCAGATCGACGGCCAACAGAAAAAAGAGAGCGCAACTCGCGCTGACAGTTGCACCTCCTGAATCACGAACAAACCGGAGATTATCAATCGTGAGATGCACATCGTGAGATATCGGAAGGTTTTTTGGACGCAACTCCACTGCGGCATACAAATTCGGATGGTTGCAGGCTTTGCGGAAGTGATTGAAAGCGAAGCAACTTTGGTTGCAGATCGCCGTCGATGGCGACTCGTTTGACCTCGCAGGGTATGCGCCCGGCCCGCCGGGTTCACCATCTTCACGATGATGTTCTGGGATGCGACGCGACGGTCTGGATTCCGGATTCCAAGACTCCAAACGGAGTGGCGGAAGTGCCGCTGACGCCTCTGGCGCTCGAAGCGTTCCGCGATCAGATGAGACTTTCGCCCTGCAGTCCGTATCTGTTTCCGAGTGATCAGAACCCGAGCGCACATCTAAGGACTCTCAAGACGACTTGGGAAGCCACGCTGCGGCGCGCGAAGGTCCCGTATTTTCGCATCTACGATCTCCGCTCGACCTATGCCACCCGGCTGAGCGCCGGTGGCGTAGCGGACGAGTGGGTCACACAAATGCTTCGCCAGGGAGACGCGCAAGTCTTCAAAAAGTATTCGCAGATGAAATTGCAGATGAACGCGAAGCTCTGGAGAAGATCAACCGCCACGCGAATGAGATGCCTGCTGAAAAAGCAGGTGCGCATTCTGGCACGGTGACCCTGCAATGAGCACGAAATTGGCATGGTTTTGACACGGTTGTGGATAAAAATCATGGTTCGGGGTGGTAACGGCGTTGGAAAGTACTTTAGAATCAATTCTGCTAGTCATGTCGGGGCGTAGCGCAGCCTGGTAGCGCACCTGCCTTGGGCGCAGGGGGTCCGCGGTTCAAATCCGCGCGCCCCGACCAATTACAAATCACGAATCGTTCCCGCCCCAATCCCTGGAACGTGCGCCGAGTCTAAGGATCGTCTTCAAAAGGCACGGCTTCGGCCAAGCCCGCCTGAGGGCGCCAGCGATACATGGTTTAGCCTCGAGGGACGGCCGCGCTCCACAATGCTTTTGTGTTGTTTATGGTGCCATCGAAGGGACTCGAACCCCCACACCGTTGCCGGTACATGGACCTGAACCATGCGCGTCTGCCAATTCCGCCACGATGGCAATTCTGGACTGCAATGCAGCGGCGGCCCCAAGGCCGCCGTGTCAGGAAGATCAACCATTCTATTTTACAGCCCCGTCAGCGCGTGTCAAACCACAGGTTCCTGGTAATGTCCAAATGAATCGACCCAAGTTTGCCTCCGTGAAACTCGGTGTTTAAGGGCCTGCCCGAAACCTGAAGCTCACCCCAGCTTCGCCGTCATCGAAATCTTCGCATTCAGTACCTTTGACACCGGACAACCCTTCTCCGCCGCTTCCGCACACTTCTGGAATGTCGGCGCGTCTGCTCCCGGAACCTTGCCCACCACATCGATGTGGCTCGATGTAATCGTCCATCCCGCTTCCTGCTTCTCCATCGTCAACGTCACATTGGTGCTGATACTCTCCGGCTTCAGATTCGCTACGCCCAGCTGCACTGACAATGCCATCGAAAAACATGCCGCATGCGCCGCCGCAATCAACTCCTCCGGATTCGTTCCTGGTCCATTTTCGAATCGCGATGTAAACGAATACTGCGAGTCCTTCAGCACTCCGCCGGGAGCCGAAATCGTTCCCTTTCCATCCTTCAACCCACCCTTCCATACCGCGCTAGCTTTACGTTCCATCACGTTCTCCTCATCATGAATAGAAAATTAAATTCCCTTTTCATTTTTCATTGTAGACGGAGACTGCTCAGCTTGTCAGGAGCGCGACCCCGACCTGCTGGGCAAAGCTCGTGATGCGGTCAATAAAAATCCGAGCAGCTGAGATAAAACTCGCACACCGCACAGCTCAGGTTGCAACGCTTTCCTTCAGTTCCGCCGAGCGGTTAGGAGAAAAATCGCTCTGGAAACTTCGACCGCGCCCCGGCAGATTTCTGGTCTGTTCCCGCTCACTCAAACTCGTCCGCGGAACATAAATCCCACGTGAGCGCCCGCACAAGTAGAAATTGGTCTTCCCCGCGTGCCCGGCTTGCCTCGGCGCCAGTCGGCCTGCGAATGATCAGGGCCCATCAGATTCAAAACTTCATCCGTCTTCAAAAGAAAAGCCTCGCTGGAAAAAGATTCAATCTCTCCCACAGAAAGGCTATTCATCTCAGTCTCACGAACCCGGGCTTAGTCCACCACAATCAACGCCAGCTGCACTCCCGGATGTCGCAGGTCAATCAGCACATACTCTCCGTCGATGTAATCGACGTAGCAATCATCGGCATAATCCCAGTCTCCTGGCCATGGAGTGGCCAGCGCAAACCAGTAACCGCTATACTGAAAACGCGGCTGTCCTTCCACCACCTGGGTCCGCACTCTGAAGGTGTGCTGACGGCCAAAGTTTGCTCGGAATTTATCATCGGGAATTCGCTGCCCTCGTTGCTCCGATCCCCGCGCCGCATGATCGCCGCCGTTGTTCTGCACCGCGTGATCTTGCTCTTTTCCCGACCTCATCTCTCCGTTCTGCTTTTCATCTTGCTTTTGATTATTCGACGGCTTCGCTTCCTGAGCCTTGGGCTGTTCCTGCTCCCGGGAAGGCTTCGCCTCTGGAGGCGCATTCTGCTGCCGTGGCGGTTTTGCCTCATCCTGCTTAGGCTCTTCCTGTTGCTGAGGTTTTGCTTCATCGTGCCCGTCTTGAGCCGTCATCACTCCGCAGGTACCCAAAAGCAATCCCAATAGCCCTGTGCCTAACAATCCTGTACCCAAGCCCTTAAATCTCACGTCTTGAAATCTCATAGATCTCCCTCACGTAAGTTTCTGCTTTGCCTCCAATTTCGGGCTCAAGTCAGATGCCACCCGTACGCCTTCCGGATGCCGTCCAAGTGCATTCCCCCGCTCCGCCTACAGTGTTCTCCTCGGGCTCGCCGCAAAAGAATCGCCTCCCAGTGCGCAAAATTCTTCTCTTTTCACAGATTCTTTGCGCTACAATCCCCTAACGACCTGGAGCAATGTCGCTTCGTCTGCAGACCGCTTGCTCTTGCCTTCCCCCCAGGAGGTATTACATGTATCGGCCCTATTCCAGTTCTTTGGCGGATTCTCGTTCGTTCATGGATGTGCAGTCCCTGATCCGCAATCTCAATCAGGATTACGTCACTTCGTTTAACACCGGCAACTACGACCAGGCCGCCGCCTTCTTTGCTCCCGATGGCGCCTTCATGGCCCCTCACCATGATCCCGTCTATGGCCCCAAAGCGGTCGAGCATCTCCTCCACCAGTTCCGCGATGCCGGATATCAAGACCTTCGCCTCGAAACGATTCGCGTCGAATCCTCCGGCGACTTGGCCATCGAAATCGGCCGCTACACCGTAGCCATCTGCCAGCCCGACGCCACCATCCGCGGCGACCGCGGCAAGTACCTCAAGGCCTGGCGTCGGTTGGGAGCATGGCTAATCGTCGCCGATAGTTGGAGTTCTAACCTCCCCGCAGCTCGTTAGGATTGTGGAAGGATCAGGGATTTCAGGTGGCGCAGCGCTTTAGCGCTGCAATAAGAATTCCCTAATTCATGTGGGCTTTACCCCCGAACTATTCCGATTCGCCTCACGCGACCACAAACAACCTAAGCCCCAGCACTCGCCCATACCGCTCAAAGTCGCGGTCCGTGGTAAAAATGTGCCACCCTCGCCGCTGCGCCACTGCACAAATCAGGAAATCAATCGCCGAGCCCGCTAGTCCCTGAGCCCGGCACAGATTATGCATGTGAGCAGCTTCCTCATAGTCAGCAATGTCAGCTGCCGGCTCATCAGAAGCCTCAGATAATTCCGCAGCTTGACAAACTCTTCCTCCTCGCGAAGGCCCGAGAGCAACTCCTGTCGGATCGCTCCCATCATCTGCACCCGGCCCTCCCGAATCAACTCCGAAAGGGCGCCGGTCAGCGCGCGCTCGCGCACATTCAGGTCAGGCGGCCTGCGCGTAGTGCTAAAGACCACACCGGAGTGTCCACCAAAACATTCATGAGGCTATGGTCATTCCGAACAAGGGTTGGTTGCGCGGTGAAGAATCTGGGTGCCGGGTGGTTGCGGGATATGAGGTTCGTTCAAATTGGACTATCGAGGTGCCCGTAAAATCGTCAAGGTCAAGGCGTCTATGTGCTAAGGCAGGTGCGCTATCAGGCTGCGCTACGCCCGACGATGTGAAGATCGATGACTCTGCCCAGTCAACGACTACTGCAATCATAAACGACGGAACGCGCTATAATTTTTCTCTGTCTATGGCGAGCCTGCGGTATGCGTTGGTGGCGTACGTGAGAGGTCCAGTGGGAGAGTTCGTGGAGAACCTCCGGCGGGAGCTGCATCCCGAATTGCCGCATTTCGCAGCACATCTGACGCTGCTGCCGCCGCGTCCGCTGCAGGGAACGGAGGGTGCGGCGCTGCAGGTGCTCGCGGGGATTTGCGGGCGGACGGAGCCCTTTGAAGTGACCTTGGGCGGGATGGATAGCTTTGCCCCGACGACTCCGACGGTTTACATCCGCGTCTCTTACGGGGCGATGCGAATGTGCGAACTGCATGAGCAGTTGAACACACAGGCGCTCGCGTTTGTGGAAGAGTGGGCTTATATCCCGCATTTGACGATTGCGAAGATGCCCAGCGAATCAGCGGCCGAACAAGCCTTGCGGATCGCCGGCGAACGTTGGGAGGAATATACCGGAAGCCGGCGTGTTCTGGTGGACCGGCTGACATTTGTACGGGAAGACTCGCCGAACTGTTGGATTGATCTGGCTCCGGTGCCCCTGGGAGGCACACTGGTTTCGCCGTAACCTCGCCTTGATTACCTTCCGTTACGTTACTCCCGCCTGATTTGTATGGCCCCTGGTACATTTCCCTCCCGTGCATTGCGGAGCCGTGGCGTGGGCTGTAAACAATAAAGACAGGGAAGTGCGAAAACCGCGCCGGCAGCCGCTTCAGGCGCGGATTTCAGAAACGCCCAGGGGGCAAAGAATGCAGATAGGGGTCTACGGATCGGGATTTCTGGGCACGGTGATTTCCGCCTGTCTGGCAGACTTCGGGACTCCGGTTTCTTGTTGTCATCCGGACCGCACGCGGATGGTCGAGATGGCGCAGGGGAACATTCCATTTTTTGAAAAAAACCTGAAAGAAATCATCCGGCGAAATGTACGGGCGGGCCGGCTGGCGTATTCAACCGACATCGAGTCTTTCGCGCGCAAGGCGCAGGTCATTTTTCTGGCGGAAGATGGAGCAGAGAATCTTAGCGATGTGGTCATGCGGATCGCGCGGATAGCGCCGAAGCCGCCGATTCTAACCATCGTTACACCGGTGGCCGTAGGCACGGCCTCGGCGCTGGAGAAAAGTTTAAAGGAGGCGGGACTACAGGGGACGATCGTATCCCAGCCTATGTTCTTCACGGATGGTTGCGCGGTGGAGGACTTTAACTGGCCGGACCGTTTGATTCTGGGGTCAACTTCGAATGAAGCGGTGCATGTACTGAAACAGATTTTTCATCCTCTGGTGATGCGTGGAGTGCCGGTGATTGTGACCAACCAGGCGACGGCGGAACTGGTTCGAGAATCGGCGACGGCATTCGTAGCCACGAAGATATCCTTCATCAACGAAGTGGCAGCGCTGTGTGAGCGAGTGGGCGCGGACGCGGTAAGCCTCGCGCTGGCTTTGGGTCTGGACAAGAAGATTGCTCCGAGGTGTCTGCAGCCGGGCGCGGGGATGGGTGGCGTGTTTGCCGAGTCCGATATGGATTCGCTGGCGCAGTTGGCCGCGACGAATGGAGTGCCTCTGAAAGTCCTGAGCGCGGCGCGGGAAGTTAACCATACGCTGGCGGATCGACTGGTCGAGAAGATTGCGGTGGCGTTGAATTCGGTGGAGAACAAGGATGTAGGGATTCTCGGGCTGGCGTTTAAACCGAACACTAATTCCGTGGCCGGTTCGTCAGCGATTCGCCTGGCGGAAACGCTGGTGGCAAAAGGGGCGCGCGTTAGGGCTTATGATCCGGTGGCGCTTGCCGATGCCAAGACGCGGCTGAACGGGTCGGTGCGTTATTGCGAAACGGCTTATGCAGCAGCCGAAGGCATGGATGCACTCGTTGTGGGCACGGGCTGGCCGGAATTCCGAGCGCTGGATTTTGATCGCATCAAGCAGCTGCTGAAGAAGCCCATTATCGTCGACACCAAGAATCTTCTAGACGGGGTGCGGATGCGCGCCATGGGATTTGAATACGTGGGTGTGGGGCGCGGGTGAGGCCGAGCGATCCCGCGGCACAACAGGAGCGCGTGACATTATATGCACGCGCTTGTTTTTTTCTTTCGAACGTTCTCGACAGTTTCTCCCTCACCCTGTTTTGTTGCCCCTTTTCCCTGCTCGTGCCGGTACTGAGTTCCATGTGGTGCCGGTTTTTGGCCGAGGACTGAATAGTCATCCCGAGTCTGGGTAAACTAGCGCCGTCTCCGGAAGGACTGGCCTGCCGCTTCTGACAGCAGGGGATGGCAGTTGTATAATCAGCGTGGCGGTGGGAATAGCTCAACTGGCAGAGCACCGGACTGTGGCTCCGACGGTTGCGGGTTCGATTCCCGTTTCCCACCCCAGATTTAAAAAGCTTAGCTCACGCTTTTGTCAGTAATGACTGATAGCCCGCCCTGCAATTTTCGAGCTTGCCTCTTTGAGAGCATCGTTCGCCGGGTCGCCGTAGACATTCATGGTTACCCGGATGTCCCCGTGACGCATCGCCCGCTGCTGAACGCTGAGGGAGTTCCAAGCTCATCCAGCCATGCACGATAGCTGTCGCGGAAGCTATGTGCTGACACGTGCTCGATTCCCGCATTCTGACATGCCCGGCCCAGCTTCTCGTAGAAGCAAATGTACGAGCGTGGTTTCTTACCGTTTAGATCAGGTGAGGCGAACACCCAAGCGATGGCCGCTGTATGGACGAAGGGCAGATACGCCCTGCTCGCTTTGCCCTCTCCCCCACCGTTTTTCAGGGTTTCAGGGGACAGAACACTCTCTAAACCTCGCCAGTTTTGCTGTCCTCGACCAAACTCATCTGTGAATTTAGCTCCGCACCTCTGATCGGGGAAAACCTCACCAAGCAAGCGACCCTTGGCATAGCCGAAGAACCACCCTCGCCCTGGGGACTTTATCCCCCAAGTCAGCGATTGTAAACCTGTGCAGTATTGAACAGCACGGAAGTAGAGCATTCCAGCAGAATGTCAGTTCTGACCGCTGTACATGAAAACCCTGACATCTGTGAGGGCTTCAATGAATAATGATTTTGAAGAGTCCCGAGAGCCCAATCGGGAGCTTGTAGAATGCGCTATCGTCGAAGTGTTAGAGATCGCCCAGCGCCAAGGCATCACCCCTGCCGATTTTATCCAATTGCTGGGCGCGGGAATCCGAATCTCGGATTTCTTGGCGGCGCTGAAACCGCTGGCAAAAGCCAAGGACCGCAACGATTGCGATTCTTAAGGCAACACCGCGGGATCGCTCCCGCCCTCTGACTTTCGTTACCGGATATCAAGCAATATCTAGGGATTGGTCGATCGCAAGGTCGCGGCATGTGCGACGAATGACTTCGTGCACCGACTCGGAGTCAACAAACTCAAAGCCGTATCGAAAAGCGTTCCTTTGGCGAACTATCGCGTGAATCGTCAGAGGGCCGCTGGGAAGCGTGAAATTCAATACCACATTCTCCCCCAGGGGCGCTTCGATTGGCAACATGGCCGCGATCCCAGATTCGCAAATGTCCATGGTACGGCCCTTCAGCATGCCGCACGTTCGGGACTTGATTCTGATATCGACTTCAATTTTGAACCGGGGCTGGCGACGGAGGTCGGGTCGAAGCGCGGCGACTCCGAACTGCTTGTGAGCGGCCCGTTCCTCTTCGCTCCTCTGGTTGATCCTATCCGCGAGCGGGACCACTCGAACCACAGGGAATACGTTGGACTCCTCCATGCTGCCGCCTTTCTTCGGTGATGGAATCTCATTCCGCTTCGAATTCGGAGGGCGAAAATACAACCACGCTTCCCGACGGTGCGCGATTTAACTATTATTGTCGTCAACCGCAGGGGGAGGCTTTTCTGACGCAACGCCCATGTGAACTCTGGGATCGCAGACCTGGCAAGAAGATAAGATACTCACTTCCGCGCTGCCTTCATGCCGGGCAGGTCAGGATATCTCGGGAAGATAGCATGGAGCAACGCCGTGCTTTCCCCCGATACCCAAGGTGTCGTGCGTATCCATGTGTTCACCCTGGCCTCTCTACGATCAAGATCAAAGGACGATTTACTTTGCGAAATGGACATCCACCGTGGCGCCTGTACCCTTGGCGGCTGATAGTGTGTACGTCCTGGCGATGCGAACCGTGCTTCTCCCCATGCCCAGTAATCGAGCTGCGAAAAGATAGTTACCGCCGCACCTGTCGAGCGCATCTACAATCGCCCGACCTTTAACCTCGCTCAATGTAAGAATAATCCCGAACGGCGTTCGTTTTGCATTAGAGAAGGCGCTCCTAGCTCAATTCTCCTAATGATGTCTGTTAAGTATCGTCTCGCAGTTTGTGCTCCATAAATGGCCATAAACAATCTGGCGGCCACTGAAACACCGCTTTGGGTTTGCGAGTCAAGACTTTCGGCTTCGAATCATCAGGAAGATGGTCGGAATCGCAAGACGGTAGGTCGATTATCATGAGCGGACTCTCCACAAAAAGAGTTGGCGCAGTATCTCCCTAAACTGCGCCATCAGAGGAAAACAGCGGACGACGGGGGGAGGGCCGCGTGAGTTCCTTAGTTGGTACGTCTCCTTAATCGCATCAAGTTACATCGCGATAAATTTGGCGTCTATTCAAAAGTGAACATACTGTACTATTCCCGAAACGGAAAGATAGAAGATAGAAGGACTGCACTTGTAGCGCATTCAAGACCGACGATACCTGTGAGCTGGCCTCGATCCCGGCAAGTACACAATTGAACAGCTATAGAAAGCGCCAGCGGTTATGTTATCTGAGGCCGAACACCGTTGAAGGCGACCGTCGGGGATTAGCGGCAGACAACGATTGGTCGTTTGACTCATGCCGCTTCGCTTCATGGTGAGAACTGCACCTTCAAGACGAACTTAAAAGAGAGTTGAAAGTTGAAAGATGAAATGTCACCCAACATATCTACATCCCCTCCCCCTCCGCACCTTATCGCGATTCTGATGTCGACCTCGGGCCGTTTTGTGGTGTGCCGAGGGTGCCATTTGAGGTTTGCCTTTCCCTCCGGGGCGCATTTCGACCTGATTGCGAAACAGTTCGAATCGCATTTGTGCGCCTTTCAATGCCCGTCGAACGATGATGCCCTCTCTCCGAATACAGCCACGCCTTATGACTCGAATTCAGACACCTTGAATCGCTTTGACTTCGACCATAATGCCGCTCCCATGTGGGTGTTCGATATCAACACTCTCGTTTTCTCTGCCGTCAACGATGCCGCAGTACGTCATTACGGCTACTCGCGAAAGGAGTTTCTCTCGATGACTATTCTGGACATTCGTCCCAGCGAAGACATTCCTTCTTTATTAAGAGAAGTATTGCGGAAACGAGCACTCAACCCAATAAAGGAACTCCGGAGACACAAAAAGAAGGATGGCAGCTTGATCGATGTCGAGGTCACGCGCTGCGAAGTACTTTTCAACGGATGCATCGCCGACATCGTGACCGCCGTCGATGTGACTGGACACCTACCCGTTCCAAGACCGCACCGGGGGACACAGCCTGATGCGGCGTGAATTCCTCAAGGGGACGTGGAAGTCACCGTCATCGATTCGTCGTCCCCGCCGAGCGCCAGAGCCGCGATGCATTGTAGGGAACCGTTTGCCAGTCCCATCTGTTCCATATTGCACATCTTGTGGAAACGGAAGGAGTAATCTCGACGCATGTATACAATCAGCAAAGACCCGGATGGCATCGTTCTAGTCTGTCACGACTGCTCCCACGTTGAGCGCATCGATGGGTTCGATAAGAGCGTCGGCAGTCAGCGTACCCAGGCCGCACGAGCGATGCAGATTCATTCCCGCGAGCACCACGGCCTAGGATCGGTACTCAAGC
>DATNLE010000287.1:0-1242 GCA_035603035.1 Candidatus Acidiferrales bacterium | reverse complement strand
GGATCTACACAGTTCTCGTCGCGTTGCTTCTGGCCAAGGTCTGGCTCATCCTGAGCGACTGGGACTACTACGTTGCCAATCCGCGCGATATTTTCAGTCTGAACACCTTTCAATCCGGCGGAACTTTCTACGGCGGCATCGTCGGCGCCATCCTGATGATTGGCTTGTATTCGTACTTCCAGAAAATGCCGCTGCTTCGTGTAATGGACGCTTCTGGAGCAGGATTGCCACTCGGTCATGCTATTGGCCGATTGGGTTGCTTTGCCGCCGGATGCTGCTACGGCAAGCCGACGACCATGGCCTGGGGAGTGACCTTCACCAATCCGGCGGCTGCACAGCTAGCCGGAACTCCGCTCGGCGTTCATTTGCACCCCACGCAGCTTTACGAGGCCGCCGCGGAATTTATCAATTTCCTTATTTTAATTTGGATCGGCAAACGGCAGCGCTTCACCGGACAAATCATCGCCACTTATTTTCTGCTCTACGGGGCTGAGCGCGGTACCATCGAATTTTTCCGGGGCGACCCAGGGCGCACGATGATGTTCCACGATACCGTCTCGCTGATGCAGTTGGTGAGCCTCGCCCTGATTGTTATTGGCGCGACGCTTTGGTGGCGCGGTTTGAAGGGGCCAGCCGTGTCCTCCGTTTCCAATGCACGTGCCACGGTCGCGCGCTAGATGTCGGTTGCTTCCAATCTTTAAAACTTCAATGTTCACACCATTTGATATGCACGACCACTTCGAATCTGATGAAGACTCTTCGGAGCACGATGCTTTCGCCGTCAGCGAAGAATCCGCGGGCGAGCGTCTCGACCGTTTTCTCGCCACGCAGCTCAGCGACATAAGCCGAACCCACGTACAAAGTCTCATAGACGAAGGACGTGTCCTCGTGGATGGTTCAGTCAAGAAGTCCTCGCATCGGCTCGAGGCCGGCGAAACGGTCACCGTAAATATTCCTCCTCCTCCGTTGCCGGGAGTTGACGCCGAAGATATTCCTCTCGATATCATCTACGAAGATGCGGACGTCGCCGTTGTAAATAAACCTGCTGGAATGATCGTTCATCCGGGCGCTGGCGCGGACAGCGGCACCCTGGTTGCAGCACTGTTGCACCGCTTTGGCGGGGGCAACGGTCTGTCCACAGTAGGCGGGCCTCTCCGTCCGGGAATCGTGCATCGAATCGACAAAGGAACTTCAGGAGTTTTGTTGGTTGCTCGAACAGATATGTCCCATTTAAAGCTCGTC
>DATNLE010000167.1:0-14585 GCA_035603035.1 Candidatus Acidiferrales bacterium | reverse complement strand
CTGGCGCGGAGCCATTCGAAGCGCCTGCCACCTGCAGGTTATTGACAACCTCTTTCACGCCATCCACCGCTGCCGCCTGACGGGCCGCAGCCGCGCGTTGCGCGTCGTTGTCTACGAATCCACTGATCGTCACGACACCATGGCTGGCCTGCACGGAGAGTTGCTTCGTCGAGAGCCCGGAGTCCTGCCCGTACTTGCTTTGAATTTCGCTGGAAATCTTTCGGTCGTCCGCCGTCCTGGCGCAGCCAAAGCCCGAGGCAAGGATTGCCGCGAGAGCAAATAAGGCAACGGGCATGCGCTTGTGCATGATCGAGCTCCTGGGATTCGACGGGGGTGCTGCGACGCTCGTCTATAGTGTAGACGCTGTGGACAAAATGGCGTGTAAATTTATGTTAAATGGGCAAATCGGGTTGGAGCTAGCTTGGCGTGAAGATCGCTCCCCGTTTGGTCAGAGGGCCGGAGTCATTCGCGCGATTCTACCCGTGATTCTAATGGATAAATTTGTAGTCGACGATCGAGGCGGCTAAGAGACCGGTCGCTTCTGCCTCTGATTCTTGTTTTTCTTTCGCTTGCTTGTCCCGGGAGCGAATCACCCGGCCCTGACAGACCACATTGCGGTTCTTCTGCCCGGAAATTTCTTCAGGCATCTCAAACACCATCTCGATCAAAGCATTCACCGGCAAGGGCTGCGGACCCTGAAACAGAAGTCCCGTCTGGCTGAGGTTTTCAATGATTCCTTCATACCACGTGCTGGTGCTGTTTACGCGGTAGCGGAGCTCCACGTCCAGCTTCAGGCGGCGGGCGCGCGGCGTCCAGGATGGCCGCTTCTCCCGCGTATGACTGCGCCGGATGCCGCTCTCGGGTTTCGCATGCTCCACGCGTTCCGTGCGGCGCATACTGGTCCAGTCATATTTGTATTCTGCCGCGCACAGCAGGCAAACTTGGTAGTAGTCTCCATCAGCGCCGCGGCGTGGCCAGGAGAACTCGTGGGAGCAGCGCCCGAGCATAAGAACGTCCAAGATTTTCTGCGCCATGATGGTTACTTCCGGCTCACCGGTCAATCAAACTGAAGGCTGCCGAAAGCAATTGCATCATCGCTCGAACTCGAGTTTTTGAATAGGTTACTTTCGTGCTTTGTCCGCACTTTGCTCCTTACAAATCAATGCCCTAGCTCGCGCTTGCATTGTTTTCTCATTGTTTTCTCAATAACGAGCGATGCCGCTTCTGGTGCGCCCTCCACCGATCCGCTCGCCTCTCTCGACATGAAAGACGAGTCATGCGGGCGAGCTTCTTTCCGACTGCGGCGAGCTTTTCCGGCATCTACATACTTTTCCTTAATTCCGCGTGCGGGGTCGAATGCATCTTAAAATGAGTCACTGATGCTGAGAGCCAAGGGGAGTGAGCATGACGAAACCGTCGGACCAAATGATGGATCTTCTGAAGGAACTAGCCCTGCTCAAGGAGTTAGATCAAAAATACGACGCAGGGTCGAGGACTGACCCTGAGACCACCGACTTCGAGGGACGGCAGAGCCGGCGTCGGGAAATCAGCGATCAGATCAAGGAACTGGCGGAGCCAGCCGGCTAATGCCAAGCATCTGATCTTCTCGATCATTGAGCGTAGGATTAAATCATGCCCACGATAGAAATCATGAGCACGATCGATAACAACTACACCGGTTCAGCGCATTCCCATCGCTGGGTATTTGCCGGTCTCCTTTTTCGAGATGAGCCTGAGGACGAAGAGGAAGAGGAAGAGGAGGACGACGACGATGGCGAAAACGATGACGAGGATGAAGACAGTGGCTACTCGGAATGACTGGGCTGCTAACCTGGCGCTTCGATGAGGTTCTCAGCAATTCGCTACCAGTGAACAAGGCCGTCAGCATCTTCAACAACGACGACTTCATAATTTTCCAACGTTGGTAGCAAGACATTCTCCAACTCGCTCTTCCAAAGTTCCCCTTCGTAAAACTTTGCCTTCATCGGCTCGCGCGAAACTAAGTCAGGGAACCCGCGCATAAAGAAGAAGGTGTTGGGATCCTCGACGGAGAGAAACGGGCCTAAAATTTTCATCCCGATCTCGGTGTGCGCTGGGATAGACTTGGAGCGGAAAATCGCAAGGAACTGGGATCGCTTACCGGGCTTGGTCTTATAGGTTCGCATTTCGATAATCATTCACCGCCTCCACAAAACTTCCTCCTCTGCTGATCATGGACGCAGATTATTGAGTGCAGATTATTGAGCAAAGATCAGTGGACGAAGTTGATCGCTATCGCCGGGGTGATCGAGGCATGCGTATCGTGGGCCGCTGGAATGACGTGGGTACCGACCAGCACGCCCAGATTGGATTTCCAACTGTATTCAATCGCCGGTGCGAAAGCGAAGACCTCGCTCGATCCGGAGTTCAGCTGGATGCTGGATGGATTCTGCGTGCCGTTGGAATCCGGAATGTCATATCCAGTTGCGTGGGTGTTAGCGTTGTGGCGGTACGTGGCGTCGAGCGCCAGCACCCACTTCCGCGTCAGGCTGTATTCCCCCGACGCATCGACATAGAAAGAACTGCCGGGCTTGGCGTGCCCACGGAAGCCTGCTCCCGTGCCGTAGACACTGACGTCTTCTACGTTCACGTTGTTCGACAGACTCTGGGACAGGTTGAAACGCATGCGCAGAATGCGGTTGTTCGGCAGCCAAAAGTACGTCTGAGAGTACAGTGCCAAGGTCGTGGTGTAAGCTCCGCTGCCGAGGCCATCGCTCTGGCGATTGCCCAGCCGATCGTACTTCCCGGTCGGCAGTGTTTCCTGCAAGGCAAAAGAGCTCGTCGGAATCCAACTGCCTTCATGAAACTTCGTGAGCCGGTATTGAGCTTGCAAAGTAACATCGCCCAGCCCGAAGCCGGAGCTGCTCGGTCCGTTGCTCACTTTGTTGAAGCCTGCCGTGGGGATTAGCCCGACTGTTACTCTGTCTGCGAGTCCGTAGTTCACGTACGTCAGCGAACCGAAGCCATTCGAATGCGTAGCGATCACATCGTAGAGATAAGGCTCGATCAGGAAATGTCCGCGGGGTAAGGTCGCGGCCGAGGGCGCTAACATGGGCCCAGTCCACCAGGCAGCGTCCAGCGACTGGCGGACGACGGAGGATGGCGGCGGGGTCTCCTGTTGGGCCTCTGCGCCTGCAACTCGGAGGAATAACACCGCGACTGTCAGTGTTGCAATCGGTGCCGCAATCTTGACGTAGCTTCGCATGACGTGAGTCTCCTGCCGTAGCTAGCCGTTCGACATATGGCCGGCTCCGCGATTGAGCCGCGCGTCGTAGCGCCGGACATAATCTGGCAGAGTGACACCTTCGATTAATTTGTCGTCGGGTAGGGGCGGCCCAGATTTCATCTCAAGCGGTAATACCCCAGCCCATACCGGCAACCCATAGTCGCTCTCATCGTCGAGCGGCGGCCCACTCCGCACCTTTGAGGAAGCCTCCTCGATCGAGAATTCAAGCACGGTTGTTGCCTTCAACTCCTTCTGGTTGGGTCCACGGACATGTTCCCAGCGACCTGCGATCAGATGTTCGGAGATAACCCGCAAGGATTTGATCTTCTGCCCTGGATCGGTGATCTTCCGCGCCGTTCCAAAAGCGACGACCGAACGGTAGTTCATGGAATGGTCGAAAGCAGACCGGGACAAAACCAATCCATCCACGAGAGTCACGGTTACACAGGCTGGAATGCCGGTTTCAAGCTCACGCAGCAGGCGACTGACTGCCGAACCGTGCAAATAGAGTCTTTCTCTCTCCCGGCCATACAGCGTCGGAATGACAAACGGCTGGCCATCTAAGCAAAATCCGACGTGAGCAAGAAAGCCCGCGTCCAGAATTTCGTTAATCGTTTTCGATTCGCGCGATCCTCGATCGGGGATGCGGCGGAGTTCAGTGCGCTTTGTCAGATTCAAGTTGCACCCGTGTGTCTGTTGCGATCCAATTCACTTCCCAAGTCTTGCCGCCGTCGTCCGAAAACGCCTGTTCAAAGTGGCACGAATTCGGAGTGATGTCAGAGATAACAAATCGAACAAAGATGGCTCGGGCATTGAGTGTTTCCTGATCGAAAAACTCGCCGCGTCCATTCTTGAACTCGCCGATCGTGGGTTGGCTCATAGCACCGCCGTTACTGTTGGCAAAATTGAGGCTCCACTGATGGGATTGGGGATTGTATAGACGCAGTGACACAGCTTCGATGTGACCCGCCGGGCCACCGACCTTGAGCTCTACCAGATTGGCGCGTCCATCCCAAATCCTTCGAACAACACTGGTGCCCTCATATTCGACCCAAGTTGCAGAGCCAGTTAGGGGATTTAGGCGACGGGATAGGCGAGTTTTCCAAGTACCAATCTCGAAATCAAAATCGTGTTGCCCGTCCCGTTCGGCGGTTTTCTGTGCAGCTGAATTCTGCTGCGCTGGTCCCTGAAGGGGCTGCAAAATGACAGCCAAGCTGCACGCCAGGAGATAAATGCGAATATGTTCGCGCAATCCTTCACCGGATATGCGTCGGGGTTCAATGCGCTTTGTCAGATTCATCTTGCACCCGCGTCTGATCCGTAATCCAATTCACTTCCCAAGTCTTGCCTCCATCATCGGAGAAGGATTGCTCAAAGTGCGCCGAATTCGGAGTGATCTCCGACCAAACAAATCGACACAAGATGGATCGACCATTTGGGCCGGATGGTTCCGTGTCGAAAAACTCCCCGCGTCCATTCTTGAATTCGCCGATCGTGGGCGGTCCCAAGGCCCCGCTCTTGCTGGTAGCCCAATAGAGGCTCCACTGGTGGGTTTGGGGATCGTATAGACGCAGGGTCAGACCTTCGATGTGGCCGCCCCCCGGGCTATCGGTTTCGAACTCTTCCAGATCGGCGCGGCCATCCCAAACCTTTCGGGTAACGGAGGTACCGTCGAATTCGACCCAGTTCGTGGAGCCGGTTAAGCGATGGTCGAGGCGCTTCAGGTGAATTTTCCAGGTACCGATCTCGAAATCAAAATCGTGGCGCCCATCATTTTCCGTGGCAGCGTGTTGAACGCCGGTCTTCGCTGCGTCTGAATTCTGCTGTGCAAATCCCCTATGGGGATGCAAGCCGACAATCAAAGTGCACGCCGTGAGAAAAATCCGAATGTGTTTGATTTTCATCGCTGCCTCCCGTTACTTGTCTGTCTGTGCCGCCGAGGCCGACTGCTCGACTTCCCGCCACAGTGGCGATAGCTTTCTGTGAAATCGTTCCGTACGCACTGAGAGCCAAAATCGAGTGCGATCGGCCGGCATGTGAAAGAAATTAATTCAGGCAGTGGCTTGCCACAATAGCCACTATTGAGCAATACAATATAGCCACTTGGGATTGAAGTCTTCCGATTTTATTGACTCGCGGGGACTAGCGTCCTTCACCATCCCGGAATCCAACCGATCGCATTGCTGCGAAACATCTTCTGGAGAACCGCCTGAGGGAGGTTCAATCCCTCTATCTGTTTGCCTTCAACGCTCAGTATTTCGGAGGTTGCCAGCAATTTCCAGTCCCGCGCGTAGGGAGACTGCCACTCTTCAACGCCTCCGGGAAATTGGCGTCCGGAGCGGCGGCAACTGCTTGCGATAGGCAAGTGTGTCATCTATCACCAGGACATTAGCAGTCTCAGATTCAGATGTTCGAGCATTTCTGAAATGTAGCGTCGGTCTTGAAGACATGAACGTGGACGTCAATGGGATGGATCGCGGCGTAGGCAACGAGCGCACTTTCTTCATCGGTGGACTCGCCGGAAGCGAGGCTGACGTTGGTGCTTGAGCCGTCGCAGCCAAGACAAGCGACAGAATTAAGGTAACTGGAGCGAAGGCTCGCGCCGAACCTATCACGAAAACCTC
Organism: Candidatus Acidiferrales bacterium; assembly: GCA_035603035.1. Lineage (GTDB taxonomy): Bacteria > Acidobacteriota > Terriglobia > Terriglobales > Acidobacteriaceae > Sulfotelmatobacter. Next base: position 8,696 of record DATNLE010000167.1, on the reverse strand, counting down.
CCTTGAGTTCAGAAGTAGAACTTCATAGCGAATGCCGCGGATAATCAGACGAATGAAGCCAGCGCGTGCCCATCCACCTCCGCGCCGACTCCCGCCTGCAAGGCGTAAGAATCGGATCCTGGCATCGCGATCGTGTATCTGGCGTCTGCCCGGCTTACATTAACGTTCAAAGCCTGACCCGGCGATTGCGCCGCGAGCGACATAATCCCGCCACCAGCAAGGCGTAGCAGCGTGGTAAGTCTAACCGCAAGCACGAGTCTGATTTGCCTTGATTCGGCCTGACCTGTAATGACAATCTTAATCTCACCGCTTGCTCCGCCGAGCCAGATCCAGTACTCCTTCTCCCGCCCGCCGATCAACTCACACAGCGTGTTGCGGAGTCCCATTCCAGACGCCTCAATAACCTTGCCGTTGTCCATTACAAAAGTCCGACAGAACATTGACAATCAAATGACATCCTGTCGGCATCTCGTCCCGGTTCCTTGCGTCTAACTTACATACATCCTAAATAAAGTGGTGAACGAAGCTCGTAACACCCTCGTGGAATAAAAACGAGCGAGCTAAGTTACCAATGACGAAACCCAAAACTATTAAATATGGAGAACTTATGAACAAATTATATGTGACAGCTCTACTAACCCTGACATCTCTGTGCGGTTTGGTGGTAACGGCTCACGCTCAAGACCCCGATGGCGTTGTTGTGAAGGTTCCGTTCGAGTTCGTTGCTGGCGAGAAGACGATGCCTGCCGGTACGTATAGCGTTACACGCATCTCCTCGGTTGACCCGCATTCGGGCCTGGTCATCCGCAACTACGATAACAGCGTGCTCGTGCTCGCGACTCTTGCCGAAACGGCTTCCGCTCAGCAGCTTGCCTCGCTTAGCTTCGAGCATGTGGAGCACAAGTACTTTCTCAGCAAGATTGAGACACCGGGCGGCATTTATGCCATTCCCGTGCCACGAGCGATATCCGCATTGGTGCGAGTAAGGGATCATAGCAGCGTGTCTGCCTCTGGCTCTAACTAAGTCGAGCGCTCGAGCGCTCCATCGCATGTCATACGAGATGAACAAGAGTGCATAAAGCGAGCCACGAGTCTCTGTCTATTCAGGGGCTCGTGGTTCGGGGTGAAAAAGTAAATACAAGGTTCACAATCGGACAAAAGCATCAACGAGGGTTAGAAAAACATGAAAAACGCACTCTTGTCAGTTGGATTCCTCGTGACAGTTGCTATGTCATCAGGATTGTGGGCTCAGCAGGCCGGCTATTCCCAGATCAACTTGGTTTCCAATACTGCCAGCGTGGCCAAAACGACGGACTCTCAACTGTTAAACCCCTGGGGGATCTCCTTTATACCCGGGCAGGATTTCTGGATCGCCAACAACAGCGGCGGCACCTCTACCCTCTACGACAACCAGGGCAACAAGGATACTGGTCTTGTAGTGACCATACCCGGAGCCACGCACAATCCAAACGGTAATTGTAGTCCTGGTTGCCCTACGGGAATTGTGTCCAACGGCAACGGCGCTTACTTCAGTGGCGGTCAGTTCATTTTTGCCACGGAAGACGGCCTCGTCGCCAGCTGGACGGGCGCGAGCAACACAGCAACGGCGGCCTTCGATAACTCCGCCAGCGGCGCGGTTTACAAAGGTCTCGCATTGCTCAACAGCACCTTCCTCTTGGCGGCGAATTTCAACAGCGGCAAAGTCGATGTTCTTGATCGCAGCTTCAACCCCACTTCGCTGAGCGGTTCGTTCACCGATCCAAAGCTCCCCGCGGGACTTGCTCCCCATGGTATCCATGTCATTGGAAACCAGATCTACGTGGCCTATGCCATGCAGGATACTGCCAAGCACGACGCGCAGCCTGGCGCCGGTTTGGGGCAGGTCGATATCTTCGACATGAACGGCAATTTCGTGAGCACCTTCGTCGCTGCCGGCGGCAAGCTCAATGCGCCTTGGGGCGTGGTGGCGACTCCGGCTAGCTTCGGGGCGTTCCCGAGCTCAATCCTGGTGGGAAATTTTGGCGATGGCACCATTAACGCGTTTGATACGGCCGGAAAGTTTCTCGGCCAGCTTGCCGACGCTTCGAACAATGTCCTGGTTAATCCGGGCTTGTGGGATATGGTGTTCGGCGGTGGCGGCACCTCGGGGGATCCAGGCACTCTTTATCTCACGGCGGGAGGCAGCAACCAACCTAATTTTCCTGCAGGCGGGAGCACAACCAGTGTGTTCGCGAGTCTGGTTCCTGCGGCTGCGGCAGGAGCGCCAGACTTTTCTCTCAGTCTTTCGGCCCAAAGCGCGACCGTCATGCAAGGTGGCTCGGCCAATCTCAAGATCAGCGCAGCATCGGTTGGAGGATTCAACGGACAGATTTCCCTCAGCTGTTCAGCAGCAGCAGGTCTGACCTGCGCCTTCAATCCTGCGACGATTTCTCCTGGTGCGGGCGCTGCATCCACCTTGACGGTCTCGACCGCGGCGACCCCTCCGACTGGCGGCTACGGGACGGCAGTACTGCTGCCTGGCCTGGGACTGTTCGGCACTCTGATCACGACTCGCAAACGGAAACAGCGTACCCGCAAAACTATTCTGTGGACGGGCCTGCTGGGTATGCTGCTGCTCGTCTCGCTAGTCATTCCCGGATGCAGCAATAGCAACTCAAAACAAACTCCCGCAGGATCTGCGGTCACTTTAATGGTGACGGGTACATCCGGCTCAGTGAGCCATTCCGCGCCTGTAACCATCACCATCAATTAAATCAAACCGGCCCAAGCAAGGGCGCACTCCGCTGCGCCCTTGTCCAGGGGCCGACACTGTTGGCGAGAAGAGGATTTTCCATGGCTGACGAAGTTTTTTTTCCGCTAGCAGAAGACGCGCATTCGATGCCGCTCCTGGTCCATCTGGAAGAGTTGAGGAAACGAATCATCTTCTCAATCGTTGGCGTACTCGCAGGTTTCTTCTCGTGCTGGTACTTTGCTGATCGTATTTTCGGTTTAATGCAGCGACCCATCATTCAGGCACTGCGTCACCACGGGCTGGGCGGCGGGTTGGTGTATCTAAATCCCACTGAACCCTTCAATATCTATCTTGAAGTCGCCTTTGTCGCTGGACTATTTGTCTCCTCTCCATTCGTGTTCTTTCAATTGTGGTTGTTCATCGCTCCCGGACTGTATCGCAAGGAAAAAAGTTATGTTTTGCCATTCTTGCTCAGTACGGTTGGGTTGTTCGTTGCCGGAGGCCTTTTTGGTTACAAGATGGTCTACCCGGCCTCTCTGGACTTCTTAATCGGTTACGGGCAACGCTTCCAGCCGATGATTACGATTGGAGAATATACCAAGCTGTTTGCCACAATCATCATCGGTCTCGGCCTGGTTTTCGAAATGCCAATTCTGGTGTTCTTTCTTGCGTTGATGCGGGTGATTACGGCACGCTGGATGTGGCGGAATCTGCGGTACTCCATACTCGCAATTTTTGTTCTTGCGGCCATTATCACACCGACCAGCGACATCTTGAACATGTGTCTGTTCGCCGCTCCGATGCTTGCACTCTACGCCGTTAGCATCGGAGTGGCTTGGCTGGTCAGTTCGGCGCGTCAGCGCGGAGCCGGCGCAATTTAGCGTCGCGCTAGCGATCTGCGCCGCCGGCCTTGCACCTCTTCCCCATTCGAATGAATGCTCTGGATCGGCCTAAAGGCTCGTTGGCTCAGGCGCGGGTAGAAGTAACCGGTCGCTTCGAGATCAGCAGGTCCCGAGATACAGCCGTGCAACGCAAAAAGCGTCTTAAAAGTTCACCACTATTTTACTGACTACGGACAATCGCTCCGTGAGTGCTCGCTACGAACATATCTCGCCGAGAAAAAATTCTTTGTAAATAGGGAATATTGCTCGACGAGCGGAGTTTCATCAACCGTGGAACAAATTATTAAGCAGCGGCGGATTCCGCCCAGCGCAGCGGTTTAATTGTTGCCGGCTGCGGCGCGTGCATTTTTCTTGCGAATTGTTTTCTTACTAATAAGGTTTTCAGATTTCTTACTCGATCTAAAAGGAGCCCGTATGTTTGAAGGACTGTTTCAACCGACGCATCTGCTGCTCATATTCGGAATCGCGCTGCTGGTATTCGGGCCTAAAAAGCTTCCAGAGCTGGGCAAAGGAATCGGAGAAGGTATCCGAGGCTTCAAGTCAGCTATGAAAGCTGACGAAGACAAGCCCCTCGCCACAGCAACCCCAGTTGCCAACGACCAAAGCCTGACGAAGGAGTAAATTGTGGGTTTTGGCACGGAAATTCTGTTTGTACTCGTGCTTGGCCTCCTGGTACTGGGACCGAAGCGGCTGCACGCAACGCTGGCTCACCTGGCGCGCGCTAAAGCTCAATTTGAAGAGGCGAGCCGCGGCTTCAAATCTAACCTCGAAGCGGAACTCGATGCCGCGTCCCACAAGAGCCAAATCGATGGCTCGCCGGAGCCGGCTGGGGACCAGCCCTCGATTTAAGTTGTCGCCAGGGTGAACTCTCCCACCCAGGCGATGGGAGGCATGAGACGCAGCGATATCAATGCGGGCTGGCCGTCCGGTTGTGCTGCGTTCTCATGCTGATCTCTTCGTTCGCGCTGGCCGAAACCTCGAACCTTGCCGACGGACCGTGCCCGGGATTTGGGCCGGAGCTGGGGAGCTGACCGCATCCCGGTGAGCGTGGCGTTCTTTGCGAGCCAATATGCAACCCAATGATTCTGTTTTCAGCTCGCGGCCCTCTCCTTAATTCTTCTGTTTCTTTCCACAGGCATCTTCTGCCATAATTGTTCGTGCACCCCACCTGCACCAATTTTCAATCACAATTTAAAGCGAGGAAGAGATGCCAGCGAAGTACATCTTTGTAACGGGCGGAGTTGTGTCTTCTCTAGGCAAGGGATTGGCCGCGGCTTCCATCGGCTGCCTGTTGGAAAGCCGCGGGCTCAAAGTCAACCTGATGAAGTTCGATCCGTATCTGAACGTCGATCCCGGGACGATGTCGCCATTTCAGCACGGCGAAGTCTTTGTGACTGACGACGGCGCCGAGACCGATCTTGACCTCGGCCACTACGAACGCTTCACCCACGCCAAACTTTCTCGCGATAACAACTGGACCACCGGCCGCCTCTACGAGCAGATTATTGCGAAAGAGCGTCGCGGCGACTATCTGGGCAAAACTGTGCAGGTGATTCCGCACGTCACCAACGAAATCAAAGCTGCGATGAAGAAGGTCGCACAAGACGTGGATGTTGCCATTGTGGAAATTGGCGGGACCGTCGGCGACATTGAATCATTGCCGTTCATGGAAGCCATCCGCCAGATGCGGCAGGAACTCGGCCGCGAGGACACATTGTTCGTGCATGTCACGCTGGTACCGTTCATCGCCGCCGCGCAAGAACTGAAGACCAAGCCCACGCAGCATTCCGTGAAGGAACTGCTCAGCATCGGAATCCAACCTGACATTCTGCTTTGCCGTACAGACCGCTTCCTGGCCAAGGACCTTAAATCCAAGATCGCGCTTTTCTGCAACGTGCAGGAAGAGGCCGTGATCACAGCCAAAGACGTCGCATCGGTCTATGAAGTGCCCCTGGTGTTTGCCAATGAGGGGGTGGACACCCTGGTGCTCAAATATCTGCATATGGAAGCGAAGGAACGCGACCTGTCCAAGTGGGAAGACATCGTGCATCGTGTCTACAACCCCAAGGACACGGTGACAATCGGAATTGTCGGCAAGTATGTCGAATATGAAGACTCTTACAAGTCGCTGAAGGAGGCGCTGGTACACGGTGCGCTGGCGCATAATCTCAAACTTCAGTTGAACTGGATTGAGGCCGAAGGACTGGAAACGGGTGACCAATCCTATGAAACGCAGCTCGAAGGTTACGATGGACTCCTCGTTCCGGGAGGTTTCGGCAAGCGGGGGATCGAAGGGATGCTGATCGCGATTCGCTATGCGCGCGAGAAAAAAGTTCCGTACTTCGGCATTTGCCTGGGAATGCAAACTGCATGTGTTGAGTTTGCCCGGAATGTGGTTGGACTGGCGGAGGCCAATTCCAGCGAGTTCGATCCTGCGACGCCGCATCGCGTGATCTACAAGCTGCGCGAATTGCGTGGCGTGGAGGAGCTTGGAGGCACTATGCGGCTGGGTGCATGGACTTGCAAGATTGAACCCAATACGCTGGCGCACAAAATCTACGGCAAGCTGGAAATCAGCGAGCGTCACCGCCATCGTTACGAATTCAATCGCGAATACGAAGAACCGATGGTGGCTGCAGGGCTGCGAATTTCCGGCTCAACCCCCGATGGCACTTACGTCGAAATGGTGGAACTGCCGGACCATCCGCACTTCATCGGATGCCAGTTCCATCCCGAATTCAAGTCGAAGCCGCTGGAGCCGCATCCGTTGTTCAGCACGTTCATTGCGGCTGCCTACGAGCACGGATCGAAGCGGCGGGCGGAAAAGGAAGTTGCCGCGGTGGAGATGTTCCACCGTCCCGAGAAGGTGACCCGCAGATAGACAACATTGATCGTCAAGATCGAACACTTAGCCGAGATAATTTCCGGCCCGATTTCAGGATCTGTCCTTTATTAGTATTGTTTGTCCAGGCGTCTGCTGAGTATTCGGCGGTCAAAAGTTTCATTCTTTGATTTCTTCATTCCAAGTCGGCGATGTCCGCATCGGCTCAGGCAATCTCTTCCTCATAGCCGGCCCGTGCGTCATCGAGAGCGAAGAGCACGCCATTCGCATGGCCGAAATCATTAAAGGTGTGACGCGGGCACTCGGGATTCCGTTTGTCTTCAAAGCGAGCTATGACAAGGCCAACCGTACTTCGATTCGCAGCTTCCGCGGACCTGGGTTGAAAGAGGGCTTGCGAATTCTAAAAAAAATCAAAGACGAAGTGCAGGTTCCGGTGCTCACTGATGTACACGCAGCGGTGGATGTCGGTAAAGTCGCAGAAGCTGTCGACGTGCTGCAGATTCCCGCGTTTCTGTGTCGTCAAACTGACCTCGTGGTCGCGGCAGCGCTCAGTGGCCGGGCAGTCAACATCAAGAAAGGACAATTCGTTTCGCCTTGGGACATGCGTCACGCAGTAGAAAAATGCCGCGAGGCAGGGAACACTCAAGTCTTTCTGACCGAGCGCGGCAGCAGCTTCGGCTACAACAACTTGGTTGTGGATATGCGCTCGCTCTCCATCATGCGCAAATTCGCGCCCGTGGTTTTCGATGCGACCCATTCGGTTCAACTCCCTTCGGCTCAAGCCGGCGAACTGGGCCCGGTGGTCAGTGGTGGCCAGCCGGAATTCATCCCAGTGCTTGCGCGTGCGGCGGTCGCTGCCGGCGTGGATGGCGTCTTCCTCGAAGTGCACGACAATCCCAAAGAAGCGAAGTCTGACGGAGCCAACGCGCTCGAATCCACCAAGCTGCGCGAAGTGTTGAAGGAATTGTTAGCAGTGAGGCAAGCGCTGGATGTGGCACGTGCCGCGCCCTAAGGGTTTCTTTGAATGTGGCGCGGGCACTCTTGCCCGCGAGGTCTAACCACGAGCAATGCAGTCATTGTGTTTTCAGAACTTGCAGAGCCAAAGACGTGAGCGGCTGAAACTTCGATACCCAAAGTTCATGCGCTCTCGGCCTTTGCCGGCGAGAGTGCTCGCGCCACACGTTCTCCTCTTCCGTGGTAAATTTGAAGTTCCGCATGAAGCAAATCGCAAACTGGGCTTTAAACCTCGCCACGATGCGCGGCGCGAGTTATGCCGATGCACGCATCGTCAGTCAGAGAAGCCGCGCGCTCACGACGAAGAATGGCAAGGTCGGCAGCGCGTCCGACGGCGAGTCTGTCGGAGTCAGCGTACGGGTGCTGGCCGAGGGCGCCTGGGGATTTGCCGCTTCCGAAAAACTAGATCGCTCCAGTGTTGAAGCCACCGCTGCTCGCGCTGTCGAAATCGCCCGCGCATCGGCGCAAGTGAAGCAGCACGACGTTCGCCTCGCCGCCGAAAAGCCGGTAGCCGCCGAATGGACCACGCCGCACACCATCGATCCGTTTTCGATTTCGGTGGAACAAAACATTGCCTTGTTGCTTAAAGTCGACACTGAACTCCGAGCCGTTGCCGGCGTCACGTTGGCGGAAACTAACCTCAACTTCAATCGCGAGGAGCAATGGTTTCTGTCGTCAGAGGGAAGCGACATTCATCAGACGAAGTATTCGGCCGGCGCGGGCTACACGGCGTACGCGTTCGCAGGCAACGAGATTCAGAAGCGCTCTTATCCGAATTCCTTTGGGGGACAGTGGCAGAATAAAGGATACGAACTCATTGAAGAGTTGAAACTCGTGGAGAACGCCCGCCGCATCGCGGAGGAAGCGGTTGCTTTGCATCATGCGGAGCAGTGCCCCGAAGGGGCGTTTGACATTATTCTCGACAGCTCTCAACTTGGGTTGCAGATTCATGAATCCATTGGGCATCCCGTTGAACTCGATCGTGTGCTCGGCATGGAAGCGAACTTCGCGGGTACTTCATTCCTCACGCTCGACAAGTTGCGTACTCTACGCTACGGCAGCGAGATGGTAAACGTTGTCGCCGACGCCCGGAAGGAGCACGGGCCGGGCCTCGGAACATTCGGCTTCGATGACGAGGGCGTTCCGGCGCAATGCACGCCGATCATTACCAATGGATTGTTCACTGGATATCTCAGTTCGCGCGAGA
>DATNLE010000267.1:0-18012 GCA_035603035.1 Candidatus Acidiferrales bacterium | reverse complement strand
TGATCCCATTAACCGTTCTCTACGCTTTGTTCAGCTTCGGCATGCAGTTTATCGCAACAGGGGCGGATCGCTTAGGCGAATGCCCAGGTCTTGTCCAAGCTGCCACCAGCTCGAATGTAATACCGGAGTCGCAGTGGAGGGCGGGTCATCAACCCGCTGTCGGTTGCGGAGTAGAGAGACGAGGCGTATTTCTGTCCTACTACAACGATATTTGGGTTTATGGCGTAACAGACGCAGCGGCGCAGCAACGTGTCCTGGACGGAGTAGCCGAGCATTTTCGGCAAGTGCATACGCATCCTGTGCAAGTGATGTTCCGCGAAAAGGAAATCTGGTCGGTCCGCCAAGGGAAGAACGCAACCTTCGGATCAGGCCGTCCCAGCAAGCTGATTCGTGTTGTAAACATCGGATAATTCGCGAACGCTCTTTGCTGACAAAGACTTGACCACTCAACTGTCGCAATCAGGCGATAACACTTGTAACCCTACGGTTACGAGTCAAATAGATATTTCGCCAACTGACCGTAGCTTTCGAGTGGCCGACCAACCTCTAAGAATTAAATGAAAGATGTTGGAGTCCCCAACTACAGAAAATCGTCGCTTCCATGAAGAAGCAGTAAGCCCTCTTGAGCTTTACCGTAGTTCGACATGAAGGCGACCGGAGGTTAGTTCGGATTGATGCTGTAGCTTCGGTGCATGCCAACGTGCAGCCGCACTCGTTGCCCCGGTTCCGCGTTTACCCGAAACAAAGCTGTTGAGCCATCCATGCTAGTGGGCTGCGGGTCGGAGTCCACCGTCCAATTCTCCGGAACGTGGTGCCGGACGATGAAGACGGTCGGCTTGTCAGTCGGATTTTGCACGACGTATTCCTGCTCGGCAACCCGGACAAAGAAGCGGTAACGCTCGCCGTCCGTGATCTTTTCTTCGATATGGTGGGACGACAGCACGCTTTCAAGGTGACAAATGGCGTCATCGCGAAAGGCGTCAATGTGGTCGCCGAGAATCAAGGGGTCGGACTCGGGCTGGATCCGGCACGATTTGTCAACGACGATCAACAAGTGGCCCGCCTGGTCTTGGGTCTGCCCTCTTGGCGCGGCGAGTAGCGTGGCCGAAAGAGCGAGCGCCAAAGCTGGGAGCACTGTTAGGCCTGTCATGACAGCGATGGTATACCTGAATGCGCATTTTTCCGGCAAATTCTTTTCTGGAACTGTAGTGATCAAAAAGGGCTTGCGGTCCCTAAAGCACAGCCTGGGGTGTATCACGGCAATTCGGAAGTTAACTCGCCATCTGACTTGAGAGGCACCGCTGTATGGGCTTAATCGGAGCCTCAGTCAGATGCAGAATCACAAGTTACTCCATGCGCAGGGCGTGCATGGGCTCAACGGAAGCGGCGCGGCGTGCGGGTAGAAAAGAAGCCAATGTTGCTATGAAGGTCACAACACCGAGCGCGAGCGCAAAGCTCCGGGTCATTGCTTGCGAACTCCGCTTCGAGTTCTTCCCGGGACATCTCTGGCGGCTGCTCGTAAATGAGGTTGTTTGGCAACTGGCGCCATTCTAACTGTCGCTATCAGGCGTTTGCACTCACTGACTTGAATTCCTAAGGGAATCCGGGTGACGTTTAGGCGTTTGACGTGTTCGGCGGGAAGACAATTCCCCAGAAAGTTTCCGCCCGTTCGCCCTGCTCGACAAACTCGATTGCGTACGTGGAAACGCCCTCTGGGGCCGCCAACTGCGCAACTACCCGGGCCGAGAGTTCGCTGCCATGCTTGTTATTTACTCTGACGACCGAGCCCACTAGAAGCTCACGCCTGAGTTGGACGGCAGCGCCGTGCTTATTCAATTTCGTGGCCTTGGCCGGCATCGTAAAGGAACATTTCTGCCGATCTTCCCCGGCTAACCCGACAGAAGCGTGGAGCGCCATGCGATTGCTCCGGCGTCTTGCGATCTGGCTGCGGCTGGCGGTTGCGTTAGCGGCCAGGTCCGAACGGTGCGATTTCGGGCGGGGATGTGCAGGTTTCAGGTTCATTCTGATCGGGACATTAGAATGTGCTCCTGGTCGCTGCAATATGCCGTTCGTCACCTCCCCAGGTTACCCCTCAGAACTCCTTGATTCTTCACCCGGAGAGACGCGTTGCTTCACACCAAGAAATAGGACATGTACCAGACCGGTCCCCCGCACGCCACGCTAGCGCCCGTTGGGACCAGCGAGAGATGGCGCGTGGGTCTGAGGGGGGAGGGTGCATTCCAGCATTTTGCCGTTGCCTTATACCACCCCCGTCAATTCAGGCGGCCTACACTGAGGTTACCGTCCGATAGCATTCGAGAATTGTGCGGCAAGGCGCTTCGGTGCGGTATTGCGCCAAGCAGCGTGGATTGCTTTCCTCAGCGACTCCTTGCCTGCCGATTTGAGATTCACACTGGTCGCCCCGCGGCGTCCCCAGGCACCCTTTACGGGCGCGAATACTGCCGGCTCTGCTTTTGAAAAGTAATGTTGCTGCTCGGGTGTGAGCTTGATCATGCCCCAACCTTTAGCGGGATAACGGAGCGTGGCGAAGATTTTCCCGCCTACGCGGAAGTCTGGATGGTCCATATGCACCCTTTCGATGGCTTCCGGAAGGGACAAAGCGAGGCGGCGAAAAACATTTTCGGTCAAGCGTTATTCTCCGCGATATAGCATTGTTTACGAATAGCATAACTGCTTCACGGGCTTGGAAGTTACGCTTACGGTGGTAGACTCCGGCCATGAACCACGCTGGCCGAAACGTTGACAAATCCGAAAACGTCGAGTCAGAAACCCTTCCGCCAAAGAACAATCCGGGCACGCTCGGTCCAGGGCCGGCGCTTTACCTTGTCGGTACCCCCATCGGCAACCTCGAGGACATCACGCTGCGTGCCTTGCGCGTGCTCAAAGAAGTGGACGTCATCGCCTGCGAAGACACGCGGCAGACTCAGAAATTGCTGAACCACTACGACATCACAACCCGCACCGTCAGCTACCACGAACACAATGAGATGACGCGCGCGGCTGAGTTGGTGAAAGATCTGCAAGAGGGTACTAGCGTGGCGCTGGTCACCGATGCTGGTACGCCCGGAATTTCCGACCCCGGCTTTCGGCTGATCTCGCTGGCCATCCGGCATCATATACCAGTGGTACCGATACCGGGAGCGTCAGCTTTTCTGGCGGCGCTGGTCGCCAGCGGACTTCCCACCGATTCGTTCCGCTTCAGCGGATTTCTTCCGCCGAAGCGTGGAGATAGACGAGCCGCGCTCGAGGCGGTAAAGATCTCGCCGCGCACCCAGGTTTTCTACGAAGCCCCGCACCGGATCGTGGAGGCACTTGCGGATGTGGTTGAGGTTCTGGGAAAAGACAGGCATGTGGTGATCGCGCGCGAAGTGACCAAATTGCATGAAGAGTTTTTGCGCGGGCGGGCAGGCGAAATTTTAGAAACGTTGCACTCGCGCGACGGCGTAAAGGGCGAGATCACGTTGCTGATTGACAAAGCCGAAGAACAAGAAGCTCGTGTGGCGACGGGCGCTCTGGTCCATCCCGGGGTTCGCCAAAGGCTGGCGCAAATCATGTCCGAGGAGAAGCTCGACGAGAAAACTGCGCTGAAGAAAGTGGCTAAGGAAAGGGGAATTTCGAAAAGCGAGGCGTACCGAGAACTGCAGAGAAGCAGGTGATACTTCGCCGTCTAGTTCCCCGCCAACTCCCGCTTCACCGCCTCACTGACCACCTTCCCATCCACGCGCATGCCGGCACCTGAAAATCTTGCCATGACGTTCTTCATCACCGCGCCCATATCTTTCATCGTGGGAGATCCCATCTCGGCGATTACGGTCTTTACTCCGGCGACAATTTCATCTTCGCCGGCCGCTTTGGGCAGATAGCTCTCGATCAGGACAATCTCGGCGGCTTCTTTGTCGGCCATCTCCTGGCGACCGCCTTTGGTAAACTGCTCGACGGATTCCTTGCGCTGTTTGATCAGCGTCGCCAGCACGGCCTGGGATTCCTTTTCATCAAGCGGTGCCATCTTCTCGATCTCGCGATTCTTGAGTGCGCTCTTGACCATGCGCAGGGTGGAGAGCCGCTGCTCCTCGCGCGCCTTCATCGCCGCCGTAATGTCTTGCTGGATTTGTTCGATCAGGCTCATCAGGGGATTATAGACGGTGCTGGACCTGCGCCAGAAAGCAGCGAGTCCCAAGCTTGACCTTGCAAAGGGCTGGTATTGTGGCCGGAATCACGACAGCGGAGCGCGCTTCCAGTAGACTTATAAATTACTTCACTCATAAAGGGTTTTCACCTATGCTGCGCAAGAACCGTCTTTTTACTCCCGGCCCGACGCCCCTGCTACCGGCGGCGCAAACCGCCATGGCGTCCTACACGGCGCACCACCGCACCGCCGACTTCCGCGCACTGTTCCAGCGTGTCCTTAAGGACATGAAGGATTTCATCGGCACCAAGAACGACGTACTGGTACTGGCTTGTTCGGGCACGGGCGTGATGGAGGCTTCGGTATCGAACCTGACTTCCCCGGGCGACAAGGTTCTGGTGCTCACCGCGGGAAAGTTCGGTGAGCGCTGGACGGGTCTGGCCAAGGCTTTCGGCTGTAACGTGGACGTGCTGTCCTCGCCTTACGGCACTACGTTTGCTCTGAATGATATTCGCGCCAGGCTCACTTCCGAGGTACGCGCCGTCTTTGTGCAGGCTACAGAGAGTTCCACCGGCACGCGGCACGACATCAGAAGCATCGCAGAGGTTGTTCGCCAACATGACGACGCTCTCCTGATTGTCGATGCCATCACTGGCCTTGGCACGACTCATCTCGACGTGGATGGCTGGGGCGTGGATGTGATTATCGGCGGTTCGCAGAAGGCGCTGATGATGCCCCCCGGCTTGGCGTATTGTGCCGTGAGCGAGAGTGCATGGAAGCGGATGGATCGGACGAGTTCTCCGCGCTACTACTTCGACCTGCGCAAGGAACGCAAGTCCGCGGCCAAAGGCGAATCGTCCTACACGCCGGCAACGTCGCTGTTTGCCGCTTTGGGAGCCGCATTGGAATTTATACGCGAGATGGGCCATGGCGACTTGGCCAAGGGACGCGAAGCATTGGTCGACAATGCCGAACTCTGCGCCGAGATGACGCGAGCAGGGGCCCAGGCTCTGGGCCTAAAATTGTATGCGGCTTCACCCGCTGCCGCACTGACTGCGATCTGCTCGCCCGAAGGAATTGACTCTGGAAAGATCGTAAAAGAATTCCGCGAATCTTTCGACGCGGTGGTCGCTAACGGCCAAAGCGAAATGAAAGGTCAGCTCTTTCGCATCGCGCACATCGGCTATTACGATTACCTGGACACGATCGGCATTCTGGGCGCGCTCGAACACGTTCTCGCGCAGGTTACTGGAAAACCTGTCGCATATGGAGGGGCTTTGCAAGCCGCCCAAGCGGTTTATGCGCGCGGGCTGTCCAAGGATCCGCAACTGGTAGAGGTTTGAGGATCGCTTATCGCGCGCCTCATCCTAGTTGACGGTAAAGTTCATAGCACTCGAAGTCTCCGCCAGTGTGCCGCCGCTGCCGTTCATGCCCATGGCCATGCCACTTGTGGCCGGGTTGGTTACAGTAACTGTCACGGTCGCCGGAGTTGCGATATCAGAAGCCGCAATCGTCGCGGTAAGTTGGTTCGCACTCACGAAAGTTGTAGTTTGTGCCATACCGTTCCAGTTGATCGTCCCATTGGTCGAGAAGTTGCTGCCGTTGACGGTCAGCACGAATGAAGGACCGCGGGAAGTCATAGTGTTTGGTGCCAGCGCCGAAATAGCGGGCATGGAACCAGGCTGCGCGGGCATGGTGGCTTGGGAGCTGTTTCCGCACGCCAGCGTGAAAGCGGTGAGCGCGGCCAGTAAAACTGTTGACAATGTTTTCATGACTATCCCCCCCGGGCGTTTGCCCATTGATGGAGTCTATAAACCCAGAGGCCGGAGTGTGTCAGCGAAGTGTCAAATGTCTGTCAAGGTCTTGTCGTCGTAGGTTGGCGGCAGGTTTAGCAGCGAAGCTTTGAGAAAGGGATGAGCGCATCCGTGAAAATTGTTATAGCGGAAAAAATCTCCGCATCTGCAGTTGACCAACTTAGAGAACCTGGCTGGGAGGTTCTTACCTCGGACCAGATCGAGGGCAAACTCACGGCCGAATTGGAGTCCGCCGACGCACTGATCGTGCGCTCCGCGGTCCAGGCGGACGCCGCTCTGTTGTCTCATGCCAAGAAACTGCGCGTTATCGGGCGGGCCGGCGTGGGGGTGGACAACATCGATCTGGATGCGGCGACACGCCAGGGCATCGCCGTCATGAACACGCCCGGGGCAAATGCCGTGGCGGTAGCGGAACAAGCTCTGGGGATGATGCTGGGCATGGCTCGCCATCTGTGCCGCGCGGATGCCCTCATGCATGCCGGAAAGTGGGAAAAGAAATCGCTGCAAGGTACGGAGCTTCGCGGCAAGACACTTGGAATTGTCGGCCTTGGCCGCGTCGGTATGGAAGTGGCACAACGCGCCCGGGCCTTTGGGATGGAGTTGATCGCCCATGATCCGTTCGTTTCGGTGGCCGTGGCCAAGGAATTCGGGATTCGCTGCGCCAGCCTCGACGAGGTCTATGGAGCGTCTGATTACATCACTCTGCATGTGGGCCTGACGCCGCAGACCGCGGGCATGATCAACACTGGCGCAATCAAGAAGATGAAAAAAGGCGTTCGTCTGGTGAATTGCGCACGCGGAGAGCTGTTGAACGAGCTCGATCTGGTGCAGGCCCTGAAACAAGGTCAGGTGGCGGCCGCGGCTCTCGACGTTTTCAACCAAGAGCCTCTGAAGAACTCGCCACTTCAGACCATGGAGAATGTCATCCTCACCCCCCACATCGGAGGCTCCACGCACGAGGCGCAGGAAGCTGTGGGGGTGCAGATTGCCCAGCAGGTGCGGGAGTATCTGAAGCATGGCGTTATTCAGAATGCAGTCAACGTTCCTTCGGTTTCCGCCGAGGAGTATGCCGAAATGCAGCCCTACATCGTGTTAGCCGAACGTATGGGAGCCTTTCTCGCGCAGATCTCGGCAGGGTCGATTGAAGAGATTTCACTGCGCTACAGCGGACATATCGCAGAGTGGAAGACGGAACTGATTCGTAACGCGGCCATCAAAGGCATCCTCAATCAGGCGCTCGATGAAAAAGCCAACTTGGTGAATGCGGCGTCCCTCGCGGATCTCCGCGGACTTCGCGTCCACGAGGCCCATAAGGCGAAGGCATCCACCGGCGGCGCTGGCAGCGTACTCTCCGTCTTTTTGAAGAGTTCATCGGAGGAGCACATGGTGAAAGGAGCCGTTCTGCATGGAAACGCGCCACGCCTGCTGCACATTGACGACATTGATGTGGAAGCTCCGCTGGAACGCAATCTGATCTACCTCCGGAACCGCGACGTCCCGGGTGTGATCGGCAAAGTGGGCACGATTCTTGGCGAAAACGAAATTAATATCGCCGACTTCTCGTTGGGACGGCGTAGTTCGGGGGCGACCTCGGAGCCGCGCGAGGCCATTGCCGTAGTCCACGTGGATGGCCGCGTACCGGAAGATGTTTTACGGAAACTTGAGGAGATTCCAGCGGTCAGGCAAGCCAAAGCGGTGCAGCTTTTCTGAGCAGGATTTAGGGTTTAGTGATGCTTCGTTGCTCTATGCGCCGCTCTCCACCAGGAGCGCGCCGTCTCACGATTCGGCGCTGTCGCGCCGAAGCTTACGGCCCTCCGCCAGCAGAGCCATCGAATGCATTAAGTTCTGCAAGGTGACAATGCCCACCAGTCGCTGGTCCTCGACCACTGGAATGATGCTCAGATTACGCGCCGTAAGTTTGCGAAAAGCGGAAGCCAGAGACTCCTGCCGGATGGACACCTCGAAGAGCTTGTTCATAACCGCCTGAACATATCCGTTGCCTTCCGCACGCAACGCGTCCAGAATGCGCTGCCGTGAAATTACGCCCACCATATCGCTGCCGCGAACTACCGGGAAATCATCTTGCAGAGAATGTACCGCCTTATCCAGGGCGTCTTCGAGCGTGTCCGCAGGCGAAAGGGTCGAGAAATCCGTAAGCATCACTTCTTCCAGCCGAACATTATCCAATACCGACTGGAAGATGACCGCGCGTTCTTCAAGCTGCGCCGCCGAAAAGATGATGACACCGACCATGGTAAGCCAGGTGTTGCTGAACAAACCCGCGATCATCAGGACCATTGCCAGGGCATGGCTGATCGAGA
This sequence comes from Candidatus Acidiferrales bacterium, assembly GCA_035603035.1. Taxonomy (GTDB): domain Bacteria; phylum Acidobacteriota; class Terriglobia; order Terriglobales; family Acidobacteriaceae; genus Sulfotelmatobacter. The sequence continues at coordinate 9,730 of DATNLE010000267.1, read as the reverse complement.
CTGCACGGCGGGTTGCTGCAGCAGAATCGATACTTCGGGCGAAGTAGGCCCGCAGGATACGACCGCCGTCCAGAGGATAGGCGGGCAGAAGATTTAAGCCCGCTAAATAGAGGTTCGCCCACACCAGGCTCCGCGGCAGGTTAGCCGACTGAAGCCAGGGCCACTGCCCCAGATTCGCTCCCGGAACAGTGGCATAGATCACGGCGGCCGCAATGACAGCGAACGCCAGGTTTACCAGTGGCCCGGTGAGAGCGATGCGGACCTCACGCTTCCAGACCGCTGCCACCGACTGCGGAGTTTCCGCGCGCGATTCGTCGAACACGGTCACACCGCTGAGCGGCAGAAGAATAACCGCCTTGGGAATGAGCCCGGCGCGCCGAGCTACCAGCATGTGTCCGATTTCATGAGCGGCAACGCAAGCCAGCACGATTCCAACCAGCGCCAGATCCCGCGGCCCATTGGCCGATGGATGCACGCTGTATTCCGTCCAGAAAACAAATAACGGGAGGATCAGGAAGGTCAGGTGGATGCGCACTTCCACACCAAACAGCCGCCCGACGTGGACCGAAAAACTTCTCATAGGTTTTGACTACTACAGTTATTTTACATGGTCGGATATATTGGGCTCGATACCCAAAGGTTCAGAGCCATGCGCGTGATTGCCGGCAAATATCGGGGGCACCCTCTGCGTTCCTTGAATGGTAAGGATACCCGTCCCACCTCCGATCGCCTGCGCGAAACGCTGTTCAATGTGCTCACCGCCGGCAACCCCGCAGCACTTGAAGGGAGCGTGTGGTTGGATCTGTTTGCCGGGACGGGAGCGGTGGGGATCGAAGCGCTAAGCCGGGGAGCCAAGCAAGTCTTCTTCGTAGAGACCTCCGCTCTGGCCACGAAGGTGATCGAGCAAAATCTGCAGAGTCTGAAAATCGCGGACGGATGTAGAATTCTGCGCGATGATCTTTCTGGAGTCCTCTGGCGCCTGCAGCGCGAACACATCGCGGCCGACGTTGTATTTCTCGATCCACCGTATCAGATGCAGGATGCCTATGAACGGAGCCTTACGGCATTGGCCGATTCCTCGTTGGTCTGGGCCATGTCGCTGGTGATTGCGGAGCATGAAAAAAAGTTTAGTCCAGGCACCGAATTCGGATCGCTGCGAAGGGTCCGCAAATTGACGCAAGGCAATAGCGCGCTCAGTTTTTACCGCATCGGCGGACGCCCGGACTTGAACGAGTAACTAGCCTGCAGGCTACATCAGCAGTTCATTCGCGCGGTGAACGATGGGATGCTGCATCTCCTGCAGATCGTTTTTCACCATATTGAGGCCGTAAACGCAGCCCTCGAACTCTCGTGAAAGGTGAGCGAAGAGTGGTGCCACTTTGGCGTATTCAAAGTGTTCGAACTTCGACACGATGCGATAACTTTCCTTCCCCGCCTTCATCCACTCCACAAAATTCTCGAGGCGATGGCGGCGCAGCCGAAACTGGTTGATGCTTTCGGGAAACATCCCGGCGAAAAACAGCGCGTAGTCTCCGATATGCTTCCGCACCTGACGCTCGCGATCGAAGGAAGGCGCCGGACCGTAGACGGCGTCGGATTCCACAATCATTTCGCCCAAGTCAGCCAGGGGCCGGTCGGCCACATCGTGAATCTTGAACAACTGGTCGGCTTCGCAGAACTCGGTGAGCAAGTGCGAGACATAGGCCACAATTTGCGGATCGCGGATCCCGATCTCCTCGGCGTAATGGCGTCCCACCAATTCCTGGAAAAGCTGACGCAGTGGATGAGATTCCGGAATCATTTGTTTGGCCTCCTCAAAAGCCGGGTTACAAATCACTCTGGCACGATGTTAAGTAACTAGTTACCTCAGCTACAGTACAAAAGCAAATGACTTTTGTATATCCCGCGCATCATTTTCATCAATGCATTAGAGGACACTTGCGCCCCAAAGTTTGCCTTCAGCGTTTCTGTTGGCACACCCTCGCATTGGCTGCTAATTCCATCGTGTTAGCCCGATAGAATGGACTAACAGGAGGAAATCAGCCCACCATGGAAAGAATAAACATCTCCAGCGGCACACCCTGGGAGCCCATTGTCGGTTACTCTCGTGCGGTCAAAGTCGGGCCCAACGTGCATGTCTCAGGCACCACCGCGACCGGGCCGGACGGCAGGATCGTCGGCGTGGGCGACGTCTACGCCCAGGCCGTGCAGGTCCTCAAGAACATCGAAAGTGCCTTGCAGAAAGCCGGAGCCACATTGAAGGACGTGGTGCGCACGCGAATGTATGTAACAAATATTGCGGAGTGGGAGAAAATCGGCAAGGCTCATGGGGAATTCTTCTCCTCCATTCGTCCGGTTACTTCGATGGTACAGGTGAGCGCTTTGATCTCACCGGAAATCCTGATCGAGATCGAAGCCGATGCATACGTCACCGGGCAGTGAGAGTAGAATTCCTCATTCCAAATTCTCCGAAACAACTCTGGGGAGCGAATGTGAAGAATCATCCGTGGATAGTTGTTCTTGCTTTCGTGATTTCCGCAGCCGCGCAACCGCAAACGAAGGACAGTCCTACCTCTGAATCTTGGACCGTCATCCGGGCTGGCACTCTGATCGACGGCAAGTCCGATAAACCGACGCACGGGCAGGTGATCGTCATTCACGGTAACCGCATCGAGAGTGTGGGCGATGCACCGGCCGCCAAGATTCCCGCCGGCGCCGCGGTGATTGATTTGTCGAAAGCGACCGTCTTACCGGGTCTCATCGATTCTCACACGCATATTTTCCTGCAGGGCGAAGACCCCGCGCAGGGTGGCTACGATGTCAACATCCTGAACGCTCCCCTCGCCCTGCGCGCGGCGCGAGCCACGGTTGCGGCGCGGCGGGCATTGGAACAGGGCTTCACGACCCTGCGCGATGTAGAGACCGAGGGTGCTGGTTATGGCGACGTGGGCATTAAGCAGGCCATTGAACAAGGATATATTCCTGGCCCGCGGCTTTTCGTCTCGACCCGCGCCATCTCGACCACGGGTGGTTATCCGCTGGAGGGTTACGCTCCCGAACTAGACATGCCCAAAGGCGCCCAGATTGTCGACGGGCCAGTCGAGGCTCGCAAAGCGGCGCGCGAGCAACTCGATCATGGCGCTGACTGGATCAAGGTCTACATGACGCATCGTTCATGGGTCGGCAGGAATGGCGAACTGGTCTCGCAGCCCACGCTGACGGTTGAGGAGTTGCGGGCGATCGTGGATGAAACTCACGGCTGGGGTAGGAAGGTTGCGTGCCACGCTTACGGCGGAATCGGCCTGCTCCGCGCCCTAGATGGCGGATGCGACTCCATCGAGCATGGCCTCGATCTCGACGACCGAGCCATCGCCCAGATGGTGAAGCAAGGCACCTGGTATGTGCCTACCATCAGCGCCTACTACCACGATTGGGCTCCGGCGGACACTCCCGCCGGGCAGCGCGACCGCCTGCGGGTTTCGTTGCATGAGCCGTCCTTCAGGAAAGCGCGCAAGGCGGGGGTGAAGATCGCCTTTGGAACCGACATGGGTGGAATTCCCTGGAGCGAGCCCATCGCGCAGGAATTTTCGCGCATGACGGAGCTCGGCATGCCGCCGATGGACGCTATTCAGAGCGCAACCTCGCGCGCCGCCACCCTGCTCGACATGGATGGAAAGATCGGAGTGATTGCGCCGGGAGCTTTTGCCGACGTGATTGCGGTCAGCGACGACCCACTGCACGACATTAAAGCACTGGAGCATGTGCAATTCGTAATGAAGGACGGAAAAGTCTTCCCGAGCGACAGCGAGAAGCAACCCCACCAATAGGAGCAAATTTCCGATGAGGGTTAGCGAAATAAAGATTTGTTGATTTTTATTTCAATTTCCTTGACATCAGCTTCGTCACGAGCATAAATCATCAATCTGAATCTTGGTCTGCGGATTCTGGCTCCGTCCGGAGCCAGAGGAGGTTTTATGAGTGTGCTGGAGCTTTGTGACAGGGAAATCGCGGCCGTCCCTCTGGGCGCTACCGTGGCCGACGCCATCAATAAAATGCTCGACCACCACGTCGGAGCTGTCGCCGTTGTGGACTCCGAATACCGGGTAGCCGGAATTTTCACCGAGCGTGACGTGCTCCGCAAAATGGCTCTCAGCCGCACCGACCCGGAGACCGCGTCGATCCGCGAACTGATGACCACGCCGGTGGAAATGGCCACCCGGCGGACCGGTCCCGGCGAAGCGCTCCATACTATGCTCGAGCGTCACTTCCGCCATCTGCCCGTCGCCGACGACAATGGCAAGCTGCTCGGAATTCTTTCCATTCGTAATCTGCTGGAGTGGCGCGTCGAGGATCTCAGCCGAGAACTGGAATCGCTCGAACAGTATGTCTCGAATGATGGACCTGGAGGCTAGCGGAGCTTGGTCGTAAAACGTTCTTGGGCAGGACTTGGCTTTAGGCATGCTGACCAGGTGCCAATACTATAGATAGGCGGCTTCAGCGCCGGGGGGCTGTGGCACACTGTCCGTATGCCAAGGCTCACTCTCGGCGACTTTGAACTCAACATCTTTTCCGACGGCACTTACGTGCTCGATGGCGGCGCATTTTTCGGCGTGATCCCCAAGGTCATGTGGTCGCGCAAAGCGCCTGCCGATGAAAAAAACCACGTGCAGGCCGGACTTAACTCTCTGTTGATCCGTACGGGAAAGCAAAATGTCCTGGTCGAAACCGGCATGGGCAATAAGTTGTCGGAGCGCATGGTCAAGTTCTATGGCCAGCCTGCGCAGCTGCTCACAAGTCTCGCGGCCGATGGAATCGTGCCTGAAGATATCGATATCGTCATCAACACCCATCTGCACTTCGACCACTGCGGCTGGAATACCGTCCGCGACAGAGGTGGCAAGATCGTCCCCACGTTTCCGCACGCGAAATATTATGCGCCGGAAGGAGAATGGCAATATGCGCGCAAGCCCAGCGAGCGCGACTCCATCAGCTACATCCCCGACAACTACGACCCGCTGGTCCAAAGCGGCCAGATGACGCTGCTCAAAGGCGGCGAGGAAATTGTTCCCGGCATCTCAGTGAAAACCTTCCCCGGCCATACCGCGCACATGCAAGCCGTAATCGTCGACGGCAGCCCGGGAAAGGGCAGGGCTTCCGCCGTGCCGCATGGTGCTGGCATTGAAAGGGCGCCGCTTCCAGCCGTGCCATCGGCCGCGCAGCAAAAGAATGGGGCTTTAGCTCCCGCGATTGCCTGCTACATTTCCGACCTCATCCCCACCACCGCGCACATCGACATCGCCTGGGGCATGGCGTTCGATCTCTACCCTCTGCAGACCATCGAGAGCAAGAAGCAGTACTACGCGAAAGCTATCCCGGAGAAATGGCTGACCGTCTTCACGCATGATCCGAAGACGCCTTGGGCGTATGTGGAGACGGACGAGGCGGGGAAGATGCTGGCGAGGGGTTTCAGTTCAGGATAGGAATTCAGGGAAAGCTGCTGCTATATTGTTTCCCGGGCGGTGGAATGCTCCAAGCTGGGTTGGACTAAGCTCTCGGGCTTGGTTTGGCCTCTCTGGGGTTACCCCTGGGAAAGCTTGAGCAGTTGGGGTTTTCGTCGCGTGAGCTATACTGCGCGACCTGCGCAGATCTGTTCACGCAGGGTCAGACTCGTTGGGGCATTCTACCGACGTATACCATGCAGGATTCGTCTCTGCTCAGTGCGCTGGCTCATTCTCTTCTCGCCGGCGAACCAACCGTTGAGCGCCTCACAGCTCATTGCAGCCGAACGTTGGGCAAGTCTTGGCGTTGGCTTCGGCCGCTGGCGCGCAACGGTATCTGAACAGGTTTGGAGACCGGACGCGTCCGCGGCATCGCGCAGTGGTTCAATTTCTGAGGAACGATCCGGGCCTTATACGCAGTCGATCAAAATATTTCCACGAACTTTCGGTTAATAGCTGGCTAACCGAGTCTCAGCAGATGCAGCCGGTTGCTGCGGCCGACACATCGGGAGGTTCCGGCCATCGAGTCCGTTGGTGACTTGGCAAATTGGCTCGGCCTCAATGTGGGCGAACTGCGGTGGTTTGCTGATCTCAGGGCACTCGCATACAAGGAAGATTGCCCGCGCTTGAGACACTATCATTACCGCATTCTGGCCAAAAGGTTTGGCGCCATTCGGTTGATTGAGGCGCCAAAAACGCGGCTGAAGGACCTGCAGCGACAGATTCTCGCATGGATTCTTGCGAAGATTCCGCCGCATCCCGCAATGCACGGGTTCGTCAAGGGGCGCTCGATCAAAACATTCGTCGCGCCGCACGTGGGTCAGCAGGTTGTCTTGCGGATGGATCTGCGAGATTTCTTTCCGACCTTCGGGGGCGCGAGGATTCAAACGGTTTTTCGCACTTTTGGCTATCCCGAGTCCGTCGCCGACCTGCTCGGCGGTATTTGCACCAACGCTACCCCGCGGAATGTCTGGCACGAGATTGCCTCTGATATCGATCCTATTTGCGCTAGCGAAGCTCGCCGGTTGTATTCTCGACCGCACCTTCCGCAGGGCGCACCTACCACTCCCCTTACACAAAAGGTAATTTGGGCCGGCTGTCTGGCTTGGCGGTAGACTGCCTTGCGGTGGACCTGGCAGGACTGGAATGCTATGGCGAATGGTGATGGCGTCGTCTCCGATCAGAACATCTTTCACGACGAGCCGTACGATGCGCTGGCGTTCCATGATACTCAGCGTATCAGCAGCACCGTGTAGCCGTGCGAGGAACGCGGTGAGGGTCTCCGCCAAACGAAGAAGTGCCGCTTGATCATTAGCCTGGTCCGCAATTGCTTGCAACTCAGCGCGGAGCACCTGTTCGCGATGACATGAGTGCTTCCTGGTAGGCGCTGAGAAGGCGTTCGATGCCCTTGCCAACATGCGCTAATTCCCGTTGCATGCCTTGTTCGCGCTTTTTTGCCGGATCGGAGGAGCGCGCCGCCGTGAGCCGGCGGTCCAGTTCCTGCTGGATCAGGGTGGGATCTTCCAGCAGTCGAATGACTTCGGCCCAGACGATCTGATCGAGCAGATCCTGGCGGACAAGGCGGCCGTTGTCGCAAACCGGACCACCCAGTTTTCGCCAGCTTTCGGAACCAATACATTTGTAGTAGTGGATTTTGCGTGCGCTGGTTTGCGTGGATGTGCGCGAGAAGGCGTAACCGCATTTCTGACAGCTGACCAACCCCTGCACGATACTGGGCTCGATGGTTCGACGCCGCGATCGTATTTTGTTCTCCTGAAGGAGTTCCTGGGCACGGGCGAAGCTCTCTTCGCTTACCAGTGCCGGTACGGGGATCCCGATCCATTCTTCGCGCGGCCGCTCGTGGCCGGCTGTGGTGCTGGGCGTAACCACACCCCGCCGACGCAGGGGACGGATGACGCGCGTCCGTGCAGAGGCCCGGGTCTTGCCGAAACAGGCGACACCACGATACGCAGAGTTACGCAATACAGCCCAGACCGTCGAGCGTTCCCAGCGGGCACTTGCTTTGCGAGTCGGGATGCCTTCGGCATTGATCCGGCGGGTGATCTCGCCAATGCTGAGTCCTTCCACCGTGTACATCTCATAGATGCGCTCGACCACCCGGGCCTCGGCTTCCAGCACAGCGTACGCGGCGGGGGCATCGTCGGTCTTGCGGACATAGCGGTACCCATACGGAGCGCCGCTCATCACGCTGACTTCACCCGACTGGGCCCGGTGTCGCTTACCACGCCGTGATCGCTCCAGAATCTGAGCCCTTTCATACTCCGCAATCATTCCCTGGAACTGTACCAGCAGTTGATCTTCCGCGCTGGATCCCTGTGGCGCTTTGATAAACAGCGTTTCCACCCCGTTGCGAGCCAACTCCTCGATCAGCAGAATCTGGTACGCATACTTGCGGCTCAGCCGGTCCGGCGCGTAAGCCAACACGGCCTGGATCTGCCCTTCGGCGGCCAGGTCTCTCACACGTTCCAGGCCCGGCCGCTCCAGCGTCGCTCCGCTATAGCCGTCATCTTCGAAGACCCACTCTTTGGGCACCTCCAGATCGTGTCCCTGGGCGAACTCGATCAACGACGCCGTCTGACTCGAAATCGTGTTGGCTTCGCGCTGCTGCTCGGACGAGACCCGTGCGTAGATTGCCGCCATCCTCATGATCGAACTCCTTCACACTGCCGCCGACGGAGCGCTCCCGAACCGGCACAAGAATACTGTAGGCCTGGGCGAGCTTCGCGTCGTGCAGGCGATCAAACAAGTAATCCACGTGAACTTGAAGCGGGCCGCGCGTTGGGCGCGACTCAGCCATGCCTTCTCTGCGTACTCAGAAACTCGGCCAGCGCGCGTGTCACGATCGCACCCATGGTCAGCCCACTGCTTCTGGCATATGCCCGAAGAAGACGTGCCGTTCTCGCCGGGAGTTTGAGCGTGATCGGCACCGTAACCTCGGAGACTTCGACCGGCCGGTCCAGATGGGTCGCTTGCTCGAGGTACCGATAGGCTTGGCGTCCGGATAGCTCGAATTCGCGCGATAAGCGCCGCACCGCCTCGGGCAACGAGATACCGCGTTGCAGCAGACGGTGAGCGGCATTCAACTGCCGAGCCTTGTCCGCTTTGGTCGACCGAGTCATGTGTCATATAGATATTACCCCTTGCGACGCATGTCAAGAACAGAGGACCTTGTTCGCCAACCCCTCACTACCCTCTCAAATTCAAAATTACCTTTTGTGTAAGGGGAGTGATGTCGCCGGCGCTCGCCAACCTTTGTTCTTATCGCTTGGATTGCCGGTTAATAGCCTTAGCGAAGTCAGCCGGAGCAGCATACACGCGATACGCCGACGACCTCGCATTTTCCGGCGGTAAGGAATTTGAGAAATGCGCAGAGCGGTTCGCCATCCATAAAGCGGCTGTTCTGCTCGAAGAAGGATTCACCGTGCATCACCGCAAGACGCGAGTTAATGCGCCAGGGAGTTCGGCAACACCTCGCTGGGTCTTGCGACAAATCAGGGGGTCAACGTTCCGCGACGCGACTTCGATCTCCTTAAGGCCACGCTGACCAACTGCGTTCGGTCAGGTCCGGAAAGCCAAAATCGCGATGGCCGTTCCCGATTCCGTCCCCACCTTGACGGACGCGTGGCGTTCGTCGAAATGATCAATCCGACCAAGGGCAGGCGGCTTCGGATGATATTCGATCGGATTCGCTGGCCGGAATAGGAACGGGGCACGGAAAGGCTTCCCTCGCTCGCTTCGCACCACACCCGCTCGCTAGTGATTTATACTCGGGAGCGTAAAACCCCGCAGTTCAGGGCGGGGATATAAGCGACTTGGCAGCCACGTCACCGAGAGTCTTTTGCAGCTCAATGTAGGTTTTCAAGATGGTGATGGGGCTCCACCAGGAGGTCAGAATGGTTTCGGCAACTCCAATACAAAGCGGAAGAAGCTGGTAGATGGTTCGTTGCTGTAGACCCGAAGTATACAAGTCAAACTTGCGCGAAGTGGGGATTCAAGCATCCCGATAACCGCAAGACACAGACACATTTTGCGTGTCTGTCCTGTGGACATCAGGACCATGCCGACCACAACGCAGCCGTTAACATATCGGCTTGGAATGAGCCGCTAGACGCTAACCTGAGCCGAGTAACGCTGTGCGTAGTCTAGGAGTCTCCGCCCTTCAGGGCGGGGAGGTTCAAACTCTGGGCCTGCGAGGTTCGACGAGAAGACAT
>DATNLE010000266.1:0-8602 GCA_035603035.1 Candidatus Acidiferrales bacterium | reverse complement strand
CTGTCTTTTTTCCTGATCACTAATTTTATGGTCTGGGCTACCGGCGCATTGTACCCGCATACGATGGCGGGACTATCAGCCTGTTATCTAGCTGGCATACCCTTCTATCGCAATCAGGTGCTCGGCGACGTTGTTTACACGGTCGCAATATTCGGCGGCTATGCGGCGCTCAATCGCTTGCGCCAACCCCTGCGGCAGGCCGCATAGCATGCGCATCGTCTCTCTACTCGCGAGCGCCACAGAAATCGTCAGCGCTTTGGGCGCTGGGGAAATGCTGGTAGGACGTTCGCACGAGTGCGACAACCCGGATTGGGTGAGAAGCCTTCCGGCCTGCAGCAGTCCCGCGTTTGATATCGCTGTTTCGTGTGGGGAGATTGATGCGGAAGTCAGGCGTCGGCTGCGGTCGGGCGAGCCCCTGTATCACATTCACGGGGAATTGATTCGCGAATTGCATGCCGATGTGCTGATCACGCAATCGCATTGCGAAGTGTGCGCCGTTACTCCCGGTGACCTCGAGCGAGGGGGTGCCTGTCTACCCGCGGCGCAGCAAATCGCGCTCTCCGCCTCGAATTTGGATGAAATATTTCGGGGTATTCTGCAGATTGGGCAAGCGCTCGGCCTGGAGGATCGAGCTGAGGCCGTGGTCGGAGGCGAACGTGAGCGGCTGGACAAGGTCAGGGAAAAAGTTTCGGGTTTCCGTAGGCCAACCGTGGTCATGCTCGAGTGGACCGATCCCCTATTCGCGATGGGAAACTGGGGGCCAGAGCTGGTGGAAATCGCGAACGGCGAACTCCTGCTGGGCAAGAAAGGCGAGTACTCAGCCGCCATTCCTTCCGAGCAGCTTCGGGATGCCGATCCGGAGTATCTGATCGTAGCGCCTTGCGGACTCAATCTGCAGCGGAGTTTGCGGGAACAGAGTGTGTTAGAGCGACATTCGTGGTGGCGAGACCTTCAAGCGGTACGTAACGGCAACGTATCTTTCGCGGACGGGAATCTCTTCTTTAATCGCTCCGGAATGACCATCTCCCAAACTGCAGAGATCATCGCCGAAATCCTTCACGGCGTTTCTTTCGGCGGACGAACCGAAGAAGTAAGCTGGCGGCGCGCCGAATCGCCGGTGGAGCGAGTCCGCGGCTGATGCGGGCTTACCCTCTGGACCTCGCTACTGATAAGCAACCCTTCTGCTCCAGGACGGCGAGTTGCGCCGGCGGTTGAAAGGTGCGATCTCCCAGGCCGTCAGCAACAAACACAACAGCGTTTTCCAGACTCCCATTCGCGCCAGCGACGACGTCTTCTGTCGTTGCCCCCCAAGCGTTCGACTTGCAATTGGGATCGGAGGGCATATCGGTATGACTTGGTTTGGGCACAGTCCCTTCGAACTTTCACTACGCCGCTGACGGACGTGGATGAGAAGCTATCCGGCACCGCGGCGCCGTGGGCCTTGACGATGGAACGTGATACGGCCAGACCGATCCTCATCCCATTTATCTTCGTAGCAACCAAAGCCTCAAAGGTTCTTTCCTGATCGGCAACTCCCAGAATTGAGATTCCCGGAGCCTTGAGGCGGGGCCGCCGGTTATTGATCCAACCGGCTGGAAGGTCTGCTCGCTGAGATCTACTGCGAGCATACGATTTTGCGACTTCAACAACTGAATTGCGGCTGCCATCCCTCGCGCAAAATCAGATGCAACAGCGATTTCGGATGCAGGGATTTGACAAGAATGTGACCGTTCTATGACAAGTCGACTGCTCCGCCAGCCTTAATGTGGGGCAGCTCGAAATCGTCGACAGCCGGGAGAGCCCTGAAGATGTCAGATTTTCAAGGCCGGAAAGTCTGTCAAGTGGCGCAGTTCGGGGAGATGTCCCTGGATTTCAGAACGATGGAACTCTATCGCGTCGGCCGGCCAGTCGAAATCACGCTCCGGGAGTTCAAGGTGCTCAAGTTCTTGGTATGTAGACCCAGGATCGTGATTTCGCGCCAAAAGCTCATCAGCTCTGCCTGGCCAAAGCGGCAGCGCTCGACTTACCGCACGGTCGACAACTGCATTGCGAGACTTCGTCAGAAAATCGAGAGCAATCCTAATCATCCCGTCTTTCTTCAGACCGTTCGCGGGGTCGGCTACAAATTTGTTCCTCAACCGGATTCAAATCCGTTTCCAGCGTCTTGTTGACTGAAGTTAAGAGGCCACATGAAAAGAAAATCTTTACCGCGATTGAGCATACCTTGGGTGGTTGTGGCGATGCTGCTGACGACACTGCAACCGGCCTATGGAATTCCTGCGTTTGCGCGCAAATATGGGTTGCGGTGCTCCGCGTGTCACGAGGCTTGGCCCATGCTCAACAATTTCGGTCAGACCTTCAAAGACAACGGGTATCAATTGGGCAACGAACGTGACGCGCCGATCTACCAGGAACCATCGTATTGGCCGATCATGTTCCGCACGACGCCGGTATGGCATCGTGAGAACAACAACCGCCAGGCAGTCGATGCAATTCCCGGCCAGCCGAGCAGCGGGCTGGTGGAAAGATCAGTTACAACGTCAGGCTTCGATGTGGGTGGCGTCGACGTGATCACCGCCGGCACGCTCTACAACAACATTTCGTTTTTCATTCAGCCGTCTATTAGCAACTCGAGTATCTCCCTATCGCAAGCATGGGCCCGCCTCGATCGTCTCGCTCGATCACACTGGCTTAACCTGAAGTTGGGTAGGTTTGAACTTGATGAACCCATCTCTCAAGAACGTACCCTTACGCTGAGCAACACCGGTGGCCTTTACTATACCTACTTCTTCACACCACCAGGCGATAACAATTTCTTTCAAGGCATCGGGTTGCCGCAACTCGGAATTGAGTTACAAGGGCACTCGGACGACGATTCAACCCGTTATTCGGTGGCGGCAGTCACCGACAGCAACGGCGCCGGGAGTTTGCCCGCGAATCAGGCGCTCGATGTGTATGCCAATTTTAATCAGTCTTTTGAGGTGCCTCGGCTCGGAAGGCAGCAGGTTGGCGTCTACGGATTCCTAGGGGAATCACCAACATATTTCCAAACCAGCGGAGGCGGTCCGATACCGGGTTCAGGTACAGGCAATCGCAGCTTTTATCGAGTCGGCGCTTACGGACACTGGTACGTGGACAAGTTTGATTTCTACACTTTTTTCTTGCACGGATATGACAACGTGTTTCTTGGCAACTCCGTCCCGGCCAACCAGCCTGCCTTGTTGCCAAAAGGTGCGGCAGCCCCGACATGGAATGGCGGATTTGTCGAGGCTCATTACAACCCCAATAGCCGACTGATCTTTCTCAGTCGATACGAACTGGAACGGATGTCTCGACAAGCCAATCCATTCATTCCCGCCAATGCAGGAAATCTTGACACCTGGACCATCGGCTATCGTTGGTATCCGATTATGAGTCCACGGGCAGGTTTGGCGTGGACGCAAGAATACTCGCGTATCATCAATGTCGCACCCACTCCTGTGAGCGGCAAAGACCCTATCCACAATAGTTATCTGATGGGACTTGATTTCGACTTCTGAGGAGGAAACTCTTGTGGGCACAACAATCAAGTTGATATGCACTGGGGCGATCCTCTCGCTGTTGTGGGGCATCCCCAGCTCGGCGCAGGAAAGCCACGTCGGCAAGTTTGTCGGAAATGCGAAGCGGGGTAAAGCGCTCTACGTACGCTACTGCGTTTCCTGCCACGGCCCCGACGGGGATGGTCGAGGCGAGAGCGCTCCTTTTCTTGACCCGAAGCCCCGCGACTTCACGAAGGCGTTGTTCAAATGTCGCTCGACGCCAAGCGGGAGCCTGCCTCTTGACAGCGATCTTTACGCCACAATTAGCCGCGGAGTGCATGCCAGCGGTATGCCCTCGTGGAAGCCCCTTCTTCGCCAAGAGCGGGTGGATCTAATCGCGTATATCAAGACTTTCTCTTCCGCATTTCAGGAGGAGAAACCAGCCGCGCCCGTTGAGATCCCGATGGAACCGCCCACTTCTGCTGAAGGCATCCAACGGGGTGCGCAGCTCTACCAGAGCATGAATTGCTGGTCCTGCCACGGCAAAGACGGACGAGGCCACGGGCCGTCAGCATCCGGCTTGAGCGATAGCAAAGGCAACCCGATTACGCCTTTCGACTTTACGAGCGGGCCCCGGTTCAAGTGCGGAAGTACGGATCGGGATATGTTCCGCGACTTGGTCACCGGTCTGGACGGCACGCCTATGCCATCGTTTGCAAGCGCGATGACGACCGATCAGAGATGGGACGTTGTGCACTATCTCCGCTCGTTGAGTGGCCATAAGACACAACCGGCAACCGCTCCGACAGGACAATGAAAAACTTCGGGGCTAGCGCCGGTTCATTGTGGCCGAAATAGTCACTGCAGCGAATGAAATCAGTTCGTTGAACATTTTGGAGAACAAAAAAGGAAACTTGACATGAAATCGAGATCCTCATTCATATCGGTGGGCACAGTTTGTGTGTTGGCGCTCCTTCTGTTGACTCTCGCGGGCTGGTCCGCTTCGCCGGATGCCAATGCTTCCTTAAAAGGCACGGTGAAGTTCGAAGGCACCCCCCCGGAACCTTCTCACATCGACATGTCGCAGGACCCGCTCTGTGCCAAGGGGCACCCAACGCCGGCAACCACCGAGGAGGTTGTAGTCGGCAGCGACGGAGGACTCGCCAACGTCGTGGTCTACATTTCGGATGGACTCACCTCCCACGACTTTCAGCCACCCCCGCAACCTGCCAGGTTCGAACAGAAAGGCTGCCAGTACAAGCCCCACGTACTGGCCCTCCAGGCCGGACAAAAGCTTGATGTGGTGAATAGCGACGAAACCACTCACAATATTCATCCGACTCCCAACAATAATCGGGAGTGGAACATGACTCAGCCGCACGGCATACCTCTGGAACAATCCTTTGCGCGTGAGGAAATTGCGATTCCGGTGAAGTGCAATATTCATCCCTGGATGAAGGGATACATCGCGGTGTTCAAGCATCCCTACTTTGCGGTGACGGACAAGGCTGGCAGCTTTGAATTGAAGGATCTGCCGCCGGGCACTTACACCATCACCGCCTGGCAGGAAAAACTAGGGCCGCAAAGCCAGAAGCTTACCATTGCAGCGGGTGAGAGCAAGACTCTGGACTTCGCATTCAAGCAGTGAACCCAGAATCATGCTGAGCGCTTTGCCTGTAGGACTCATCGTTTCGAGGGTTCGTCTGGTCGCTCCAGATACAGTGAACCGACACATCTTTGACCGATCGCGTTGCTCGCAATCGAGACCCGAGCGAAATCGCAGAGCTTCCGGGCCGTTAATGATATCGGTGAATGCCTGGCGGTGGATGTTTCCCAGCGCTGGATGGAAGAAGCACGGACGCACGTCTCCAGATGCTTCAATCACAGCCGATACCCAAGGAGCGTTGCAGCGCGGCGCTACATTTTCAGCCAGACCGAAGTAGGCGCGGCAGACAACGGACTTCGGACTGAATACCGCAACTGAGGAGGGCGCAGCTGTGAGGCAAGAATAAAATTCTCCCCGCCAGACGTCTCGCCAATTGCTCCCCCGAAATCCGTGAAATGACGGGAACTGCGGACGCGTTCCTCTCCAGGAACAGAGAGCAATGCGGCAGGCGACGACGCTGCTGTAACTTCGGCTGTGAAAGATGATAGATGATGAAATCCCGATGCCCGAAACGGATTTTTGTTTTTCTTATAGATAAGGCATGAATGCGTCTTGCCCTAAGGCGGTCCACCTGCGTATTGTTGCGTTGTGAAATTTCCGCGATGTAGTGGAGTTCTCCTTCGCTTCACTTCCTTGCCCGGACGCTTCGGCATCGGTGATCTCGACCCCAGCGCCTACGAATTCGCAGATTTCCTCTTCGCCGCTGGACAGAAGTTATGGCAAGTGTTGCCATTGAATGCCACCGGGTACGCCGACTCTCCCTACCAGTGCTTTTCCGCTTTTGCGGGTAACCCGATGTTGCTCAGTCTTGAGTGCCTGCGGGAGCGTGGCTTGCTTCAAGAATCCGACCTGGATCAGCCGCCTCCGTTTTCCGAAGACATCGTCGACTATGCATCCATAGTCGACTTTCGAATGGAGGCTCTACTCCGTGCGGCAGGGGTTTTGTTTGCCGACGGTTCGCGCGTCGATCGCGCGGCCTTCGACCATTTTTGCGAGAGCTCCAGCGCATGGCTCGACGACTATGCGCTCATGACCTGCAAAGATGCGCACCACGGAATGATGTGGACCTTATGGGATCGGCGGCTGCGCAGGCGCGACCCGCAGGCGGTGAACGAATGGTCAACGAGACTGGCGCCGGAACTGAAGACCTACAAGTATTGCAGTTCGAATTCGTTCAGCAGTGGGAACATCTCATGATGTATTTCCACCAGCGCGGTATTCACTTCATGGGTGAGGTCCCGAGCTACGTTGCACACGACAGCGCGGACGTCTGGGCCCACCCCGATCTTTTCTATCTCGACGATCAGGGCCGCCCAACTGTGGTCTCCGGAGTACCTCCGGATTATTTCAGTGCCCGTGGACAGCTTGGGGGAAATCCTATTTATCGCTGGAACTTGCTGGCGGCCAGCGGAGGCAAGTGGTGGATCGACCGCTTCCGAGCTTCACTCGCGCTTTTCGTGCGCCTTGAACATTTCCGCGGCTTTGAGTCGTACCCGGAGGTTCCGGCCGGCCAAACAACCGCCATTCACGGGCGCTGGGTGAAAGGGCCAGGAGAACATTTTCTGTCGGCGCTGCAGAATGCATGTGGCGAGCTGCCCATCCTGTCGGAAAACTTAGGGGTCATTACTCCGCCAGCGGAGAAACTGCGACGGCAGTTCGCTCGGCCCGGCATGAGCCTTTTGCAGTTCGCGTTCGGCACCGATCCGCAGGGCCCATCGTTTCGTCCACACAATTACACTCGCGACCTGGTTGCTCATACCGGCGGGCACGACAACGAACCAACCATAGGCTGGTGGTCGAGCTCGGGCGCCGGCGATAGCACTCGCACTCCGGAAGAGGTTCGCAAAGAGCACGACTTCGCCCGCGCCTATCTGAACCTCTTGTGGCGAAGCGGATATCAACTGGATCATGATCGGTGCGGTGCTAGCGTCGGTTGCCGACGTGGCGATTTGTTCCGCTGCAGAATGTAGCGAGACGGGGGAGCACGGCGCGCATGAATCTTCCCGGCACGCTGAGTGGAAACTGGAAATGGCGGTATCGTCCGGGAGCATTGAAAGATGATTTGAGTGCGAGACTTCGATCGCTGGTCACGCTTTACGATCGGTAGGAACCTTATGGACAAGCCACCACGAACGTTCTGGCAGACCTGGAATATGAGCTTCGGATTCCTCGGCATTCAGTTCGGCTGGGGACTGCAGATGGCGAACATGAGCGCGATCTACGAATACCTGGGTGCCAGGGCTGATCAGATTCCGATTCTCTGGCTGGCCGCTCCGCTGACCGGATTGATCGTGCAGCCCATCATCGGACATGCCAGCGACCGCACGTGGGGCCGGCTGGGCCGGCGTCGTCCTTATTTTCTTGCCGGCGCAATTCTAAGTTCGATGGCGCTAATCCTGATGCCGCGCAGCTCCGCCTTATGGATGGCCGCCGGTTTGCTGTGGATTCTCGATGCTTGTATCAACGTCAGCATGGAACCCTTTCGTGCGTTTGTCACCGACCTGCTCCCGGAATCTCAACGCACGCGCGGCTTCGCCATGCAGAGCCTTTTCATTGGATTGGGCGCGGTAATTGCCTCGGCGCTGCCTTACCTGCTCACCAATGTTTTTCACATCGCGGCAACGAGGGCTGGAGGGACAATTCCCTTGACCGTGCGTCTTTCGTTTTACATCGGAGCCGCCGCCTTCCTCAGCGCTGTGCTGTGGACGGTTTTCACCACAAAGGAATATCCTCCCGATAATCTGGCGGAGTTTCAGAAGGAAAAACACGAGCACCGGGGCGTCCGCGCGGGCGCCCGTGAAATCCTGGCCTCAGTGGGCGAGATGCCGCGCACCATGCGGCAGCTCGCCTGGGTGCAAATCTGCACCTGGCTGGCATTGTTCTGCATGTGGCTTTATTTTCCGGTGGCTGTCGCGCGCAATGTATTCGGCGCCGCCGACACCAATTCTCCTTTGTATTCCGCGGGTGTGGAATGGGCGGGCATTTGTTTCGGAATGTATTCACTGGTGTGTTTCGGATTTTCATTCCTGCTGCCCGTGCTCGCCCGGCAGTACGGACGCAAAACCACTCACAGCTTTTGCCTTATATGCGGCGGCCTGGGATTGCTTTCCGTAGCCATGATTCACAATAAATATCTGCTGTTGTTTTCTATGGCCGGAGTCGGCGTGGCCTGGGCCAGCACACTGTCGATGCCCTACTCCATTCTTGCCGGTTCACTTCCGGCTGGAAAGACAGGGGTTTACATGGGCATCTTCAACTTTTTCATCGTGATCCCAGAGATCACCGCATCGCTTGGATTTGGCTGGATCATGGAACATCTGCTGAACAACAACCGGATTGCCGCGGTGGTGACTGGCGGAGTCTTCTTCATACTGGCGGCAATGTTGACGCAGCGTGTGAAGGACGTGTACGACATCCG
>DATNLE010000258.1:0-2795 GCA_035603035.1 Candidatus Acidiferrales bacterium | reverse complement strand
GACGCGCATGCCGCAACCGCCGCGTATCTTGCGACCATGACGCCGGCCGCGCGGGCTCGGTCGGATGCCTACTTCGAGGGCGGGTATTGGCTGGTGCTCTGGGACTTCCTTTTTGGACTCTTGCTCGCATGGGCGCTGCTGGGTTGGCGATTCTCGGCGCGGATGCGCGACCTCGCCGCACGCCTGACACGTTTTCGTTGGGCGCAAAACGCGCTCTATGCCATTCAGTATTTCATACTGACTACGGTGGTAACTTTGCCTTGGGCAGCCTATGAAGGCTACGTCCGCGAGCACCAGTACGGCATGTCGAACCAGGGGCTCGCAGCATGGCTGGGCGAGCAGGCCAAGGGCCTGGTCATCACCCTGATCTTCGGTACGCTCGCGGCGGTCGCGATCTACGCGGTCATTCGCAAGCTGCCGAAAACATGGTGGTTGTGGGGCTCCGCGGTCGCGATTCTGTTCCTGATTTTTCAAATAGCCATTGGCCCAACCTACTTGGAGCCTGTATTCAACAAGTTCTACCCCTTGGCCGAGAGCCCGCTCAAGCAGCGCATTTTGTCGTTGGCGCGCGCCAACGGCATTCCGGTCGAGCAAGTGTATGAATTCGATGCCTCCAAGCAGACCACCAAGATGAGCGCGCACGTCAGCGGTATCGCGGGTTCGGCGCAGATCAGCCTAAACGACAACCTGATAAATCGAGCTTCTCCTGAGGAGGTCGAAGCCGTGATAGGTCATGAGATGGGGCACTACGTGCTGAACCACGTGTACAAGGGGGTGCTGGCATTCGGGGTCCTCGTCGTTATCGGCTTCGCTTTCATGTCATGGGCGTTCGGGCGGGTCACGCTCAAGTTCGGCGAGCGCTGGGGATTTCGCGACGTCGCCGACATCGCCGGCTTGCCCTTACTCGTCGCGCTGTTCTCGGTTTATGGTTTCGCGCTGACGCCCCTGTTCAATACGATCACGCGATCAATGGAGGCCGAGGCGGACGCGTTCGGTCTCAACGCGGCGCGACAACCAGACGGCGCCGCGCAGGCGGCGCTGCACCTGGCCGAGTACCGCAAGATGCAGCCCGGACCGGTCGAAGAAGTGATCTTCTTCGACCACCCCAGCGGCTGGAATCGCATTCATCGGGCGATGGTTTGGAAGGCTGAGAATCTTTCATCAGCGGATATTGCTGCCTACGACTCGCTGCATCATCCGCCCGGCGTCGATCGTTGAGCTCAACCAGACAAAGAATGCCCGATCGGCTTGAAACACCTAGGCGCGGCTCACGAGCGGTATGCCGACATTGAGCACGAAGTCCACAAAACAATGTGCTGCCATGTTGGCGACCAGATCTCGAAATTTAAGATAAAAGATCGTCAACAGCCCACCCAATATCGCTGCTGAGACGATGCCGCCAAGTCCTTGTCTATAGTGCGCAGCGGCGAAGGCGACTAATGGCACTAGAGAGGCCACCCACGAGTTCCTGGAAAGGCTCTTTAGACGCTCGATTGCAAAGCCCCGATAAAACAATTCCTCGACGACGCCGGCACGCAAAACCGCGAGTGCGACAACCCACAGTGCGGGCTGGAATGCATTGCGTGCACTGTCGCCGATATGAAGCCCCACTTTCGGTAGAAGCAAATACAATCCAACAGTCACAACGAGAAGGACCATTCCAAGAACGAAGCCCCTTAGAAGAGATCTCGCTAACCGATCGGCATGAGCACCGATCGACGTAAGTGGCAATTGTTCTTGGGTCTTGACGATCCACAAAAGTAGTGCGGCCAAGGAGAAAAGACCGACATCCCGTCCGACTACTTGCAAGTCTGAGTGGCTCTCACCCGTGAGGAGGCGAAAGATTGCGACGAATGCGGGTGCCCCCAAAAGTGAAATTGCCAAGCCGCAGTAAGTGGCCATTGGCTGCGTCAGCGGGATTGGATCACGCGCGGCCATTGCCTCGCCTAATGAGTTCATTCTGATTGCGGTCCTTTAAGGTTCCATAAGCGCCCCACCAGAATGGATCGGATGATGCGCTGCTTTGTTGAAATATCTACTCAATGTGCGATTCCGTCCAGCGGGAGCGTTCGAATTCGTCCTCGAAAAAAACGGGTCCGTCCCAATTACTCGTTCTCCGGTCCCCAACTCCTCGTATCGTCGCTCAACAAGATATATGTATCGTTATTTTGTAGATCGGCCGATTAGTATGCAAAATCAAGGATCGGCAATTAATCGGAGCGTAGACACCTGACCGGCGCAGACATAAGAAATGCCCAATTGCCTGAGATCGGACTGTTGGCAATGCTCTGGTTCGAGGGCTGGCAAGACGCGCATGCTCGAATCGTACCGGCGGAACTCGCCCGCGTGCGTACGCTAGAGAGTTTTGAAGAAAGACTTCATCGGACTTCGAGCGGTTTGCGCGTAGCAGCGGTAGCCGGTCAGCCCGTCGGCTTTTACGTACTCAAGGGCGCCGAGCTGTATCAATTTTATGTTTCTTCCGGTGTCCGAGGCTCCGGCGTGGCCGCAGTCCTGATCGCCGACGCGGAAGCACATCTGCGCGAAGCGGGTGTCGATACTGCTTGGCTTGCCTGTGCTGTTGGCAACGAACGTGCCGCAAGATTCTATGAAAAGTGTGGCTGGTTAAGAACCGGGACTGTGACGGAGGATGTTGCGGTGCCGGGCGGAACATTTCCGCTCGAAGTGTGGCGCTACGAGAAGTCACTCCGGTAACCAGCGCTCTCCCGTGAGCAGGCGATCGATGCTCACGACCTCGCCGGCAGAGTTCGACAAGCCCCTAAGCAACTGCCTGGCGC
>DATNLE010000200.1:0-15429 GCA_035603035.1 Candidatus Acidiferrales bacterium | reverse complement strand
TGCCTGTCCTGTGGGTATCAGGACAATGCAGACCACAACGCAGCCGTTAACATATCGGCTCGGAATGAGCCGCTGGACGCTAACGTGAGCGGAGTAACGCTGTGCGTAGTCTAGGAATCTCCGCCCTTCAGGGCGGGGAGGTTCAACTTTGTTGACCACAACCGCCCGCCCGCCAGGGCGCCGAAGGCTCATTAGCACGTCCACATCGAGTTGTCTCGGTAATGCAATAGGACGAGCCTACTTAAGATCTGCGGCTCGCCAAGTCAAAAACATCGTCAAATCACGGCAAGGTACCCGAGAAGGAAACAGGCGAAGCTACAGAATCCAGAACTGCCGTGGCGTATGAAAGTTTACAATTCCGCAACGCACGGTAAGCTCGCACTCATGCAGATTAGTTCCATCGTACTGATTGGGCAGCAATACCGGGGCAGCGGCGGAGATTGCTAGCGGCTATACCGTGCTTCGGCGTGGATTCTGGCCGGGCTCCGCTGACCATGTGGATTCGGTGTGGAGTGTCTGAGTCCAAGCGGGGGAGAGCATTACGTCAGCGGCTGAAGCCCCGGCCGAAAATAGCGCTGCGCCACCCAGAATCAATTCGAGATCCAAAATCTGTCAGATCAAAGCTCAGTCCCAGACCCCAATCAAGCCAAGCTCCAAACTTAGTCCGAGATTGCCGGAGTCGAAAGGGAAAGTGTTGTTGTAGTGGTTATTCCACCGGTTCGACGATAACGGCATCCGCAATTACGCTGCTACCGGGGTGCTGCACGATTACGATAGCCGCCAGGACTAAAACAATTCCTAAAATCTGAATCGGCCGCAGCACTTCACCGAGCAGCAAGGCGGCGAGAAGAATGGAAAATACTGGCTCCAGGCAGCTGGCGATGATGGCGCGCGTGGGTTCGAGATGCTGCAGGCCGAGGAAGTAAAGGGAGAATGCTCCCAACACCGAGAGCATGGAGAATACGAACAGGAACAGCCATTGCGCCGGCGCATAGTGGGCGGCGAGGATTTTCCATGGTGGGTTGACGATGAGCCAGAACACCGCGGCGGCGGCGAGCGTCCAGACGAGCACGCGCCAGCGGTCGTGGCGGGCGAGGATGCGATGTCCACCGACGTTGTAGAACGCGAACGAGAATGATGCCAGCAATGCGGCCATAAGGCCATAGGAGTCGAGGTGAAGCCCCGGGCCAGAACGGGATCCGAGTACGTCGATGACTAGAGCGATTCCAGTCACGGCTAAAGCAACTGCGGTGACTTTTTGCGCAGTGAGCTTTTGCTGGCGCCGAGCTACCACGTACACCAGCACCCACACCGGAGCAGTGTATTGCACGATGATGGCGGTCGCGACGTTGGTTCTCTGAATCGCAACGTAATAGAAGTAATTCGAGACGGCTACGCCGAGCGTGCCCAGAAGAAGGCAATAAGCGAGATCGCGAGTCGGCAGCTTGATCCGTTGCCATCCTCGAAGAGCGACCAGAAGAGGCAGTAACACGAGCAATGAAAATGTGGTGCGGCTCTGCGACAGAATGAGGGGATCAATTGGGCGAAGAATGTTGCCGCCCAGCGTCAACCTTCCGGTGAAGACGGCACGGCCCAAAGCCGCGGAGACTCCCCAAAGGAATGCGGCCGAAGCGATGAACACGTAGCCGCGAAGAGGATGCGATTGCGGGCTTTGGCTGGTTGGGTTCGAAATGGCGGGCCTCGCGAGCGGCTTCAAGAATCAAGCAGCCGACAGGAACTGCTCAAGGCGGTCAGGGTCGAATCCTTCAATCACTTCGGCGCCGGATGCGGTGAGAATCACCACAGTTGGGGCAGTGCGACTGTGGTAGGTTTCGAGCAATTCAGCGCGGGCAGTGGTGTCGAGGCTCATATCGCGCTCTTCGAAACTGATCCCCTTCGCTTCCAGGAAAATCTTCATCACTTCGCAGTTAAGGCAGCCGGACTGAGTGAAGAGCAGAATCGTAGGAGCCACGGGGTGAAAAACTATTTTACGCGTCCACGTACTCGATCTCACTGGTAATTTTCGCGGTTTTTTCGAGCATGGCGGAAACGGAACAGTACTTTTCCTTCGAGAGGCGAACCGCATCCTCGACAGCCTTGCGAGATACTCTTCCACCGACGCGGTAAATCAACTTGATTTCCGTGTAAACAGATGGAGGATCAGTGGCACGCTCGGCCTGGGCGCGGACTTCCACGCTGGTGAAAGGCTCACGTTTCTTCTGCAGAATAGAAACAACGTCATACCCGGTGCAGCCACACAGGCCGATGAGAACGAGTTCCATCGGACTGTTGCCGGCGACCTTATCTCCGTCGACGGCAATCGTGTGGCCGCTGTCAGAGATGCCGTTGAATTTTTGTTTCTCGATCCAGGTGGCGCGAGCATTCGTCATGAGAGCGTACTCCCTAAACTATCTTCGATTATCGGTGCTGGGCTCAGGATGAATTAAAACCCGGAAGAGCTCCGGCGCGGCTTGCTTAAAACGAATTTCCAGTTCGGTCTGAATGTCGTGAACCCGCGTGAGCGACAGATCATCGGACAACGTGCAATGGCAGGAGACGTAAAGCCGTCCGCGAACTTTCTTGATCTGGACGTCGTGCATGTCGACAATCTCGGGAAACTCCACGGCGAGAGATTTCAGACGGCGCTCGAGGGAGGCGTCGCGCACCGGCTCGTCGCCGGTTTCGATGGTGGCGGGTTCACTTTCGATGTGGGTGAGGATGTCGCCGATCTCCCGTACATCGTGGCGCATGTCGGCTTCGAGTTCGGTCACCTGATCGTGGGCGTTCTTTAGTGTCATGCGCTCATCCAGTTCAACATGCTGCTCGACATGGAGTTTGCCGGCGAGATCCTGCACGCTGATGTCATGGACGTTGAGGTTATGGCGGGTAGCGACGGCGCGAATACGGTCGAAGATATTTTCCGAACGCTGAGCCCGAGGCAAGGGTTGAACGGTGACGTCGGCGTCGGGAAGAATGTTGCGCACAGCGGCAGTAACTGCTTCCACTAATTGTTCGGAACGCTGGAAGGTTACGGTACGGGCCAATCCCACGGCGAGATCAGCGAAGTAGCGGTTGCCGGCACGGCGGATGCGGACGCGTCCGATTTCGAGGACACCATCCACATGCGAAACGGCGTCGGTGATTTGGGCGCGAACTCCCGCAGGAGCGGCGTCGAGCAAGGCATCGATGGTGCGCCGCGCCAATCGCCAGCTGACGGAAACAATGACGCCAGCGACGAACAAGGCGGTGACGGGATCGGCCAGGCGAAGCCAATCTATGTGGTACAGGCGGCCGGCGAGGATAAGAGCCAGTCCGAGGACGACGACGCCGGCGGACCAGACGTCCGTGGAAAAATGCAGCGCATCGGCTTCGAGGGCCTGACTTTCATACTTGGTCGCGATGCGGCCCAGAGCGCGGGAGCGCCACCAGTCGACGGCCATGGAACCCAGCATTACGGCGAATGCCCAGATGGAAGGCTCAACCTCGACGCGACGAAAAAATAGCCGCACGATCGCTTCATAGATCACCCAGATGCAGGTCAGCAGAAGCAGGCCCGTCTCGACGAAAGCCGAAAAATTTTCCACTTTGCCGTGGCCATATTGATGGTCGGCGTCAGCCGGTTTGTCGGAGACTCCCACTGATAAGTACGTGAGCAATGCGGCCACGAGATCAAGAGCCGAGTGGGCGGCCTCGGAGAGGATGCCCAGACTGCCGGTGGTGATGCCAACGACTACCTTGCCGCTGGTAATGAGCAGGGCGGCAAGAACCGAGTTTCCAGCCACCGCGCGTTTCTCGGCGCGCATGGCGTGAGGCGAATAGAGAGCCCGCGTCCCGGACATGATGGGATTATCGCCGCTAATACGGAATTGCGCCAAGAGAATCGGGCTGGGGTTATGACGCCGCTGAGAAAAGCACGGCGCTTAAGGAGACGGCGGCCTCTATGCTAGGATGCTAGTTCGAGTTTTACAACTTCCCGATGTACCAATCCTGGAGGATTTTTGTATGCGTAAGAGTTGGCTGCTGTGTGTGTTGTTGGGAACGATGGCTTGGGGACAGGCCCCATCGGGGCAGACTCCTGCTCCGTCCCCGGGTCCGGGCCAGGCCCCGAACGCTGCCGGGCCAACGACGCCCGCGGCGGAAGTGCCGGAGAGCGCGGTGGTGCTGACGATTCATGGGGTCTGCCCGGCCGCGCCGATCCCGGCCGCTTCCAAGACTGCCGCCAGTAAAGTGGCTACGTCTCCCGTAAAAAAGCCCGCAGACTGCACGACCAAGATTACGCGCGCGGAATTTGAGAAGATCGCCAGTGGCCTCTCGCCGACCGTCACGCCTCAGCTAAAGCGGCAACTGGCAACCGTTCTGCCCAAGTTCATGGCCATGTCAGAGGCCGCCAAGGCCAAGGGTCTGGACAAGAGTTCGCAGTACCAGGAGACGCTGAAGGTTGTCAAAATGCAGATCCTTACGCAACAACTGCAGCGCTCGGTACAGGAGGAGGCGGACAAAGTGCCGCCGCAGGAAATTGAAGACTACTACAAGAAAAATCCTGAGGCGTACGAGCAATTTTCTTTGGAACGGCTATTCATTCCGCGCAACAAACAGGAAACTGCGGAGAAAAACAACGGAGAAAAGTTGACCGACGAGCAGGAGAAAGCCAAGGAAGCAGCGGACAAAACCAAGCAGGAAGAAGGCGAACAGGAGCTGACTAAGCTGGCCGATAGCCTGCGGGCGCGGGCGGCGGCGGGCGAAGACTTTACCAAGCTTCAGAAAGAGGCATTCGAGGCCGCGGGCATGAAGATGGACTCACCCACGGTTACCATGCCCCCGGTACGGCGTACCGGCTTGCCTCAAGCACATGCTGCAGTGTTTGATCTGAAACAGGGTGAGGTTTCCCAGGTCATGACCGACAATGGCGGACACTATATTTACAAAGTGATTAGCAAAGAAACGCTTCCCTTGGAAAAAGTTACGGAAGAAATTCGTAACACTCTAAAAACCCAGCGCATGAAAGACATGATGGACAAGTACAACAACTCCTACCATGCGGAAACCAACGAGGCATATTTTGGACCGCCGGGACCGACCGGTCCGGGAGGGCGTCCTGGCCTGGGTCAGGGAGCGTCACCGCGTATGCGTCCGCAGACACCTCCGCCTCCAACTCCTCAGGCTCAGCCGCAAAGCGCACCCCCGGCTGCGAATCCACCTTCGCAACCGCCGGCGCAGCAGGCTCCTCCGTCCAAGCCGAACTAATGGCGAGCGCGAAACCTGTCGTCGTGGTTACTGGCATTGCGGGAAACCTGGGATCCAGGTTGCTCCCGCTGCTGGGAGACTTTTCGGTGATTGGGGTGGACGTGACCTCACCCCAAACCGAGTTGCCGCTCCAATTCGAGCGTCTAGACTTGGGAGATGAATCTTGCACTCGGATTCTCTACGAACTGCTGCGCGACAGTCGGCCGGTTTCCGTAGTGCACCTCGCGTTCGTCATCGATCCGGTACGCACAGGCGTGCTCGACACGGAACGTATGTGGCAGATCAATGTGGCCGGGACGGCTCGCGTGATGGAAGCCATCACTGAGGCGAACCGCACTACCGATTCTGGAATCAAGCAATTTGTTTTTCCCAGCAGCGTTTCAGTCTATGGGCCAAGCCTTCCCTCGCCAGCTACGGAAGAATCGCCCCGCGCGGCGCACACGTTGCCTTATGCCATTCACAAAAAGCAGTCTGACGAGGTGGTACAGCACCGTTCTACGGCGCTCCGGGGATGCAGCGTATACATTCTGCGTCCCCATATCTTCGCCGGAGCCAGCGTGGAAAACTATCTTCTAGGAGCGTTTCGCGGTACGCCCAACGGAAAAAGCTCACGAGCGGAAAAGATGCGTCGCGAGGGGAAACGGCTGCCTTGCATGCTGCCACGCGGGCAACAGTATCTGGATAACAAGATCCAGTTCGTGCACGTAGACGATATGGCGCGTCTGCTCGTGCATATTCTGCATCGGGATCCGGAGGCGCAACGGTTGACTATTCTGAATGTCGCGGGACGTGGCGAGGCCGTTACTTTCGCCCGGTGCATTGAGATGGCGCAGGCGAAGCTGATTCGCGTTCCGGGAAGATGGGTGATGCGGCTGGTGTTGCAATTGTTGTGGAGACAGCAGATCTCAGCCATCCCACCGGAGGCGCTGCCTTACATGACCGGCGAATACATCATGAATACGGATCGGCTACGAGCCTTCCTGGGAGGCGAGTACGAAAAGGTGATTCGTTACACGATTGCCGATGCCTTTGCCCAGAGCGTCCAGAGCCCGGCAGTATCGGCGCCAAGTGCGGTCGCCAAGTAAGGCTGTGTACTCTCACTTCCTGCCGCGATACAAACCCGCGATGCCGAAAGTATAAGGCGTCCAACTGGCTTCACGGAATCCCGCGCGCCGCATGCGGTCCAGCATTTCATGGGGCTGGGGAAAACGTTCGACCGAGTTAGGCAGATACTGGTAAGGGCCGCTCACACCCGAGAGCATGGTACCGACACGCGGCAGCACCTGCTTGAAGTAGAGGCGATACAGCTTACCCATCAAACCTTTGGGTTCGCTAAAGTCGAGAATACCGCACTCGCCTCCGGGTTTTAGAACGCGCCCAATCTCGCACAGGCCGGCGTCGTAATCCGTCAGATTGCGAAAGCCAAAGGCCGAGGTCACAAGACTGAAATGCTCACCGGGAAAAGGAAGGCAGAGAGCATCGGCTTCGATCCAGCCGGGCGTTGCGGACTTGCCGTTCGTTGCCATCTTGTCGAGAGACTTTGAACAAGCGCGCTGCAGCATGGCGTGAGAGAAGTCAGCCCCCACGATCTGCGGATGCCAGTCACCTGCCTGCTTGCGAAGAGCAAAGGTCATGTCGCCGGTACCACAACAAAGATCAAGAATCCGGGAATCAGGCTGAGAGAGAATATGAGCGAAGCTGCGAGCAGTACGCCGCCACCACCACCGGTCCACGTTCAATGAAAGCACGTGATTCAGCAGGTCGTAGCGGGGAGCGATCGAGGTGAACATCTCCCGCACCGCGCGCGCAGCGGAGGAAGCGTCGGTTGCGCCCTTCGGAGCGGCGCCGACAACCGGGCTTTCAGCCACCCGGTTCATTTCTTCCCTACCCAGCCGCCGTAGGATAGACGGCGCAGTTCTTCGACTGCGTTGAGGACAACTCTGTCGGGCACATCGGAAGCAATTTCAACCTTTCCGATTTCCCGAGGCAGGACAAAATGTACGGCCCCGTTTTGGGTTTTCTTATCCGACTGCAGGCGCGCGACGATTTTACGAGCGCTGACCTTCAATTCCGGCAACCGGCCCAGGCTGAGCACGGCGTCGGCGATGCGGCCGGCGGTCACGCTATCCGTGCGGCCGACGGTCAGTCCGATGTTCGCGGCGGCAATCAGTCCCCAGGCGACGGCCTCGCCGTGAAGCAGGCCACGGTAGCCGGTTTCCGCCTCCAGCGCGTGGCCGATCGTGTGCCCCAGATTGAGTACGCGCCGCAGGCCTCCCTCTTGTTCGTCAGCGGAAACGATTTCAGCCTTCAACCTCACGCTCTGCGCAATCAGACCTTCCAGTTCGACAGGATCACGTTTCAGAATCTGGGCACGTTTCTGTTCGAAGCGCAAGAAAAGATCGAGATCACCAATGATGCCGCACTTGAGCGCTTCATAGAGTCCTGCGCGATAGGCTCGGTCAGAAAGCGTGCGCAGAACTTCCGGATCTATCAGAACCACGCGTGGGTGATGATACGTGCCCAGCAGATTCTTCCCAGCGCCAAGGTTCACACCGGTTTTACCGCCGACGGATGCATCCACTTGGGCAAGCACTGTGGTTGGAATCTGCACCAGGTCTATCCCGCGCATGTAAAGCGAGGCTAATAGGCCGCTGACATCGCCGACCACGCCTCCGCCGAACGCGATCAGAACCGCTTTGCGGTCGGCACCCAGGCGAACCAATCTTTCGGCCATGGTTTCGATGTTCGCCAGCTTCTTGGAAAGTTCGCCGTCCGGCATCTGCAAAACCTTAGGTTTGAAACCAGCCGCGGTGAGCGAACTCAAAAGTTTGGATCCCCAACGGCGGCGCACGGGGGGAACGGTTACCACAAAAAGTTTGCTGGCTTGCGGCAGCAGTTCGGCAAGCAAAGCGCCCGCCCGCGCCAGCAAGCCGTTCTCAATGCGCGCCTGGTAGGGACGCGGTGGGACGTGGATGGTGACTTGCGCCATGGAATTCCATAATAGCTTATGGGACTGCGCCGGTTTGGTCGAGTGAGACTTGGTCGAACCAGAGCTGGAAGTGATACCATTTGCCGTCTATGAAAGGGCTTCCAGCCGAGACGGATTTCGTGGTGATTGGCGCCGGTGTTGCCGGCTTGCGTGCCGCCATTGAACTGGCGAGCGCGGGACGCGTCCTGGTGCTTGCGAAAAAAGAAGTCACGGATTCCAACACGCAGTACGCCCAAGGTGGCATTGCGGCGGCACTCAGCGACGAAGATGAAGTCAGCTTGCACCTGCAGGATACCTTGGTTGCGGGCGATGGCCTCTGCTTGCCGGGAGCGGTGAAAGCGCTGGTGGAAGAAGGGCCAGAGCGCATTGAGGAGTTAATAGCCTGGGGAACGAAGTTTGACCGGAGTGGAACGAAACTCGTCTTTGGCCTCGAAGGCGCTCATAGCCGCAACCGGATTCTGCATGCGCAGGGCGATTCGACAGGACGTGAGATCCTGCGCGCGCTCTATGCCAAGGCGCAGACACTCAAGAATATTACGGTGCGGGAATTCGAATTTTCCGCTGGACTCGAGACCGACGCAGGAGCAGTGACAGGCGTTTCGCTGCTCAGTGAAAAAGGTCAGCTTCAGGAGGTGATGTGCTCCGCGGTTTTGCTGGCCACGGGGGGTATGGGGCAACTCTATCGCAACACGACCAATCCCGAAGTGGCAACGGGAGACGGAGTCGCGATGGCGTTCCGCGCCGGCGCGGAAGTCAGCGACATGGAGTTCATCCAGTTTCATCCCACGGCGCTCTACTTGAAAAAAGCACCTCGATTTTTGCTCTCGGAGGCCCTGCGCGGCGAAGGGGCATACCTCCGCAACATCGAGATGGATCGCTTCATGGCGAAATACCACCCCCTGGCCGAGCTCGCTCCGCGCGACGTCGTGGCGCGCGCCATTATGCACGAAATGGAAGTGAGCCATGCCAAGGATGCTTTCGTATACCTCGACCTCACCCATCTAAAAGCCAGCCAGGTGCAGAAACGCTTCCCGCGAATTTACGCGACCTGTCTGCAATACAACATAGACATCACCGAAGATCTGATTCCGATCCGACCCGCGGCTCACTATTCGATGGGCGGCGTACGCACCGATTTGAATGGCCAGACAAACCTCGCCGGTCTTTATGCCGCCGGTGAAGCAGCGGCGACGGGCGTGCACGGCGCGAACCGATTGGCCAGCAATTCCCTGCTCGAGGGCCTGGTGTATGGGGCGCGTGCGGGAAAGGCGATGCACGGGGAATTGAAACAGCCGCGGAAGTCGGCGAACTCGCCGCAGAAGGCGGCATCTCAGAACGGGCCGGTGGATGCTGGAGTGGATGAGTTGATCGGACAGATTCAGGACACCATGTGGAAGGATGCGGGTATCGTGCGCACTCGTGTTGGGATGCAAGAGGCGCTGAAAACCCTGGAAGCATTGTCCGTGAGGGTGAGGCATCCACGCACCAGGCGGGCGTGGGAGGCGGCAAACCTTCATCTTGCCGGATCGCTGGTAGTTCGCGCAGCGCTGGCCCGCGAGGAAAGTCGTGGGGCACACTACCGCACGGACTATCCCATGCACGATGACAAGAAGTTTCTGAAGCACTCCGTGATGAAAGGAGAGAGTTTGAAGTTCGTGTAAAGTAGCCCCTCCCACAGCCAATTCATCTCACACCTGCAACCGGCGACCGGAGTATCGCCGCCGATTGGTTTGGCTGCTTCAAAACTGCCGGTGTGGACTACGATAATTCTGGTAAGGCGTATTCTGCGTTCTGTTTAAACCGCTGGCAAGCAAAAGAGCGAACTTGAGGATGAACGAGGCCTTAATCATTTGTCTCATGGGTGCGCCATTTGGGATGTGACTCGTGCTGACGATGATCCGAGAAGCGCCTTGATTTTTCTTATGTCGCTTTCCGCGGGACCAAAACGCAACAAAATTCCCTGTTCGCCCTTCTTCAGGAAGGTCTCCACTTGGTCCTTGCACACGATCGTGTAGGCAATCAAGTCCGTCTTCGCCCGCAGCCTCTTCACCGCGGCAGCATCGGTCGCAATGGCGTAAGGGATCGAGCCAGTTGCCTGGTCTCGATAATATTCCAGACTTCTGACAATCGTGGGAGCGGGATCTGTCGAACCCAGAATTGCCCCCACTCGCACATCTCTCGGAAGCGACACAATTTCATATAGAGCTTCCTTGTTCAAGGAAAGGGAAAGGGCTACCACCCTTCTGTTTATCGGAGAAACTATCTCTTGGACAAAAGCGGAATGATAAAACGTGGTCAAGACATAATCTGCATGATTGAGAAATTCACCATCCGTGCATTTTGTCTCGGCAATATTGGCCAAAGACCCGGTAAGCATCCCCTGAATTTCGACATTGAATTCCGATAGTTCCTTGCGAAGATCAGTCACGTAGTCGTCAACAAACTCTGAATGGCATTCCACAAACGCTAATTTGCGAGAAGGTACTCGGTGCTTCATGGCGGTAGCTCTGTGGACCATGTTCCGCGCAAGCACCATGGGATCGAATCCGTGTTGAATAGACAGCGACAGGGTTTCATCAACGAATTTGGTCAATCGAAGGCGCTCTCGTGCCTCCTGATCCGAGTCTTCCCTGATTAAGGTAACTCTCCACCCGATGCCAGGGCGAGTCGCGAGCACTCCTCGCGACTGCAGCCATTTATAAGCCTTATCGACGGTCAGGAACGAGATCCGAAGCTGCTTGGCTAGGCGGCGCAAAGATGGTGGAGTGTCTCCATCCCGAAGAACTCCCGTCTCGATGAGGAACATGAATTCGTGGGCGATCTGCAGATACAGCGGCAATCCACTCTGGCGGTCCAGGATGAAGTGACTCAGGATGGTCTCGCCTGCTCCCTCCACTGTCCCCAATCCATTACGACGCTTGGGTCTCGCCACTCAATTGTCCTCTCGTGCAGGCAGGAAAAAGTGCGCCGCGCCGCATCCGTGCCTGAGCATTGAAAGTGTTGCTGTTCTTCTCGGAAGACCAGCAAAAATCTTTGGCAAGGCTGCCATTACACTTATATATCACTATAACAGCCCTTTCTCACCTCTCTAACGCGTAGGGCTTCGGCTACGCACAGGCCGCCTCTCGGCCACCGGCCTGATGCAAGAGGGAAACGGCGCAGCGGTCGTGAACGCCCGGGTCACTCCGATCAAGGAAGCGCCAATTTTCTAGTGGCCTCGGCAGGGACGCAGGTCTTTTGAGGCATCCCCCTGGAAAACGGATCCGGCATTCCTAGCGGCGCACCGGCCACTTTTGTCCAAAGCACAGCAGGCTGACGATTACCCAGCCGAGGGTAGCGAATGTGGTTTTACAATTGGAAAGGATCGCAGGAAGTAGGCGTGTTGGCAGGCGCGGAACCTGCCCACATCGAAAACGCGGGCGCCCTCGGCCGCGCTGATTGACCAGGTGGGCAGGAAATGTCTCGCCGCTGTGCGCTTTGCGCAATTCACTGCGTATTGGCTATGAGCTGTTTGTGACTTCATCGAGTATCTGAGGCTGGAAGGTTCCTTCAGTGAAACGAAACCCGAGCCCCTTAAAGAGCTTGAGACGCTCAGTTCCACCTGGATGAGCAAATCGCAGCCGGTCAGTGAACTCGGGGTCTGTCTGGTTGAAGCTTAGCGCTAAATGAGAAAGAGACAGCCTATGGTTGGCGTAGTCGTGCGTCTGATGAGCGTAGCCATGCTTTGTGTGACGCTGGCCGGTACGGACCGGAGTAAACAAGAAACCAACCAGATCGAGAATAAAATTGACCACATCCTTTCGGAGGAAACAAAGAAGTTGTCCCCCGGAGTGGCGGTATTGGTAAGAGAAAATGGGCAAACACTGTTTCAGCGAGGCTACGGAGTAATGGAATTGCGCACGCGAATGGCGATCAATGCGCAGACTAATTTCCGGCTGGCCTCCTGTACCAAGCAATTCACTGCAATGGCTGCAATGCTCTTGGTGCGCGATGGGCGGCTGCGATACGACGAGCGCTTGACGGACGTATTTCCAGAGTTTCCGAGGTATGGCCAATCCATAACGATTCGGAACCTGCTGAATCATACTTCTGGGCTGCCGGACTACGAAGAATTGATGGACTCTGCTCGTGCCGGCGAACCTTTGCCCTGGACGGAAACTCGTCAGATTCAAGATGCACAGGTGCTAGCGCTGCTTGAAACGCAAAAACGCGGTAAGTTTGTTCCGGGTACACAATGGTCGTACAGCAACTCCGGCTATGTTGTGCTGGGCCTCGCAGTCGCAAAAGTCTCGGGGATGGCCTTTGCGGATTTCTTGAGCGAGCGAATTTTTCGGCCTTTGAAGATGCACCAGACCCTGGCCTACATAAAGGGAACGAACGAGGTCCCGAACCGCGCCTACGGTCATTCGAAAGAAAATGGCGTCTTTAGAGAAACCGATCAAAGCGCGACATCGGCAACGCTTGGCGATGGCGGTGTCTACTCGAATCTGGAAGACTTAGCAATCTGGGACGACGCTCTGGCTCACCACACACTTCTCAGTGCCGCCGAGATGCAGCCTGCGTTGATACCTGTGAAGCTGGCTGACGGATCTCAGCCCCATTGGGCCAGCGGACCGGGCGACGCTGATCCGCTCGAAAGCAAACCAGTTTCTTATGGTTTCGGGTGGTTCCTGGACCCGTATCAAGGCTACGCCCGCAGCTGGCACTACGGCGATACGACTGGTTTTAAAACGGCAATCGAACGGTTCACGAAAAACAACCTGACCATCATTGTGCTCTGCAACCGTTCCGACCTGAATCCTCAGGTCTTGGCATCAAGAGTGGCGGATCTATATTTGACGGCGACGAAATAGATCTCTCTCATCAGCAAGTTGCCTGTCCAGTTTAGCGCGGACACCCCAACGAAGAGCTTGGGAGATCGACTCGACGGCAAAGCGCGTGTGGAGGGTGACCGGCAAAAGCCTCTCCAGATCTCGATAGCCGAAGCCTTTCGAAAAAATGACCCGATTACCCTTTCCCCTGAATGACGGCAACCGCACCCCCAGCCACCTTCCAATCACTTCATCGCACCCTGACCAAAATCATCCAGGCCACCGAGTGCGGGCGTTGCTCTGGAATCCCGCACTGCCTCCAGGCCACGCGTGCTCTTACGGAGGCGGTTTGAGCGTTAGAGAACACCGTAAGAGTAAGAATGATCAAGGCGGTAAGACCGCATATTAGGCTGCGTTGCATCGTGATCTCCTCCTCTCCTCCGTCGTTTTTCGAACTCTACGAAAAACTCTGACTCATTTGCCTGAACTGTCTCGCTATAGGGCCCGCACGCCTCACAATCGGATCCCCCTAATAACCGATTTCAACGAGAAAAATGAGATTCTCGGACAAGTGCTCTATCAAGCTACGGGCTGGACAGAGACTCGTCTCGAAGATGATGTCAAAACGGCCTGTAGTTTTTTGATGTCGTCTTCTGCCGGACCAAAACGCAAAACAATTCCTATTTCCTCCTTCTTCAGAAGTGATTTCACTTGGTCTTGGCACGCAATCGTATATGCAATGGAATCCGTCTTCGCTCGTAATCGCTTTACCGCGGCGAGGTCGCTAACAATGGCGTAGGGGATGGATCCAGCCGGCTGGTCGCGATAGTATTCCAGAGTCTTAACGATCGGGGGAGCTGGATCCGTCGGACTCAGAATGGCCCCAACCCGTAAGTTTCGTGGAAGTGAAACGATCTTATAGAGAGCCTCTTTGCTCAAAGAGAGAGAGAGCGCAACGACTCTTTTGTTTAGTTGCGAAACGGCCTTCTGAACAAACCCGGAATGATAGAACGTGGTCAAGACATAATCCGCACGTTGAAGGAACTTCCGATCCGCGCATTCTCTCTTCGCAGCAGCAAGAGAACCGGTCAGCGTTCCTTGTATTTCAACCTTAAACTCCGATAGTTCGTTACGAAGCTCTGCCACATAATCGTCCACGTATCCCGAGTGGCACCCCACAAAAACCAAAGTTTGGAATGGAACTTGTTGCTCCACGGCCGTAGCTCTCTGCACCATCTTTCGAGCGAAGGTCACCGGGTCGAATCCATTTCGCATAGCGGAAGATAGTGTTTCATCGACGAACTTGATCAATCGAAGACGCTCGCGCACGTTCTGATCGGAGTTCTCCCTGATCAGAGCAACTTTCCATCTGGCGCCTTGACGAGTTGCAAGCACGCCCCGCGATTGCAGCCATTTATATGCTTTGTCGACAGTCAGAAGTGAGATTCCAAGCTGCTCCGCAAGACGGCGCAATGAGGGCGGAGCATCCCCATCTCGAAGCACGCCGGTCTCGATCAAATACATAAGTTCGTGGGCGATTTGCAGATACAAAGGCAAGCCACTCTTGCGGTCCAGAGCAAAGTGATTGAAAATAAATTCGCCTGAGTTTTCCCGCGCGAACGATCCACCAGTTGCGCCGTCGCGATTCTTCGCTCTCGCCACCGATTATCCTTTCAAGAATGTATCAAAAGCCGCCACGCTAGATTCTTGCTCTGCATGTCGCCGGATCTAATCTCATCGCCCAGAACAGGCTCTTCGGGGCCGGAACTCTGTCCCCCGTTTCGCAGATTCGGTCCTCACACAAATTCCGCGCGGGACCCTACTCCGAGGTCACCGCTTTCAAGTATCTGTAATAAAAATCGACTCCTTTGTAGTAGGACTCGATGCCGAGCCTTTCATCGCGGCCGTGAGCTCGGATGTCATCGCGATCAACAGCTGTGCCGGCGATTCCATAAGTCGGCAGACCCACACCCATGGTGTAGACGCCGTCGGATGCGCCCGTAGCCATGTCTGGAACCACGGGTACGCCGGGCCACATTTCGGCTGTGACTTTTTCCAGGGGTCCAAACACATCGCGGCGCAGCGGCGGAGGCGCGAAGCTTTTCTTCGGCGCGCCGCTCCCCGTAACCCCGCCGAGCGCTCCCTCGTAGCGCACGCCGATATTCGGATCAGCCAATACTTTGATTAACTCCTGGCGCACCTCTTCGGCTGAGTGTCCGGGCAGAATGCGGCAATTCACGTTGGCTTCGGCGCGCTGCGGCAAAGCATTGTTGGCATGGCCGGCGATAAGACGCGTGGCCACGCAGGTGGTGTGGGTGGTGGAATTGTCGATCGGATCCTGCGAAAGCCGGGCAATAGCGGCCGCATCGGGTGATTTTTTTAGAA
>DATNLE010000197.1:0-1369 GCA_035603035.1 Candidatus Acidiferrales bacterium | reverse complement strand
ATAACTCTCGAAAAAGTCGGAGACAAGGAAGTCACCTGCATGCATTCCGGCCTGTCGAGTGATTTCAAGGACTGCGGCGTACGCTCCAATTGGTACACGTACGTTTTTGTGGGCGTGATTTCCGCGGTCACTCCCGTCGAGAACGACGAAAACCAAATTCAGATCGTTCCTGAGGAAGTCTTTCTCGGCACGCCCGCGACTGCCCTGACGGTATTAACATCGCAGGCGGTCTGCATGCGCGAATTCAAGGCTGGTGACCGATGGCTCTTTTACCTTCGAAAGGTGGAGGGGGAGCCTATTGTTCTGGACTACTACGCAAACGATAGCCTTCCCGTCGCCGATGCGCAGGGCCAAATCGCGACGCTTCGCCGCCTGGCGAAAATTGGCGACTTCGCCGTCCTGCGAGGCCGGGTGGTGCGCGGAGAATTATCCAGCGCCGAGGTCGTCCCGAACGCGCAGATCGCGGCAACTCGCCAGTTGGATGGCAAACAGTCTTTCTGTGTCACGGGCTCCGATGGACGCTATGAATTCCCGCCATTGCCTCCCGGCAGATATAAAATCACGGTGGGACCGGTCGGCTCCTACCAGCCCGACGATTCCCAGATCGTCCTCACCAGCGGGACTTGCCGCGATATATCTCTGTACAGGGCTCCCCGCGCGGAGATCGGCGGACATGTGAGGCACTCAGATGGCACACCTGTCGCAAACGTGGCGCTCATTCTTATTGAATCAGATGACTCATCCTTTATGACTACCCGGACAGGCCCGGACGGGCACTTCGCGTTCGATCCCCTAGAGCCGGGAAAATACGTGCTCGGATTGAATTTCCCCGCCAGCCCTGATTGGTTCGACGGGGCTGGCGGAGGTGATGCTTTGCGATTTCCCCCTGCCTCTACGTTCTATCCCGGCGTAGCGAAGCGATCTGGCGTGATGGTCATTGAGCTGGTAACCGATCAGAAGCTTGAAGACCTCGACTTCGTTCTCCCCTCGAGGTAGTTCGGCAAAAGACTTGTGCGGCATGCCGGAGCGCATCTGAAGTTCTCTGGATGAAGCGGGACGCTACTCGAAGATGACGGTTTTCTTTCCGTAAAGCAGGATGCGGTTTTCGATGTGCCAGCGGACGGCGCGAGAGAGCACGAGCTTTTCGAGGTCCCTTCCCTTTTTGACCAGGTCTTCGATCGTGTCGCGGTGCGATATGCGCTCCACTCCTTGCTCGATGATGGGGCCGTCATCAAGTACTTCCGTGACGTAATGCGCGGTGGCGCCGATAATTTTCACGCCACGCTCAAAGGCCTGCTGATGCGGCTTGGCTCCAACAAACGCGGGCAAGAATGAATGATGGATGTTGATGATTTGCTGCGGATATTGC
>DATNLE010000191.1:0-1823 GCA_035603035.1 Candidatus Acidiferrales bacterium | reverse complement strand
CCCATCGCCAAAGCTACTTACAAATCGGCGCTCGCCGCGGTCGAGCGCGCCAAGGCCGCGCTGCAACAAGCCGAGCTAAATCTCGCCTACACTCACATTGCCGCTCCGATTACCGGGCAGGTAACGCAGAAGTCCGTGGATCTGGGACAGTACGTTTCGCCGGGACAGTTGCTATTCACCATCGTTCCTCTCGATCAAGTATACGTCACCGCGAACTTCAAGGAGACTCAACTGGCCCATGTCGCGCCCGGTCAGAGAGTCCGCTTTCGCGTGGACACTTATAGCCAGGAATTCGAAGGCGTGGTTGACTCCATCGCCGGCGCGAGCGGCTCACGGCAGGCGTTATTGCCCCCACAAAACGCTACCGGAAATTTCATAAAAGTAGTGCAACGCATTCCCGTGAAAATTCTGGTCAAGCCGAATAAGAATCCGAATCTGGTTCTTCGGCCCGGAATGAACGTGGAAGCGACCATTTACACTCGCTGAGCGCAAGGGATCCGCATGGGCCTCCTGGCACCAAATATTTCACCAACCGTCGAACGATGGGAACTGGAAGAGGAGCAGTTTCTGAACAGCATTCTGTCGGGCCTGTCATACCGCCGCCGAATGGCCATTCTACTGAGCGTGGGCTTGGTTACCGCCGTCGAAATTTCGAACCGGCTTTCCATCAACGTGCTGCTTCCGGACATGCAGGGAAACGTGGGCGCGAGTTCCGATGTAATTAGCTGGGTTGTGACCCTATATAACGTCGGCTTTCTTTGCTCCCTGGCCCTGGGGGCTTGGACGACGCGCGTTGTCGGCACCAGACGCCAGTTATTATTTAGCATCGGGTTCTATGCTCTGGGAGCGACGGGCTGCGTGCTGAGCTTGCACAGCCTCGAACTGCTGCTCGTGTCACGATTGATCATGGGATTCGGCGGGGGCGCATTCCTGGTGCGCGTCATCATCCTCTCCGGGCTGATGTTTCCCGGAAAACAGCGCATCCTCGCGTTGACTTATCTCAATCTGCTTCTTTCTGCTTTCGAGGTTTCGTATCCCGTTTCGCTGGGATGGATCACCGATACGTTTCACTGGAATTACGCGTTCCTGATTGATTTTCCGTTCCTGGCGATCGGCGCTTTTCTAATCTGGAAAGTAGTTCCGCCAGGCTATCTGTTTCAGCGGGATAAAAACGCCCACGTTGGAGTCTGGGACGCGATCCTGCTGATTGCTTCGCTGGCCCTTCTGGTAACTGCTACCAGCCGCGGGGAGCGGGATCTGTGGTTTGAGTCGTCGTGGATAGGGCTGGCTCTACTCGATTCTGCAGTTCTCTTTGTCGTGTTTTTGTGGCTGGATTCCCGCCCGCAAAACACATCGCCGGTGTTTCATTTACATATGATCTGGCGGCAGGCCTCGCTGCGCGCCTCGTTCCTCGTGATTTTAGTTGTCGGCGCATTCTTCGGCGCCGGGCTTTATGTTGTTCCGCAATACCTTCGCTTCGTTCAGGACTACAGCACCACTCAAGCGGGCGGCTTTATTTCGATGTACACGCTCGGTCTTGGAGTGGGCCTCCAGGTCACTTTGCACGTGTTCCTGCCCCGCCTGGGAGGCGCGCGCACGTGTGCGACCGGGTTGATCCTTTTGATCGTGACGTATGCCACGATCGTTTATATCTGGACGCCCACGACCCCCACAGCCGTCCTGGCTCCGGCCATTTTCTTTCAGGGCTTTTCCCTGGCGCCCGCTCTCATCGGAGCCTCTAACATAGTCACCAGCAACGTGCCAATTGCCGATATCGACGACATTTCCTCGACTTACTATTTCGTGCGCCAGATCGGTAACAC
>DATNLE010000179.1:0-23947 GCA_035603035.1 Candidatus Acidiferrales bacterium | reverse complement strand
AGGTGGATCGAAGAGGAGCAAGCGTTCAATTTTGCCGTTCACTCCGAACATGCGGAGAGCGTCACTCTGTTGCTCTATTCTCCAGCCGATCTAGTGAATCCTCTTCTAAGGCTTCAATTGAATTTCTTGCACAACAAATCGGGGCGGATATGGCACTGCCGGATCCCAGTCACAAAACTTGGTGCCGCTTGTTATTACGCGTATTCCGTATCAGGAGAGACGATTCCTCAACTGCACAGTTTCGATCCGCAGAAGGTGCTGCTTGACCCGTATGCGAAGTGCATTTTCTTTCCACCCGGTTTTGATCGCAACTTAGCCATGCGAGAAGGATCCAATGCTGGCAGCGCGCCTTTGGGGGTGCTGCCTGATCACCGATCGATATTTGACTGGTCGGGGCATCGGACTCCGTATCATGAATCGGACGCGGTCATCTACGAACTTCATGTCAGAGGTTTCACGAAGAACCCAAACTCTGGTGTCGACCCATCGCGTGCCGGCACATACGCCGGCCTCGTGGAAAAGATCCCCTATTTAAAGGAACTCGGGGTGACGGTCGTAGAACTGATGCCGGTTTTTCAGCGTGATCCACAAGAAGGCGACTACTGGGGTTATATGCCTTTGAATTTCTTCGCGCCGCATGCTCAGTACGCGAGCACACACCGTGCTGATGAGCAGCGTCTTGAATTCAAGAATATGGTGAAGGCTTTTCATCAGGCCGATATCGGCGTGGTGCTGGACGTCGTATACAACCACACTTGCGAGGGCGACTACAAAGGGCCGATCTACAGCTTCAAGGGTCTCGACAGCGCGGGCTATTACATGATGTCTTCCGATCCGGCAAATCCCTACGCCAATTACTCCGGCACCGGCAATACCTTGAATTTCGGCCAGGCACATGTGCGCAAGATGGTGATTGATAGTCTGCGTTATTGGAAGCGAGGGATGCATATCGACGGCTTCCGCTTCGATCTGGCGTCGGTATTCAGTCGCAATGCAGACGGATCTCTCAACTGGGGCGAAGCGCCCATCTTCAGTGAAATTGCCGCGGACCCGGAATTAGGGCGGGTGCGTTTGATCGCAGAACCTTGGGACACAGCCGCTTATCAGCTCGGGCGCGGATTTCCTGGCCTGACTTGGCTCCAGTGGAACGGGCGGTTTCGCGACGACATTCGCCGGTTTGTA
This sequence comes from Candidatus Acidiferrales bacterium, assembly GCA_035603035.1. Lineage (GTDB taxonomy): Bacteria > Acidobacteriota > Terriglobia > Terriglobales > Acidobacteriaceae > Sulfotelmatobacter. The sequence goes on along the minus strand of DATNLE010000179.1, from coordinate 22,765 downwards.
AAGGGCGACACTGGGATGGTTCCCGAGGTGATGCGACGTATCTATGGCAGCGATGATTTGTTTCCAGACAGCCGCGCCGACTCTTATCACGCCTATCAGAGTGTGAATTATGTTACGTCCCACGACGGCTTCACGCTCTACGATCTTGTTTCTTATGATCGCAAGCACAATTGGCAAAACGGAAATAATGATCAGGACGGCACTGATGCCAACTACAGTTGGAATTGTGGACAGGAAGGGGATGATGCTGTCTCCCCTGCTGTCCGCGCGTTGCGCCGGCAGCAAGTGAAGAATTTCTGCTGTCTGCTCTTTTTGTCCAACGGTACGCCCATGTTTCGCGCCGGCGACGAGTTCCTGAATACTCAACTCGGCAACAACAATCCCTATAACCAGGATAACCAAATTGGATGGCTGGATTGGAGTCAATTTCAGGTGAACCGCGACATTTTCCGGTTTTTTAAAAACATGATTGCGTTTCGCAAGAATCATCCTTCGCTGAGCCGAAGCAGGTTCTGGCGGGAGGATATTTCCTGGTATGGCGTCGGCGCTACGGTCGATTTGTCCTCCGATTCGCATAGCCTGGCATTCTGCCTGCATGGCGCTTCTCAAGGTGATGACGATATCTACGTGATGATCAATGCGTACTGGGAAGAGTTGGAGTTCAATGTGCAAGAGGGAACAGCACAGGAGTGGAAAACAATCGTGGATACCGCTTTGCCCAGTCCAGATGATTTCTCGGACGACGGGATACCTTTAGAGCAGACGAAATACCGACTGGCTCCAAGATCGATTGTGGTCTTATGTCGACCCCAGGCAAGAACTCAATGAAGGGGTGAAAACAGGCGTCGCTGGTCTCATCCCACCGGGTAGATGACATGAGAGCCGAACCACCACTGGGGGAGTCCATCGAAGAGAAACAAGTACGTGGAGCCCTGAATGCGCCACTGGCACGCGTCGGCAGTCGGCGACGCGAACGAGGAACACGATATTTACGATGACGCCATTCGTGACTATCCCGAGTGAGGCGAGCGAATCCTCGGCCGAAGCAATTTGCAGGCTTTCCGGAGTCATCATCCCGACAAGCCGTCCGGCTTTTCGGAAACGGGTTTCTCTGGATCACGGAATACACAATCACTTACCCGGGGCCACTGGCAACACCGTTCTGGCGGGGAATTGTACGATGAAGGTACACCCACCACAAGCAATGCAGTCCGGGTCCGACGGGACCGGATGGAGCCGATGGTCATTACAATGCTCCGTAATCGAGCGGCCGCTACATTCATCGCGTGGCCGTCCCCAACCATACGGCTCCTGTGTGACAACGGCCGGCTGCTCGCAGTCGACGAAGTGGTTGCCTTTCTTTAGCTCGCCTTCGCCTCTTCGTCGCGCCTTCGCAAGGCGGCTCCTTGAGCGTCGGTGATTATATCCATCCACTTCGGGTGAGGCGAAGCCTCGGCGTCATAGTTGTCGTGCCAGTTCCACCACTTGTACGGCGGGGTCTGGGGGTAACCCTCTGGCGAGTCCTCCCAAGTCTCCTGACGGCCAAGCGGTGTGATGTCGAGGTAGCTCCACGTGGTTCCCATCGCCTCGTCGCCGCGGCCGTTGATGAAGTATGTGCGGAACACCCGGTCACCGTCACGGAAGAACACATTGTGGCCGTGCCATTCATCAACCCCAAAGTCCTTGTCGAAGCTGTCGGTCATTGTGTACCAAGGCATCTCCCAGCCCATCCGCGTTTTCACGCCCGCGATGTCCGCCTGCGGCGCGCGTGAGGCGTAGGCGAGGGTGGTGTCACGAGCGTTCAGGTGGGCCAGGTGCGCGACCTGATCGGCGCCCAGCGAGCAGCCGCGGCAGGCGTGCTCGGGCCAGCCGAACACCCCGGGCTCGAAGAAGGCGCGATAGATGATCAACTGCCCGCGGCCCTCGAACAGGTCGAGCAGGCTGACCTTGCCCTTGGGCCCGTCGAACTCGTACTTCTTTTCCACCGCCATCCACGGCATGCGTCGACGCTCGGCGGCGAGCGCGTCGCGTGAGCGGGTAAAGGCCTTCTCCTTCACGAGGAGTTGCTGCCGCGCAGCCTCCCACTCCGGCTGCGACACGATCGGGGGTGTCTTCATCGTGATGCGCGCTTTCGATTGCGCTTTGTCTCTGTCTTTGCTGGTTACCATATCATTTCTCCTTTTTAAGCCTTTGCTTCAGGGTAGTGGTGCAAACTAGATTCGGGTTTTGTCCTTTGTGTTGCCACTTGGGATTGGCTTGTAAGCTGATAAAACTTCGATCCGGTTTTCGCCCATTACGTATTCGAAAGGGCTACATCAGCAGTTACCTTCCTCCCGTGTTGCTTTGCCCGGCGGCACATTGCTCTGAGTGGAGGGATAGTTGTCCTTCCCAGATTGGTCAAGCAATACTCGACAGTAATGGCCCTCAGTTGCGTCACACGCCGGTCGATTAAACCTACCGATTCGAGATTGCGGAGAGTTCTGGTCAGCATGCGTTGCGAGACCCTCCCGAGATGGCGCCGCAACTGCCCGTGGCGATGAGGCCTGTCTCGTAGCGAAAACAAGATCTTGGGCGTCCATCTGCCGATGAAGATGAACAAGGCTATTTTGATCCTTGTGTCGTATTCAAGCCGCTCTTCCTTCTGCGAAAACGTCTCAGCGAAATAACCGTTTCGAATTTTCCGCTCACGCCTTGGGTTTCGCAGTCGGCACCGTCCCAGCTTGCCAAACTCGTCTTCAAGGCGCAATTAGGAACATGTGTGTGCCTCCTCGAGCCTCTGGCACCCGTCCGAACAATGCGGGTAAAGGGGTGCGTTATCCCAGCCTGGCTGCTGCCCTCGTAATCAAGAGCAGCCCTACCCCGACCACGACAATTCCGATGGCTCGTGCGACGCGCTCGCCATTCCCTGCGAGCCTTTCGGCAGTAATTGCTGCCGTGACCAGAGCCATCACGCGCAGATCCATGACCCCGCTGACGAGGAGGATCGCCGTAAAGGCAGCGCAGCCGCAAGTGCAGTGGAGGCCGAGGTGCAGCCCGTGTCGCCAAGCCGTGGCAGCATCCGCCGGCAACGTAGGCTCGCGTCCCCACGGCTCCCGGCAGCGGGTAAGGTGATGTGCCTTCCATGCGGTGAACTGGAGAGCGCCGGCGAGCACGACGACGACGCCGACCGCGATCGGAACAACGCGCGCCAGCCGAGGCCGTTGCATCTCGACCTCCGCCAGCGTCGCGCCCAGTGGAAAAACAACAATTCCGAACACTGTCCAGACTAAGAAGTACCCGATGCCGGCCAGGGCAGTCAGCCAGCTCAGGCGCAGGTCGCCTCGACTGCCAATCGTCCGGCGATAACTCCATAGCGTGGGCACGAACGATGGCAGCATCATTGCCACCATCATCACGACCCACATGCCGACGAACGACACCGCAGCGCCCACCCATGTCTGTCCAGGCATCGGCATCCACGCCATCGACATCGTCCAGCCGCCGGGCATCGGCATCTCCCCGATTGCTGACATGGAACCACACCAGAGAGTCGTCAGCGCTGCGCTTGCGACAAAGAGAAGCGCTGAGGTGCCGAAGAATGCTGGCTGTGAGGTGCTCTCGAAAGTCATGGGTCATTACCTCCTGTCCCGCAATTGGTTGCTAACCACCGCTTCGTCGCTCATCACTCGCCGTACTCGTCGTGCCGGTGCCACCAGAGACCATTCTCGTTACGCCCCTTCGGGGCGCGGTCGAGCCATGGGTACATGCCCCAGAGACCGTCGAGCCCTCGCGCATAGGTAGAGTATGTGTGGTAGATCACGCCGTCTTCGAGGGCGAATGCGCTCATGCCCGGTCTCTCGCGAATGTACGTCGCCGCGTCGGTTCCGCACATAGCCGCAAACGTCGCAGGCCCATCGGCCGTCGAGCGCGAGATCTCAGCCCCTTCTTGTCCGCGGGTTCGCAGTGGCGCCTCGGGCCGATAGTTGTATTCGATGCCGCCCTCGCGTTGTTGCTCCTGCGTGTAAGAAGCGCAGAAGTCAAAATTGAAGTCACCGCCGACAGAGGAAGCCCAAGGGAACGTCCAGCCCATCCGACGCTCGTACGCTTGTAGCTTCGCAAGGGGGGCGCGTGAAACGGCGCAGAGCATCACGTCATGATTGGACAGGTGTACGGCGATGCCGTTGAAGCCGTCTGCGATAGACGAGCAAGAGGGACAGCCAGCGGTGAAGTCAGGCCCGAACATAAAGTGGTAGACGAGGAGCTGCGAGCGTCCACGGAAAAGGTCTGCCAGCGAGACGCTTCCCTCGTCGGTTTCGAAGCGATACCCCTTATTGATGGGTGCCCACGGCAGATCCTGCCTCTGGCGCGCCAGCTCGTCGCTTCGGCGTGTGAGTTCCTTCTCGGCCTTGAGCAGATCGAGCCGCGCCTTCAGCCATTGTTCTCGTGTTCCGGTCTTGTGTGTGGTCATGGTGCTTGTCTCCCTCCGTACTTTTTTGGATGTGACTTGGTGTTTGATCGCCATGCGCTATATTTAGCGCGGGGCATCGAAGGGGTGGGAGTGACAAGTGTGTCGGGATTCGGATGGACTCTCTAATCATAGCCGCAGCTCGTGCACTTGCGGAGGGCGATCCCCTAGGAGCGTTGAAGCGAGTCGCCTTGCGAGACGATCCGTCAGCGCTCGCGCTTCGAGGCATCGCGATGGCGCAACTCGGAGAATACGCGCGAGCGAAGGAACTGCTGCGCAGAGCTGCGCGGGCCTTTGGTCCGAAACAAGCCGTGGCGCGCGCGAGGTGCATAGTAGCTGAGGCCGAAATCGCGCTCGCTTCGCGGGATCTGGGTTGGCCTGCGAAAATGCTCGACGCTGCACGGTCGACCCTCGAAGCGCACGGCGACCGCCTGAACGCGGCGTATGCGCGATACGTAGAGGTCCGGCGCCTTGTCCTGATCGGGCACTTGGATGAGGCCGAAGGCATGCTTGCCGACCTGGATCCGAGTCTTCTTCCGCCCGCATCGAGGACTGTGCACGCGCTCGTGGTTGCCGGAATCGCAATGCGGCGCCTCCAGACGAAAGAAGCGCGAGAGGCGCTTGCTCGGGCCGAACGCGCCGCACACGAGGCTTGTATCCCTGCGTTGATGGCGGAGGTTGAAAGCGCATCCCGCGCCCTGAATACGCCGGCCGCGCGCCTGCGGGCGCGCGGCGACGAACGTCTCCTACTGCTCGAAGAGGTTGAAGCGTTGCTCGCGTCCAAAGCCATCGTGGTGGACGCATGCCGGAACGCGGTGCGTGCCGCAAATACCCTGGTTTCGCTCGCAAGACGTCCGGTGTTGTTCGCCCTCGCACGTGCGCTAGGTGAAGCGTGGCCCGGAGACGTGCCGAGAGACTTGCTCCTGGCGCGGGCCTTCGGAGCGAGATTCGTCGATGAATCGCATCGCGCGCGTTTGCGGGTCGAGATAGGGCGTCTGCGGAGGATGCTTCGGAGGCTGGCAGATATCACTCCGACGAAGCGGGGCTTTGCACTCGTGCCGCAGGGTGGACGCGAAGTCGTCGTGCTGGCCCGGCCTGTCGAAGAAGAACATGCTAATGTGCTAGCGTTTATCACGGACGGTGAGTCATGGTCGAGCTCGGCCTTGGCGCTTGCGCTTGGAACGAGTCAGCGCACGGTGCAACGGGCTCTCCACTCGCTCGCGGCAGCGGGCAAGGTGCAGTCGTTTGGTCAAGCGCGCGCCCGCCGTTGGATCACGCCGCCCCTGCCAGGATTCACGACGATTTTGTTACTCCCCGCTCCTCTGCCGACTGATTAAGGTGGAAGCATGAAACAATCAAACGCCGAAATCGTCCAAGAATATGGTCCCTTCCCGGGAGCTGACCGAGTGCATGGAGTTAGCTATGACGGTCAGCACGTCTGGTTTGCATCTGGCGATAAGCTGAATGCCTTTGATCCTGCCAGCGGAAAAATGATGCGCTCGATCGATGTCGCGGCGCATGCCGGAACGGCTTTCGATGGCAAACACCTGTTTCAGATCGCCGAGGATCGCATCCAGAAGATCGATCCCAAAACTGGCCGTGTGCTCGCCACTATCCCAGCGCCCGGCGGCGGCGGCGGCGACTCGGGACTCGCGTGGGCCGAAGGTACGCTTTGGGTCGGGCAGTATCGAAACCGGAAGGTCAATCAGATCGATCCTGAGACCGGCGCAATTCTTCGCACCATCGAATCTAACCGCTTCGTCACCGGGGTCACTTGGGTCGATGGAGAGCTTTGGTATGCCACCTGGGAAGGTGAGGGGAGCGACCTAAGGCGGGTCGATCCCCGAACAGGAGAAGTCCACGAGAGGCTCGACATGCCGGCTGGCGTGTACGTTTCAGGGCTCGAGTCCGATGGCCGCGATCAGTTTTTCTGCGGAGGGGGACCGAGCGGGAAAATCAGGGCGGTCCGGCGGCCTCGGCGGGCAAGAAGCGAAAGGCAGCGGCTCTAGATCTCGAGCCCTTTGGGTTCGATTCCAAAATAGCAGCGTGATTAAGGCGAAGGCTCGTGTCAACGCACCTCGGATCGCGCACGTTCTATTTCTTCTCAAAGTGGTTGCCGAAGTAATAGACCCTGTGATGGGATCCTCTCAGCTCGGCCGCATTGAGCGTCAAATCCGCACTTTCGAGGCGACGAACATCCGCGCGATGAACCTTCTCCTGGTCATTTACCCATTCATCGGCCGACTGCAGGCCGGAGACGGGGCTCGTGAAACCGTTGAGAAAATAGTGCGATGGAACTACGGCCTTGGGATCATATTTCTGCACGATTCCATCTGCCTCAGCGCCCGTGAGGATTGACTCGACCGGCAGAATAAGCACGTCGACATTTTTCAAGTAATGATCGAGAGAGGGATCAGGCGCCGCCCGATTGTCGCCCCAGATGGCGACCCGCAATCCCCCGGTCTCAACGATCTGAATCGCGTTATCGAACGCCATCACGTTGTTTGGCGGACAAGTCTCCACATGCAGACTTGCGGAGGCACTACCCGGCTTATCAGGAGGCGCCCGTTCACATTTGTGCTTGTCGGCCAGGCCCGTTATTTCAATATCGCCGAGCTTAAACTGTCCAACCAAACGTTCGAGAACCATCAGCCCATTCGGGCGGTCCACAGCGTCGTGGTCGAAATGAGCGTGAGTCGAAAGAACTATGTCGACCCGAAGGGCGGGAAACTCATTCAGGAACCACTTTGGGTAAACGCCCGTCGAATCATTCCGCCAAGGATCGGTCAGAACCGTTAAACCGGTTGGCGATGTGATCTTGAATGCATCGTGGCCGTAGAACACGATCTTGACATCGCCGGAACGAGTAGGGTCTCCACCGTCTTTCTGAATGATGATTAGCGAACGGTCATTCCATACAGGGGGCGCCGCCGAGGAGATATCAGAGTGTTGCGCGTGCGCGCCGAAGCCGAACGCCAATGAGACAAACATGACGATGGAAGCAGGCGCTTTGAAACGCATATCATTCTCTCGTGCTTCACGCATGACTCTACCACCCGCTGCGGCGAGAAGCAGGTAGGGAATGGATGACGGGCTGACCTGCAGGAATCCGCCCTGAACGAAGGAACGAAGACTGGGGCTCGGGAAACAATCCTAGGACTTTTGTCTGCCCTTAATCGTTGCAACGATGTCGTGGGGTTTCAGCCGCACGCCTTCTATTAATCCCTCGACCATCAAGGACTGTGCGTATTACAAGGTTGTTTTATCGGCCGCTCGGCAGTTCACCGCATTGCATCAGCTTGGCCCTAACAATGTTCCGGCTGATGCCCAGCAGCCGGGCCGTCTGAACCTGGTTGCGATCACAGAAGTCATAGGCTGTTCTCGTGATTGCTGTCTCGATCTCCGCGTATAAGTTGGGACGGCCACGTTCAAAAAGCTCCAGGAGGGCGTCCTGCAATGCTTTGAAGGGCTGGGTTGCGCCGCTCGTTGCGATTCGGAGCGCAAGAGGAGAAAGCCTCAAATCCTCGGGCCGGACTACATTTTCCCGGCAAACCAGCAAAGCGTGCTGGATGACATTTTCCAGCTCGCGGGTATTGCCTGGCCAAGAATGCCCGCTTACCAGGACGTCGATCGCCTCCGAACTCAGTGCAGGATCTTTCAGTCCCAGACGTTCCCCATAGACTCCGAGAAAATACTGCGCCAATGGCAGAATGTCATCCGGCCGGTCGCGCAGCGGAGGAATGTGCAACGTGGCGACCTGCAGCCGGTAGTAAAGATCTTCGCGGAAACGTCCTGCGGCGACTGCATTCTCCAGATTCACGTTGGTCGCAGCGACCAAGCGAACGTCAATCGCAACGGGACTGCGCGAACCCAGCCGAACCACTTGGCGTTCTTGCAGCACTCGAAGCAACTTCACCTGCATCGAAAAGGGTAGATCCCCGATTTCATCGAGGAATAAGGTTCCACCCCGAGCCGCTTCAAACCATCCCGCCCGAGCAATCGTGGCCCCGGTGAAAGAGCCTCGCTCGTGGCCGAACAGTTCGCTATCCACCAGGCTTTCAGAAAAAGCTCCGCAATTCACCGCCACAAATGGGCCGTCGGCCCGTGGACTAAACTTATGAACGTGACGGGCAATGAGTTCCTTGCCGGTACCCGTTTCCCCAGTCACCAGCACGTTTGCAGTGCTGGGACCGATCAAACGAATTCTTTCAAGCAATGCCTTGGACTGAGCGTCTTCAAATACCAATGCCGACGCTTTTAGGCCAAAAGGCACGACGGAGGGGCCGGGAAAACTGAGAAGCGGTTTATGAATTGGCGACAGCGACATAAAGAGTAAAGCCTACTATTAAGATAGACATAATGGTATACACCGAAGGTGGGGGAGGTCAAGCAAATGACAAGGTCAAGCAAGACTTGCGAACTTAATTCGAATCGCCAGATTTTTCGCCCGCTCGTATTCCCGCTTCTCTCCGCTTTGGCCTTCTACAAACCATGCGATCCCGCTGAGTCTATGGTTGTGAGACTGAAAAAAGTATTCAACAGTTGGTGCAAGGCAGGCTATCCGATGGTATGCTTTTCGAGCTGACGACCCTTCGGTCGGCGCACTGGCGGTTGCATCCGGGATGACAAAAGCGTTTTCAATTTTCGGGTCAGGTTCTAGGCCTCAACTGGGTCCTTTCGAGCAGCAGGTGCTGCAAAGGCTTTGGTCGCATGGCAGCGCCACGGTTCGCGAACTGCTTGCGGATGGCAAGATCCACCAGGCCTATACGACAGTGATGACGACCATGGACCGTCTCTACAAGAAGGGCCTGCTCGACCGCGTCGCTGAAGGCAGGGCGTTCCGTTACACTCCCCGCCACACTGCTGAAGAACTGCAACGGGTCACGGCGCTGGAGAGCATCCGGCAATTGCTGGGATCTGGCGATGCTTCGTCGTTGCCTCTCTCCTATCTGGTGGAAGCTCTCAGCAGCCAGGACGCGCAACTGCTGGATGAGTTGCAACTCCTGGTTGAACGCAAACGCCGCGAACTCCGGAGCCGGCAAACGAACGGCCGGGAAACTAGAGATCGGGAACAATGCTGATGTTTGCGCTGCGCGGCATCGCCATCTCGCTTACCTTCTTCGTTCTGCTCTACTGTCTGCTATCGGCGCTGGTGACAATGGCATGGCGCTTGCTGCGATTGTTGCAGGCGACAGAACAGAGCCTGGCCGCTTTGCTCTTCGCGTTGCGGGTTCTTCCGTTAGCCGCCTCCGTTGTCATTACACTCGCCTTGGTCGTGCCGTCGTTTCAGTTGCTCGAACCCCGATCGATTGCTGAGGGCACGGGTGCGATGCCGATCACGCTGAGCGTTTGCGCGCTCTTGCTGATTGCGTGCGGCTGCTTCCGCGTGATCACCGCCCAGACCAAGACTGCTCGCGTCGTGGCGCGCTGGCGGGAAGGCGCGCACTCTCTGAATGTGGATGCTGGGGTGCAAATGGTGACATTACTGTCGGGACGCGAGGCCCCGCCACTCACGCTGGTGGGTGTGCGGCGGCCGAGAGTGCTGATTTCAGAATTCACGGCTGCGCTTTTGAGTCCCGACGAACTGCACATCGCGCTCAAGCATGAACTGGCGCACGTGCAGTCTCTCGACAACCTGAAAAAACTTGTCTTCCGGTTTTGTTTCTTCCCCGGCATGGCCAACCTGGAAAGCGCCTGGTCGCAGGTCGCGGAGCTAGCTGCCGATGATGCCGCGGTCTCGAATATGGACGACGCCGTTGACCTGGCCTCAGCCCTGGTCAAGCTCTCCCGCCTGGTACCTGTTGAAGCGGCTCCGGTCAACACTGCGGGCTTCGTGACCGGATCCATCAGCGTCCGCGTGGCCCGCCTGCTCGCCTGGAAGGAAGCCACCAAAGATCAGCGGATCCGAGTTCGCCCATGGTACGCCATTCCACCTGTGCTTGTGGCGTTGTCGTGCGTCTGTCTCACCTACGGCCCCGCTCTGGCGCTGACGCATGAAGTGACGGAATGGCTCGTCCGCTAATTCCTCTGCTGACCCACCTGGTACTGCCACTATCGCTGGTAGTAGCTTGCCCGTCCCGATACGCTCGGTGAGCCAGTCTGCTTGGCCACTCGCCCTTTTTTCCTGGCAAGTTTGACCGCGGCAATTCCTTCGTTCATCGGATGGTTTTTCCATGCACGTCAGGTGTCCAATCTCCGTGGTGCGCAAATCGAGTTCGCGGATCTGCGCCTGTACGCTCTCAGTTTTGCTTTTGATGTTCGTCTCTGTTCCTATCTCGCGTGCCCAGAATCCGAACGGCTCGCTTCGCGGAGAGGTTCAGGACGCGAGCGCCGCCCGAGTGGTGGGGGCCCGGGTGGTGGTGCGCTCAAACGGATCTTCCCTGACCCGCGAGGCGACAGCAAATGAGCGCGGAGAATTCCGCATTGAGGGCTTGCTGCCCGGCTCGTATCGCGTCACCGTGACCGCTCAAGGTTTTGCTCAAGCCACTGCCAATGTTGATGTTGCCGTCAGCCTGGTGCGAGACATCGCGGTCACGCTCAAGACGGAGAACGCGCGAGAAACCGTGAATGTGCAGGGGAGCCCTTCCTCGATTAGCACCGAAACGGTTGACACGTCGAGCGCGGTGCATGGGGGTGTGGTCGGCAGTCAGGACCTCGCGACTCTTCCGCTCCCGGCGCGCAGCTTCGCCAACATCGCTTACCTCGTGCCCGGCACAGAGCCGGTCGAGCCTTCCGATCCCACCAAGGCGCGCATTACTGCCGTCTCAACTGGCGGGAGTTCGGGATTGAACAACGAACTGTCGGTCGACGGCGCCGACAACTCCGATGACTGGATTGGCGGCTTCCTGCAGAATTTTTCGCCCGATGGCATTCAGGAATTTGCCGTGCGCACCTCGAATGAAGACGCTGACACTGGCTGGACCACGGCCGGGTCGGTCGTAATCACTACCAAGCACGGCACCAACGAGTGGCACGGAGACGGAGCTTTCTACGAGCGCGCTTCACAGCTCAACGCACGCTTTCCGATTGAGAATCCCGCGCCCAATCCCAAGCAGCCATTTTCACGGCAAAACTACGTTGCCACGCTGGGCGGTCCCATCGCGAAAAACAAAGTATGGTTCTTTACTTCATTCGAGAATGTGCATGAGAATGCCAGTATCGCCTACAGCCCGGCGAGCACCGCGCAATTCAATGCGCTGGCGCAGTTGGCGGCGGATGGCCTGATCGCAGGGGTTCCTTCCATCGCCGTTCCCGCGACTGTTCCCATTCCCTTCCGCGATTACATTGGCTCAGTGCGTTTCGACTGGGCCGAGTCTTCGAAGTCGCAGTGGTTTTTGCGTACCTCCCAGGACAATTACGTTACGCACAACGCGCTGGTAGCGCAGGGCACGCTGCCCTCCACCGGATTGACCACGCACAACAACTACTGGAACATCGTGATCAGCAATGCCTATAGTTTCAGTCCGACCTGGCTCGGGAATCTGGTTCTCGGCACCAGCCTGTTGCACCTTACCCAGACGCGCAACTCCGATCTGGCCTTCGCGCTGGCGTTTCCCTTCAGCTCCACCGCGCTCACGATTTCCGGCTTCGAAACTTTCGGCGACAACCAGTTCGCCACTCCCATCACTCTTTTCCCCGACCTGCGCAATCAAGACAAATACCAAGTCCGCTACGACTTGAGCCACGTTGCGGGAAGCCATGCGCTCAAGTTTGGAGTGAACTTCATCCACGAACCCGTGCTCAGTGGCGCGTTTGCGTCGACGGCGGAGACATTTGCTCAGTACGTCAACAACCCCGTCTATTATGTACAAAATCCGGGAGTGTTCGGAACCTTCATTCCACAGTGTCTCGGCATACCTGCTTCGGACGGCTCAAGCTGCAGTTATACTCCGCCTGGCGACGGCGCCTTTTCGCAGAACGTGCAAAGGCTGGGAATCTACGCCGAGGACTCGTGGCGCGTTTCCCATCATCTAACCGTCAACTACGGGCTGCGTTATCAGAACACCTGGGGACTCATGATCGGCTCGGGACGAAGCCAGGCCGACAACGCCGCGTATCAGACACTGCAAGCATTGCAGATTCCGATTGCCCCTAGTTTGCCGCACGATTACCACAAACAGATTGCGCCGCGTCTCGGTATCGCTTACTCACCGGGCAACAGCGAGAAGACCGTAATTCGCGCCGGCTTTGGCTTGTACTATGAGGATCTCGCGCAGAACGGCTGGGCGACGGCATTTCAGGGTGTCAACAACACGAATGCGGTAACGGGAACCTGCACGTTCAGCGGATCGTCCCCAGGTACTTACGCGCTCAATGGAACAGGCTGCCTGATTGGCGGCGCAGGCGCGACCGGAAATCTGATTGGCTCCAATTACAAGACGCCTTATGCCATCCACATCACGGGTGGGGTGCAGCATGCTTTCAATGAACACTGGATGGCCAGCGCCGATTACGTGCACGAGCAGGGCAATCACGGATACCGCGCCTTCCCCTACGCCAGCGGCTCTACCATAACCTCGCCGCTGATTCCGGCTTCTGACACGACGGATCAGACAACTTTTGTGCCGAACGTCAACCTGTTCGAATCCGACAACCGCTCCAGTTACAACGCTCTAATGGTGCATTTGCAGGGCAATATGCGCCGCTTCAGTCTGGTCGCGAACTACCTACTCTCCAAGGCGCAGACGTGGGGTTGCGTGCTCGGCGAACTGTTTGACTATGTGGATGGCGTTTGCCCGGTTCCGACCGGATTTAATTTTCCGAATGCTGGACAGCTTAATGCTTTCGGGCCCGGCGACTACGGTCCCTCTGGCGAAGACGTTCGGAACCGTTTGGTGCTGGCGGGAATCGTCCACGTCCCCGGCGGCTTCGAATTGAGCACGGTGAACCAGGTCGAGAGCGCGCGCCCCATTACAATCACCACGGCGGACAACAGCGGGCGAATTTCAATTTCGTTGAACAACGGCCCGGACATGTATACCAGCCTTGACGAATTCCGCGGCACGCCTTACATCCAGTCGGACCTGCGCGTGACGCGGCCTATTAATATCGATGAGCGCTGGCGAGTGGATCCATTCATCGAATTCTTCAACCTCTTCAATCGCAACAATCCCGGAGCGAATTACGCCGTGAACATCGTCCAGGTTCCGGGGGCGCAATTCAATGCGAACGGCGCCGTCAACGGAATTTGCAATCCGAACTGTGTGCCGCTCACCAGCCTGAAGCAGCTCGAGATACCCGAAGGTGCCTTGGGAGATTTCTTCGGTCCAGGCACGACGGTTGGAATTCCCTTCGCCGCTCAGATCGGCGTGCAGGTAACATTCTAAGTGGAGTCAGAGACTGCCCGTCTCTACCGGAATCCTCTTGCTTCGCCCGCCTTTAGATGGCGAAGCTCAAACCCCCGATTGCGGCAGAACTCACTCCACGGCATACTGCGGTTCACAAACTCCGCCACTAAGACTAAGCGCTCGCCTTCGATTCGCGTGCGTTGCTCGGACGCTGACAACCTATTCTCTATATTGAAAATGAACTCCTCTCTTGGAGTGGAGGCGATGAAGTAGATCGCCTTACGGGCTGCAAAACCCGCGATCAGCTGTTGGAGGATATTCGTCGCGCAACATCGTCGGGAGACGGGCAGGCGTTCAAACGAAGCGATTTCGCTTGCGTTGACATTGAGGACTTTAAGACCTATCTGGAAGCGACAGGACTTGCGGCCGGAGATAAAGTTCTCAAAGACATTGGCACAGAGTTACGGGAGATTTATTCGGATGCAAACGTATATCGCTTTGGCGGAGATGAGTTTGTGATCGAGCTGAGAAGACGTCCATACGGCCCAGCCCAAACACCGGGCGGAATTAGCCTGAAGCATTCCATCGTCAGGATCGTCGCGAAGAAAATTGGCACCGAAATCATCACGTCAATCGGCTGATCTTTTTCCATCTCGACAAAGGAATTGTTGAGGCCACACGGGAAGGGGCGGAGATCGCCTGTGAGATAGTGACCCTCCTAGGAATGCCACCTACGGCAGTTGGGCGAGTTCCACGACCGACCCTACAACCCTCGGGAGTTGGCGAAGAGAGTCGATTTCACGTTTCGACCGCTGGTCATTGGGCGATATCGCGATCCATTGCCAGCTAACCTTCTAACTGCATTCACCCCAGTCTTCACTGGTATAAAACTGCACGATATACCAATGGCTCTCCAGACGATGCACTGGCGGGACTTCGCAGGGTATTCCGTTGAACTTCCCCGGTTGATGGCTCCTCGCGGCTCGCAAAAGAGAATCTGTCGGATCGAAAACAAGATACACGACGGTGTTCTGTGCAAACATTCCCCATCCATCCCATTCGATGTGCTTGAAATCCCCCTTTGCTGGCTCCGGTTGTGCAAGAATGACAGCTTTGTAATGGTGCGACCAAACCAACCATCTGACAGCGTTGCGGAATGTGGTCACATTCGCAACTAAAACCGCCGAAACAGCCCAGTAAATAACCAGTGTCAATACCAGCCGACTGCGTTTTGTGCGGATCATGTCATTCAGCAAGACCATGCTGATGACTGCGCCGACAAATAGGAATGGAAATACTAAATCGCGTCCGCCGACAGCAAACGCGATAAGCGCAATGAGCACGGTGTATAACGGCAGCCGCGAAATAACTCGATTCTCGTTGGACGTTTTCTCAATCATCTTCCAATGCTCTCGCGAGCGTTTGCATGCACGCAATTGTCTTCTTCTGCAAAGAGCATACCGGATGATTGTTGTTAACAGCGATGTCACGTTTTGAAGTATTGACCGCTGGTCGCTGAGTGGTATCGTCGATTTTCGCCAATATCGCCACGCCTTTACCCCGGGCTGCCAGTCTTCCCACGCTATAATTCTTCGTTGCTTAATAGTCTCGTCCTCCACCAGTGTCGCAAGGGCCCCTCGCCGGACCTGCCTAAGTGTGTCGGCTATCGGTGTTGAGGTCATGTTGATCTTGACGCTAGTCGGGATCAGATATAAAGAACTGCCCCCGGAGCTGAAGTTTATCCAAGTGGTGATATCGCTGCTACTGCCGCATACCTGCCCATAATCACGTAGATAAAACTAGCAGTGATACCAACCAACGCAGAACGTATCGCAGATAGTGTAGCTTTCAAGAATGGCCGAAAGTTCAATCACTGGCCGGTGACCTATCCTCAGAAAGCACATTGCAATGGAATTAATGATGAAGAGCCAAGAGGGTTAATTCTGCAGAACAAAAGTTTACTCTGCTTTACTAACTCTTTACCCTCACAAGTCTCCTGGCGTGTTCGCATATAAGAAACACGGGAGGCTAACTTGATCAAACGACTGTACCCCATTGCTTTTGTTTTTCTTCTCGCCGCATCGCTCCTGCTCGCACAAAGTTCGGACTCGAATAATTCTCAACCTGCTGACATTGGTGGGGCCTGGCAGATTTCGTGGCAGGGCCGGGGCGGTTCCCAGCAAGCCAAAATGCAGATCGAGCAGGACGGGACCAAGCTGAGCGGCACGTTTCAGGACTCGGGCGGATCCTCTCCCGTGACTGGAAACATTGCTGGAAACAACGTGTTTTTTAGTGTGCAAGTACAGGGGCGTCCCATGACCCTGGCTTTTACGGGCACCATCGAGGGCGACAAAATGAGCGGCACCTTTCAGCCCCAGGGCGGAAGTGGCGGAGGTGGCGGTCGCGGGGGACGCGGAGGAGGAGAGGGAAATCATACTTGGAGCGGCGCTCGGCAACTGGGCAACTGAAGCCGCTCCCATCTGAGCTTTCGCCGGCACCATCACAGCAAATGCGACACGTGAGTTCTGCCTTCGAACCGGCCGAATGCTCAAAGGAAGGGTTTGAGCGCAATGCAATCGGCGTGCGAGCGAGTGTGGCTGGGTTTGGCGATCATCCGGTTCAAGGAGAGTGAAAATGCGGAAGGCAATCCTGATGTTGAGAGGTACATGGTTCATGGCCATCTTGAACTGCGCTTGTGCGCTATGCACCTGCGTAGCGCAACCGAGCCTACTGGCCATTTGTCTCGCGGCTGTATGGCAGGCCAAACCCGTAATCACCTCGGCAACCAAGCGCAGCTTAGAGTTTTAGTTGACTCAGGATTCACTGGGATCCATTTCCGCGCGAGCGCTACCAGGTGTAGTGGCGGTGAGCTGGGAAGTGATCGGCCAAGAATCCGAATGATTGGCCGATCTCTCCCGAAAGCCTTGATCACAGCCTGGGCTCCTATTTTCCATCCGGGTTTTAGTAAACTGATGCCTCCAGGCTCGGGGGCCAAGCGTGGGCGCATCCCAATGCCGATTCCTCTCCCAAATCCTAGTGAAGTAGCTACGATCCTCGGAGTGAGCGAGAGCAAGGACAGGCTTTCAAACATTTCAAGCGAGGGAGCCCCGAATCACTCGAAGGTACGAGAGGCATATAATTTTGGCTCTTCCGGGTTTGTAGTGGGTAAGCACAGACCCGTACCGGGTCACGATGCTCAGGCCTGCCGTTCCGAGAGAGCTCATTCCTTCATAGCGGAGAGATTTTCAGAGCGGCCCGGAGCAGTCAAGGCCGCGCTTGGCGCGGCGAAGCGGAGCCTTGACGGCGAGGACCGCTCTGGGACAATTCCGCGACAAGGAATGGTTCGATGGACCGTCGTTTTTGCTCCTATCAGCTTTACCCACTACAAACCCGGAATACCCATAATTTTAGCGATGGCATCCCCAGTGCATGGCTCCGGAGCTCGCCAGGCACCGGACGCACACCGTTTCGTTGGTTCCAGGATTCAATGGTTGGCACGGTTCTATCGAAGACTTTGTTCATGGATCGTAATCATTCGCCGTGGATTGGAACAAAATGCCACAGCGGACCGCTGGAAGTACTCGATGCGGTGATCTCAAGCATCCTCGTCAGTCAAGGCATTTCAGGGGAATTCACTTTATGTGCCGGGGGTTCTCCGACTCTGGCAGACCCCCTACAAAAGGCGCCGATCTCTGGATACTTATGGACGGCGTCGTGTGTACCTGCTATCGCAGTGCGCTTTTGATCAGACAGCGCTCGTGCCGCTCGTTCATTCTCGGAAGGACAATCAGACTTGTGGTTGAGTAAGTGTAATGGAAAAGAAAGGCGTCACGTTTCGCAAATGGCATCGGCGATCTATGGTATAAGGATCCGCCGCCATACATGAAGGGAATCGCATGCAACCACTCAAAGTGCTCGTGGTAGAGGATGACCTCGCGAACCTGGAGCTAATGACCGAGGTGTTCACATCTTTAAAGGCCGAAGTGCGGTCTATTAGTGATAGCGAAAAAGCTGTTGGAGTGGTCAATCGGGAAAAATTTGATGGAATTTTCCTGGACTTGGAAATGCCAAACCTGAATGGTTTCGACCTTGCACGCCTTGTCCGCAAGTCGTCATGGAATAAATCCACTCCCATCATCATCGTTACTGGCCGTGAGGAGAGACAAACCATGCAAGCTGCCTTCGCGATCGGAGCCACCTTTTATCTCCAGAAGCCCGTGGACAAGCACAAGCTTGGTGCTCTGTTCCGCATGGTGAGCGGGGGAATGGTAGAGAATCGACGCAAGAATAACCGCGCCCCACTCCATGCCGATGTCACCTGCACTGTGGGCTCGCGAACATTGCGCGGAGTGAGTTGGAATCTCAGTCGTGGAGGAATGCAGGTTGAAGTGGGCGGCCTGCAAGCTAAAGACGCCGTCCGATTGTCATTCCAATTGCCAGTCTCGGCTGTCGCCGTCGACGGGGCCGGTATCGTCGTGTGGGCAAATGAGCAGCGGCAAGGGATCCAATTCACGAAAGTAAGTCCGCAATGTCAGGAATCGATTCGCCAATTTATCGCTGAAGTCGAAAAAATGGACCGCTAGGTTGAGTCCATCTGGTTGGTCTAGGTTCCACTGCCGACTGCATTGGAAGCTTTTCCTTCACCTTGGCCCTCATCGGACCGATCCGAATGTGCGGGCTGACTGGCTGGTTTAGTGAGCAGGCGATTGAGTTCCTCGGTGAGGGAAGATGGGTTGATCGGCTTCGACAAATAGCCATCAAATCCTGAATCGAGGATCCGCTCCCGATCTCCTTGCATGGCATAGGCTGTGACCGCGACAATCGGCAATCGCGCGATTCGAGGACTCTCGCGGATTCTACGCACGACTGCAAATCCATCCAATACCGGCATGCCGATATCCAGCAGCAGCAGATCTGGTTGAGCCCTTTCAATTATGCCAAGCGCTTCTTGGCCGTCGCATGCTTCAAGAACCGTATATCCGCGCAATTCCAGCAACTCGCGGATCAATTCTCGATTGACGGCATTGTCTTCGGCAACGAGAACCGTAATCATGCATGCCCCGCAGATTTTGCGCGCTTGTAGCCGCGAACCACTCTGCCAACTTCGGCAATGAGTTCCTGCTTCCACGACCCGCTTTTTTTCACGAGCCCCTGTGTTTCCCGGGTCAGAAGAGCAATCTCATCCGGGCTGAGATTTTTCGCTGTCATGACAAGAATGGGGAGTTCCTTCAGGGCTGGCTCCCGTCGAACATGGCGAATGACTTGAAACCCGTCCATGCCGGGCATCAGCAAATCAAGCAAAATTGCCCCTACAACTTTGTTATCCAGAACCTCCAGAGCTCGTGCACCACTGCGGACGGCCTGAGTTTCGTATCCGGCAGAGCGCAAGGCCTCTTCTAGCAACTCCAAAGCTTTGGGGTCATCGTCTACTAGAAGGATGCACGAATCGTCGTCGGCCGGTGACGGGACATGCCTTCGAATCGCCTCCAGCAGGGCGGGCTTGCGAACCGGCTTGATGAGATAGTCGGCCGCACCTAAGGCCAAGCCCACCTGCATTTGATCCACAATGGATAGGATGATGACCGGAATGGCAGCAGTTTCGGGGTTTTTCCGAAGCGCTGCCAAGGTTTCGAAACCACTGCTGCCAGGCATCAGTACATCCAGGGTGATGGCGTCCGGACGCAGTTGTCGGGCTTTCTCAAGAGCTTCGATTCCTGACACCGCCATTGCAACTCGGTATTGAGGTTCCAGGTAGCTGGCCAGAAGTTCCCGGGCCGAGCTTTCGTCATCCACGATGAGCACCAGGGGAGTGAGACGGCCTGAACCAACGGAGGCGGTTGCTGGTTCTTCAGCTGGGGGAACCCTGGAAGTGGGCTCTGCCGCTAGTAGAGTAAAGGTGAACCGGCTGCCTTTTCCCAATTCGCTTTCCACTGAGATTTGGCCTCCCTGTTGCTCAACCAGCCGTTTCGTGATGGCAAGCCCTAAGCCTGTACCTTCATGGGCGGTGTCAGCACTACCTTCAATTTGCCGGAATTCGTCGAAAATGATCTTCTGGTCTTCAGGTCTGACACCTATGCCCGTATCTGTCACGGACACGCGTACAAAGTCCCAGTAGTCTACGCACTCGATGGTGACATTGCCGCCTTTGGGTGTGAATTTCACCGCGTTGCTGAGCAGGTTGTAGAGGATCTGCTTAAAGCGGATGCGATCTGCCCTAAGGAGAGACTTGCACTTTACTCTCTGCTCAACCCGGATGTTCTTAGCCATAGCCAGCGGATGAATGGTGGAAAGAACTTCCGGTAAGGCATCTTTCACCAGAAAATCCTCGAAGCGCAGTTCCAGCTGTCCAGCCTCGATCTTGGATAGGTCCAGGATGTCATTGATCAACTGAAGTAGATGCGCTGAGCCTTGTTTTATGTGATTAACGAAACGTTTCTGTTTTTGATTGAGCTGCCCCGGCGTTTCCTCTGCCAGCAAGTCTGAAAATCCAACAATGGCATTCAATGGGGTCCGCAATTCATGACTCATACTGGCTAGAAATTTGCTCTTCAGCGTGGTGGCGCGTTCGACCTCGCGATTACGAAGTTCCAATTCCTGATTGCTGGCAGCTAACTTCTCGGTGAATTTGCGCTTTTCTGCTTCATCTCGCTTTCTCTGGGTAACGTCAACCGCAACCACGACCCGCGAGGCGCGGCCCAAGAAGGTCAGAGCGTAAGAAGTATTTTCTACGTCGATAACGGTTCCGTCCTTTAGTTGATGGCGCCAGGCTCCGCTGTTCTCATTTCCCTCTCCGAGGGTTTTCACAGTTTCGAGCAGGGCGGGAACATCCTCGGGCCGGCGAATGTCTTTGAGGGTCATGGCCAGGAATTCGTCCCTCGAATAGCCGTACCTGCGCACGGCGGCGGTGTTTACCGCCAGAAAGCGCAGCGTTTCCCGGTCAAAGACCCAGGTCGGATGGGGAATGTTGTCAAACAGTTTGCGGTGCCGCTCTTCGCTTTCCCGCAACAACTCCTCCGCACGCTTACGCTCGGTGACGTCGCGGATGATGTTGGAAAATCCACGCACTTTGCCAGCGCCGTCAATCAGCGCAGTTAGGACGGCGTTAGCCCAGAATCGCGAACCATCCTTTCGTACCCGCCAGCCCTCGTCCTCATAGCGGCCTTCGGCAATGGCGGTTTGGAGTTCGTGCTCAGGCATGCCTTTTTTCACGTCTGCTGGAAGATAGAAGCAGGAGAAATGCCGGCCTATGATTTCATGATCTTTATAGCCTTTGATGCGTTCCGCGCCCTGGTTCCAACTGGCTACGTGTCCGCTAGGATCGAGCATGAAAATGCCGTAGTCTTTGACACCGTTCACCAGCACGCGAACGCCCTCTTCACTTTGACGCAACGCTTCATCTACTCGCTTGCGCTCCGTAACATCCCTCGCAACAGCGAAAAAAGCTTTACGCTCGGGGTTCGAGACGGCGTTCCAGGAAAGCCACTTGCAGGACCCGTCTTTACATAAATATCGGTTCTCGAATGCAACAGTCACTTCCGGGCTTTCCAGACGGAAAGCTTCGGCTGTGGTCGACTGAACGTCGTCGGGATGAATGAATTCGAGATAAGGCTTCGCCTTCAATTCGTCGATAGTAAAACCAAGAGTCCTTTCCCATGCGGGGTTAAGATTCTTGAAAAACCCGTCAATCCCGGCAATACAGAACATGTCTACCGACAAATCGATAAATCGGCTCCCCGTCTCCAGCCGGGAATAGAGGGAGGCCATAAAGGTGCTTACTCCAAGACCGACCACAACAAACACCAGGGCAAGAAACCGTACGCGCCGGTCGACTGCCATAACGCCCTGATGTAAAGCAGGCAACGGTTGTTCCACCAGCACGCCCCAACCGTATTGACCCACAGGTTCGTAGGCGGCAAAGAAAGCCTCGCCTCCGCGCACGAAAGTTCCTTGGCCAGCATTGCCTGTCCGGACCAGCTTGGCTGGCTCATACGCGCTCAAGTCAATCGGGGCCGCGTAGGAGTCGATGTTCGGACGAGCCGATAAACGACCATGCTGGTCTACCAACGAGATGGTCCACGCACCGTCGATCTTGGTATGCACCAGGTGTCGGCTCATCGTCTCGAGCGTATATGGGGCGACGAGGATGCCAATCGGCTTGCCTGCCTGGTCTTCGATCGGAACCGCAATCGCGACGACCAACTGATAGGGAGCAACAGCGGTTTGATAAACCTCTGATATGTAAGGTTTCCAGTCTTGAGCCACGCCTTTGTACCAATCGCGGTAGGCGAAATTGCGATTGAGTACGGTCGGCGCGGGTGGGTAGATCGCCCGCATCGTTCCATCGAGTTCGTAGGCGCTGACAAAAGCGAAGTCCGGACGCAAGCTGCTGGCTTGCTTAAGGTCACATTCGACTCCATGCAGGTCGCGTTCTTTCCATGCCTGCAGGAATTTCCGGCGGGTTGCAATCGACTGCAGCAACGCGGTGCTTTGACGGAAATTTTCCTCGACCAGAGTGGCTGAAACGCGGGCAATCTGGGTACTTTCGGTAGCGGCCTGACTTTCAGTCTGGTGCCGCAAGACTTGACCCACAGAATAAGCGAAGACCGCGATCGGAAGGACCATCAACAGCAGAAACAAGGAGTATAGACGCCATCGGCTTTCCGATACCCATTTCCCGATTTTGGCTGGCATTGTCGTCAAAGCCTATCTTTGTGATTACTGTTTACAACTCATTCTCGAAATCGTCGCCGTGCCATCCGTTTTCCGTCGTTAGAATTTCAGCGCTCGCCCGAACTCGAAGATCGAATGTTAGCTGCCAGCCACCGCTCCACGAGAAAGGAAATCCGCCGCTCCGGTTCTGATCAGACGCTCGAACTGATCGAAGATGTGCGGATCCCACCATCCTTGGGACACCTCTTCTTTCATTGTTTGCAGCGCATCCGTGATGGAAAAGGCCTTCTTATAGGGTCTGTCGGTAGTGAGCGCGTCGTAAACGTCGACAATCTGCAGCACTCGTGCGGCGATCGGAATAGCG
>DATNLE010000114.1:0-5655 GCA_035603035.1 Candidatus Acidiferrales bacterium | reverse complement strand
CGGTAAATCGTTTCGTGGGACACGCGCAGGCTCTCGTCATGGGGATACTGGTTCTGCAGCCACCCGGAAATCTGCTCGGGCGACCAGTCCAGGATCAGTCTACTCGCAACGATGTCCCGCAACTTGCGGTTCTCGGCAAGCAGGCAGCTCTTCGGACGCAAGGCCGAAACCCAAGCTTGCTGATCTGCATCCTGGGCACGATAGGCAGGTCGGCCACCATGGCGAGCGACCTCCCGGCACACGGAGGACGCCGCTCGATCCAGGCCTCGCGCTATCTCACGAATCGAGGAACCAGAAGCGATCCCTCGTGAGATGTCCTCTCGCTCCGCCATGGTAAGCGCCCATCGCGAGCGGCGGCGGAGTGCTGGAGCAATCCCTCCGCGAGGCAACAACACAGCGCGAATACAGCTGTGCGGCTTGTCAAAAGCGCGCCCAATCTCATGCAGCGACTGTCCTGCCTTCCAGCGGCCCCAAACGTCACGCTTCTCGATCGCAGAAAGCCCAAACCTCATCCCTCGTCTCATGCCAACACCACCTTTACAGAGCAGATTTACATTAGATGGTGTTGCATCGACCTGTCGAATGCGCCGCGTTAATCAGTACTTGAGCATGTTTCTGCCGACTTAGCTTGCAGCGGACAACCGAAGAGCTGGTTGCATGCTCCACGGAGTTTGGCAATCTTGCATTGTTTGCCATTCTCGGATTTGCACTTTGTGCACGACCGTTACGACGAGGAACAAATTCATAATGGTGGGAAACTGGCCTACAGCGAGGCGCCGACTTTGCTATGAAAAACAAAAAGCGGGAGGGAGACAACATTTCCTTCCCGCTTCGAAGCTACGACCAGACTACTGCAGTGGCGCTAGAGCCTCGCAAGCGGTGTCCGTCGCCGCGGTGGTTGCACCGAGCGGATCAAAACGGACTACACCGGATTCATCTGAACAGAACGAGCGTTGGCCGGTCTGACCAACGGTCTGGGGGACGGCGCTCACCGCGAACGTCGGAACGATACCACCGACAGCCGCGCCACCCGGTGCTGCCAGCTTGTAGCCGCTCTTGTTGCCAGCCGCCAAAACCGGATCAATCAAACATGCCGCTGCTGCAGCCGCGGTGCAAGGGTTCGCACCACCCAGCTTTGCAATGGTGGCAGCAAAGCCGGTTCCCCACGTGGAGGAATAGGTTACTTCCGCGGTGACAATCGTACGGACCGAACCAACCGCCGATGCTTCATTGGCGGCGATGCGGGCGCGAAGCAAGTTCGGAATTGCGATAGCTGCGATGATCAAAATAATCGCCACCACGATGAGCAACTCGATAAGTGAAAAGCCCTTCTGATTCTTTCTCATTGTTTCCCCTTGAAACTTGTGAACCCAAAATCTTTTGGACCCACTGGCGGGTTACACGGTGGCGGGTGCACGGCGGAGACCAGTCGAAGTAACTGCGTGAAATCCAGGCTTGCAGGCATGCAGGTGGAATGGATTGAACGCGGTGCAGCACATTATAAATTCCTCATATACGAATAGCGATGACAAGGAGCGAGGGATGCGCGGAACGTTGCCACATCGCGGCCGGAGCGACGGACTGAATGCGGCGAGAGACAAGTGAGTGAGGCGCGAGGCGTTCCGATTTGGGACGAGTCGTCCCGAGCTGCATCGGGGACTCCGTAATTTCCCGGAGGCGGCGATCAGTCGCGTAACCGGAGAAGTGCCGTACTAGAACTTCAAATGTACGGTAAGGGCGGTGGTCTCAATGGGTCGACGCAAGACGAAGCTAGAACCCGCTGGCATTGAAAACAAATGCCTAAATCGCTTGTTTGGGTTAGGCCAGCCGGAACGCTGCCCTGGCTAGTTTTTAGCCGGGCACAGCCAAACAGTTGGTTCTCCCCGCAAGCATTGCCGATTCAATGCACCGGATGGTGTTGCATCGACCGGTTGAGCTGGCAGCGTTTATCGGGACCTATTGCTTAGATTTCCTTGCGTCATCGTTGTTGCTGTTCTCTCGGTACGGGCCGTTGTTTTTGGACGGACCAGGCTTGCGAATCGCTCATACGAGCTGCCATTTTCAGCGGGAGAGTTTCATCCAGCACCTCAAGCGCTTAGCCCGGAGAGGACACGCGTTTCGTTGCCACTTCTCGTGCGATACAATCCTGGAACATGCAAACAGTCTACGAAGCCGCAGGTGGTCGCGACGGGTTGCTGAGGTTGGCCAGCGCGTGGCACACACGGGTGCTAGAGGACGAAGTGGTTAGCCATGCGTTCAGCCACGGATACCATCCGCAGCACACCGAGCGCCTTGCCGCGTATTGGGCCGAGGCACTCGGCGGGCCAATGACGTACTCTGACCAGTACGGTGATGAGACCTCTGTCGTGCGGACTCACAGCGGCAACGGGCTGCACGACGAGATGGACCAGCGGGCAATCGCTTGCTTCGATCGGGCTCTAGAAGATGTCGGCCTCGCCCGCGACGAGCGGCTTCGGCGCGTGCTGCACGATTACTTCGCGTGGGCTACGACGACCACGATGTCTCTCTACCACCGCTCGGCAGAGGATGTGCCAGACGGTTTGCACATCCCGAAGTGGTCCTGGGACGGACGCACTGGTTAATCGCCAAACGGGATAAGTTCTGCGGGCAATGTCAGGTAAGCGCGTAAATCAGGACTTTGAAAACATCGATCGCCGGAACGAATCATTTCCCCAAAGTTTGATATAGCTAGTTGGAAGGTGACGATCTGCGGTCGATGATGTGAAGGGTTGCCTGAGATTGAACGTTTGCGTAATTCTGTGGGGCCGGGCGGACTACGGCGGGAACGGCAGAGTCGATTCTGGACTCTAGCCAAGGAATCAACGTTACGACGACAGTGTAGGTGCCGGGACGGTTTGGCAACCATCCTTCCTGTCCCAACGTCGCCTCAAATGGAACGGCTTTGCCTTTCGGATAGGGAGAGGCAGTATTCAGACAAACAGAGCCGGGACTTTGTTGGAACGATGGATCGCCGTGCGACCTTTGACCCTTTGGTAAGATTTGTCCCGCAGCGTCGCGTACCTCGATAGTAAAAAATTGTCCGACCCCGCAGAGACTATCTGGGACTACGGAGCCGTAGACCGGCACGGCAGAATCGAAGTCCTCAACAGCAAGATGAAGCGGAATATCTTCCCCCAGCCCGAAAGTGTCTTTGTCCAACGTTACGTTCACACCCAGACCCTTTTCATGCTCACTCCATTTGCGAGTTATGGCTGACGCATCGGCAAAACGAATGCGAAGAGTATTGGAGTGCACGAAACGAACTGGGCCATCATCTGGAACGGCAACAACTTCGAAAACCTGGAAGGAATGTTCTTCGAGACGGTCCCAATTGCCCAGTGTGTCGGAGAAATCAGGGTTCAAATCGAACCCAGACTTCCAGTCGCCCGGCGCAGGAGCAGAAGCGGCAGCGCCTGGCCCCACAGTCGGCCAGTGGCAGGGAACGAACGTACTAGGCGATTTCGCTCGAAAGAGGGTTCTGCCGTCGGATGATCTTTCACGCAGGTAGACCGTTGGACACGCATCGTCGGCGGGCGGAGCCATTGCCTCTGCGTTGTCACGAGACACGTGCAGAAAGAATCGCTCACCTCGGTAATACTGGCTTCTGTCTGACGTCAGCCTGAACACCCTTTTTCCAGCGTCATCCCATTCCGCTTCGCCGGAGTTAACCAAATTCGGGAATGCGCCTAATGTGAACTCGCTCACTTCGACATCCGAGCAAAGCGGTTTTAGAAGCGGGGACGCAACGACCAACGCGGGCCAGTTAATTGCAACGGGCTTTATACACGGTTCCGTTTCAATTAGCGGTTTGGTCTTCCAGCTAATCGTCATGTATGCAAACTTGCCCGGTTCAAGGGTCAACGGGGCCATAGAAGAGGGTCGCGCACCTGAGACTCGATTATCGGAATCGGAGGACAAGCTAAAGACCTTGCCATTGGGAGCGGTTCTGTCCGGAGTGGTGGGAGAACCGTTGGCTCCGTAGCTTCCGTGGTCCAAGAGGCACGCGACGTCTGAAATATTGCGCAGGGTGAATACGACCGTAAACAGATTGCTGGGACCGTTTACAATTTGCAGGTTTGTATCGAGGTCGAGCCCACGACAACCACGTAAGCCCGAAGTGGTCGCGGCGGTATTCTGCTGCGAATAGCACGGCGCGGGAAGAGCCATCAACCAAAACATTAACAGGCCTAATGCCGCGGCCACGACGACAGCTGTGTTTCTCGCACGCGGTGTCATATGGCAGTCCTTGAGGCCAAGTCCAACCCCAGCTCGGGTCCTACACCTGCTATCGCGCTCGCGGCAGACTCGCCGGTTAGCTCAGTTGCCCTAGTTGTTGAACGATCTGACGGGCTTTTCTTGCACGAATATCCGGCTGAGGCAGCCCAACTCCTGATTAGCAGCTTGTTGAAAAACTGTTTTGGCTCGCCATTCCGAGCATCGAAGCGACGAGGAACCTCTATTTTTGTTGGCTTTTCGCGAGCAGCAATGCCTTACTGTGCTCACAGCAGCACGTTCGAGATCCTTTTTCAACAAGCTGTTAGTCGCGTTACCGGACATCTCTAACAACGTCGGCTGTGTCAAACGTTTTTTGAGCGCACTTCTCCGTTCACTCCGAAGAGTGTCTTCATTCGTCGTGTTCTTTGGCCTAGTGTCGATGACCACGGCTCGTCTGTAATCTCTCGGTCGGCTTCGGTCCGACCCAAACATCTCTTCGATCATAACTTCGACCACGATTACTTCTTCGGACTCCCTTCGCAGGGAGTGGGATGCCCATTCATCTGCTCAGGCGTCTACTTCACACCATGTCCGGTACCGAGCTGTCCCACGTACGAACCGAACTCTAAAGACTGCGAATACTCACAACCATTCCGCCACATCCAGTACAAACGAACCCCCAGCTTCCGTCCCATGGCTACCTTGGCTATGCTTTTGTGCCGACGCATCGCCAGGTGCATGTAGCGGCGTCGCCACTCCGGATTGATTCGTGCTGCCGCCTGGGCTGCCTCCACCAGCAAGAAGCGCAACAAGGAGTCGCCTTGCTTGCT
The DNA here is from genome assembly GCA_035603035.1 of Candidatus Acidiferrales bacterium. Lineage (GTDB taxonomy): Bacteria > Acidobacteriota > Terriglobia > Terriglobales > Acidobacteriaceae > Sulfotelmatobacter. The sequence goes on along the minus strand of DATNLE010000114.1, from coordinate 589 downwards.
GATATGTCCCAGCCGTTGCTTGCCAGCACTGGAGTCCTCGCTGGGAATCATCCCCACGTAGATGCCGATCTGCTGGCCCCGTTGAAACCGTGTCGGAGTTCCGATGATCAACACGTAAGCAAGCGCCGTAAGCGGACCCACACCGGGATGGGTCATCAGTCGCATCACTTCGGGTCGCTTCCTGGCTTCCTGCTCGACAGCGGCCGTTAACTCCTCGATGGCCGGATTCATACGGTCCAGCAGTTCCAGCAACTCTTGCCGGCGCCGACTCGCCCAGGGAGCTAACGCGAGCTTCTCTAACAGCGCTCGCCCCTGTGCGCTGAACAGTTTTTTCTTCCAGCGATAGCCCTCGTTCATGGCCAACGCCTGCAACTGATTCATGATCCGCGTGCGCATCTGCACCAGCCGATGCCGGTGCCACAGCAGTTGCCGTAGATCTCGATTCTCAGGACTCGGTATCCAGATCTGCGGGAAGTTATTTTCCAGCATCAGCCTGCGCAGCAGTCGAGCATCCTCGCGGTCGAACTTCTGCTTCTTCACTCGCTTCGCTTTGATCTCCGCCGGATCCCCGATCCACAGCTCGAATCCC
>DATNLE010000091.1:0-2712 GCA_035603035.1 Candidatus Acidiferrales bacterium | reverse complement strand
GCCCTGATCATGATTGAAGCCGCAAAGTCTGGCGTGGACATCTGGGTTCAGAAACCGATTAGCCGCGACGTTCTGGAAGGCAAGGCCATGCTGGCCGCTGCCCGCCACAACAATCGCGTTGTCCAGGTTGGTCTGCAACGCCGTAGCACGCCTCATCTGGTCGAGGCAAAAGAGCGCTTCATTGACGAGGGTAAGCTCGGGGAGATCGCGCTTGTCGAGATCTACTGCTACTACCACATGCGCGCGACGGAAAATCCCCCCGATACCATGCCGCCGGCGAATCTGGATTACGATGCCTGGAGTGGTCCTGCTCCAATGCGGCCTTATAACAGCTTGGTTCACCCCCGCGGCTGGCGCGCGTTTATGGAGTATGGGAACGGCATTGTGGGTGACATGTGCGTCCACATGCTTGACATGACACGGTGGATGCTCGGATTGGGCTGGCCGACGAAGATTGATTCCACCGGTGGAATCTTTGTCGATAAGAAGAGCAAGGCCAACATTTCCGATACCCAGACAGCCACCTTCGATTTTGAGGATCTTCGAGTCGTGTGGCAGCACCGCAGTTGGGGCGAGGCCGCGGATCCAAAGTATCCATGGGGCGCGACATTCTACGGCGACAAAGGAACGCTAAAGGTGAGCGTGATGGGATATGACTTTATTCCCCTCGGCGGCGGACAGCCTATTCATAAAGACGTTACCTACGAGTTGGAACAATACCCCGAGGACAAGACTGAAAAGGAACTCGAGAAACACGTCGCGCCCGCCATCCGGCATCATATGCAGAACTTTCTTGCCTCGATCGACGCGCGTAGCCATCCGGTCTCCGACATCGAGCAGGGCTACATTTCAACCGCGTCGTGCATTTTGGCGAACAACTCGATGAAGCTGGGCCGAAGCCTGGCGTGGGATCCAGAGAAGCAGCTCGTGGTCGGAGATTCCGAGGCAAACGCACTGTTACGCCGGGAATATCGAGCGCCTTACACGCATCCCGAAGCTTAGGACGGACTTGCAATCGCGGTTTCTGTCATCGTGCCCCCATATCTGAGAGAAACCCGAGAAACCAGGCCAGACTCCAGGCTGTCCTCCTTTTGCCAACGCGAATCCTCACCGGGCGTTGGATAATGAGTTCCGGGGTGAAAGCGCGTTGATAAACGAAAAGCACAGCATGCATACCAACGAAGATTCATTGAACCGCGGCTTGCGAGAACGCCACATTCGCCTTATGGCATTGGGCTCGACGATCGGTGTCGGTTTATTCCTCGGTTCCGCCAGCGCGATCAAGCTCGCCGGGCCTGCGATCCTGCTCTCCTATGTACTGGGCGGAATCGCGATCTTCATCATTATGCGCGCTCTCGGCGAAATGGCCGTACATCAGCCGGTTGCGGGCTCCTTTAGCCGCTATGCGCAAGACCATCTTGGTCCCCTGCCGGGTTATCTGACCGGTTGGAACTACTGGTTCATGTGGGTGGTCACCTGTGTCGCGGAAATCACCGCGGTCGGTATCTATATGGGCGTCTGGTTTCCATCTGTGCCGCAATGGATCTGGGCACTGATGGCGCTCGCAGCGATGAGCGCCGTCAATCTGGCAGCTGTCAAAGCCTACGGCGAATTCGAATTCTGGTTTGCCATGATTAAAGTGGTCACGATTGTGGTGATGATTGTGGCCGGCGCCTGCATGATTGTGTTCGGCTTGGGCAATCACGGTGTCGCTACAGGCGTCAGCAATCTCTGGAAACATGGCGGGTTTTTCCCCAACGGCGGGTTTGGCATGCTGATGGCTTTGCAGATGGTGATGTTTGCATATCTTGGCGTGGAGATGATCGGAGTTACCGCCGGCGAAGCTACCAACCCCAGAAAGTCGATTCCCGATGCGATCAACTCCGTCTTCTGGCGCATCCTCATCTTCTATGTGGGCGCCCTCTTCGTGATCCTGGCGATCTATCCGTGGAACGAGATCGGTACGAATGGCAGCCCATTCGTCATGACGTTCGAACGGCTGGGCATCAAATCTGCGGCAGGGATTATCAATTTCGTGGTGCTCACCGCCGCCCTGTCTTCGTGCAATGGAGGTATCTATAGCACGGGGCGCATGCTATATAACCTCGCGAAACAAGGGCAGGCGCCGCGGCTCTTTCAAAACACTTCACCAGGCGGTGTGCCTCGCCGGGCGATTCAGGTATCCAGTATCGCCTTGCTGTTTGGGGTATTGCTCAACTATCTGGTGCCGGCAAAGGTCTTTGTGTGGGTCACGTCGATTGCAACCTTCGCCGCCATCTGGACCTGGACCGTCATACTACTGTCGCAAATGAAATTCCGGAAAAGCCTGAGCGGGACAGAACGCGATCGGCTGGCTTTCCGCATGCCTTTCTATCCCTACAGTTCGTGGCTCGCATTAGCTTTCCTGGCGCTCGTCATCGTATTGATGGCCTATTTCCCGGATACCCGGGTAGCTTTGCTCGTCGGCCCACTGTGGCTAGTGCTGCTGACAGCGCTTTTCTATGGGTTGAGACTCAATGCCACCCGGAGTTCCATTTCCGCCGAGCCCTCACTTCCTCACGGTTCATCTGATGGGGCGCCTTAGACCGCATGAGCCTGAAAGTCGCATGTTCGGTGACTCGCCCTTTGGACCGATAAGGAAAACAAACCCTGCGAGGCCCTTTTCTGCGTCAATCGGGGGAGCGCGGGCCGTCTCCCCTTTCCCCTCCCCTT
>DATNLE010000152.1:0-3187 GCA_035603035.1 Candidatus Acidiferrales bacterium | reverse complement strand
AAGGCCACAGTACAAGACTCGCGCGCTCACAATGTCGATTCGCCCTGGTTTCCTCTGCTTCTTTACAACGTCGATTTTCTTCAACACGATGCCGCCGGGATGGAACGTCAGGTCGGCGACGCCACGGGAAAACCGGGAGTCGATGATCAAATTCTCTTCTTGGAATCTGAAACGGCCGCATATAACGGGGAGTTCGCCAAGAGCCGCGAACTGACACGCCGCGCCGCCGATTCTGCTGAAAGAACGAACGAAAACGAAACCGCGGCGGAATATCTGGGGCACTCCGCAGTGCGGGAAGCGCTGGTAGGCAATATGGATGCGGCGAAACAGGACGCCAAAGCATCCATGTTGCGATCCGATAGCAGGCAGGGTAATGCGTTCTCGGCGATTGCGTTGGCGTTGGCAGGCGATTCCGCTCAGGCGGCACGGCTATCCGATGATCTCCGCAAAAACTTTCCCGCGGATACGATTGTGCAATATGACGACCTGCCAATGATTCGGGCCGCAACCGCGCTTCACAGTGGTGACGCATCACGAGCGGTCGAAGCGTTAGCAGAAGCTGAGCCTTACGAGTTGGGACAGACGAACTATTCCTTTACCTTTGCGTTGTACCCGGTTTACTTACGAGGCCAAGCACACCTGGCGGCGAAGCAGGGCGTAGCCGCACAGGCCGAGTTTCAAAAGATTTTGGACCATTACAGCGTGGTCGGGAACCAGCCGATCGGCGCGCTCGCGCGTCTCGGCCTTGCTCGCTCCTACACTTTGCAAGGTGACCTTCCTAAAGCCCGCGCCGCTTACAGCGATTTCCTAAGCCTGTGGCAGAACGCCGATCCTGATGTCCCCCTTCTGAAACAAGCGACGGTGGAATTCGCGAAGCTTAAATAGCCTTGCGTACTGGTTTGCACATTTCGATTGGCGTTTGCCGCCGTTCGCGATCGGATGACGCACTACCGGAAGTTACGTCTAACGCGGACTCCGATGACGTTGTCCCGAAGTCAGCTTGTCGGAAGTTTGCTAGCGATTGCGGCCGGATCACTGCAAGTCGGTGGGTATGCGCCACGAGGTCGGTGGTTCAAATCCACCCCCGCAAACTCCACCTAGTCATTCCAATCTTTCCGGTCGTAAGTGTAGTTTTGGATCCACTTTGGAGCAGGCCAAAGGATGGCTGGAATTCAGTAACCGCAACCGAAGCAACGACTTAGATGAAATTTGGGCCTGCTTGTAAGGCAGGCGCTCTAACCAGCTGAGCTAACCGCCCGCGTTGTGGGTAGAGTTGATTCTAAAGTACTTCCCAACTTTGTTGCCACTCCCAATCAGGATTTCTGGCCTCGACCTTGTCAAAACCGTGCCAATATCGCGTTCGCTGCAAAATGACCGTGGCAAAATGGCACCTGCTTTTTCAGCAGGCGTCTCATTGGCAGGCGGTTGGCTCCGCTCCGCCCCGGAGATTGACACGGGCATTCATGCGCGCTTGGTATCGGCCAGCATTGTCTGCCTCAAAATGCTGTTCACCCTGGTCTGGTATCCCTTGCCGCGCTTCTTCAGCCAGGCTATTACATCGGCGTCGCAAGCATCCGAGTTTGCAGCCGTGAAAATTCCCGGGTCGCGGAGCGTTCGCCCCTCGGCAACGGTCTCTCCCAATCCACGTGCCGCGTCTCTGGAAGCGGAAGGAAGACGGCGCTTGCCATCAGCATTCGGACGATGTATCATTGAGTATGTACTCAGTAATAGAGAAGCCCAGTGGCGCGTCCTAAAAGCGAAGACAAACGAAATGCAATCCTCGACGCCGCGACCCGGCTATTTGCGGAGCGCGGTCTTACCGCTGCCCCAACGTCAGAGATATCAAAACTAGCGGGCATCGCCGAGGGAACTCTGTTTACGTACTTCCAGACCAAGGATGATCTGATCAACGCCCTCTACCGGGAGATCAAGCTGGAACTCGCAGACGCCATGATGTCGGAGTTCCCTCGGAAGAAGAATGTTCGTACCAGGCTGCGACATGTTTGGGATCGTTATGTGAAGTGGGGCATTGCGAATTCTAAACAGCGCAAGGTCCTCGCGCAACTACAGGTGTCAGAGGTGCTCACTGAAGAATCCAGAGACGCCGGTAGCGCGCCGTTCGTCGAGTTCCAAACCATGATTCGTGACGCGATTGAGCAGCGGATCTTTCGGAATGATGTCCCGGTAGAGCTGATCTCGAAGTCGTTAACGGCCTTGGTGGAGACAACCATAGACCTTACGGTGTCAAATCCGTCCGAAGCGAAAAACTACCGAGACAGCGGTTTTCAAATGTTTTGGTCCGGCGTAACCAAGTAACGAATCATTGCATCTAATGAATTAATGAGTGAGTAATCACATGTCAACAAAGAGGGCAAAACCGAATTCTAGGAGAACAATACAGATGTCCATGAAGACTGGTAAGGATTCGTTGTCAACATCACATCGCCTGCATCGAGAAATCCATGCCTGAGCTTTCGCACATCGATCCCAGGAGCACCGCGCTGCTGGTGATGGACTATCAGGTCGATACCCTTACCAGGTTCATGACGGCTGCGCAGTCCGCCGATGCGATCGCGCGGGTGCCTGATCTAATCGCCTTGGCACGAAACGCGGGAATGATGGTGATTCATGTCGTCGTCGCATTCCGGCCCGGTCATCCCGAGGTCAGCTCCCGTAATTCGCTGTTCAGCGGGCTGAAGGCAAACGGAACGGCGGTGGCCGGGAGCGAAGGGGCCGCGATCCATCCGGCCGCAGTGCCACGAGAGGGGGAACCGATAGTGGTCAAGCACCGCATCAGCCCGTTCGTTGGTACCGACCTGGAGACGCTGCTGCGCGCCAGCGGCATCGACACACTGGTGCTCGCCGGTGTCCACACCAGCGGCGTCGTGCTGTCGACGGTTCGCCACCCCGGCGATCTGGATTATCGCCTGGTTGTCGTCCGAGATTGCTGCGCCGACCCAGATGCAGAGGTGCATGCGATGCTCGACATCATCATCCCGAAGCAGGCGGCCATCGTCACCATGCGCGAGCTCGCCGAGGCCCTGCGTGGCGCGGTCTTCATGAACGAACGTTCGCAATAGTCTATCTAAGCAGGAGAACGGAGGATTTTCATGTCTAAAGTCTGGTTGATAACGGGAAGCGGAAACGGGCTGGGGAGGGACATCGCCGAGGCGGCGCTGGCCGCAGG
>DATNLE010000071.1:0-11755 GCA_035603035.1 Candidatus Acidiferrales bacterium | reverse complement strand
GTCTGGCTCCACTAAACGCAGTCTTCGGGCTTGTAACCAGCCATCGAGTTCCGACACGAAATTCCGGTCGCTGGCGGGGACGACCGATGCCACTGGCTCGGGCGCTGCGCTTGACCCTTTGGGAGTAATGACCAGCGCGATGAAGCGATACCCCTGCCCGGTCACTGTCTGTATGAATCGCGGGGTCTCGGCGTCATCCTTCAGGACCAGACGAAGCTTGCGGATCGCGCCCCGGATACTGTTGTCGGTATCCAGAAAAACCCCCTGGCCCCAAACCCGGGAAACGATCTGATCCCGGGTGACAATCTCGTCCCGGTGTTCAAGCAGAAGGAGAAGGATCTCGAACGGGATGCGCTCCAGCTTCAGCACATGACTGCCGCGGCGCAGCCTTCGGGGACGCAGATCAAGCTCGTAGCCTTCGTCGAACCGGATCGGTTGTTCGTCCACTCCAACTGGCTCGGAAGCCATGGCACACACTCCACGGAAGCGGAATGATTTTACACCACACCTGCAACACCGTCATAAGTGCAAATCCCGCCTGTATTTAGAGCGACACAAAGCATAACGCCGCGACACACTCTGCGATATGGACAACAACGTCCGCTGTTGCAAGGATGCCGACCACACTGACCGAAAGCCAGTGAAGAATCAGGAGGAAGCACAATGAAAAGGATACATGGCGGTACAAAGAACAGGATTCTCGGGCTATGCACATTGATGGCCGCTCTATTATTGTCGGCTGTCGCAAGAGCCGATGTCGTATTGGACTGGAACGTGATCGCGGTGGACACAGCGGTCACGAACGGCCAGAACCCATTCGCCCAGGCACGATCCGCGGCGATCGTACAACTCGCGGTATTCGAAGCCGTGAACGCCATCACGGGCGAGTATCATCCCTATCTCGGAACGATCGTAGCACCGCCAGGTGCAAGCCCCGAAGCTGCAGCCATCCAGGCTGCCTATCGCGTGCTCAGCACCTATTTTGCACCCAGCGCCTCGACACTCGATGCAGAGCGCGCCAACTCCCTGGCGTCTATACCGGACGGCCAAGCCAAGACCGACGGCATTGCCACGGGTGAAGCCGCAGCTTTGGCCATGATCGCTCTGCGTGCTAACGACGGATCGTCACCCCCGCAATTCAAGATACCCGGGCCGCCGGTTCCGGGAGAATGGCAGGCCACAGCGAGTTGTCCAATTGTGAATGGAATCGCGGTCGGAATCGCGTTTCAGTGGAAAAACGTAACTCCGTTCGGCATCCCCCGTGCCAGGGAGTTTCTGCTCGATCCGCCGCCGGCGCGCGCCAGCCGCGAATACGCGAAAGCCTATGACGAGGTGATGACGGTGGGAAGCATCGACAGCACAGAGCGACCGCAAGATCGCGCGAATGTCGCGCTCTTCTATGCGGCGTCCTCGCCAACTCAGGTCTTCAATCAGGCGGTTCAGCAGGTTGCACAGGAACGGTGGCATTCGCTGTCGGAGAATGCTCGTGCTCTGGCTCTGGTGAACATGGCGATGAATGATAGCTTGGTCGCGTCATTCCTCAATAAGTATCACTACAATTTCTGGCGACCCGAAACGGCCATCCATGCTGGTAACAAAGACGGTAATCCGAGAACGGCTGGTGATCCCAGCTTCGTTCCCTTTATCACGACGCCATGCTTCCCCAGTTATCCCTCCAACCATGGCAGCGCTGCCAATGGCGCAGCCAAGATTCTGAAACGTATATACGGTGAAGGCGGGCATTCCATTACGTTGTCAAATCCCGCCGTGCCCACCATCGTGTTACGGTACACAACGTTCAGGCAGATTACCGACGACATCTCCGACGCGCGCGTTTACGGTGGGATACATTATCGAACCGATCAGGACGCAGGCGAGCGCCTGGGAAAGGCCATCGGCAGGGCCGTGTACAAGAACAACTTACGTCGCATGCACGATGACGACTGAGCGATCAGCTGGAGAGCGACTCGCCATTCGTGTCCTGTGATCCGCTTGTGCGGCGTGGTACACGGATGGCGAGCTCGTGCGGGGTCTCTCGACCGAGCTGCGCCCGACCACCGATCTACTCCTTCTGGACTCTCAGCGGATGACGGGCAACACGAAAGTTGGCCTGAAATCTCCCGTCAATCTGCAAGCAAGCCGATCGGAGGGGAGTTTAAGAGATGAAACTCCGTGATGCGATCGTCAATGTTCTGTCGATTTTGACCTGGATATCAGTTCCCAGTGCGCCCCTTGGTCGTTGACGAATTGGCTGCGGGCCGGAAGCGATTGAGGCCAGTTACCCTTTTCAGCTATTGCAGCTTCGCATACTCCGCCTTGGCTTGATTCAGGATGGGAATGTCGGCGTCGGCGTCTTTCCAAAGGGTGAGGAAATCCTTGTAGGCGGCCTGCGCCCGGACGCGGGCGGCATCGGCATCGGCGCCGCGTAACGTTTTCGCTTCAAGCCCATTCGCTCGCGCCACGCCCAGATGCGCCAAGGCTGCCGTCCAGCAGTTCCAGACGAGACCGCTGTGGTCGAGAATCTTCTGGAACTCTGCGGCGGCAGCGGAGCTCTGTCCGGCTGCCAAGTAGGCCTCTCCGCGCACATATGCCGGATACAGACAGGAAATATTGTTGCCGAAATCAATGATCCCGAACTCGACGGGGGAAGCAGCAGCCTGCAGAAGATTCAGGGCGAGAGCCGGATTCTTTTTGTCCAGCGCCAATTGCGCCTGAATCGCAGGCAACCAAATCGACTGCATCTGCGTGTCCAGCCGAAAGCGTTTCCCCAGGTCTTCTGCCAAGGACTCGGCTCGTGCCGTATCATTTGCCAAAGCGAACGCAAGCGCGGCTTCGCTTTGCGTTGCTTGACTCGTGGGAGCAGCTTTGAGAGCTTGTGCCGCTCTCTGCCGGCCTTCTGCGCTGTAGCCGTACGCGGCTTCCCGCTGAGCAGCAATCGCCTGCAATATCGCCCCTCTTTCTTTATCGTCGGTCCGTACCGCGACATCCACGGCCCCTTTGATCAGTTCCCGTGCTCGGCCAAGATGCCCGCCATAGGCCTCCGTGTCGGATACATACACGTAGCGCTCATAGGGGTGCTGAACGGCGAGTTGCTTCTGCTGCTCATCCATCGCGGCCGAGTCCGAGGTGAGAAAGGCGAGAGCGAATTTAATGTCCCAGAATCCACTCTTGTTCTGTGATCGCGCCTCCCAATCTCGGATGACCCGACGGGCGTCGTCCAGTCGCTGCATGGCTAGAGACCAGAAGGCGAGATTGACGTAAATACGCACACGATCCGGCCCAAGATGCTGAGCCTGGCTGGTCACCTCCAGCGCTTTCTCATAGCGCCCCTGTTGCGCATACACTATGCCTAGATTGGCATACACTCCCGGGTTCTGCGGGTAGTTCTCGATCCATTCCCGAAATGTCGTGGCCGATTTATCCAACTCTCCAGTCACGCTTTGATAGTAGTCGGCGGTGATCTCCAGCCTTTCCTTTTCGCTGGCGTGTTCCCGCAATTGGAACGCCCTGCTGAAGTACTCTCTGGATCGCACGTAGTCACCGGAATTGAAGTACTCGTTGCCCAGTGCGTGGTAGGCATAGGCAAAATTCGGATCAAGCTGGATGGCGCTTTGATAGTAGGGAAAACCTGCGTCGTTGCCTTTCTCTTTCGACGCCTTCTCGCCGAGGGTAAGAGCTTGCAGAGCTTCGAGCGACGAGGTTGTCGCCTGTTCGAGAGGAACATCAAACTTCTGCACCGTGGCCAGCGATTCGCCCAGCTCGCCGCGCAGCTTGGATGCCGCTTCGCCGAGCACGTCCAGCACTTTTTCCTTCGACCCGGCTGTGACCTGCTCCTCGGCGAGGGTATCTCCGCTCTGGCAGTTCACCGCCCGCAGCTCCAGCACATACTTGCTGCCCAAGCTGCCAATCGCTCCGGCAATGTAGGCTTTGCTGCTGGTCCGCTGGCAAACCTCGCGGGCCACCTCGGGCGAGAACTTTGTTTCCGCGGGCCGCGCCATCAATTTCAAGGTCTTGGCGGCGTTGCTGTCGGAAAGAATATTCAGGAAAGGCGATTGCCGCAGTGAGATGTTGAGCGCCGTTTTCAGCGTGCCGTCGAAGATGGCATCGCCGGTGCTGTTGGCGAAGTCGGCGAGAACAATGGTGTCATTGTCGGCGAGATGGCGAGCCTGCCGACGCGAACGATAGTAAAGGCCTGCGGTTATGAGCAAGACGACTAACCCTGCGGCAGCGATGTAGCCTGCGATCTTCGCTCGGCTGGACATCCGGGGACGGCTGTCACCACTTAAAGCCCGGGCGGCCGAATCGCCCCACCCCACGCGAGCGGATCCCAAACGGCCTGACGAGCCGACACGCAAACGGCCCGAATCTGAATCCCGCTTCAGCTGTTGCAAATCGGTTCGCATGTCGGCTGCCCGCTGGTAGCGCAGGTTGCGATCTTTTTGCAACGCATTTTCGATAATCTCTTCGAGGGGCGCCGGAAGCTGCGGATTGAGCTGCGATGCCTGGATGGGTTTCTGGTGCAGGATGGCTCCGCAAATTTCTCCCGAGCTGGAGCCATCGAATGGCATCTTTCCGGTCGCCATTTCGTAGAGCACTGCTCCGAACGAGAACAGGTCGGTGCGCGCATCCAGCTCTTTCGCGCGCACCTGCTCGGGCGACATGTAGGCTACTGTGCCCAGCATGGTTCCCGGGCTAGTCAATAGCTGGGCGTCGATTTCGCTGACCGTTTTCGTCATTGCCATCTGGGTCGAGGCGTTGCTTGGCGGATTGACCTGCGCCAGACCGAAATCCAGAATCTTGGCGTGCCCGCGTTCGGTCACAAAAATATTGCCGGGCTTGATGTCGCGGTGCACGATGCCTTTGGCATGAGCGGCGTCGAGCGCGTCGGCAAGCTCAATGGCTAGTTCGAGCAAAACCTCGGTGTCGACAGACTCTCCGGCAATGCGATGCTTCAGCGTCATTCCATCAAGATGCTCCATGGCGATGAAGGCTTTTCCATCCTGCTCGCCAACATCGAAGATCATGCAGATATTGGGGTGATTCAGCGCGGATGCAGCTTGCGCTTCGCGCTGAAAACGAGCGAGTGCCTGCGGATCGCGAGAAACATCTTCGGGCAGCAATTTGATCGCGACAAAACGGCGGAGACGGACATCTTCCGCCTTGTAGACCACACCCATGCCGCCGCCGCCGAGCTTCGCGACAATCCGGTAGTGCGAGATGGTTTGACCGATCATTCGAGGCCGCGTGCCTCTCGCGTGGCCTCATCTTACGAAAGCGGTTTTGGCCAGTCAACGAATCACTGACGAGCTTGACGAGGTTGCGCCGCATCCCTCCCGGTTGGTAGACAAACCTTGCTTTGCAGGATTAGGTAACAGTGGCCCCTTTCTCGAGTGCAATCGCCGAAAATGTCCGCAACTCCCCTACGTTTTCGAGCGGTTGTGCTAAGGAATGCCTGTCGCTCACTTGCGCGACGGACTACTCATATCTCAGAGCGATCATGGGATCGATATGGACCCGCTACAGATGGGCGGAAACTTCGAGAAAATCGAGAAGTCCATTGACAGCGCCCGCGACACTCAATGAATCAGAGGATCAGACCTTGTCAACTCGGCGTAGCGTTTTGTGACCACCCAAAAAGCTCGAAACTGTTAGAGGGGATATTTCTGCTTGTCCGAGGAAAGGCCTTCCTGGAAATCGGCCCAGCATTGCATAGCCTCAGTAGCCGCTTATGCCAGGTCATGCAGGCCAGGAAAGGGCAACGGACTTGAGACAGCACGAAAAGCGTGTAGCAACCGTAACTGGGGGTGGAACGGGGGATTGGACGATCCATGGTGCGCGGACTAGTGCGAGTCGGAGTTCATGTGACTGCGACTGCCGGGCGCGAGCAGAGCGAAGTCGAAGTAGTCGCCGGGAAGCAGAGGCAGAACAGAGCAACGCTCCAGCGACCGTGGTTCCCCTGGTTGCCGATGTGACAAAGGCGAGTGACTGTGAAATCGTCCTGGATGCGGCGGCGAAGCGATTTGGCCGCCTGGATATTTTGGTGAGCAACACCGGCCGTGGGATGAAGTTGGGAGCGATGCGTTTATGAACCAAGCCAGCACGGTTCTGGAGATCTCGTCGGAGACGTGGCGGTTAATTGTGACACGAACGTAAACGACCCGTTCCTGATGGCACGAACTGCAGCGCGCGGGATGATAAGAGCTGGCTGGGGACGGGGGGATCATCAACATCTCTGTGAGCCGGGAGACCGTGCGCCGGCGCGGATTCTCGCCCTATGGTCCGTCCAAGGCTGCTCTTGAATCGGAGACAACCATCTGGTCGTAAGAACTGGAAGGCACAGGAGTGACCTACGACGCGCTTCTACCTGGCGGGGCTACCCGCACCGGAATGGTCCCGGATTCTGTGTCCGATCAGGTACGGTCGAAATTCCTGGACACGGAGATCGTGGTTCCGCCACTCCAGTGGCCGATTTCGGAAGAAGCCGATGAAGTCGCGTGCGCCAGCGCTTGGAGGGCCCGCTCGGTGAACTGGGCCGTCTGTCCCCGGCGTTTAGCCGGGTTGCGTGGAGTGAATTAATTGCCACATTTACATTATGGAATATATTTGTGATAATTGGAGTGAATTTGTGATATCCAAGGCCAAATCGGAGCTTTGGAACGATTTTTGCTTTGCTCTGCGGATTTGGGACGTTTTGAATCCACTTGGAGCGTTCTAATGACTAAAACTACCCGCAACCCGGAAACTCCGGTTGGATTACACGCCCTCATCAATGAACTCGATCTGAAAACTCCCCGTCCCATCGTTCGCTCCATTATTACTGGCGGCACCCGCAAGACGCGGATCACCGATACGGAGGTCCTTGAACAATACCCCAGACCATACCAACCGGCAGAAGGCCTTGTTGGTCATCTTCGCTTTGCTCTGCGATACGAGCCGGTTGAGCTCGGCGTCTACAACGCCGCCTTCGCCAGCATCGGCAAAATCGACATCGAGCGCTGGGTTCAAAGCGAGCCGAACGGAATTTTTGCCCGCCGTGCCTGGTATTTATATGAGCTGCTCTCGGGGGGCACTCTCGACGTGCCGGACCTCACCTCCGGGCCGTATGTTGATCTTCTCGACTCGCATCTTCACATCACTGGTCCGGTCACCCGAATTCGCCGGCAACGCGTCTTTGACAATCTCCTGGGCAATCATCATTATTGTCCGCTTCTCCGGCGAACCGAAAAACTCGAAGCCGGCATGGCACAGAACCTCAGCGAACGCGCCCGCTCTCTCGTCGCGACCGTTGAACCCGCTGTGCTCAAGCGAGCGGTCACTTATCTGTTCGCCAAAGAAACCAAGTCTTCGTTCGCCATTGAGGGCGAGGCGCCCAGCAAGGACCGCAGCGAGCGATTCGTCGCCGCACTCATGCGTGCGGAAAAGTTCGACCCCGGTTCCAAGCAAGCGCTCATCGATCTGCAAAACGCAATCGTCGACCCTCGTTACGCGCAGAGGGACTGGCGCGACACCCAGGCCTATGTTGGCGAAACACTGCCGGATTTTTCTCAGGACGTACACTTTATCTGCCCGAAACCGCAGGATGTTCCCTCACTAATGGACGGCTGGATGCAAATGATTGGGCGCCTGCTCGGTGCCGACAGCCCTGTGCATCCTGTCTGCGCGGCGGGAGCCTCTGCATTCGGATTCGTCTTTGTCCACCCATTCGTCGACGGGAACGGGCGCATTCACCGCTTCCTGGTTCACAATATCCTCTCGAAGACCAGATTCACTCCCCAGGGAGTTGTTTTTCCCGTCTCGGCAGCCATGCTCAGGGATATAGGCGCGTATGAACGGGTTCTCGAGACCTTCTCGCGCCCCATCCTTCCCTTCATTGAATACAACGTGAATGCCGAACAAGAGATTACTGTTTCAAATGAAACCAGTCCTCTGTACCGTTTCTTCGATGCCACTCCGCAAACCGAGTACCTCTTCGACTGCATTGAGAAAACCATCAGCCGCGACCTGAAACAGGAATTGGATTTCCTGAAGTTTTTCGATGCGGCCGTGAAGTCAGTAATGGGCATCGTCGATATGCCAAATCAACGCGCGGCGCTCCTGATCAAGCTCATTCACCAGAACCAGGGGAAGCTCTCGAGAGGCAAACGGGACTCATTTTCGGAATTAAGCGACGAAGAAATACATAAGATCGAGGCAGCAATCAAAGCGGCCATTGAGCAATTCCAGCCCAGCGGTGTCCCGTGAGCCGAGTCTTTCACCTCTTTCACCTGCGGCCAGTGAGCCTCCGTCTTAACCGAAGGGATAGACCCCTCAGACGCATCGATCCATCGATCAAGCCGACACTTGACATCGGTTCATCTTCGCATTCTTGATCACTATCTGTGAGAGGGAGTCCATCGATCGCATCAAGAACCTGCTTTCTGAACCGCTGGCCTTCGAGCCCAGCAAGACCTGATGCCTTGGCGGCACGGTTTTCAGTCCAGGGGTGCTTGCCTGTCACGACGCGGCCTTTTGTTCTGCCGCTTGCCAATGCGCGCGCAGCTCCTTATTAAATTCCTCCCAACGTTCTTCTGGGAAGAAAATCCTGGCACCTTTGAACTCGACCCGACACCGAGTGCCCGGAATGTTGTCGGCTAGCCAGCGCGACCATTTCACGTCGAAATACACATCATCCGTTCCCCAAACGATCAGTGTCGGGGCCGTCAACGTCTTCAACTGCATTTCAACAGCGAGCGTATGTTTACTGTCGAAAGCTGCGAGGAAACGTTGCAGATCGCGCGTGCGCTGCTCGCTCCTGACAAACGGTCGCAGATATTTTTCGATACTCTCGTCACTCACGTGTTCCGGACTCTCATAGGCCAACCCCAGGGCTTGCGGAGATCGATAGACATTCTTATCCGACAACATCGCCTCTAGCATTCCACGCAAGTCTCCGGCGGCCGCCTTCGCCAGGAAGGGTTTGAAGGCCTCGGGGGGCCAGTTGTCGTGGGTATCACAGTCGGTGAGCGTGAGGCTGCGGACGCGCTCCGGGTACAACGCGGCGAAAATCTGTACAATACCGCCGCCGCTGTCGTTGCCGACGAGATCTACCTGATCGATTTTCAAAACATCAAGAAATTCCCTGAGCATCTTCGCGTTCGCCGTCACCGATACGTCCTGATCGGACGCGATTTCGGTGTCCCCATGCGCAAGCAAGTCCACGGCTATGCAGTGTCGGATGTCGGACAAATCCGTCAGCTGATGTCGCCACAGATGCCCGTTCAGCAGCACGCCATGCACGAACAACACGACCGGTCCTGCACCCTGTTCCGTGTAGCTGATACAACCCGAAGCGGTCGGCACACTGTGACGGGCCGGCAATAGTTTGTTTGCGCCCATGGCTCAACCCTTCCTCGCCGCGGTCGCGGAAATGTGCGCCTCGTTCAGCTTCTGTGCGCACTCGTCGCAACACACCTCAACCGTCTTGCCGCCGATCTTGACCTTGAGGGGATTCGCATCCAACTTGCAGTCGCAGGCAGCACAAGTTTTCTCAACCATGACATTTCTCCATACCCGCGGTCCGGGCAGGATCATCAGGCCATGCAGGAAGAGAGTGCCGCTGTCAGAATCTTTAGCAATTTCGATCGGACAGGGGCTGACGTCGCAGCACCGACTGTCGAAACTCAGAGGGTGAGCGGCCGTAAGTCTGGCGGAAGGCGGCGCTGAAATGGCTGTGGCTAGAGAAGCCGAGGTCCAGGCTTAGAGCGGTTAGGTCGTCATAGTGCGCCAGAAGATCGAGCGCACGCGCTAGTCGCAATCGCAGTTGATAGCGATACAAGGGGAGACCTTCGACTTGGTGGAAGACCTGGGTGAGATAAACGGGAGAACCACGCACTTCAGCGGCGATCTCTGCCAACGTCCAGCGGCGCGCCAAGTCGCTTGCCAACACAAGCTTAACCCTGTCCACCACCCGCTGCCGTCCGGTACTGGCACCTGCGGCGTGCGTGGTGCGGGGTCCCAGCACTCGCCGCACCAAGGTTAAAGCCAGACTTTCCGCTTCCAGAGGTTCCGCTACGTTGCTGTGCAGGCTATGCCGCAGCAACGCCACAAGCACTTGTGCTCGGGCATCAATCCGCAGACGCTGCTGGCGAAATGCCAGCGTCGCGCCGTCGCGCAGAAAAGTGACCGGTGCCAGTTCACGCAGTGCTGGTTCGGTGATGACAAGCGTCAGGCTGCCATCGCCACCGGGCAGAGGATGGCTGACACTGTAGTTCTCGATGGCGTTGAAAAACAGGACTTGGTTGGCCTCCGCTACGGTCTGATTATTCCCCACATGCCGGACGTAGACTCCACGATAGGGAAACACCAGTTGCGTGGTGGTTGTGCACTCTTCGCCACTCTTCTCCCGGCAGCTGCCCTGGCAGTGCGTGTCCCGGATTGTGACGGTCGGAGATTTCAGCAAAGAATGAACGACAAATTCAGGAATGCGTTTATTTTCGGTTGTTAGGGCCACGATCCCGATCCACAACGTATCTAAAGAGAGCGTATCATTTTATCCGTCCCCCCAGATCACTGTAGACTCCAAGCATCTAGAGATTCCCTTTCAGAGCCTGATTTTTTCCTTCGGGATGTGCACCCCTGCCTTGATGCCTACCCGATAATAGCCGTTAGAGAGTTTCCACAACGACGTGCTCTGGACTCAGCGAATTCAGAAAGTCGCGCGCCTCGAAGGCCTCGCCCGCAGAAACGACACCGCGTATCTTGCCTGGATTGTTAACCGTTCGTTGTGTCGCTTCCACCACAATTGGCGCACTGACGGCATAGATGTCTCGCCCGCTCGCCACGATGCGGCGCTCCGCCCTGCCCCGCCGAACGACCACATCCATAACAAAGATCTGAGACGAGCGTCCGCTCTCGTCTTCCGGCGTCGGCGCCGGCGTGTCGGGATTGCGGAGGTCCGCAATGGGCGCAAGATTCATGAACACACGAATCTCAGGTGTTCGAATGTGATGTGAGATGGTGATGGTTTCCGCCAGGGAGAGAGCGGCGACATCTTGCCGTTCGAACGGCGCCGGAAAGGTCCAACTGCGTCCCGGCGGCGGGTCAACGCGCTCCAACTTGTTATTAGAAAAAACAAGGCGTCGGCCGGTATTGCGCTGGCCCGTCAACCGAGTTCCGCGGGTCGGCTTCCAACTATTGAGCGCGACGGCGATGCAGATTTCGTCGGCGCAGTCCCACTCCCCCATGGCCGTCGTCGCCAGGAGGTCTCCAAGTCCGCCGTAGAATGCCATTGCAGGAGCGATCACAACGCCGGCCACCCGCGCTACGTCTGCAAATCGCGTGAAGACATTAAGCACGGCAGCCTGTTCGGCGGCCACATCGAAATAGTGAATGCCCGAGCGAATCGCGGCTTCGACGACTGGGACTGCAGTGTCGAGAAACGGTCCCGCGCAATTTATTACTGCGGCGGCGCCGGAAATTGCGCGGTCAAGCGACTGAGGACTGTCCACCGATGCAACGCGCACCTCAGATCCGGGATGCTGGGTGGCCGCCAGGTTCAGCTTGTCGGCGTCGCGGCCTGCGAGAATGGGGGTCCATCCGCGTTTGCGTAGCTCGGAGACAACAAAGCGACCTGTGTGTCCATAGGCGCCAAATACGGTCACTGTTCGATTTGCGAACATTTAAGAATTCCTTGTGTGACAACTTGTACGGTCGCTTGAGACGGAGGCGATTCCAGCCATCAGAAGTCGAGGTTGTACCAGTAGGTCACGCGGGAAGC
>DATNLE010000064.1:0-7850 GCA_035603035.1 Candidatus Acidiferrales bacterium | reverse complement strand
ACGGAAGTGCTTTTGCTCTCGAACGACAAGGATGTACTTACACTGTTTGCCGGTAATCCCTTTTCGCGGGAGCCGCCACATCAGATCCGCGCCGTGCTCTGGCAATACTGGTTCACGACAATGTCAGAAAAACGCGCCACCGGCATGTGGTGGCGCAGGCAGTTCTTGGGTCTGTATGCACCTACTCTCGAGCGAGGACCCGATGGAAGCATCCAAGTTGTCGAGTGGCCGAGGGTGGAACCGAAGCAATAGCTTGTCGTGGCGCACTCGAAGTTGAGCAGAACCGCTAGCAGAACAAGGTCAGTTGGAGATTCGCGATGAGCCGCAAAGCATGCGTCGTTGGCTCGGGCCCAAATGGGCTGGCAGCGGCCATCGTGCTGGCCCAGGCCGGCCTGCAAGTCGATGTGTTCGAGGCCCAGCCGACAGCGGGCGGCGCAGCACGCACGATGGAATTGACCCTGCCGGGCTTCTGGCACGACTTTGGATCGGCGGTGCATCCGATGGGCGCCGGGTCGCCTTTCTTCTCTTCGCTGCCGCTCGAAGATCATGGACTGGAGTGGATTCATTCTCCGGCTCCGCTCGCCCATCCGCTCGACGATGGAACCGCAGTCGTACTGGAACGGGACTTGGGCGATGCCAAGACTTCTCTCGGTGCAGACGGCGATGCGTGGGGTAAGCTCGTGCAGCCGTTTGTCGAGCGCTGGCGTGAATTCGCCCCCGACGTGCTTCGCCCGGTTTGCTCGATTCCGAAACATCCCTGGCTCATGGCACGGTTTGGGACGAAGGCACTGCGTTCGGCCAGGACGATTGTCCGTCGCTTTCAGAGCGAGCGCTCGCGCGCTTTGTTCGCGGGCCTTGCGGCGCATTCCTTTCTCAGTCTCGACGAGCCCGTGAGTGGCGCGTTTGGGATGTTGATGGCTGTGCCGGCTCACGCTGTCGGCTGGCCGATTCCGCGCGGCGGGTCGCAGTGCCTTACAAATGCGCTATGTGGTTATCTGTCCACGTTCGGGAGTAAAGTAAAGACTTCATCGCGGGTTGAGTCTCTCGCGTCGTTATCGCACTATGACCTGATTCTCTGTGATGTGACCCCGCGCCAATTTCTCAGAATTGCTGGTCAACGCTTATCGGACAGCTACAAGCGTCAGCTGGAGAGGTTTCGTTACGGTCCTGGCGTTTTCAAAGTCGATTACGCATTGAGCGGCCCCCTCCCCTGGAAAGCTTCCGAGTGCTTGCGCGCGGCGACCGTGCACCTGGGCGGGAGCTTTGAGGAGATTGCCGCCTCGGAACAGGCGGCGCGAAATGGGCGGCACGCGGATTCCCCGTTTGTTCTGCTCGTACAGCCGAGTCTGTTTGATCCCTTGCGCGCCCCTGCGACCAAACACACGGTGTGGGCGTATTGCCACGTTCCTAATGGGTCAAAGGTGGACATGCTCAAGCGGCTGGAAGATCAGGTTGAGCGCTTCGCTCCCGGGTTCCGCGAGTGCATTTTGGCGCGGCGGGTCTTTTCTCCGGCGGAGCTTGAATCTATGGATGCCAATCTGGTGGGCGGTGACATTGGGGGCGGCGTAATGGATCTTCGCCAAATTGTGTTTCGGCCGACGTGGCGGGGCTACGCGACCTCGGCACGAGACCTGTACCTGTGTTCGTCATCAACCCCGCCGGGGGGCGGCGTGCACGGCATGTGCGGTTATCACGCTGCTAAGATGGCGCTCGCGAGATTCCGCGGAGTAGCGTAACAGTCCGCTACCGCAATAAACCACGCTCTGGTTTGTTCTCGCCTGCATGGCTACCTTTCTCCAAGTCACAGGAGCGGCCGGGCAAACGACAGCTCGTGGCCATCCGGATCGGGCATATGGAAATAGCGTTCTCCCCAGGCGGCGTCTCGCGGAATTTCTGGATCAAATCCCTGGTCCTTTAGATGATTCCAGAGAGCGTCCACATCGGTGACGTAGAAGATCAGCCGTCCCCAGTGAGTCACCGCTTGGCCCTGCTGCAGATTGAGGATCGCGGCTTGAGTGTCGCTTGCGCGCAATGAAGAGAACTCCGTGCCCTCTCCTCCGTAAAGCAGCTCCATGCCTAAAACATCTTTGTAAAATCGGACAGACTCCGTCATGTTCACAACCCGAAAAGTGACGGCCGAAATTTTCTCAATCGGTGATGTCATGCATGGGAGTTTACCTCGGCTGCCCCTGAATGTTCTCTCCGACAGGCATACCGTAAATTCTGACAAGGGGAGCTGGTCCATGGCTTACGCCATTGCCGAACCTTGCATCGGAACTCTGCATCGGAACCTTGCATCGGAACTCGAAACAAAGATACCGCCTGCATCGGCGCCTGTCCGCTAGATTGCATCCACCCCAAAAAGACCACGACCCGTCGACCCGTCGCGGCATCAGCTTGACGGGTGCCGGTGCCGCTGGTAGATTCCGGTCCTGAACACGAACGTCAGGGGGCCATTGTTCTGAGCCGGCTAAGCCGTCGCAATTTTCTTGTCCGCTGCTGCCAGGGAGCCTCAGCGGCCGCACTTCCGGCAAGCTTGCGCGGCCTGGCTTTCGGATCGGACTCCCCGTTCGATTCCTCCGGCCCGCCTTCGACTGACAGCGATTTCCATTTGCATCCGCACTATCTGTCCGAAAGGCCGCTTGATGCCAGCTTGCGAAAGGTGCAGGCTGGCTTCGACGATTTCGTTAACGAAAAATATCATGACCAGATTGCAGTCATTGTTGCGGAGTGGAGTTCGGGCCTACGGCAGTCTCCTCAGAACGTGCAAGCGATTGAAAGAGTTCTAACTGCGAACTTTTCTGGTTCTTCGCTGCTGCCGGTGGCCTCGCGACTGGTCCGTTCCGGCCCACCGATCGAAGTTCAGCACAACACATTCGCCTCCCGGACCAATCTCGGGCGAGACGCGTTCCTTCAGGACCTGCATTCTTCCTTGAGTGTTTTTTTGCAGATCGTAACCGCGGAATTTCAGCTGACCAGCATGCAAACGGTTCCCGCGCCAGCCTCGCAAACACCCCGGCAAGTGCACATTCGTGTGCGTTCCGAGTTGGTGGGGACAGGTCCTGGATTTCACCGCGAGCAACGCGTGGGTTACTGGGATCTCGAGTGGGAAAGTTGGCCGTCTTTATCTGCCCCGGGCGAATTCATGCTCCGACGCTGGCAAGTACTGGAGGAAACACGAAGCCGCTCTTTCTCCCCAGTCTTTATCGACATTACCGCTGCCGCGTTGGAGACCAACTCTTCCTATTCCACCCAGATGCTGCGAGGCGTCGACCACTGGCGCACCGTTCTCGACGGTGCATCCGGCATCGATATCTACGGACATAACGGAATCTCAGTCGCCGACATCGACAACGATGGCTTCGACGATCTCTACGTTTGCCAACCTGCGGGTCTGCCCAATCGCCTTTATCGAAACCGCGGCGACGGAATGTTCGAGGACATCACCGAAGCGTCCGGCCTGGGAATCCTCGACAACACGGCATGCGCGCTGTTTGCCGACTTCGACAACGATGGGCGGCAGGATGCGGTCATCGTGCGCGCGAGCGGCCCGCTTTTGTTCTTAAACCAGGGCGGCGGCAAGTTTCTCCAGAAACCCGGCGCGTTTCAGTTTGCCAATGCTCCCCAAGGAACGTTCACCGGGGCGGCTGTCGCCGACTATGACCGCGACGGCTGGTCGGATATCTATTTTTGTCTTTACGTCTACTATCAGGGCACCGATCAATATAAGTATCCCGTTCCCTATCACGATGCCGAGAATGGCCCTCCTAACTTCATGATGCGGAACAACCGCGACGGAACCTTCCGTGACGTTACGGAGCAATCGGGCCTCAATCAAAACAACACGCGTTACAGTTTCTGCTGCGGCTGGAGCGATTACGACAACGATGCATGGCCCGACCTTTATGTGGTGAATGATTTCGGGCGGAAGAATCTTTATCGCAACAATGGCAATGGAACGTTCACCGATGTTGCTCCCAAACTGGGCGTCGAAGACGTTGGCGCAGGAATGAGCGTTTGCTGGACCGACCTCGATGGTGACGGCGCAGAGGATATTTACGTGGCCGACATGTGGACCGCCGCCGGAGAACGCATCTCCTCACAAGCAAATTTCAAGCAGCACACGCCCGAAGATGTTCGAGCTCTGTACCGGAAGCACGCGATGGGCAACTCGCTGTTTCGAAACAGCAGTGCAGGCTTCGAGGATCGAACCGCCGCTGCCGGAGTTGGCTTGGGCCGCTGGTCGTGGTCCAGCGATTCTTTCGATTTCGATCATGACGGATTTCCCGATCTCTATATCGCGAACGGCATGGTTTCTGGAATGTCGCAGGAAGACCTGAACAGTTTTTTCTGGCGGCAGGTGGTTGCCAATTCGCCGGACGTGGCAAAGCCCGCGCAGGAATACGAGCAGGGATGGAGTGCCCTCAACGAACTCATTCGAGCTGACGGCACCTGGAGCGGTTTCGAGCGAAACATTTTCTATGCGAACAATCGCGATGGAACGTTTTCCGACGTTTCCGGCGCAGTGGGCTTGGACTTCGTCGAGGACGGCAGGGCATTTGCCCTGGCCGATTTCGATCAGGATGGCCGGCAGGAAGTGTTCCTGAAGAATCGCAATGCGCCGCAGTTACGCTTGTTGAAGAATGCGATGGAGAATCTGCCGGCGTCGATCGCCTTCCGTCTGCGCGGTACCAAGAGCAACCGCGATGCCATCGGTGCTGCGGTCACCATCGCAACCGACTCGGGCCGCCAGACCCGCATGCTTCAAGCCGGATCGGGATTCCTGTCCCAGCACAGCAAAGAAGTATTCTTCGGTTTGGGAGATGCTAAAGGCCTGGTGCGGGCAACGGTGCGCTGGCCAAGCGGGCTGGTCCAAAATCTTCACGACCTTCCGGCTAATCATAGAATTTGGGTCGAAGAGGGCTCCGAATCGTCGCGGATCGAACCGTTCAAGACGCCGGCGCCGATGCGCCCCCTGAATACCAGTGGACCGCAGGAAATCGAACCCCTTCCCCCTGTCGTCGAAACCTGGCTGCTCGCACCTGTAGCCGCACCGAACATTTCTCTTCCGGATTTGGTTGGAGGAGTGCAGACTCTTTCCGCATTTCGCGGAAGACCAGTGCTGCTGAACTTCTGGACCGCGGAATCCTCGGATTGCCAGAAGGATCTCATTACGTTCCAGCAGGAATTTGGCCGCTGGAGAGCGCAGGGTCTTCAGTTGCTCACCGTCAACATCGACGAACCTGCGGAGGGGGAAAAACTGCAATCGCTGGCGCGGCAGCGCCGCCTGACATTTCCCATTCTCCGGGGATCAGATGAGGTATCCGCTGTCTATAACATTCTCTATCGCTATCTGTTCGACCGTCATCGAGACCTCGGCCTGCCAACATCTTTCCTCATCGATCAGCGCGGCAATGTCGTCCGGATCTATCAGGGGCCTGTGAATCCCGAGCATGTGGAACAAGACTCCCGGCGCATTCCTCAGACTCGTTCAGAACGGTTGGCCCTGGCGCTGCCTTTCGCCGGTATTGGCGAAAACTTTGAGTTCGGCCGGAACTATTTGTCGCTCGGCTCGATTTTTTTTCAGCGAGGTTATATCGACCAAGCCGCGGCATGGTTCCAGCTTGCTGTTCGCGATAATCCATCCAGCGCCGAAGCCTGCTACGGCCTGGGAAGCGCCTATTTGAGCCAACAGAAGACGGCTGAGGCACGCGAGAACTTTGAACGTACGACAAAACTTCACGCGAGCTACCCCGATACTGTAGCGAATGCCTGGAACAACCTCGGTCTCCTCGCCACCCGGCAGGGCCGAACCGACGAGGCGATAAGCTGTTTTAAACAGGCTCTGCTGCTGAGCCCCGATCATGTGATCGCTCTCAACAATCTTGGCAACGCATATCGCCTCGAGAAAAATTGGGATGAGGCGCGCAGGAGTTTTGAACGCGCCCTTGAACTGAACGCAAATGATCCCGAAGCGAGCTACGGTTTGGGAATGGTCTTTGCGCAGGCCGACGACACCGCTCGGGCTTACGATTACTTGCAAGAAGCGCTGAAGGCGCGCCCTATCTACCCTGAGGCTTTGAACAATCTTGGAATACTTTACCTGCGCACTCAGCGGCGGGATGAAGCCGTGGCCAGCTTCGAAACATGCATTCGGGTTGCGCCTGGCTACGATCAGTCTTATCTGAACCTGGCCAGGATCTATGTGCTTGAAGGGGCGTCGGAGAAGGCGCGGGCCATTTTAGTCGCGCTTCTTAAGCACCATCCCGATCACGCGCAGGCGCAGAGTATGTTGGCGAAACTTCCGCAATAAACCGAGAGAAAGCCGGGTAAGCTACCTCTTTGGCGTTTCAGCGGTCAGAAGATTCACAAATATTCCGTAGAATCTGTCGAGATCGAGATCGTCCTGCACTTCGACGGGCTGCACATCGATCTTAGGCTTATCGTGTTCCGTCCAGCCCAAAGTATTACCGTAGCCGGCGCCGCGGTCCAAGTCGACGTCCATGTAGAGCATTTCTTTCTTGATAATCAAACTCGGATCGAGCCACGCGACCGCCGCCAGTTCGTCCCACAAATAATTGTAGTTGCCACGCAAGCGTCCGTATTTGCCTATGTAGCGCGCCGCTGGCGTCTGGGATGCTTTGATGCGATTAATCAAGTCGGCAGTCAAACGCGTCTTCACGGAAATATCCACCGGCGTGCATACAATTTTCTTCCAGGGCGCCCGGAACACAATGTGCGCCGCTTCCGGATCGAACCAGAGATTGAATTCGTGAGTCGGGGTCTGGGCAAACTCCGGATCGTCAGTCCGCGGATTGAGGCTCCCGCCCATGAATACCAGCTCTTTGGCCAGCCCCGCGAATTCGGGATCGATGGAAATCGCTAGCGCCAGATTTGTAAAGGGCCCACCCTCATAGATTGTTATCTGGTTCGGAAACTTATGAACCATGTGGGTCAGAAAATGGGCCGCGTCTTCGTCGGATGGCTTACTCATGGGCTTGCCCTCCGGCATTTCTCCCAACTGATCGTGCGGATGATAGAACCTCGGCGTCCAGGCACCCAGCCACGGCACGCTGCCGTATTGCTGCTCCCACCGCTCCGTGTCAGATTCGCGCCGCACCAGTGGATACTCCGCTCCGGGCACGACTGGAATGTCGGTTCGACCGATCAGTTCGAGCATGCGCAGCGTGTGTGCGACTTCTTCGTGCAGCCATTGATCGCCCGTCACTACGGTGATGCCCAAGACTTCCGTCTGGGGCGACTGGATCAGGAGAAGCATCGACTGCTGATCGGTTCCCGCAGGCCCAGCCGCGTCCTGATCTATGATGACCTTTCGCTTCTCCTGTCCCCAGCACGCAAGGCAGGTAGTCAACATTAAGAGGGCTGCCAGATGCCGCATTCGGTAAGATCTCATTCATATCCTCGAGAGGGTTTGAAAATGCTGAAGGCGTCCCGAAGTTGAACCTCCCCGCCCTGAAGGGCAGAGATTCCTAGACTACGCACAGCGTTACTGCGCTCACGTTAGCGTCTAGCGGCTCATTCCGAGCCGATATGTTGACGGCTGCGTTGTGGTCTGCATTGTCCTCATACCCACAGGACAGGCAGGCAAAATCGGCCTGGGTCTTGCGGTTATCGCGATGCTTGAATCCACACTGCGAGCAAATTTGACTTGTATACTTGGGGTCTACCGCAACCAACCGTCTACCAGTTTCTGCCGCTTTGTATCGGAGTTGCCGAAACCATTCTGACCAACTGCAATCTAAAATCTGTTTGGCTAGGTTACCACGAGACGTGCCTGAAACATTGAGCCCTTCCACCTTAACCGTTCCATACTTTCGGATGACTGCGGT
>DATNLE010000048.1:0-64925 GCA_035603035.1 Candidatus Acidiferrales bacterium | reverse complement strand
GCTGATTCTTTGGAATCAATCGAATGGCATTGGGCGAACACGAGGTCTTGTCGAAAAGTGAAGGCAATAGACGTCTCTGGCACGGGAAGACAGAAAAATCCCTTCCCGCCTCGGGAGGCGGTCGAGGTTAGCCGCAGCAGCAGACGGTGGCCGAGTCGGGCACAAAGAAAAGTACTCTTCTGAACGGGATCAACCGGCGGCTGAGCCACCGATTGTCACCACTGTTTGGGGCACGGAACTCGGGACCTCGCTTCCAATCGGGCTTCCACAACAGCACCACTGACACTCCGGCCTACTTCCGCCGTCTACCGCTAGTCTGAGTATGATCGATCGCGCCGGATAGCGCTACCTGTGTCCAGTTCCTCGACGGTTTGGTCCCGCGCACGCGGGCCACTGCTTCCAAGGAACTCCCACGTGCTGAGCCGGTAAGTTATGCGGCCTGGGGTTCAATGGGAACAAGTTCGTAGCCCAGTCGTTTCGCTTGCCGTTTGAGTTTTGCTTCCAACCTTTTCTCCCTCTGGGCGTCTCTGGTGTCCCAAAATGGTCTCGTCATATTCGACTTGTTTGTTGACCATGGTGTAAAAGATCACTGCGATCTTGTGGGCGGTCGCCACGGTGGCAGCTTTGGGACCGAGCTTAGCTTTCATTCGACGCAGGTAGTTGCCTAAAGGCGTGAGGCTGTGATGGAGGGAAAAGGCGGCCATGCGGAATAAATGGCCAGCCCGGTTTTTAACCTTTCGTGCTCCTCGCCACAGCAGTTTCCCGCCGCTGATGTCGTTGTCCGGACAGAGTGCAAGCCAGGAAACAAAGTTTCCTGCGCTGGGCCACCGCGACATGTCGCGGCCGACCTCACTGAACAGGGGCAATGCGTTCTCCTCTACGCCTGGAATTTGCGTGACATCCACTCCGAAGAGTTTGTAAGTTTCGGTACGCAGATCGAATTCTGGATGGGGATGCCCGTTCTTTCTTCTCCTTTTGCTTCCGGCTCGATTTCGTTTCCGGTCAGGTGGTAACGGTCTTTCTACCGGGTCAGTGCGGGGCTCGAAGTCCCGCAGCATTTTCTCGATTTCCAGATCGCAGTTCACGATCTGTTGCTGATAGATGCGGTACAGATCTCGCGATTGACCGAGGGTAAACAGATGCTCGGGCCGCCAGTTGCCTTCCAGCGATTTTCGGATGGTCTCGGTGTCGGCTTTGAGATGTGGATCCCGCAGCTTGGCGAGATCGGCGCCGTCCCGTTGTCAGCCAGAATGGCGTCCACAATGGCACGGCCCGTCGACCCGGTGATGTCACTGATGACATGGTGGATTTGCAGGTTCATTTGCGTCAGCGCCTTGTGCATGTGCTGCACGTGTTGACTGGCCGCTGCGACCAATTCGTTCCGGTGCCGCAGTACGGTCCGCACGGCGCAGACGTCCTGGCCTGGCCGAAATGCCGCCCGCAGTAATCCCACCGAGTGCAGGAACTGTAACCATTGGCATTCGTGCCAGTCGGTGCGCCGTCCGGGTACGTTCTTCATGTGGCGGGCGTTCACCAAGCAGGGGCGGATGCCTCGTTGTTCGAGAATCTCGAACAGTGGAATCCAATACACTCCAGTGGATTCCAGCGCCACCGTCGTCACCCCACACTGCTCGAGCCAATCGGTTAAGCGCTCCAGATCTTCGGTGAAGGTGCAAATACTCGCACCGGTTTCTCGTCCCGCCCTGGAGGTACGGCTACAAACATTTCTCGTGCACCAACGTCGATACCGGATGCATTCGGCTCCAACACCGGCCGGTCCTCCAAACACATCCCCTTGTTTCGTCTCCTCCGCTTGGATTTCGCGTTCGGCTGCTGCAGATTACCGCTTTGTGTCTTGTTCACTGGGTCCTGGCTTTCTGAGCTGCAAGCAACGGCCAAGCTGTGCAATCGAAGGTACTCTTCCAAACGGAATCAGTTGGGTCGCCCCACTGTTAACCACTGCTCTGCGCACGGAACTTGGAGCCACGCTAATCTATCGGTGTCTAACAACCCACCATTGTCAAGACGGCCTACTTCCGTTGCCTGTCGCTCCGTCTCAGGATGCAGAAACGGGTTGACCAAGACAAGTTCCTTCCCGCACTGCCCTGGCCATCAGCCGGGCCCAACGCTAATCAGACGCTACTGGAAAGGCGTCCTCTGATCGCCATCTTACTTCGCTGCGTCTCGTGGCGGAGCCCCAATCAACATCTTGAAAACGTACATTGACCCATCGACCAGCAAAAGACTCCCTAGTGACGTGGCTGCCAAGTCGCTTATATCCCCGCCCTGAACTGCGGGGTTTTACGCTCCCGAGGATAAATGACACTGTACGACGGAATGAGGACAAGCTCCGATTCACAAGGGAACTACCAGAACTTTACTTCTTGCGTTCCACGAGATACCTTGCGAGCTGCTTGAGGCTCTCGGCACGTTCCCCGAAGCCCTCCAATTCTGTAAACGCGGTGCTCACTAGCGCATCCGCCTTGCGTACGGACTGGTCAACGCCGAACAGCGCGGGGTAGGTTACTTTCTGCGCGGCTGTATCCTTGCCGGCAGTTTTTCCCAACTGCTCGGAGGTCTGGGTCACGTCGAGCACGTCATCTACAATTTGAAAGGCGAGGCCGATCGACTTCCCAAAACCCCGGAGCCTTTTAACTTCGCGGTCCTTCGCCCCGGCGTAAAGCCCACCGCTGACCAAGGTAGCCGTGATGAGCGCTGCCGTCTTCGCGCGATGGATGTATTCCAGCATCTCCGCCGTGGGCTGAGTGTGTTCGGCCTCCAGATCCACGACCTGACCGCCGATCATCCCGTCGAGCGTGCCGGTGCCGTGCGCGATCTCTTCGATCATCCGAACCCTCGACTCCGCCGGACATTCCAGTCGCGCTAGGGTTTCATAAGCCAGAGTCTGCAAGGCGTCTCCCGCCAGGATTGCAATCGCGTCACCGAAGACCTTGTGGCAGGTGGGGCGCCCCCGTCGCAGATCATCATTGTCGAGGGCGGGAAGGTCGTCATGAATCAGCGAATAGGTGTGGAGCATTTCGAGCGCCGCGCCCAGTTCTTCAATTTTCGGGGGCACCGATCCAGCAACCATGCGGCCCGCCTCTATGCACAGCACGGGCCGCAACCGTTTGCCGCCCGCGAACACGCTGTGGCGCATAGCCTTGTGAATGGATACGGGATGCTGGGTTTCCTGCGGAATCAGACGGTCCAGCGCCGCGTCGGTTCGCGCCTGCCCTTGCTCGAGAGTGTCCTGCAACATGGAGCAGTGAGTATAACAAGCGGCCGGGGTGGAGGGACTGATGCGATTCGACCATAGGAGTCGATGAGTGAAACCGGCGTTACATCCACGACCAGGTTGGTGGCGTGATTCATTGAGGAGCGGGCTGCTATGCTCCAGGGCGCGTTCAGGTTCCTTGCCGTGATGTTGTCTGTTTGGGTGATCTTCGCCGCTGCTTTCTTACACGCCATCTGCCTGGTTGACGAAATCGCGGTGCGCGGTCGAGTCGAAAATGCGCCTGTCAAAGGCAGTGTTCGGGTGCAGCTGCTTGATCCGAATCATAAAGCAGGTGGCTCGGCCGAAGTGACCTAGGAGCGCGAATCCTTCCGGCTTGAGATTCCGCAGAGTCACGCCCCTGTACTGATTGGTACGTTCCGGGAAAAGTGCGACCGCAAACCAAAACCTGTGGTCGTGACCGAATCGAGGCTGATCGGGAGTACGATCGCGTTTCCCTGGATTTGGCTAAGGCTTTCAAAAAATGGCCGATTCCAGCGCTTACACTTTGGGCTGCGAGATTCTGCTGCACGGTCCTGCTCCGATTCGGTGAGGGCACCGACTGAAGTCGGCTAGACGTATTTGACTCTGCACGGACATAGACACTCCATCGCGCCGTACCGGCATAAGGACAACCGACTGATGGCCTGCAATGCAGAAGACACTGGGACGTCAAATGGCGTCCTACTGCTGACGTTTCCTGTTGATGCTTAGGCCGCGGCGCTTTTTGCTATCGCTACACTCCGTAAGACAGAAGTCAGAACATCTTGTACGTCATTGGACTGGCAGATGTCGCTGGCTCCAGCCTCCAGCGCGGCGATCCAGAGCTGCTCATCGGGAAGTCGATGTGTACACACGATGGGTAGCGACGGAAAATCGTCGTGCAAACGTCGCACATCGTTGAGACGAGATTGCTCTATGTCGAGAACCACAGCTTCCGGACGGTACTTGGCCACGCGCTCGCGAACTTCGTCACCCGTACGCGTCAAGTGGACTGCGTGGAAGTGTAAGGAAAGTTTACCGGCCAGGGATTGCGCGATCCTCGGATCGGCTTCCAAAACTACGACACTAAAGCCCATAGATCCTCCTGACTTGACACCGTCAGAAACGGCGGACTAGGGCTGCGGGGGAGGGTTCGGAACCACTACTCCACAGACATTCAGATTAAATTAAGTATGCGCAACGGCGCGAGCCGCTTATTTGTGCGCACTTGCCTTTTCCGCTACCGACTCAAAAGGCTCCGCCTGGAGCTTCCCGTTTTTCTTCAGCAAAATTTCTACTTTGCCTTCCGCCTGCTCGAGCTCCTTGCGACAGGCTGAGGATAGATTCATGCCCTCTTCAAAAAGGGTGAGAGATTTTTCTAAAGGCACGTCGCCCTTTTCCAGTTCCTGGACAATTTTTTCCAATCGCTGCAGGCACTCTTCAAATTTAGGCAACGGGATTTTCGCTCCGTCTCTATTGTAATGCTACTAAGTGCGCAGAATGTCCAGAGTTTTGTTAATAGTTCGAGAACAAAAACTTTCGTGTCCCTGAGGGGGAATCTCAGGCGGTAACGGACACCTCGCCTCCCAGAGCCTCAAGAACGTCCACCGCCGAGCTGTAGCGTCCCTGCGGCGCGCTGATCTGCGCTCCCTGCACCGTATGCCGAACGGCGACCAGCATTTCGCGCGCGATAGCTACACCCTCGGCTCTTGCGGCCTCCGGGGTTTGGGCTCGCGCCATGCGTTCCAGTATCGAATCCGGCACTGAGACCCGGAGTTCGTTCTTCATAAACTCGGCGTTGCGTACACTGACCAAAGGCCAGATTCCTGCCACTACGGGAATGCGGCAGTGCTCAATGCGGCGGAGAAAGTTCTCCAGAAGCCGGATATCGAAAACCGGCTGAGTCACCGCAAATTCGGCGCCGGCGGCCACTTTGTATTCAAAGCGGCGGACTTCTTCGTCCAAGTCTGTGAGTCCCGGATTCGCTCCCACGCCAATCACAAATCCCGTGCCGGGGCCGATAGGATTTCCGCCGAGGTCCAACCCGCGATTCAAGTTGTGAACTATATTTACCAGGCCGATGGCATCCACATCGAACACGGCCGTGGCGTCGGGATAATTACCCATTTTCGGGGGATCACCGGTGATGCAGATCAGGTTCTTAATCCCCACGGCGGCCGCGCCTAGCAGGTCACTCTGAATGCACAGCACATTGCGGTCGCGGCAAGTGTAGTGGAGAATGGCGTCGATTCCCGCTTCGCGCTGCACCAGCAACGAAAGAGCCTGATTGCTCATGCGAGCCGACGCCCGCGGACTGTCTGGAATATTGACCGCATCCACGCCTACAGATTTCAAGAAGCGTGAGCCTTCCAGCTCCTTGCGAATATCGGTTCCTTTGGGAGGAACCACCTCCACCATCGTCACGAACTCGCCGCGGGCGAGCTTAGCGCCCAGAACCGATCTTTCTTCCAAGGGCTGGGCTGGGCTGGCCCTTGGTGCGCCCGCGCTCGCAACCTGAGCCGATCCCGATTTTCCCCGAGCTTCCCCGGCCCGTAGTGCAGATTTCATTACTCGGATGTGGTCTGGAGTCGTCCCGCAGCACCCTCCCACGATTCGCGCTCCCGCCGCAACGAACTTGCGCGCATAACTTGCCATGTACTCCGGCGAGCAGAGATAAATGTTCCTCCCCTCCACAGAACGCGGAATGCCCGCATTCGGCTGGGCGGCCAGGGGCAGGGAACTGAGGGCTCGCACGCGTTCGATGGCGTCGAGCATGGCCACTGGACCCACGCTGCAGTTACAGCCGATTACATCTGCACCCCAATCCTCGAGGCGCGGTGCGAAAGTTGCCGGGTCGGAACCATCCAGGCAGTTGCCGTCTTCGTCGATTGTAACCTGCACGACCAAGGGTAGTTTTGCTCCTACATCCTGGGCTGCGAGCATGGCTTGATGGAGTTCCTCGAGGTATCCAAAAGTCTCCAGCATCAGCAGATCGACGCCGCCTTCCGCGAGTGCTTCGATCTGCTCGCGGAATGCCCCGCGAGCTTCTTCAAACGAAGTTTTTCCCAAGGGCTCGATTCTTGTTCCCAGTGGGCCAACCGATCCCGCGACCCACACATCGAAACTCTTGGCGGCCTCACGGGCGAGCCGCGCACCCATCCGATTCATGTCAGGCACTTTGTCGGCTAGGCTATGCCGAGCGAGGCGGAAAGCGTTCGCTCCGAAAGTATTGGTTTCAATGATTTCCGCCCCAGCCTGCAGGTAGTCGTGGTGAATAGCACGAATAAGATCGGGTTGGGAGAGATTCAACTCGTCATAGCAGCGATTGATGAAAATACCTTTTGCGTAAAGCAGCGTTCCCATGGCGCCGTCGCAGAGAACCGGGGACCGCTTGAGCCGAGCCAGAATGTCATCCGCCATATGGGGAGCATACAAGATGAGCGTAGATTCTTGCATCTCAAGAAGAAACATGAAAGGTAAACGGATTCAGTGGGGGCGCGCGGCGAGTGATCTAGCCGAGGCTCTGCTATAATCCGCTATTTCGCACCTAAATCTCTGCTTTCCCTATAGTTAGGAGCCTTACGTTTGAAGAAATCCGCTCTCTTGTACGCTGTGTTGGTGATCGCCCCTTTAGGTCTCGTCTCCTGCAGTGGAGCATATGGTGGAGCAAATGTAACCAAGCCTCCCAGCGGATTGACCGAACGTGTTCTAGCTTCGCAGAGCGCCTCAAGCCCCTCAGCATCGCCCGGTCTCATCATCGTTAACGGCTTCAACGACACCGTAGGCAGGGGCGGGATCAGCGCGGGTAGTTCTCCCACCTTCATGGAGACATCTCCGGAACGAGCAACTTTGCTGGCGTTCGATTCGGCAACCAACAAAGTAGATGTAGTCAGCACGACAAAAGAGACCACGACCGGCAGCATTCAACTGCCAGGCCCTACCACCAGCATCGCTGTGCCGCAGGCCGGAGTCGCTTTTGCGGCGGTGCCGACCGCGCCGCTCAACGGTTCCTCGCCGGGTGCCGTGGTAGAGATGAATCTTACGGCTATGGGCATTACGGCCACAATCAGCGTGCCCAACGCGCAGACCGTGATATCAAACTCAGGCGCGACTCAGCTTCTGGTTTTCAGCAGTGACTCGGATGCTGTCACTATCGTGTCGCCCCTTCTACTGAATACCGGTAGCCCAGTCACGGTTGCAGTACCGGGATTCGACCGTCCGGTTTACGGGTTTTTCAGCGGAAGCAGTGTCTATATCCTGAATTGCGGCGCCGAGTGCGGAGGGACGCAGGCCAGCGTGCAGATTCTGAACCTTGCGACCACGCCGCCGACTGCTGGAGCTCTGGTTCCGGTGGATGGCGCGACCATTGGATTTCTAAACGGCTCAACTCTCTACGTGGCCGGCAATTCGCCGGCCAACAGTTTGTGCACCGGTGAGACCACGGCAGCCAAAACTTGCGGACGACTCGATACCGTCGATCTCGGTTCGATGACGGTTACCAGCAGCGCAGTTATCACGGATGGTTATCATGACCGCATCGACCTGGGCCTGAATAGCCAGTTGTTTATCGGCTCGCATACCTGCACCAATGTCGGCAATGTTAATAATGTCACCGGGGAAGTGCGCGGCTGTCTCTCGATTTACAACGTAAATAACGGAAGTGTCGTCATCCCTCCGGACAACGGAGACGTAACCGGCCTGCAAAGTTTCACGACGCGCTACGTGGAGTATGTTGCCGAAGGCGGTAATCTGCGCGTCTACGACACGATCACAGATGTATTACTGGATAACGATTTTATTTCCACCGGAACCATAGTTATTACTGGTGTGATCACAGACGTCAAAGCGGTCGACTTTTTCTGATTACGAAATCCGATTGTGAGCCTGAGGATCTTATCGCGAAGGTTGCAGCACTAACTGGTGCACTCGGCTGGCTTCCACTGCTTGCTGTGTGAAAGGCAACGCAAACGTCGAGCCTTCGTACCACGCCTTCCATTGATCCATGTAGTAGGGACTGAGGAAATTTCCGCCCTGGCCGGTCACCGTATTCAATGTGGACTGGTCGAGGTCGGCTAGGTTCGCAGTGAACCGTTCGGACGGTCCGTGATGGCGGGTCACGGCTTTCACCGTGTAGCCGCTACCAGACTGTTCCTTGATCCCCGGCGCAGTCCAACGCTGCAGACCAGGGATTTTTCCCAGAACCGGATGCTCAATTGCAATGGCGTTGACCCGGCCCCAGCGCCACGCTGCCAAATCCTTTGGCGCATCCGGACCGTTCACGGCGGCCTCAACCGCCGCCGTCAGTAGCTCATCATAGTTGGAATATTTTTCCGGCAACCAGCGCTTGGGTTGATGCAGCATGACATTCTGCAGCCACACGGTTTTCATTTGCCAATGGTAGGTCTTCCAACTCAAGGTTGTTTCCTGCTGATTCGGATCCTCCGGAGCAGATCCGAGCTTGGGTTCGAGCAGCAGTCGCGTCAATTCCTGACCAGATCGTACGGCAACCGTAGCTGCCGTCGATGAAGCCAGCACGCGTCCATCCCAGTTCCGCATCATGTCGGCAGCCTGCTTCGCCCGAGCCGAGGGCTTTGCCGCATGGTCGACGCTATACACAAAACGTTCGGCCGCGAAGAGATCGTTTTCGGACTGAACGTCGTTTTCAAGAGCGAGCATGTCCGAGGCGACGAATTTTCGTCCAGACTCCAGCACGTGATAAATCCGAGCGGTGCGCCACGGTGCTTCCCACTCCGCGCTGATGGAGTAGGGATAATTATCAGGCGTGATGCGCCCGTTCGCGGTGGCGATGATTCCGGAAGAAGGATTGTAGATGCGGGGCAGTTTGTCGAACGGAATATAACCTTTCCATTCGTGGGCATCGTCGGCGCCGCGGACGGGTAGGCTGCCGTCGCCGGCTGCGCGGATCGGAATGTGACCAGTGGTCTGATAGCCGATGTTGCCGTCCACGTCGGCATAAACAACATTTTGCCCCGGAGCATCCAGTTGCGAGAACGCCTTGCGGAAGTCGTCCCAGTTCTGCGCCATATCGACATCGAGAAACGGCATGTGCAGCCCATCATAAAGCGTCCAACGTAGCGCCACTGGCCTCGACTCACCTGGAATCAGTTCAGAAATGATCGGCCCGTGGCGCGTGATCTTCACATCCACCGTAACATCGGGTTTCCCTTTTACAGGGATCACCTCTTCGCGATGTTCCGGCTGCTGCCATCCCTGCGGCGTCTGGTATGCGCCCTGCGCATCGAAGGTCTCGACGTAAGCATCTGCCACCGTGGGCCCAACATTGGTAAATCCCCAGGCGACGCGCTGATTGTGCCCGACAATCACATAGGGCATTCCCGGTAACGTCACCCCCACGACATCGAGGCTACCTGACCTCAGATGCGCTTCATACCACAGGTTCGGCATCTGATGGCCGAGATGCATGTCGTTTGATAGCAGCGGCTTGCCGGTAACTGTGTGCACTCCTGAGACCACCCAGTCATTCGATCCGTTGGCTGCTTCCGGCTTGTCTTGGTCCCGGATGCTGATGCCTCCGGCCTGCCGCGTCACAGCATTGTCCGGTCCGGAATCGTCGTCGAGATCGTCATCATCCTTATCCTGATCCTGATCTTTGTCATCGCTTCCGCCGGCGTCGCTCTGATTTTGTTGATCGCTGAGGTCTTTGCGCATCACCGTCGGAGGACGATCGTGCCAAGACCGGTTCACGTATAGATCTGCAGTCAGCTCGGGCCCCAGCTTGGCCAGGATCTTCTCCCGTGCGAGCGTATCCCCGAAGGTGTAGAAGTTGAGGTCTTTTACCATCTGATTCGCGATGACAATGGAATCCTCTGCTTGCCAGGGCTTCGGCTGATATTTCAAAACGTGGAACTCGATAGGAAGACTTTTCCTGTGGTCTTCTATGAATGCGTTGACGCCTCGCGCGTAGGCGTCAAAGTAAGAGCGATCGCGAGGGCTCGCTGTGGCCAGGGATTTCTTTGCCGCCGCGCGCAGTCCGAGGATGCGATGCTCACGATCGACCTTGAGCGCATCTTCGCCCAGAATCTCGGATAGTTCGCCGGCTCCGAAGCGTCGCATGACGTCCATCTGCCAGAGCCGGTCCTGCGCCGTAACGTAGCCTTGTGCGAGAAATAAATCTTCCAAACTGGCGGCTTCGATTGACGGAACTCCATGCCCGTCCCGTGTAACCTTCACCGGCGCCGACAAGCCTCTTACGGAAAGGCTCCCGTCAAGCCGGGGCAGCGCCGCCCGGGCGATGATATAGGCGTAGGCGACCACGCCAACGACCAACAGAATCAGGATGAAGATCGACCAGGAAAAAATGCGTAGCCCGATCGAGCGCCGTGCGGCCGGGACCTCAGTTGCAGGGAAGGTGCTCATGAGCAAATTGATTCTAGGGTGAGATAGGCAGGTGGCACAAATAGAGTGACCAGCTGGGTGATTGGACGGCGCTCCTGAAAATGAATTTCATTTTCAAGATGGGCGGATGCTATCCTGACCGTTCATGCTGCAGAAGCGCATCGATGACCAGCCGTCCATCTCGCGGGAGATGGTTCGGGAGGCCCAGGAAATTCTCCACCGGCATCTCAAGCGGGTTGGTCTGAAGCAGACGGCGCAACGCGACACGATCCTGCGCTCATTCTTGGAAACCCGTGACCACCTCTCTACCGATGAACTGCACCGTCTGGTGCAGAAAAAAGACGCTGGCATCGGGTACACCACGGTTTATCGTACCCTCAAACTGCTGTCGGAGTGCGGGTTGGCCAGCGAAGTCGCCTTCCACGACGGCATCGCACGCTACGAGCACCAGTACAACCGGCGCAGCCATCACCACATGGTGTGCACCGAATGTGGCAGTTCGGTGGAATTTTTTTCCCGCGAAGTGGAGCAGTTGGAACAAGAAATCGGACGCCGCCACAATTACTCCACGACGCGCCATACTTTTCAGATTTACGGCATTTGCGAAGATTGCCGCAAGGATTAACATTAACGTGGTCGCCAGCCTTCTCGCCTTGGATTTTCCTGCCCAGATCCCATCTGCTTAGTGATGGATTACCGCGGCTGGCGCCAGCAATTCAAAAGGATGAAACGGAATATTCCTCGCAATACCAAACAGAATAATCACAGCACAAAGCGCGCGGATCGAAACCGCCGGCAAGAAGAGCCTGGGTAAATGTCTCCCGCGAATTTCGAAGACCGCATAAGAAGCAATTCCATACGTCAAGAACGGCAACAAGAGAACGGTCAGCGGATTGAGCGCCCAGGCCTGACCCAAATTTCCATGCAGCAACTGATGAAGCGCTCGCAAGGAACCGCAGCCGGGACAGTACCACCCGGTCAGATACCGGAGAGGGCAGGGCGGGAACAGGCCGGATGTGGCTGGATCAAAAAAATCCAGCATCAGGATTGCGGCTCCCGTAGCGGCGCAGATTCCGGCCAACAGTCGATTTTTTCCGGTCGATGGCATCAACCAAGTCATTGGTGCTAACGGTTCATGTGACGCATGATTCCCGCGGCCACTATGATTCCATAGATAAAGCAGAAGGCCAGGCCGAGGCCAAACGAAATCCAGCACCACATCTTCGCGTTTTGGGAAGCGATCTGCGCTCCCGCGATATCCCCAACCTGCAACTTGCCGTTGACTTGCGCGGCATAGACGATGGCCGGAATGCCCGCGGGTAGACAACAGAGGACAGTGCTAAGAATCGCGAACACAAGATAGTTCGGCACGTACATGGTCGGCGCTTGCATTATTCCAGGAGGTTGCGCCGAGAGCGAGGGAGCCGTCTGTAAAGTTCGTCCACATTGTAGGCAAACAGTTGCGCTGTCGGCGTTATTAGCCCCGCATTGCGTGCAAAACATTCCATTCCTCCGCTGTATGTCATTGCTGCTTACTGCAGGTCGAGCCATGCGTTAGTCTGCGGGGGGAAATCGTGCCCTCAGCAGGTGGTCCAAACGCGGGTGCTGGCGCCGAGGCGGCAGCACCTTGTTTCCGGCGGGCTGCGCAGAATCTTTCGCCGACTGACACATTGTTTCCGCGACCGGAACAAAACACGACTATCACTCCTCCGGAAACTCAGGCTAATCGGCGACGCATTGCCGAAATTGTCAGAAACAGTACTCCTCGGATTGTCGCTGGTCAATCTGTTAGCTGGGTTACTCACCACGGCTTGCCAGTCGGCAATTCGGCAAATATAGATCCCCCCCACGACTCGCTTGCCAAAGCAGCACAGTGCGAAGCCACGGGCGGATCGAGAATCTGTATGACGTTGTGGTCGTCGAGTCGCAGCGTTGTGAACGAAGCGGACTTCAGGAAGTTGCGGAAGACGTAGCCAACTTCACTGGCTTACGCGATGCCGAAAACCGGCCATATCTGTTAAGGGGACCAAGCTGCAGGGGATCGAACGACCCCCTGGCTAACAGCCCGCTTTGGCGCACAGCTGTAGCGAGACCTCACTAAGTACCGCCCCCGGGGCCCCATCAGCCTTCTTGTGCGTCAACTTGCGATGGACACCGGGCCATCGGGCCAGAATTCCTTGACTACGATGGTGATGATGTCTTATCCCACCTGGGTTCCCCGGACGCTTGAGAGTATTCGGCAAGGTACGATCGGACGCGTTATGAATACAGGTCAGCATGCCCGTCGTCGGGTCGAAACGAGGGGTGATAAATGCCCGGGGAGGATAACTGTTGATGGAAATGGCAGCCGACAAGGCGCTGCCGTGGGCTGGATGGAACAATTTTTCTTCTGAAAATGGGTCACTGCAATGCAGTCGCGGTTCCGTTATTCTAGCCTCGTGGAGACTTACTTGCCGGGGCGAGCGCGTCGGCTTTACAGGCTACAGAGCTTCCCCCACCGGGCTAGATTCAGATTTCGGTTGTTTCGGGTTGTACGAGGCGGGGAACGAGCAAGTTACTATAGGTATGACAGAAACTTATCATCGAGGAAACGCATGACAGAACCGACCTATGAAGAACTGAAAGCCCGATTGTCACAGTTGGAAAAGGAAGTGGAGACGAAGAAGCGCAGCGGAGATCTGATTTTCAAAGTGGGCGAAAAGGGTGGAGTCAGCGTCTACGGTTTGGGACGCTTCCCCGTCACGTTGTATTACGAGCAGTGGAACCGCCTTCTCGGGGCAGCGGAGGACTTGAAGCAGTTTATGGAGGAGAACAAGGCCCGGCTAAAACTGAAGGAGTAAGGGGGTGGTCCGCACAGAGACGTCTTCAGACACCTTTTCGGCTCCAAGGGCCGCTCGAGACCTTTGGAATCTCCGGCTACCTTTCGTTATTTTTTGGGAGGAATCGATAGTTGATCGGCGGAAGTTCACGCTATAATTAAAGGACTGTGCCGAAATACTCAATCGTTGTCCCGCTGCACAATGAGCAAGAGAATGTCACCGATCTCTACGACCGCCTGAAAGCTGTCATGGAGACCGCGGGCGAGACGTTTGAAATCGTGCTGGTAGACGACGGATCAGACGACCACACATTCGCTATGTTGCGCGAGATTGCGGCCGTGGATAGCCGCGTCACCGTGGTGAAACTGCGTCGTAATTTCGGCCAGACGGCTGGACTAGCCGCGGGTTTCGATCACGCGCGCGGCGAATACATCATCGCCATGGACGGCGATTTGCAACACGATCCTGCCGACATCCCGATTTTTCTCGAGAAGATTGCCGCCGGGTACGATATCGTCAGCGGCTGGCGCAAAGTGCGCGTAGATAATTTCTGGATGCGCCGCTTCCCCTCGCGCATGGCGAACTGGCTGATGGCCAAGCTGAGCGGCGTCGATATTCACGACTTCGGCACCACCTTCAAGGCCTATCGGCGTGAGATTCTTGAGCAGGTTCCGCTCTATGGGGAGCTGCACCGCTTCATCCCGGCCCTGGCGTCGTGGTACGGTGCGTCGATTTGTGAAGTGCCGATCCGCAATGTAAACCGTGAGCGCGGCGCTTCGCACTACGGCATTTCGCGCACCTTCCGCGTATTCTTCGATCTCATTACCATTCGCTTTCTGCTCCGCTACCTTTCCCGTCCGCTGCACTTTTTTGGGACACTCGGCTTGCTCAGCATGTTCAGCGGCAGCGCTATCGTGGCGTGGCTAGGAGCAGAGAAGTTTCTCCGCCATGTTCCTGTCATGGGTGCACATGGTCCGCTGATGATGGCCGCCATGGGCCTGCTGCTCGGCGGCCTGAACCTGCTGGCCATCGGTTTGCTCGGCGAGATGCAAGTCCGTCACTATCACGAGCCCCGCCATCGAGCTCCATATTCCGTCGACCGTGTGCTGCGTTCGCAGAACGAAGAGCACAGCGTCTCGGACTAGTTTCACAAATCCTTATTCGCGCATCCGCGTTGCTGGTCGCCTAGGTCGCTTATGCTTAAGCGTCCTAAGGCGACACTCAATGGCAGCGTATAATATGCCGTTTGGCCCTACCAAGGAGCCGCACGCCTCATGGCACAAACCATGCAGCACGAATTGCAACTTGCCCGCCGCATGTCCCGGCTGGGCACCGAAACCGCGTTCGAAGTCTTGAACAAAGCGCGGGCGCTCGAGCGCCAGGGTAACAGCATCATCCACCTCGAAATCGGAGAACCGGATTTCGATACTCCCGCCAACGTGATTGAAGCCGCGGTGGACGCGTTGCACAAAGGTTGGACTCACTATGGCCCATCGGCCGGCTTGCCCGAACTGCGCCAGAGCATTGCCAACTACGTGAGCCGAACTCGCGGAGTGGAAGTCGCACCCGACGAGGTGGTTGTTGTGCCGGGCGGTAAGCCTATTATCTTCTTCACGATGCTAGCGCTAATTGATGAAGGCGATGAGGTCATTTACCCCAACCCGGGCTTTCCCATTTATGAGTCGATGATTCACTATGTCGGTGGCAAGGCCGTCCCCATTCAATTGCGGGAGGGCTACGATTTTTCGCTCGACGTGAACGAACTGGCGCCGCTCATTACCGATAGCACCAGACTGATCATTCTCAATTCGCCGCATAATCCCACGGGCGGCGTGATGCAGCGCCGAGATGTTGAGCAAGTTGCCAAACTTATCGGCGACCGCAATATTCTCGTGCTCTCCGACGAGATCTACAGCCGACTGTTGTTTGAGGGCGAGCATTTCTCCATCATGTCCGTGCCCGGCATGCAGGAGCGCACCATCTTGCTGGATGGTTTCTCGAAAACTTACGCCATGACGGGATGGCGCATGGGCTATGGCGTCATGCGCCCCGACCTGGCGGCACAAATCACCCGCTTGATGACGAACTCCAATTCCTGCACCGCCAGCTTCACACAAATGGCCGGCATCGAAGCGCTGACCGGAGACCAAAGTTCGGTCGATCACATGTGCGGCGAGTTCAAGCGGAGGCGCGACGTGTTCGTCGCCGGACTGAATAAGATCAAGGGCTTTTCCTGCCGCATGCCCAAGGGCGCCTTCTACGTGTTTCCGAACATCGCGGAAACGGGATGGAAATCGAAGCCGCTGGCCGATGCTCTTCTGGAACAAGCCGGAGTCGCGGCACTTTCCGGCACCGCATTTGGCGAATTTGGCGAAGGCTACTTGCGCTTCAGCGTGGCTAACTCGCTTGAGAACCTGC
This sequence comes from Candidatus Acidiferrales bacterium, assembly GCA_035603035.1. Taxonomy (GTDB): domain Bacteria; phylum Acidobacteriota; class Terriglobia; order Terriglobales; family Acidobacteriaceae; genus Sulfotelmatobacter. Next base: position 49,058 of record DATNLE010000048.1, on the reverse strand, counting down.
AGCAGGCACTAGATCGCATCGATCAATGGACCGGGAAGAATCTCTGAGGTCGCGAGCAAATCGGAACCCCCTTATGCCAGGGAAAAAGACTCCAGCGAGATCGGCAAAGCCTCAACCCAGTCGTCCGCACATGCCCGGGTACGGCCTGGCCGCAGGCGCCAAAGGCCTAATGCAATGGACTTGGGCCGAGCAGCGCCTGAAGAGATCGCATAACTACTGGATCACCACCGTCAAGCCTGACGGCTCACCGCACACCATGGTGGTATGGGGCCTGTGGCAGGATGGGCGCTTCCTGTTCAGCACAGGAAGCAAATCGCGCAAAGCGCGCAACCTGGCAGAGAATGCCAACTGCATCGTATGCACAGAGCACGCGAACGAAGCCGTCATTGTCGAAGGCAGGGCGGAGATTGCCGAGGTCCGAGCGCGCCGAAAGTTCCTCCCGACCTACGAGCGCAAGTACAAGTTCGACATGAAGGGAATGGAGCAGGATATTCTGTCGATGAAAGAGCCGGTTTTTGCGGTACGTCCACGCTTGGCGTTTGGTCTGTGGGAAAAGCACTTCATCGGAAAATCTACGCGGTGGAAGTTCGAATAAAGCACCTTGAAAGTTCATTCAACGGCTGGCCACGACCTGGTCTGAGGCCAGGGCATTCATGGTAAATACTAAATGAATGCCCTGGCCTCGTCGCTTTTGAACTGACGTTCACCTTTCGCGAAATGACCGCGAGGGCGGCGTATCTATTGAGGCGTATACCAACGAACGTAGTCCACCAACAGGGGCTGTGGATTGGACAGGCCGGTGGTCGATCCACCCAGGGTGCCACCGATCGCCACATTCAAGAGTGTGAAAATACCTTGATTAAATGGCCAGGTGTCTCCCGAGGGCAGGCTGCTGGGCGTAACCGTGAAGAACGGGGATGACGCGTTGTCCACGTAGAACTGCATCTCGTTCTGCGTCCAAACTACCCCATAGGTATGGAACGCGGTGTCCGCTGCTTCTCCGTTGGGGAAAGTATACCGCCCTCCGACTCCGGCGCCTCCAGTCTTAGCCGTGTGAATCGTGGAGTTGTTCCCTGCCGGACCGGCGCCTCCATCCACCTGAGGAGACCAGTTCTCCATGATGTCGGCTTCGCCGCAGGTCGGCCATGGAACCGTGGTGATGTTGCTGCCCAGGCTCCAAAAGGCGGGCCAGAGGCCTTGGTTTGTGGTATTGGGGAGTTGGAGACTGGCTACGAGAACGCCATACGTGAAGTTTTGCTTTCCTTCCGTATTCATGCGGCCCGATATCCAAGTTCCACTTACATTTCTGGGCTGGATGACGAGGTGCCCGCTGCCGTCGATATAGACAGGAGCGGTGGATGTGCTGAACGTTGTGGGGCACTGGGACGGATTGCCTGAATATCCCGGAGGCCCGCAGTAAACTTCTACCTCGCCGTTGCCCCAGCCGTTGTTGTTTCCGAGGTCAAAGTTCCATACCGAGGTGTCTGGAGAACCGGCGGCGCCGTTGAACTCCTGGCACCAATGCGGAACATATGTGGTCGATCCCACGGTGATGTCGGAAACGCCGCTGCAAGCGCCGGTTCCGCCGCCGCTGCCGGACGCAAGCGCGAAGTAGTTGATGTTCCAACCGCCGGCATCCTGGTCGAGGGTCAATGTCTGCACTCCTGCCGGGAGGGTGACGGTGGCGCTCACGCTTGTCCAGGTTTGCCAACCGCCGGTCGCGGGAACGTTGACCGAGCCGGAGAGGTTGCTGCCCGAGGAGTTCGAAACATGCAAGGCATCGGTAACCGCGCCCGGCGCGGCCACACGGAAAGTGAGTGTGTAGGTTCCGGCTGTTCCCACGTTAACGGTGTAACGGAACCACTGGCCGCTGGCTGTCCAGCCAAGGTCATAGCCGCCGCCAGTGTCGGTGGTCGCTTCCAGATCGATTCCGTCGGAGCGGTAATTGTTCGCCGAGCCGTTCGTAGAACTGACGTCATAACCAACACCTTGGCCGCCGGTGTCGTAATTCTCAGCCTGCACCGTGCCGGGGATTGCGACGGGGGTTCCGCCATAAGGCGCTTCGCCGCCGGAAGTAGAGGTGAAGGTGGAATAGTTGAGGTTCCAGCCAGCTTTGTCCTGATTGAAAGTCAAAGTCTGCTGACCTGCCGGCAGCGTCAAGGAAGCCGTCACGTTTGTCCAGGTCTGCCAACCGCCGGTTGCAGGTACATTGATCGAGCCGCTGAGGTTGGTTCCCGATGAGTTGGAAACGTGGAAGGCATCGGTCACAGCGTTGATGGCGGCCACGCGGAAGGTAACCGTATAAGTGCCCGCCTTGGCCACGTTGACGGTATAACGGAACCACTGTCCGCTGGCTGTCCAGCCGAGATCGTAGCCCCCGCCGGCGTCGGTAGTAGCCTCCAAATCAACGCCATCGGAGCGGTAGCTATTCCCAGTCCCATTCGTCGAAGTTACGTTATAGGCGACCCCTTGGCCACCGGTGTCGTAGTTTTCGGCTTGAACGGTACCAGGAACAGGTGCTGGCGTTCCGCCGTAAGGCCCTTCGGCCGCAAAAGCGACGTTCGCGATGCAGAACCATAGGATGGCAAAGATTGCGGGGGAGATCAAATAGGCTTTTCTCATGGATGTCCTCAATTCGCGTTACACACTCTAGGCGATCGACGCCAAGGGCGAAACGTTATTCTTAGTTACCTGCAGTTACCTTCCGGTTTTCGTAACGGTTAAATCCTGGACGTTACACGGTGTTCTGGGAGGTATATATTTCGGAGATGCATCTCGGGCCAGGCCGCCCGGGCTTTGGAATCGCGCTTGAATCGACGAGTCAGAGTTCAAGGCCAGACTGAATCGGTGACAGTAAAGTGTGGGGATGTTTGGAATATGACGACTCGGGGAGCGATTCCTCATCCGGACCACGTAGATCCGGGACGCAGAGCCAAGGAGCGCGCAGCACTATACGCGGTGCTGACCTCTGGCACCTTCGAAAACAATCCGCAATTAGCCAATCTGCTTCGATACATTTGCGAAAGACATTTTGATGGCGACACCGGCGCCATCAAGGAGTATTCCATCGCGACGGACGTCTTCGGCCGGTCTCAATCCTTCGACCAAGCCACCGACTCCATCGTTCGAGTGGAGGCTTTTCGGCTGCGAAAGAAGCTGCGAGAATTCTATGAAGGCGAAGGTGCTGATCAGCCCATAGAGATTGTGGTGGCAACCGGGCATTATCGTCCCCAGTTCATCGATCGGACTCCAGAAGCACTGATTCCGGGCGCGCGGCCCGAGAACTCATTCCACAATTCAATACCGATGCCGGCTCCGCACAATTCGGAACGCAGGTTCCAGGCCGAACCGCCTTCCTACACTCGGGAAAGGGAAAATGCCAAGGCCCGCATCCATCTGCAAGATGGCCCGTCAACCGAGGTGCACAAGCGCATATTTCACGGCCGGGGATTTCTGGCCATCGGCGCGTTCTTAGCGATCACCGCCGGGATTTTGACGATGTGGCGGTTCACTCGCAGCCATCATGTGAACGCCAGCGACGCGCCTCAGGCGTCATCTCCCACAGCTTCCCTGGCAACGGCGCCGGAGATTCGCATTCGATGCGGATACTCGCGCCCCATCTTCAAGGACGCGGAAGGGAATGTATGGAGCGGAGATCGATATTTCACCGGCGGTTCTGTCACCGAACTCCCCAACCAGCATATTGCGCGCACTCGCAACCCTGAGTTGTATCTCACCGCCAGAACGGGAGTTTTCTCCTACAAGATACCTCTGGTTCCGGGCACTTACGAATTGCGGCTGCACTTCGCCGAAACTACCTACAGCCCTGCCAGTTCGCTCGGCGGGGGAGAGAATAGCCGTGTGTTCGACGTTCAACTCAATGGTAGACCACTTTTGAGGCAATTCGACATCGTCTCGGATGGCGGAGCAAATACCGCGGATGTGCGCGTATTCCGGGACATCTCTCCCGGCGAAGACGGCGATCTTCACCTCGACTTCGCAGGCTCGCTAGGCTTGCCGATCGTCAACGCAATTGAGATCGTTCCCGGCTTGCCCCATCAGATGCTCCCCATTCGCATGGTGGCTCAGAACAGCTTCTTCGTGGATGCTGCAGGCAATCTGTGGATGCCCGATACCTACTACAGCAGCGGCCAGCTTGCGTCAGATAAGGTTGCGATTGGCGGCACTTCGGAGCCGGGCCTCTATACCGGTGAACGGTACGGCAACTTCAACTATGCCATTCCTGTGGATAGGGGAAGTTATAAGTTGACTCTATATTTTTCCGAGAAATACTGGGGATCAGACCTCTCAAAGACAAGTGGCGTGGGAAAGCGCGTCTTCGATGTTTTTTGCAATGGCGTCGCTCTCACGCGCAACCTGGATATTGCGGAAGCAGCAGGCTCCGGACGCGCGTTGGTCAAGACTTATCATGGCCTTCGTCCCAATGCTCAAGGCAAGTTGGTTGTCTCGTTCGTCCCCGACGTCAACTACGCAAGCGTGAATGCCGTCGAAGTTGAAGAGGAAACGCCTTAAGCAAAAAGGCAACCACTGCGCTTCGTGTGCCTAGCTTGCCGACTCCCGCGTCTGACGCTGCGCTTGAGGTCAACGCTGTTCGAGAGAACGCCATTTTATCGGCTTCAGACCTCCGAGGCAGATGCCGAATTCGCCGACAGCGTTAACCGCCTGATTCTCGTCGACATTTAGCCGGACAGTACTGGCCCAACCTATTTACACTAGGAATGCATGAGTAAGAAATTTCGTGTTTTTGCCACTTGCGATATTGGGGACGCCATTGATCTACTGCGCAAGCGCGACTACGAAGTCGAGGTCTATCCCGAGCCAGAGGCGCCGCCCAAACGTCTGATCATCGACAAGGTGAGGTCCGGGATCGATGGGCTCATCACCACGCTTCGCGATCCCATCGACGCCGAGGTTTTCGAAGCCGGAAAAAGTAGTCTGAAAGTTGTGGCACAGCTGGCGGTCGGCATTGACAACATCAATCGCGCCGACGCCAACCGCTACAAAATTCCTTTCACTCATACCGCGGACGTACTGACTGAGGCCACCGCGGAGTTCGCCTTCTTCATGCTGGGCATGCTGGCACGCAAGATGTGGTCCGCCGAACATCTCACGCGGGACAACCAGTGGGGATACTGGCATCCCTACTTGCCGTTTCTAGGCGATGAAGTCACGGGCAAGACTATCGCGATCATCGGCACCGGTCGAATCGGGTTGGCCATGATCAAGAAGTGTGCCGGCTTCGACATGAACATGCTGTGCTACGACCCGGCGTATGAGAACCAGAATTACATTGCTGCTATTCAGGAAAACATGGACTTGCGCCACGCCCGCGGCATCTCGAAAGAAAAGAACTGGATCAAATACGTGACGTTTGAAGAGGCTTTGCGCCAGGCTGACTTCGTAAGCGTGCACGTGCCGTTGTTGCGTCCGGGCGAAAGCGCCACGCCTACCTACCATCTCTTCAACGAGACAACCTTGAAGCGAATGAAGCCGACCGCCTTCCTGGTGAATGACTCGCGCGGCCCGGTGGTGGACGAGGGTGCTCTGGTGCGCGCTCTGCGCGAGAATTGGATCGCTGGCGCCGCCCTTGACGTTTACGAAGAAGAACCGCTGCCGCCCGATTCTCCGCTGCGTGACCCCGCCATTGCCGATCGATGCCGATTATTTCCACACTTTGCCAGCGCCGCGCGCATCACGCGCCTCTCCGCAGATCCCGATAAAGGCATGGCGGGGCGTTGTGTTCAGGGCTTGATTGACGTGCTCGAGGCAAACTACGGCGGCGAGATTCCAAGAATGCCTTACGTGGTAAACAAGGAAGCATTCGCGAAGTAAGCTGGAGGTTCCACTACTACCTCTCTGCTTATCTTCAACCGGCCTCGCCAGATGTGAGGCCACGCTCTGCCAGTTGCCGACGCGTCTCATCACAATATCCATGTAGACGTATGGATCAGAGAGCGCTTCCCACCTTGCTCAATTTCATCTTCTTCCGAGCCGGGGAGGATTGCCACATCTTCTCCCAGTAGTCGGATGCGACGACCCGGTGCAACCTATGGAAATGTGGCGGCTCGTGCTGGAACTGAGATTGTTGAGCAGGTTTGTCTGCTGAAGCCCCTTCCTGATTCGGCATACTCGACGGTATCGTCGGCGAACATGCGTGAGAGTTCGGCGATGTCGACGGCGATCAGGGCGCGGTCTCCGTCCTTGAAAGGCTCTGGGATTTGCTCTTTCATCGCTTTTCAATGCGCCCCTTGCATCCCCGCGCTGCCATCGTCCGCAATGCCGTCGACCGAGATGCTCGAAGCAACGTCTCTGCAATGCTTTTTTGATAGGGTACTAACTGGCATTCACCAGGAGGTCCCCGTGATTCGAACGTCGCTTGCCCTTGCCTTGCTCTTTTTACTTTCAATCGCCAAGCCCACCCCGTCCCAGACGCAAGCTGCATCCCCCGCTTCCGACAAGCCTTTCGTGGTTGAGTATTACTACAAAGCTAAATGGGGGCACGCGGACGAGTTTCTGAGACTTTTCAAAAAGAATCACTATCCTGTGCTCAAGAGGGAAATGGAGATGGGGCGGATCGCGAAGGTATGGATGGATCAGCCGCGCTACCATACCACCGAAGATGGGCGCTGGGATTTCCGTGTGACCATCGTTTTCAAGAATGCGACCGTGGCCAATGAACCGTTCGATGAGGCGGCACTGCAGAAACAGATGTATCCCGATCAGGACACGTTTCACCGTGAAGAGCAGCAGAGGTTTGAGATCCTCGATGGGCACTGGGATTTGCCGGTGAAGACTTTGGATATTGAGGTGAAACCTTGAAGTCGATGTTGCAGCGACACGAATGATATGAAAGGACGATAAAATCATGCGGGAAATTGTTCATCGCAGTCATTGAAATTTGGAGTTAGACAAGGTCTCGCAAAGACCCATACTCTTAACCATGGACTCGTTAGTATCTCTTGAAGAGCTACAGGTTGATCTACTGCACGAGATTGGTAATCGGCTGGCGACGGCCGATGGTTTTCATGGTGTGCTCACGCGCGTGGTCGAGTTTGCGACTGTCCTAGTAAAGTGCGACTCTTGCCTGATTTATGTTCTGGAAGGCGAAGAACTGGTTTTGCGCGCCTCCAAGAATCCGCATCCCGATGCGGTTGATCGGCTGAAGCTCCGCGTTGGGCAGGGTATTACGGGATGGGTGGCGGAGCACAAAGAGCCGGTGGCAGTTGCGGAAAAGGCGGCGCTCGATCCGCGATTTCAATTTTTTCATGAACTGCCGGAGGACAGCTACGAAGCTTTCTTGTCGGTGCCGCTGATGTGCCGCGGGCGCGTGGTCGGGGTAATCAACCTGCAGCATCGCGAGCATCATGTGTATCGGCGGCGGGAAATCCGGTTGATTTCGACGGTAGGATTTCTGGTGGGTGCAGAGATCGAGATGGCGCGCCTGGAGGATGCAAACTCCAATCTCTCGGAACAATTGCAGACTCGTAAAGTGGTGGAGCGAGCGAAGGGAATTCTGCAGCGCGAATTGGGATTTACCGAGGAACAAGCATATCTGGCCTTGCAACGGCAAAGCCGGCAAAAGCGTAAGGCGATGAAGGAAATTGCCGAAGCCATTGTGTTGAGTGACGAAGTGAAAGGGAACTCGCGGACGTCGGGTCCGTCGTGAAGCCTCTCGTGTGAGATAGACTGAACGGCGAGCACCAGTTCTAAATACTCGGAATCCTTTTGAAGACAAAAAACCGAGAGCAGACCCCTGGCAGATCTGCTCTCGGAGCGTCGGGCACTATCGAGCGGGGCTTAGCGAAGCATCCGCCACTTCCTTCACTGAGTTTGCGGGCGCTGCGAAGTGCAACGTGACTTCAAACTGGGGAAGGTCCATAGCGCTGACGTAGCTCTTACCGAACCTGGACTGGATTACGAGGCGCGCTGGCTCGAAACTGGTGAGAGTTTCGGTCTCATTAGCGAACAACATGAATGACGCTGGCTTGCCCGTAGTTTTGATTAACGTCAGCATTCTCGACGGGCCTGTGGATTGGAGCGAGAACCTGTAATCTCCCGCCGGAACTTCCGCACTCTGCCAGTGAACCTCCCGGGGCAGCTTGAAAGTTCCGCCCTCGTCCTGCGCGAAAGCTAGGCTGGGTGCGACGTTCAGGGCACTCAAGGTTAGAACAGCGGCGTAGGCAAACTTGCGAATCGATTTCATCGGAATCTCCTGTCTTTTTGGGCGTCTCTGAGATCGCACAACCGGGACTTACCGAATGACGCGCGCTCAGACTGAGTGGCAAAACAACGGGGTCAGGAGAATTGCAATTACCGACAGCAGGGCCGGCATGCAAACGTCAGCTTCGCGCGACCGGCTGCAGAGCTGGCTTGCGAAGTGATTTCACTATGAAGGACGGTTGCGCTAGAGTCCAACGCAAAAAAATGATTGCCATGATCGGATCGGGGGCTGTGACGCAAAAGCGCTAACTTAAGGGAAGAAGTTACGCGGACACACCTCATGTTCGTCGTTGCTGTGGCCGATGATGACTCCCGGTGATTCCCCCCGGCGACGTAAACATTCTGTGGAACGCATTCGGATCATTGAAGACCGCAACGCCCGATTTTGAAGGCATGGTGTTGTTGGCAGCTATCGAAGGAGGAAACGTTAAAAGTGAAGCGAGTCGGGAAATGGTTTTTCACCGCGTTGGGTTCGTTGGCCGTCTTGTTGGCTATCGGCATTACGTTGACCATCGGGTGGAGTCCGTTTTTCGGCCCCAAGGCGCGTGCCCTCACGAACCGCACATTCGAGCGTACGCCGCAACGCCTCGAGCGAGGCCGCTACATCGTGACGGGATTGAGCGGCTGCGTCTATTGCCACAGCCCGCATGACTGGACCGCTCCGGGCACACCCATAATGGCTGGCAAAGAAGCTTCCGGCGAGGTTCTGCCCTACGCCGGTCTGCCCGGGCGCATCGTGGCCCCGAACCTTACCCCCGATCAGGAAACCGGAGCGGGCAGTTGGACTGATGATCAACTGGCCCGCGCTATACGCGAAGGCGTCGGCCACAATGGCCTCGCCCTTTTTCCCATTATGCCCTACCAACACTACCGCAATATGTCGGATGAGGACATGGCGTCCGTTGTGGTCTACCTGCGGTCCCTGCCTGCTGTCCACAACCAGCTTCCGGCCACCGAAATCATTTTCCCCGTAAAGTACCTGATCCGCAGCGCTCCCGAGCCGATTGCCGCGCCGGTCGCCGACGTTGCCTCCCTCGACCAGCTCAAATACGGAACCTATCTTGTCGACCAGGCCGGTTGTATCGACTGCCATACAGCTCAAGTGCGGGGACAAAACGTCTCCGGTATGGACTTCGCCGGAGGCTTTCCCTTCACAGGCCCCTGGGGCACGGTCGCGAGTGCGAATATCACGCCCGATCCATCTGGAATCTCGTATTACGACGAGGCTCTTTTCTTGAACGTGATGCGCACCGGACTGGTCAGAGGCCGCAAGCTAAGCCCGATCATGCCCGTGATGGCTTACAAGAATCTAACCGATGACGACCTCAAGGCGATCTTTGCCTTCCTTCGGACAGCAAAACCTGTGAAGCATCGCGTAGACAACTCAGAGGCGCCGACCGAATGCAAGCTTTGCAAACAGAAACACGGCAGCGGTAGCGAAAACTAGTAGGGCGATGACGAGCGCTAGAAAACCTGGACTGGGTCCATGAACACTAAAACCTGTTCCTTAAGTTAGCGCTAATGGGGCTGTGATGAGAGCGCGAGGGTGTGCCTTCGCTCGTCAGTCTAGGCGGTCATCTCTACATCAGTTGCGTCTCCGCTTGATGCTGCGTGTATGCCATTGAGGCGGTTTTCTGCGCGTTTAGCCGCTCGCGTTTGCCAAAGTCCCGCCGGATACGAGAACATACAAGGTTTGCATATCCCTATAGATTCCTACTGAGGAAGCGGCCAAATTATGGCGACACGGAATAAGTCAGCAAAGACGGCATCGAAGACGCCCCACATAGAAGTGAAATCCGAAGGGAAGGCGCGCAGCAGCTCCGAGAACAATGGCACTATAGAACCGGCCAAAGGGAAGCTGGGGGTGATGATTCCGGGCATGGGCGCGGTAGCGACGACGTTTGTCGCGGGAGTGGAAGCGATTCGCAAAGGGCTGGCGAAGCCAATCGGATCGTTGACCCAGATGGGCACGGTGCGGCTGGGCAAGCGTACCGATGGGCGTTCGCCGAAGATCAAGGAGTTTGTGCCGCTGGCCGGGCTCGATGACCTGGTATTCACGGGCTGGGATATTTTCGAAGACAATATGTACGAGGCGGCGTCGAGCGCGGGCGTGCTGGATCAGAGACTGCTCGATCAGTTGAAGCCGTTTCTTTCTTCCGTGACTCCCCGTGCGGCTGTGTTCGATCACAATTACGTGAAGAAGATCGACGGGCCGAACGTGAAAAAGGGCAAGTCGAGAATGGATCTGGCCGAGCAGTTGCGGGACGACATCCGCGATTTCAAAAAAACCAGCGGCGCCAGTCGGCTGATCACAATGTGGTGCGGATCGACCGAGTCCTACATTGAGGCGGGCGAGGCGCACCAGACCGTGAAATCGTTTGAGAAAGCGCTGCGCGAAAATGATGAGATGGTTGCGCCTTCGATGGTTTATGCCTATGCGTCGATGATGGAGGGCGTGCCCTTCGCCAATGGCGCGCCAAACTTGACGGTTGATTTGCCAGTCATGCTCGAACTCTCGCGGCAGAACGAAGCGCCAATCTGCGGCAAAGATTTCAAGACCGGGCAGACGTTAATGAAAACTATCCTCGCACCCGGCTTCAAGGCACGTATGCTGGGGTTGAGTGGATGGTTCTCGACCAACATCCTGGGCAACCGGGATGGCGAGGTGTTGGAAGATCCGGGTTCGTTTCGGACCAAGGAAGAGTCGAAACTCTCCGTGTTGGAGCACATTCTCCAGCCCGATCTTTATCCTGAACTGTATGGTGATATGTACCACAAGGTGCGCATCAACTATTACCCGCCACGCGGTGATAATAAAGAGGGTTGGGACAATATCGACATCTTTGGATGGCTCGGCTATCCCATGCAAATCAAGGTAGATTTCCTGTGCCGCGATTCTATTCTGGCAGCGCCCATCGTGCTTGATCTGGTGTTGCTAATGGATCTGGCAAAACGGTGTTCCGAGCTGCGGGGACTCGGAATTCAGGAGTGGTTAAGCTTTTACTTCAAGTCTCCCATGACCGCGCCGGGACTGTATCCCGAGCATGATCTTTTTATTCAGTTGATGAAGTTAAAGAATACGTTGCGGCATTTAAAAGGCGAGGAACTGATTACGCATTTGGGGCTGGAGTATTACGACTAGGTTGCTGTGCGTGTTTGAGAGTGGTTCCTTGGCCATCAAAGCCGATATCTCCGCGTCGAATCCGCCATGTCCGCAGCCGTCGCATGGAACCGGGGATGGGCACCGGTCTTACCAAACGTTTTGGTTAGCCGGCTGCGGCGGATATTCTCGACACGCCTGATCAGACTTAGGCCTTCGGGCGGTTGCGCCGATGAGGCGATCGGCCGGATCGTAACATCTTCCAGGAGTTGCCGCATCGAGGATTCGACTGTGCCATAGGTTTGAATCCGCCCACGATTGACCAACCGTCCCAACTCCCAAAGGGTGATTTGCCGAGACCGCCAATCTGCCGCCCTGACGTGCGGGCTTAGTTTCTGAAACCGGCGCGCGCGAAAGCCGCTTCGTATCGCCGACTGCCCAAACCAATACGTGAGTATCGAGCCGGATCACCGCAATGCGTCCCTGGCCTCGGGCGGCCCGACTCTATATCGCCTACGATGCGAATAATGCCCTCCGGTCGGCCCCAGAATTCCCGATCCTCGTTTCCAGCTGGTACGAGCTTAGCAACCGGCTACCGCGTTTCGTGATCACAATGGGCTCGCGATTCTGGTGCACGTCGTCCACCAGGGTAAGACAGTTGGCCTTGAATTTTGCAGCTGCAATTGTCTTCACAGATACATGGTTAAGATGCACGCTCACTTCGATATGACCAGCTGGCGTCATCATCCCAGATTCCGATCCCGTTTGTACTCGTCAAACTTCGCCAAGAACCGGTCAATTTCCTTCTGCTGCAGGTAGTACGGCGTCGACAGCCGCAGCTTGTTCGGGTCGGCTCCGCGAATGCGGATTTTGTGGGTCTTCCACATCCACTTTTCCAGGTCCATGCGCGGGACGGGCGGAACGTTCACGGTTACGATGGCGCAGCGCAGTGCGGGATCCGGCGACGTCCAGGAATCGGCGCCGCGTTTCTTCATTTGGTCGAGGATATAGTCGGCGAGCTTGCGATGGCGGCTCTCGATGCGCTCGATGCCGATCTCATTGGCGAGTTTGATTGAGGCTCGCAGTCCCCAAAGGGCCGGAACGTTGGAACTTCCAATACGCTGAAAGCGTTCGGCGCGGAGCTTGGGGTCGTCCCAACCTTCAGTGACGATCGTGTTCCACAATCGGTCGATAACCTCGTCGCGCACATACAGAAAGCCCGAGCCCTTAGGCGCTTGCAGCCACTTGTGCGGGCTTGCGGAATACAGATCGCAGCCGATTTCCTGAATATTCAACTGCATCATCCCCGGCACGTGCGCCCCGTCGACTGCAGAAAGAATGCCTTTCGAGCGGGCCAGCGCGCTGAGTTCCTTCGCTGGCAGAACCACGCCGGAGAACGTGGTGATGTGGCTGAAGAACATGACACGGGTGCGGGGAGTAATGGCGTCATTGAAAAGATTGAGTACCTGGGCGGCGTCCTTTACGGGCCGCGGTAATGTGACCTTCTTGACTACGACACCGTAGCGTTTAGCCTTCAGGTTCCAGGGGTGCTCGCCGCCGGGATGCTCCTGGTCGGTCATGAGGACTTCGTCGCCAGGTTTCAGGTCGATACCATTGGCGATGTAGCTGTTGGCTTCCGTGGCATTACGGAGTAACGCGATTTCATCGCGATGACAGCCCACGAAGGCGGCGAGGGGATCGCGAAATTCGTTCCAGGCGGCGTATCCCCAGATGGGGTAGTCTTCCGGGTCCGGCTGGTCCATTCTCTCGGTAGTGTTATAGCCCTCGAAAATCGCGCGCAGGACGGGAGCGGGACTGGAGCCGACCGTGCCATTGTTGAGATAAATCTCGTCTTCCGGGATGAAGAATTGCTTGCGCATCTCGGCCCAGTAAGCATCTTCATTCTTGTCGAACAGCGCAGAACCGGGAAGCGCAGAAGGGGAACTGGCGAGCTGGGCAACGAGATTTCCGCGTTGGGTGGCGACGGCGGAAAGGCCGCTAGCTGCAGTCCAGAGGAAACGGCGGCGGTCGATCAAAACTACCTCCTGGCTTAGGACAACGGCCCTGAGCCCCACGACGGCCATGGTACGACCGGGCCTGGAATGGGGCAAGGGGAGGGCGGGCGCAGCCAGGTTCCAGGGAAGTTTCGACAACCGGATAACCCCATAAGGGAAAATGAACGTCTAAACGATTACGGGATGGTCCGCCTTATTATGGGCATGCCGGGCGTATAATCCGGGTAGGAGTAGCGCTAAAAGGAGTCCTTTATGAAGTTCCGTTGGCTGGTAACTGGCGTAGCGATGGCGGCGTTCAGCGCGGTGCCCTGGACGATGGCGCAGGATCAGGATGATAAAAACCAGCCCAAGTCGGGTGATGTTCAGAATGCTCCCGCACAGAAGCCTGCCAATTTGCCGACGCAGGATGACAGCCAGATCAAGCACGACGGCACGAAGACCGATGTGGATGCGGTGGGAAATCGCAACGTAGGTTGCGGCCGCGGCGTAGGCAACTGGTACAGCATCGAGCGGCAAGTGGCCATGGGCCGCTCCTATGCGCAGCAGGTGGAATCGCAGATCAAGCTGGTCAATGATCCGGTGGTGACGGAGTATGTGAACCGGATTGGGCAAAACCTGGTTCGGAACTCGGACGCCCAGGTACCATTCACCATTAAGGTGATTGATTCCGATGTGGTGAATGCCATGGCGCTGCCGGGCGGGTTCTTCTATGTGAACTCGGGCTTGATTCTGGCGGCCGATGAAGAAGCTGAAATGGCGGGCGTTATGGCGCACGAGATCGCGCATGTGGCCGCCTGTCACCTGGCCCGCGAGCAGACTCGGGGTACTCTGATGCAGCTCGCAACCATTCCTCTGATCTTTGTGGGCGGAGGGATTGGTTATGGGGCTTATGAAGCCGCGGGGCCGGCGGCGATGCTGGGGTTTCTGAAATTCTCGCGCGGCTTCGAGGCGGAAGCGGACTATCTCGGAGTGGAATACATGTATCGTGCCGGATACGATCCCTCGGCGTTCGTTTCATTCTTCGAAAAAATTCAGGCGATGGAGAAGAAGAAGCCCGGAACCTTGGCGAAAACATTCGATACGCATCCGCAGACTCCGGACCGGATCGAGAAAACCCAGGAAGAGATCCGCAAGATTCTCCCGGCGAAGAATCAGTACGTTGTGACCACGTCGGAGTTCGATGACGTTAAATCACGGCTGGCCTCGATCGAGAATCGCCACAAGGTGCTGGATCAAAGAGACGAGAACAAGCCCAGCTTGCGCCGGACTTCTGCGAGTGGCGATGACAAGACGGGCGATAGCAAGACGGACGATGATCGCCCAACCTTAAAGCGTAGGGATGATTCGTCCTCAAACTAGAGGCTGTGCGAAGTCAACAAACGGCGGCCTCGGCCGCCGTTTTTTACGATACGGGAAGTGCGTAGGAATCCCCCAGCCTGACCGCAGTTGCGGTTTCGTCACCAAACGTCGTGATTTCCGTCACCGCAGTTTGTTCTGAAAGCGATTAAGGGTAAGCTAGCCGTGTAGCGAAAACACAGGAGTATCGCTTCCATGCCAGAGGACACACTCAGCATCACCGACAATCGCACGGGACAGACCTATAACATTCCGATCGAGGATGGTACGATCCGCGCGATGAGCCTGCGGCAGATCAAGACAGGTCCGGAAGATTTTGGCCTGATGACGTACGATCCGGCCTTCATGAACACGGCATCGTGCCGCAGCGGCATCACCTACATTGACGGTGACCAGGGAATTTTGCGGTATCGCGGATATCCCATCGAAGTGCTGGCCGAGCGCTGCACCTTTCTGGAAGTAGCATATCTGCTCCTGTTTGGAGAATTGCCGACCGAAACCGAATTGAAGAGCTGGGTATACGACATTACGCACCACACCATGCTGCACGAGAGCACAAAGAAATTTATGGAAGGCTTTCGCTACGACGGCCATCCCATGGGAATGTTTGTGAGCACGGTAGCCGCGCTCTCGACCGTGTATCCGGATGCCCGTCATGTGCACGATCCAGCGAACCGCCTTCTGCAGATCAAACGGCTGATCGGGAAAGTGCCGTCCATTGCGGCCATGTCGTACCGGCACAATGTGGGATTCCCCTACGTTTATCCCGACAATGATTTGAGCTACGCTGAGAATTTCATGAACATGCTGTGGAAGATGGTGGAGCCAAAGTACGTGGCCAATCCGGCAATTGCGCGGGCGCTCGATATCCTGTTCATATTGCATGCGGACCACGAGCAAAACTGCGGCACCAACGCCATGCGCTCCGTGAGCAGCGCGCAAACTGATCCTTACTTGTCCATGGCGTCGGCGGCCGCCGCCCTCGCTGGGCCATTGCACGGCGGGGCCAATGAAGAAGTCTTGAAGATGCTCGATGAGATCGGTTCGAAGGACAAGGTGCCAGCCTATATCAAGAAGGTGAAAGAAGCTGGGTTCAAGCTGATGGGATTCGGCCACCGCATCTACAAAAACCACGATCCGCGGGCGAAGATCATCAAATGGACTGCGGAGCAGGTTTTCGAGGTTACTGGGCGCAACCCGAAGCTGGAGATCGCGCTTGAGTTAGAACGCATCGCGCTCGAAGACGAATATTTCGTGAAGCGCAAACTCTATCCGAACGTCGACTTTTATTCAGGGATCATGTACCAGGCGATGGGCTTCCGTCCGGAGATGTTCACGGTGCTTTTTGCAATTCCGCGAACGGCGGGATGGCTCGCGCAGTGGCAGGAGCTGATCACTGATCCTGAGCAGAAGATCGCCCGTCCACGGCAGATCTATACAGGACAAGAAGTGCGGGAGTTTGTTCCGATGGAGAAGAGAACTCGGGCGGTTGTTGCTGCGCGCTAACGCCGGGTCATATCAAATCCGAGCTGGTTACAAGAAGCCTTGAAGTAGAACTACAGGTTCGCGCTACTCCCCTTGCAACTCGGTACTATACTGCTTGCTTGGTCGCGAGCGCAGTTGCGTACTGGCGCGTTTCCGCGGACGAGGTGATAACCTTCATCTCCTGCCAATCGTAGGGAAATTCTCGTCCGCACTCCAGGCACGCCACGTAGGTCCCGGTTAACGCAGCAGCCTGCGGCCGGCCTGACCTTCCCCGAATGGTAACCGGAAAACTGTACCGCGAGTGCCTGCAACCGAACACCGCATCAAACAATCTTGCTATCATGGAGCACCCTCCACTCGACTGGGCGTCTCTGGGATATTCTGAGGCCGATCTAAGGGCCTTTTCCCAAGACCTACACACAATCCCTTAGATTCCAAATCACGAAGAATGGTTTCGATTTCGGCACCCGTATCAATCTCAACCGATAACTCAGTCCCAAGCATTGTTTTATCAATGACTTGCGGTGATATGAAGAAGGTCTGAGATCGACGGGAGAGGAAATATCGGGAGTCGATCTTCTTTCGCACCATGAGATCACGACAGATTTAGAGCTTTTTTAATCGTCCCGCGCTCTTTCTGAATCTTCTCCTGAAGAAGCGTAATGCTGTAGATGAGTTGTTCGGGGCGGGGCGGGCACCCGGGGACGTAGATATCGACCGGGATCACCTGGTTCACACTTTGTACAAGAGCGTAGTTGTTGAAGACGCCCCCCGAGGTGGCGCATGCCCCCATGGAAATCACCCACTTCGGCTCCGGCATCTGCTCCCATAATTGGCGGATCACTGGTGCCATCTTATTCGATACGCGTCCCGCAATGATCATGAGATCGCTCTGACGTGGGGACGGACGAAAAACTTCCGCTCCGAAGCGCGCGATATCGAAACGGGAGGCGCCCATCGACATCATTTCGATGGCGCAACAAGCCAGTCCAAATGTCATTGGCCAGATAGAGCCCTTGCGCATCCAATTCACTGCCGAATCCAATGTGGTCAATACCACTCCTTCGGGTGTGGGATTGCCGAAAGTGAGATCCTTGACTACTTTCTTGCCGTTTTCGAGATCTACGTAGGGGCCGAAATTTAGTTCAGTGGGCATAGGCCTATTTTAAACTACTGGAACGACGACACGTCCACGACAACATCCAGAATTTGCTTGACGCGCACTCAAGGCTGCAGCAGCGTCATGTATCAACCGGGTCAGGCCTACAATGTTTGAGGAGCTGTCGATGAGTTCATTGAATTCGTTCAGAACCGGGAGGGGTGCTGGCAAGCGCGTGAGCTACGTTCCCCCAATTCCTGCAGCGAACTTTCCCGTCCAGGCGTCGCGCACTGCCGACAGCATCCAGCCCCCTCATTATCCTTTCCAGCCTCTTCCCACGCCCAACGGCCCGGCACCGTATCGATTTGATTTATCCCAATTGCTCTCCGCTGCAGACGTCACAAAAATTAAAAACGCCGGTGTCATGGTCTTCCATACCGTGGGCGATACGGGAGATTATCGCGACTCGGGGCCGCAGGACCTGGTTGCAGCAATCATGACGCAAGACGTTCAAAATTCACCGGACGGCAAACAGCCGGCGTTTTATTACCATCTGGGCGACGTCATTTACTTCGCCGGAGATATCGATAAATACGGCGCTTACTTCTACGAAACCTACAAGGATTATCCAGGCTTTATAGTTGCCATCCCCGGCAATCACGATTGCCAGCCCGACGATCCGCAAGACGGACCAGTCGATCCAAATAAGGTTCCGCTCGACGGTTGGGTGCAAAACTTCATGTCGAAAGATCCTGGTCAGTTGGGTTCGCTGAAAACCGCGTCGAATCGAACCCAGATGGATTTGCCGAATGTCTATTGGACCTTCACCACTCCGTTCGCGACGATCATCGGATTATTTTCCAATGTCGGCGAAACTGAAGGCGAGATTCATCAGGATCAGATTGACTGGTTCAAAGGCGAGTTGGCGGCTGCTGATCCCAATCTTGCTTTAATCGTGACCGTTCATCACCCTCCCTTTTCCGGCGATGTGGAACACTCCGGAAGCAGCGTAGTGGACCAGGTTATTTCCAGCAGCTTTCAAGCGGTCAAACGATATCCCAATTTGATTTTGTCGGGGCACGTCCACAACTACCAGCGTTTCACCAACGTGGTGAAGGGCCCGAAAGGCCAGCTTGAACTCCCCTATATCGTGGCTGGTGCGGGCGGCTATACGAAGCTGGGCACGCTTCATAAAGTGAACGGAGCAGATCCTGCGGTTCCTCTGTCGATCGGGAGTGGGCTGACGCTTGAGCAGTACGACCAGAAGAATTTTGGATTTCTCCGGCTGGAGGTGAGCAAGGCCCAGATTGTAGGAACTTATCACTCGGCGCCTTACGTAAGTGGCGCGATGCCTACCGCTGGAGTGGTTGACAGCTTTGTGGTCGATCTTGGCAACAATACGGTGGCGACGTCAGGCTCAGGCATCGCGACGGCTGGCGGCGGTGGTGGGGTCAAGCCCGGAAAGGGACCAAAGCCTCCGAAGCCTCCAAAAAAGAACCGCTGAATTTGCCAGCGTCATCGAGATCTGATACCCCCTCACCACTCGGTTTAGGCGAGGGCTTGAACTTCTAGCGACGCACGTTTCTTAGACTTAGACGCTCAAAACCACTTTCCCAAACATCTGGCTCTTTTCCAAATACTCATGCGCGGCGCGGATTTCGCTCAGTGGAAACACGCGATCGACCACCGGCTTAAGTTGCCCCCTAAACACATGTCCCAAGACTTCGTGTAGTTCTCCCATAGTGCCCATGTACGAGCCGAGAAGAGTGAGTTGCCGGGCAAACAGATGCCGCAGATCAATGCTTACGTTCGGACCTGTGGTCGCTCCGCAGGTCACCAGCACGCCAGCGGTTTTGAGAGACTTCACACTCTCGTCCCAGGTGGCGGCGCCCACGTGTTCAACCACGATGTCGACGCCTGCCTTGTCCGTGATTTTCCTCACTTCCTCGGAAATCTTCTGCTGATGGTGATTGATGCCAAAGTCCGCACCCAGTTCGCGACCCTTCGCCAGTTTCGCTTCGTTCCCGGCGGTAGTGATCACCCGGCAATGGAATAGCTTTGCAATTTGAATGGCTGCGATGCCAACGCCGGAGCTTGCACCCAGCACCAGCACGGTCAGTCCCGGACGAATGCCGGCGCGTCCGACGAGCATGTGCCAGGCGGTCACAAATACCAGCGGAACGCTGGCAGCCTGATTGAAATCGAGCGAGTCAGGAATTGAAATTACGTTGGCCCCGGGCACAGCGATCAGTTCGCAGTTTCCGCCGTCCACAGCATTCCCCAGTACGGTAAATTCCCGGCACTGATTCTGCAGGCCGGCAACACACTTGGCGCAGTACCCGCAGAAGTGCATGGGAGCGATTAGCACCCGCTGGCCAGGTTTGAACCCGGCGACGTACTCTCCAACCTCGACCACTTCCCCTGCGATATCGCTGCCGAGAATGTGTGGCAGTTTAACTCCTGGCAGGCCTTTTCGCACCCATATGTCCAGGTGATTTAGCGAGCATGCGTGGACACGAACCAACACTTGATCCTTGCGCAGTCGCGGGTCGGGGATATCTTCATATGTCAAAACTTCGGGACCGCCGAATTGATGGATGCGGACTGCTTTCATAGGCCTCTCGACGTCTGAAATCTTTAGACCTAAGGATACTTCTTCCGGCGTAAGAATTCCCAATCCGGAATCCACAGCGGGAATTTAGTTAGGGAAACACCTCAGCTCCGAGGATTTCCGGAGTAGGATTTCGATGGCGAGCTGAAAGTCTAGCAGGCCGCGGAAAAACTCAATGTCGGACTCGACTTTGCGAGGGCGCCGCAGCGCTTCCAGCGCTGCGATAGCCGGCTCTTTTTTCTGCCGAGGGCTTTAGGCCCCGAACTGGGCAAAAGTCAGGACGTGCCCGGCCGGATCTTTCACCCCGATCTCGCGCGCACCGTAGAAAGTCTTGCGCTCCGGCATGACCACCCTGGCACCTTTCGTGGCCGCGATCACATCATCCAGGCTGTCGACCTCGATGTACAGGAACGAAGGGCCCTGGGCATAACCCTGGGCTGAGAATGAACTATCCTTCTCGACGCTGGCATAGCTCTGATACATCAACTCGACTCCCGCCTTTTGCAGCGAAACGAACCCGATCTTGTTGCCCTCGGGAACTTCAATTGCCACTTCGAAGCCCAGTCGCTCTTTCCAGAATCTAACGCAGGACTCGACTTCGTCCACCAGCAGTAGGGGCGTGATTTTCTTAACCATCATCCGATTTCTCCTTTGCCAAGTGTCGATCTCAGCGGAGGTGGGGCAGCCCCCTTTTTTCCTTGCCGAAACCCACTAGTCTTATTTAGACTAGTAACCCTATAAGAGATTCCGAAGTTCGTCAAGGAGGTTGTTTATGAGCGGCGAAAAACGGCAGTTGAGCGACCTGGTTTCGATTGGCCCGGCGATGCTGCGCGATTTCGAACTCCTCGGGGTTCGCACCGTGGCGCAGTTGGCGCGGCGCAATCCGGAGGAGATGGACGAGAAGCTCTGCCAAGTCACCGGCCGGGCGCAGGACATCTGTTGCCTGGACGTATTTCGGGCGGCGGTAGCGCAAGCGAAGAATCCCAATCTGCCGATCGAGCAGCGCTTGTGGTGGCAGTGGAGCCGCAAGCGCAAGGCCAGCGATGCCTGCCGCTAGGAAGCGCGAGCTGACGACTCCCGACCTTGTGCTCCTCAGCCTGCTAGCGGAGCGGCCGCTGCACGGCTACCAAGCCAATGCAGAGCTGGAACGGCGTGAGGTACGAGATTGGGCGGGCATTTCGCGGCCACAGGTGTACTACTCAATCGAGAAGCTGGCGCAGCTCAGGCTGGTTCGAGCGTCCGAGACAGAGTCGGCGGCGGCGGGTCCTGAACGCAGGGTCTTCCAGACGACCGCCAAAGGCCGGGCGGCCCTGGCCGATGCGCTCGAACGCGAGCAGTGGTCGACGCACCGCGAGCGCCCACCATTTCTCACCTGGATCGCTCTTTCCTGGCAGGCGAGGCCCGGAGTGTTTCGTCAGCAGATCGAGCGCCGCCGAGAATTTCTGCAGAACGAATTGTCACGGGAAGAAGCGACGCTGCTAGCGATCAAGAAAGAAGTTGGCCACCGGTTTCATGAAGCCGTGTGGATGGTCAGCCTCATGATCGAGCGGTTCCGTGGCGAACTGCGCTGGCTGCGGAAACTGGAGCGCGAACTCCCGCGGCGCGCTGCCGCGAAGCACGAACATAGTCTATGAGAGCCAGCCCAGGCCATCCAGCAGTATCCGCGCTCTGGCTCGAGGGTGTTGCCAGTGGGTACGGGACACGGCTTGCCAAGCCGGTGGCTTCATCAGCCACTGCACTTCAACTCTGCCGCCCGCTGTGTTTCCGCTCACCAATCTAAGGCTGACAATCGCTTTGCGCCGGTTCACGATTAACATGCTTGGCAGGCCGTATGGCTACTTCTTCAAGGCAACAGGCCCGGAGTGATGACCTGGGATTTGGCGGCTTCTTGCCTGCCAGTTTGACTCCTCCTGTTAACCGACTGATAATCAAGAATACAGCCTCTCGCGCATGGATATCTACGAACAAATCGTGCAACTCCGCCGCGAAGGGCGCCGCGGCGCCGTTGCTACCATCGTTAACGTGCGCGGCTCCATCCCCTCGTTTCGTACCGCGAAGATGCTGGTGCGTGATGATGGCTCGATCGTGGGCACAATTGGAGGTGGTTGCGTCGAAGCCGACGTCTGGCAAGCGGCCCGTGAAGTAATGGAATCCGAAAAGCCGCGAACCTTGACCTTCGACCTGAATCAGGATCCGAAGTACGACACGGGCCTGGTCTGCGGGGGGACGCTCGAGGTTTTTGTCGAGCCGGTTTTACCTCCAGCGTTACTTTATGTTTTCGGTGCCGGCCACGTATCAGTAAATCTTTGTCAGGTCGCCTCGAACGCAGGGTTTGATCTCATTGTCACCGACGATCGCGCCTCCTATGCCACTCGAGAACGATTTCCCGCCGCACGTGAAATCCATGCCTTGGATTTTGAGGAAGCCATTCACCAGCTTGAACCAAATGAGACTTCCTATATTGTCATCGTAACCAGAGGTCATCGCGACGACATGCGCCTTCTGCGCTGGGCGGTGCAGACTCGCGCTCGCTACGTGGGCATGATCGGGTCCAAGCGCAAGGTGATTGAAATTTTCAAGACGCTGCGGAACGAAGGTGTGCCCGCGCATCTGTTCGACCGCGTCCACGCACCAATCGGACTGGACATAGGCGCCATCACGCCCGAGGAGATTGCGATTGCCATCACTGCGGAGTTGATTGCGATTCGGCGACACGCTACTCGCTCATTGCCATACATGAGTTGGTTCCATTCCACGGCAGATGAGGCCTCTTCCGACCCGGGATCGATGGTTGAGACACAAGACGCGGCCAAGCCGCCTCGTCAGCGCTAACCTTCGACTTCTCTCAAGTCCTATCACGACCGTCCTTTCACTTGTCCTGGTAGTCAGATAACTGTTCGTGAAATTGTCCACTCGCGATGAAACGCTCACCTTCTGTTCCACACTATGTATTTGAACAGCGCTGGGGCGCCTGCGGTCTTGACGGGCCAGATCTCTCAGCAGTTCGTCGCAGGCGCACTGCCCATACTTTTTGGAGATTATATGGGTCGCCGGGCTGCGCTCTGTTCGTAGTGGCTGCAGGACTCAAAGACATCGTATCTCGTCTCCCAGAGGGGCAGAACAGTCAACTGGGAAGGGCGATTATGGGGGCGCTGACGACTGGAAAGACTGGTACTGCGGCAACGGACCAGCCCCCTGGTCCACATGTGATCGCGACTGCCGGGGAAATGCTGGCCTTCGCGGGCACCTGGGGACCGGTTGGGCTGCGCAGCGGTATAGTGCGAGAGGCGGGAGTTTTGCTCGAGAAATCGTTTCGAGCAGCGGAAGAGCCGGCACAAGTCACGTCCATCGCCAGTTAAGAGTGTCTGTACGGGAGCGGAGCAATCCGATCGCACTAACCGGTGTGATCGCTGCGCCGCTTCTTCTTCTTCGCGGAGAATTTCCATGGACAGTTTTGTCGATATTCATGGCAGGCCAGTTCATCGGGTCGATCTGGCTGTCGGTGAAACAAGGATTGTCGGCCTAAAACAATTTAGTTTGCAGCCCATGGTTGAAGTAGGCGTGATTGCAAGAAACTCAGACATCGCCTTCAGCCAACAATGCGTTCATTTGGGTGATGTGACCAAGAAAAAATACATTGACGTTTACGACATGGCAAAGGTCGCGGCAGACAATATTCCGATTGAGTCTCATGGACGATTCTTTTTTCAGATTTGTGGCAAGTCCGCTGGTCAGACCGACTTAGATGCTTTCTACTGGGTTTCAAATGCAGGGAAAATGGGCGCTACTTACGCACCGTCACTGCCAATTAGTGTCAAGACGAATTCGAAGCTGCTCGTCATGCCAGCTGCGCCCGGCCGGTCTATCGGCACCTTTCAGACGATGTGGAACAACCATCCGATGAACCCCGCAAATGGGGCAGTGCACTATCCCTGCAACAACGGCGGACCTCCGCTCCACAATATGCAGTGTTTTGTTCGACTATGTAAGGCCCTACACCTGAGCGGAGTGTCATTCAACGGATGCTCGGGATCGTCTTGCCAGCTTCATGGCGCTGATCACGCGCATCATTTTTCGAACCCGTACGATTTTCCAACCTGGCACTGGGCAAAGGGGAAGGCTTATGTCTGGGAGGCAAATCCCCCATTTTCGCCCGAACCAATGCCGGGTCTTGCCGCGTTCAAATTTGTTGAAGCTCGCCAAGGCATTATTCTATTTACAAACTATTTCAGCATCAAGGGGCAATCTTCAATGTGGGGCGGACACATCGACTTATGGAACAAGGGTAGGATGGGCAACACTTACACCGACATAGACCCGAGGCAAGGCGAATCGGCGTTTCTCAGATCGAAAAAAATAAGCTTTTGGCCGCTGGTGGGGGTATAGCCCTTGATCTGTAAGCCTTCGGCGGAGGCCGTAGGGCGTCGATCCGGTGATCATGCGCCGCATTGCTTAAGCGCCAGCGAGAGGGGCGAAACAAGGGCGGCATCGCTCGATCATGCCGCGATCCGCCGCATGAAGGCTGACGGCCTCCGATCTACGGCCATTGCCGCGCTGCTGGGTGTTGCCCGATCGTTGCCTCTGCAAAAGCCGACGACTAGCCTCTCCTTTCTGCTATCTTCGCAGCATGACCCGTGCGTCCAGCTTTGCTGCGGTGATCCTCGCTGCCGGAGAATCGTCGCGCATGGGCCGGGACAAAGCGCTGCTGCCATGGCCTCCGTCGGCCGCGGGTCGCGCGCCTTCCAGTGACACCTTTCTCTCGGCGGCGATTCGCTCGCTTTCGCCGGCCGCCGATTTCGTTGTGGTAGTGGTCGGGAGAAATGAGGCGGCCCTGGCGCCGATTATTTATTCGGAAGGCGCATCACTCGTCGTCAATCCGGATACGAGTCGTGGCCAGTTCAGTTCGCTGCAGATCGGCCTGCGGGAGGTTCTCAACCACGGCCGTGACGCCGCCATGGTGACACTCGTGGACCGCCCGCCGGTTACCGCCGCGACCATACACTTTCTGCGCGTCGCTTTCGAAAATGCGGATCAGCACATCTGGGCAATCGTACCCGAGTTCTCCGGCAAGCACGGGCACCCCTACGTTGTCGGGCGCGAAATGATTGAAGCGTTTCTTCGGGTTCCAGCTACATCGATCGCGCGTGAAGTGGAACACGCTCATCAGGCGCACATCCAATACATCCCGGTCGATGACCCGCTGGTCGCGCTCAACATCAACACTCCCGAAGACTATGCGGGACTGCTGGCGCGCACATCTTGAGAGAGAGGTGCGCCGTTGCGCGCCCGCCCTGCAGCACGTTATCGTCATTAGATGAACACCGCACAGGCCCAGGCGTTTCTTCCGCTTACCACCGACTTCCTCGACTCAATTCTTCGACTCGATCCGCGGATCGCGGCCTTTGACTGCGACGGCACGCTGTGGTCCGGTGATGCCGGCGAGCGCTTCTTTGATTGGGAACTGCGACAAGGGAACATTGTTTCGGGTGCGCTCGATCGTCCGATGCGCGAGCGCTATGCCGCGTACAAGCGGGGCGAGGTCGACGAAACTACGATGTGCGGTGAAATGGTGACGATGCACCGGGGGGTTGCAGAAGAGGAGGTTATGGGCGCTGCCACGCGCTTTTTCGATGATTTCTTCGTGGAGCAAATCTTTCCCGAGATGCGCGAATTGGTGCGCCGCCTGCAGGAAAACGGTTGCGAGGTGTGGGCGGTGTCTTCCTCGAACGAATGGGTGATCCGCGCCGGAATGAAGTATTTCGGTATTCCTGAGAGTCGCATCCTTGCGGCCAAGGTGGAGCTCGATGGAGGCACTATTACTGATCGCCTGATCCGCCTGCCCTCCGGCAATGGAAAACCTGAAGCGCTTCGCGAAGTGGTGAAAAGAGAAGTCGACGTGGCCTTCGGCAATTCGCGCTGGGATGCAGAAATGCTGGCCCTGGCAAAACACGCGGTTGCGGTAAATCCGAATCCGGACCTGGAGGCCACCGCTAGAGAACGCGGTTGGCAGATTTATTTTCCGGAAGGCAGGCGTTCGGGCGGTTAACATTACCCCCGAGTTCTCCGTTTACAATTGACCTGCCAATGTATTCCGTACAGTTACTCGATCATTTTCAGAATCCTCGCAATGCGGGAGAAATTGCCGACGCGGACGCCGCAGCAGAAATTGAAAATCCCGTGTGCGGCGATGTGCTGCGGCTGACGTTGAAAGTAAGCCAAGGACGAATTAGCCAGGCCCAGTTCAAGGCCAGAGGATGCGTGGCGACGATCGCGTGTGCCTCAGCACTGACGGAACTAATTGTGGGGAAGACGTTCGACGAAGCTCAGGACCTGCGGCGCCGGGACATCAGCGTGGCCATTGGCGGCCTGCCTCAGGCCTCAACCCATGCCGCGCAATTGACGGTCGATGCGCTGTCGGCAGCGCTGCGTAATATCCGAACCTGACGCTAGACACATGGGATACTCGCCAAGCCGGCTGCGACGCTCATACGTGGTCGCGAGACTGCGGCGCCGCTGTTCGTCCGGAACTATTCGGTGTACGAATGGAGTCGGTCAAATACCACTGTTCTCTCTTCTACAACCGCGAACCTCACGGTCTGAGTTAAGATTCTGCTCATGCCTCTCACCACCCCAATAGACCAGGTTCGCAATGAAATCTCGACGCTCGCAAACACGGCCCCCACAGCCAGGGCACTTATGCAGGACATTTGCAACCTGTTGCGTGAGCGCATGAAGTACAACTGGGTTGGGTTTTACATGCTGGAGCTCGGTACCCAACCGCCGGCGCTGGTCCTGGAAAGCTTCGTGGGAGCCACGACTCCACATACTCGTATCCCTCTCCACCAGGGCATTTGCGGAGCTGCTGCCTCCAGCGGCAAGACGATTGTCGTCGACGATGTCACCAAAGATCCTCGCTATCTCGCTTGCTCCCTGGAAACCAAGTCCGAAATCGTGGTGCCGATCTTTGTGAAGAAGCAAGTTGCCGGCGAACTCGATATCGATAGCCATTTTGCGGCGGCATTCGGCACCGACGACGAGGCCCTGGTTCAATACTGTGCTGAAGTGGTGGGTAAAAAGCTGGAGCAGCCGTGAGAATTGAAAAAGATCAGGTGCGCCCGCCTGAGACCGGGCGCGTTTGGCCGAGTTCTAGGTTGCTGAGTTTCCGCCAGTTGCACGGTCCCGTCATTCTCGATTCCGTAAGAAAGGCTAGCTGATGAAACGCGTTGTAGCCGCGGTGATCGAGCAGGATGGCAAATTGCTTGTGTGTCAGCGCACGCGTCATCAGACCATGCCGCTCAAATGGGAGTTTCCCGGGGGAAAGATCGAAGAAGGGGAGCAGCCTCGCGATGCTCTGCGTCGCGAATTGGAAGAAGAATTAGGAATTCATGCCAAGATTGGCCACGAGATCGCCCGCGTACAGCATACCTACCCCAACGGTGCGGCGGTTGAGCTACGCTTCTTTATCGTGCGCGAGTACGATGGCGAAATCGAAAATCGCATCTTCCGCGATCTGCAATGGTCAGCTCCGGAGGCTCTGCCATCTTATGATTTTCTTGAAGCCGATGCCTCCCTGGTAAAGGATCTGGCGGCGGGAATTCTGCCGTGAGAACCGCTGGTTTTCCTACCTAGCCCCCGGCTTTTCCTCCTATGTAAGCCAGTGCCAGCGCTATGGAGAGTCCGGCAACCAGAATGGTTGTTCCCCATGCTATCGCGTTGAACAAATGCGAATTCACATACTCGCCCATTAATTCTTTTTTGTTGATCAGCAGGAGCATGAAGATCAGAACAAAGGGCAGCACAATGCCGTTTACCACTTGCGACAAGACCGCAATCTTTACCAGTGGCAATCCAGGGATCAAAAGTACGGCACCGCCGGCCACAATCAACAGGGTGTAAAGCCAGTAAAAAAAAGGAGCGTCACTGAACTTCTTATCCACGCCGGACTCAAAGCCCAATCCCTCGCATACTGTGTAGGCAGTGGAAAGGGGCAGAATCGACGCCGCAAATAGGGAGGCATTGAACAACCCCACGGCAAACAAAATGTATGCATACTGTCCGGCCAGCGGCTTAAGGGCCTGCGCCGCGTCGGCCGCATACTGGATGTTGCGAAAGCCGTGCACGAACAATGTCGCGGCGCAAGCAACGATGATGAACCAGGCCACCACGTCCGTAAAAATGCAGCCCGTGATTACATCCCAGCGCGAAGCTTTGAGTCCGCGCCGGGTTACGCCCTTTTCCACGACGGATGCCTGGAGGTAGAACTGCATCCAGGGAGCGATGGTGGTCCCCACCACGCCGATTACCATGAACAAGTAGGCCTGGTCACCGAAGGCTCTGAGGGCGGGTGGCTTGATGGTCGCGAAGGCAGCGTCCTTCCACAACGGATGCGCCAGTGCCCCGGCAAATATATACGTGATGTAGAAGAATGACGCCGCGAGAAAGACTTTCTCCACGCTTTTATATTGGCCTTTCACCACAATCAACCAGACAATCACGCCGCATACCGGAACGGTTATGTAGCGCGAGAGGCCGAATAATTCGAGGCTGGTGGCGATGCCGATAAATTCAGTTACTACGTTGCCGAAGTTGGTGATCAGGATTCCCAGCATCATGAGGAACGTGATGCGCAACCCAAACTCTTCGCGGATCAGATCGCTGAGGCCCTTGCCGGTCACGGCGCCCATGCGTGCGCTCATCTCCTGCACCACGATCAGCGCCAGAGTGATCGGGATCATGGTCCACAGCAGTAGGAATCCGTATTGGGCTCCGGCCTGCGAATAGGTCAGGATGCCGCCAGCATCGTTGTCGACGTTTGCCGTGATGATCCCAGGTCCCACGACTGCCAGGAACACCAGAGTCCGGCTTTTCCAGCGTTTCAGAGGTTTCATGCGCGTATTTCGCAATCATAGGAATGGAACAACAACTCACCACAGGCGACGGAACAGAATAAACGGATAGTACGAATCTGAACACCCCCTAAAGTGCGAAATCGACAGAAAAATTTGGCGGAGGCCGCGTGCTCTCGCGATCCCCACTTTGCTAAGCACGGTCAAGCGTCACGCGCTTCCAGCAGGTTAAGATATTTCCAGGCTGATAATCTGGATGACTAAGAACTCCGCGCGCGCCGTCTACCTTCTAATTGTCGCTGTTGTTTTCGTCCTGGACCGCTGGACGAAGCATCTCGTGGCGCTGCGAATCCGTCTCTATGCGAACATCCAGGTAATTCCAGGCTTCTTTCGGCTCACGCATACAGAAAACACCGGTGCCGCCTTCAGTCTCTTCGCCGACTCAACTGCCCCCTGGAAAACTGGATTACTGATTGGGTTTTCCGTGATCGCGTTAATTGTGGTCTCCGCGTTGCTATGGAAAAACCATCATGCCCACATCGCTACTGGTGTGGGCCTGTCGCTCATCATGGGAGGAGCGTTGGGCAATCTCTGGGATCGACTGGCGCGCGGTCGCGTGGTGGACTTTTTGCTGGTCTACGTCAAGCAGTATCAGTGGCCGGTTTTCAATTTGGCGGACAGCGCGATTGTGGTGGGGGCGGGGCTATTGATCGTGGAAATACTATTTGTGAAGTCGCAGTTGCGCGATGATGCCAACTAGATAGTGGTCGGCTCGGCCGAAGCCCACGAAGTTTTAGCAGGCTGCTGAAAAACTCGGACCACCACCTGGTTTTGAAAGGGCAAGGCTTCTAGCTTCGCCACAAGCGCCCGAGGTGGCATGCCGGTTTGGCAGTTCCGAAAGTTCAGAGCGGCCGCCAAAAGGCGACCCGCTCTGTTTTTCTTTGTGCGCAGCAACGCAGAGTGCGCAACCCCCAGGTGTGATAAAGAACGAGCGGTAGGATATTTAACGGATTTGGCGGGCTACCGTACCGCCAGCTAGGGCGTCCCATACAGCTGCTTATACACGCTGGCATTTCGCAGAATCGCCTGCACGTATTCTCGCGTCTCGGTGAAGGGAATTGATTCGACGAACTCTTGCGGATCCCGATACTTTCCCTGGGCGAGCCACTCGTCCACTCGGTCTGATCCGGCGTTGTAGGCGGCCAGGGCGTACTCGAATGAGCCGCCAAATTTGTCGACCATGCCGCGAAAATAACGCGTGCCTAATTGCATATTTACCGCCGGCGTGTACAGCAGGCTCGCGTTATATCGCTTCAGCTTTACTTCTTTGGCGACCGCTTTGCCCGTCTTGGGCAGCAATTGCATGAGTCCCACCGCATTGGCGCGCGAAACCGCGTTGGGATTGAACTCAGATTCCTGCCGGATTAATGACGCGACCAGATAGGGATCGAGTCCATTGGTTACCGAACTTCGTTTCAGATCGGTCCAATAAGGTTTGGGGAAAAGCGCCTCCCAATATTTTCGCGGCAAGTCGGGGATGTCGAGTGCGAAGTAATTCGGCGCGGAATGTTTCATGTACTCAATAGCGCGGTCGTAGTGCCCGGTCTCTACGTACAACTGCGCGGTTTCCGCGGGCGCCCAGCTTCCGCCGTCGGTGGCTGCGGCTGCCTGCAGTTCGCGCACGGCGAAATCTACAAGGCCGCCATTGCCGAGCAGTTGCGCCTTTTGGACGCGGAGTTCGTCGGCCGGCGGCTCCATCTCGACGATTTTGCCGCTGTCGTTGAGGGGTGGTACGTGATCGAGCAGCGCATACTGTGTGACTGCTGCGGCATCGCTCGTGGCAGGCAGATGTTTCATGCGCTGCCGGGCCAAGTCCGCGTAATAAAAGTTGCGATAGCGATCGGAAAGCTTCTCGTAGAACGCCCGCGCCATAACGAATTGATTGTCTTCCTCAGCCAGACGGGCGCGCCAATAGAGGGCGGCTGGGGTTTCCGCGCCAGTGGGGTAAAGAGCAATCTGTTCCTCGAAGGCTTTCTTGGCATCCTCATTGCGTCCTTGGCGCAGCGTCAGCCAGGCCGCTTTCCAGTGCACGTAGGACGCCCGCGGGCCGTTTGGAAAGCGTTGTTGCGCCTCGCGAAACGAGTCCAGAGCCTGGTCATACTCGTGATGCACCAGATGCAGGTTGGCCGCGGACAGCAGCGCCTGCTCGAGCCAGGGACTGGTTGGTTCCGCTTGCCGTAATTCGCCAACCGTCTGATAAAAAGTGTCATTATCGTTCGCGGCCCAGGCCACTTGGCCCAGCAGATAGAGCCGTTGCGCATTCAATTCTCCGGTGACATTGCCTAAGGAAGTCAGCACCTGCTTTGCGTCCCGATTCTTGCCACTTCGATGAAGTGCGTCCGCCAAGGCGAGCTGCATCTTTGGTCGATCGTCAAGGCTGACAGTGTTTGCCAGGCTGCGATATTCCTCCGCTGCTTCGGCATAACGCTTGCGGCTGATCAATCCTTCCGCCCGGGTTCTAAGCTGAGTGATCGTAGGCGACGGTGCGGAGGGTAGCTTCTTCAACTCAGCAAAGGCCGCATCTGCCTCCGTGGCGCCGGGCATGGTGTAGTAAATATTCGCGAGTGTCTCGGCGGCTTTCGTAGTCTGCCCCGATGCGGCGTAAGCTCGGCCCAGCGCAAATTCCGCATCCGACCGCGTTGGTACTCGGATATTTTCTAGCAGAGTTGCGGCTTCCCCTGCTTGTCCTTCGAGAAGGAGCGCATCGGCATAGCTCACTTGGGCGTCACGGACGAGCAGGGAATCGGGATGGGCTTTAGCAAAATCTGCCAGGTTCGCCAGAGCCTCGGCGTTGTGCCCCGCTTGCAGGTAGGAGATTCCAAGATAGTAAGCGACGTAATCGCCGAGGTCTCCGGCATGAATCTTGGCGCGACTCAGCGGGTCGATGGCTTTGGCATAATCTCTATCCAGCACATGTGCGTAGCCTAAGACCAGCCAGGCCAATGCTCCCGCATCTTCCTTGGCGTGGGTGCGAGCGTAGGCTTGAACTCCGGAATAGGCTGGCAGAGAGCGATCTTGAAGAAGCTGTTGCGCCATGGGACGCAGGCTGGCCGATGCCACGAAGGCCTGCCGCATGCGTCGGACCCGTGGAG
Organism: Candidatus Acidiferrales bacterium; assembly: GCA_035603035.1. Classification (GTDB taxonomy): domain Bacteria; phylum Acidobacteriota; class Terriglobia; order Terriglobales; family Acidobacteriaceae; genus Sulfotelmatobacter. Next base: position 17,153 of record DATNLE010000048.1, on the reverse strand, counting down.
AAACGATGTGCGGCCTCCGTGTCTTGGCGGAGTGACTTTTGGCGCCGCTACTGGATGAAGACTTACTGCCGGTGGGGGCCCGGTGGGCGGAACGCTTTTTGGGAGCGCTGCTTGGTTTGCTACTCGGACTCGTCTGAGCCGGCTTCGCAGGTGAGTTAACTGCTTCGGCCTGGACAAAATTAGACGAAATTAGCGATGCCACTTCCGCTGATGCCAGCAGAGCGCCGAAGAAGCTGCAGAGAAGTGCAGCTGCGAGTACCCACCGCCCCTTGGAAACTGATCGAACCACTTTTTACTTTTTGTTGCGCAGATACGGCAGCCAAAGAATCTCGAGCAGAAACTAGCGCCGAAAATTCGTCCCCATAATGGAGATGTCATCCTCGGCGAGACTCCGCAGCAACTCGTTCTGAAAATAATCCCCGCTTACAGCCACAGTATTACCGTAACGCTTTTGGAATGTGCCCCGACTCTTATCGATATCTTCTTTCAACCGATCGTACAAATCTTTGTTGCGCCGGCCTTCTGCAACTTTTGCCTGGTTGTAGAGCTTGATCTCATCCACCAACAGGCGCGCGAAGCGCTGGGCTTTACGGTGGACGTCGGCATCCTCCGGGGAGAGTGCGGCCAAGGGATCGGTTGCCGCTGCGGGTGCTGCCGCGCTCGCCGTATGCGCCGAAGCCACTTCCACCACTTCCGCCGCAGGTTCGGGCTCGACCGCAACGCTGGCGGGGACATGCTTGGGCGCGTGGCTGGCGAAGGGATCTGAAAACGAGGAAACCGCTGGCGCGGATGGAAGCGGCGGAGTCGGGCGCTCAAGGTTGCTGGGCACATCCCCGTCCTCTTTCGCCGCCGTCAGCTTTCGCAGCGAGATGACCTCCAACCAGGCGCTGGTTGCGATTACCAGCAATTCCAGGGCATCGGCATCTAGCTTGCCGCTGTCGCCGCCGTCGGCGTAGACCAGGGCCGCCACCTTATCTTTGAGCGCCAGCGGCAATACAAGCACCTGTTCATTGGCCGGACTGCCAAATTGCTCGACGAACGGTCCGCCCATCTCCGCCACGTTTCCCGGCGTCGCCACTCGGTTTTGATATGTGTAGGCCACCGGCCCAGCGCTTAGATCAAGAGGAAAGTCCTTCACGACCTCGTCGTCCCCGAAGCCGCGGGATTGCCATCCGGATGCTGCTCCGGCTTTTACCACGAATAGTGCGATGCGAGAGCAGTGCTCACTGCCTGCATCCAACAAACCTCGCAAAATTTCTTTCTGTGTCGAACCTGAGTGGATCTTGGCGACGGAGTTGACTAAGGGTTTAGACTGTGCTGCGTCCGCAGTCGGCACAGCGCTGGCCTGACGTGGTAGGGCGTCCAGAACTTGCCGCACGATTTGCGCCTGCAGCAGTGGCATCTCCGCTTGAAGGGCCTCTGCCACAGCGCTCGCGATGGTCTGTTCAATCTCGAGGTGCTGCGCTTCGTCCTGTTTCTGGTTCCGATCCGCCATGCTGGAAAACCGTTTTTCCTTGTAGAATCATGCCTGGGCCTGGGCATCAGAGCGAAAACCACGGCTCTAAGTGCTGATTATACGGCACTTGTGGGTCTATCCCAGAGTACTTCGGGACGTGTTCGACCGCGTATGTTTTCCATCCTCGACTTTATCTCAAATCCTGTTCCGAGCAAAACCGGAAAGCGGTTGGGCAAATACACAGGTTACCAAGTAGAATAACAGTTCGCCCATCAGTGTGGCGGTTTGCCGCCGCAAAATACTGCATCGCCGAGAGAATGGAAACCATCCAAAACAAACTAGAAGGGCCTGTTACCGACGAGCTAACGTTGGTGCGGGCGGCCAAGCAAGGCGACGACTCTGCCTTTGAAGAATTGGTTCGCAGGTATGACCGCAATGTTTTTCGGATCGCGCAACACATCACGCAAAATCGCGAGGACGCGGAAGATGTGGTGCAAGAAGCGTTTCTGAAGGCGTACGGAAATCTGCAGAAATTTCAGGAGCAGTCGAAGTTTTACACCTGGCTGGTGCGCATCGCCGTCAACGAAGCGTTGATGAAGTTGCGCCGCAAGAAGCCCGAGCGTACGGTTTCGCTGGATGAGGACATAAAAACAGAAGATGATTCTCTTCCGCGCGAGATTGCAGATTGGAGCCCCAACCCCGAACAGCAGTATACCCAGGCGGAGTTGAGGGAAATTTTAAGTAAGACGATCCAAGGCCTTCCCCCAGGTTTTCGGACCGTGTTTGTGCTGAGAGATGTGGAAGGACTTTCCACCGAGGAAACGGCGGCGGCGTTGGAGTTGAGCGTGCCGGCGGTGAAGTCGAGATTGCTGCGGGCGCGCTTGCAGCTTCGCGAACGGTTGGGACGTTACTTTCAGAAACGCGAGAGTGGAGATGGCAACCAGTGAAATGCTCTGAATTTTTGCACGAGCTGACCAACTATTTGGACGGCGTCATCGACGAACATACCAAGGTGGAGTTGGAAAACCATCTCTCCTGGTGCCATAACTGCTACGTGGTCTGCGACACCACCAAAAAAACCATCGAGATCTATCGCGACTCACAGTTGTACGAGCTGCCCGAAGACCTTCGTACCCGTCTCCGGTCCGCTATTATGACCAAGTGCCAGCAGCACAGGAAGCGTGGTCCGGAAAGCGTATGAATTTCCGCCTAGAAGTTCCAAGTTGGCGGCGACCCTGCACCCCTCGGTTCCATCGTCTATAATGGACGTCACGTACCGGGGTGTAGCATGGGACCTTCTCGCGGCACAACTCTTCTCTCCTCCCTGTTTCTGTTGGCGTGGTCTGTGGCTTTTTGCCAGTCGAGCGATCCGGCGCAGCCCCCGATTTCTCCGTCGGCCTCCTCGACTGAACAGCCGCGCGATCAAGGGGCGCAGCCGGCTGCGGGGCTTGTTCCTTCCAATGCGCCGCATATAGGCAGGCAGACTCGTCTCGAGATTATCCGCGACTTTGAGACTCAACTTGTCTACGCACGAACTGCCTTTCCGATGGGAACCAAGGGTCTGCACCTGCGCCAGGGAGTGGTCACTCCCAACGGTATGGAATTGCAGCAGGCGCTGAACCTGTGGGGACCTGCGGTGAAACCGGGCGATCCTGCGCATATCTCCTTTGTTCAGATTAAGAATGACCACATCCATTTCGAGATCAATGGCGGACCGGTGCTGAGGAAGAAGTGGTATCAGCATGTGCAGATCTCCGGCGCCAATGGACCGGTGGCGCAGACGGATACGCCAGCGCAGATGAATTCGCACGGCTCCTACGTAGACCTTTATTTCGACAAATATGTTCCCGAAATGACGGCCGGGCAGGTGCGTGAACTGTTATATCCGGTGCTCGATTTTAAGGCCCGAAACAAGGAGCAAGCCTACCTCGACACCGTCCCGCCCAAGGTGAAGGAGGCGATTCAGGGGCATCGCGTGCTCGTCGGGATGAATCAGGAAATGGTGCTCCACGCCAAAGGCAAGCCTCCCAAGAAAGTTCGCGAGCGGAGCGGGGAAACCCAATACGAGGAATGGATTTATGGCGAGTCCCCGGCGGACGTCGATTTTGTTCGCTTTATAGGGGACGAAGTGGTTCGCGTTGAGACCATGAAAGTGGACGGCCAAAAAATCGTTCGCACTGAGCGCGAAGTCATTCTGGAAAAGCCGGACCAGGATAAAGATCAAGAGGCGAAAAAAGAGCAGCCAGAGCGTCCCGCCAATGCTCCCAGTCTGAAGCGTCCGGGCGAAGATTCCGAAGACGCGCCTCGGCCGGAAAACGGGCCTTCTTCGCGCCCTGTCGCTCCGCTGCCCCCCGACTTGCCGCCGCCTGCAAGCGGCCCGGGCGATATTATTTCATCGCGCTAAGGCTAAGTGACAGTCGAATTCTCCGGCGTCGAACTTATTTCATAGCGACTGCGGCACCCGTGTCTGCGAATGAGAAGGCTAGTGACACATTGGGATATTCCCGCCCGTCCACTTCCACGTAAGGATAGACAAAATAATTCAGGGGCTTACCATCCTGCGGAGGACTCAGGCGCAGGTCGCGGCCTAAGCTGAACTGCACGCGATTCACGTCATGGGAACCGAAAAAGTAGTTGCGCTTTTCCGGATGCTTCCAGGCCTCGGAGATGTCCACGGGAATCCAGCCCCCGCCCTCGACGTAGAAATCTGACCAGCAGTGGTAACCAGCGATTTCAGCGGAGTGATGGTCGGGGGGAAGTGGAAATCCGATTTCGAAGCGCGCTGGGATGCCTTGGGAGCGGGCCATCGCAATGAACAGAGAGTGGAAGTCCGTGCAGTTGCCCTTCTTTGCGTCGCAGGCGTAAAGAACGTCGCCGCGGCCCCAACCAGAGCCCGTTTTGTCGTAACTCAGCGTGGTGAAGACGTAGTCGTAGATGGCGCGAGCTTTGTCGAGGGATCCAGTCTTGCCCTGAGTAACCTTCGCCGCCAGATCGGCCGGCAATCCTGTCACAGGAACGAGAACGTCGGGCTGCAAGTCTTGCCGCTTTTCTTGCGGTGAGAGCGACGCACGGCTTACATGCGGCGCGTTTTGTCCCAGTGCCACACGCTCGCGGCGTACCACGTCATATTCGATATCAAAATGCAGTTCGGGTTGGGCGGAGGTGGTCTCGGTGTAGTAAATCTGATTGCCGTACTTCGATTCACTCGTCTTGTTTAATGGCAGATCACCCTGGGCTGAGATAATCCTCACTTCTTGATAGGAGTCAGACTGAGCCGCCGGGATCCACACCCGAACTTTTTCCCCGGCAGAAAGATTTTTTACCGTGAAGGAATAATGAAAGGTGAAGTGACGGGAATCCTGGGCGGCGAGGGAAACAACGACGAAGAACAGAGACGACAATACGCAGATCTTGCGCAGCATAACTGGCTTCCTCTTATGTTCTCAACGGAGAACCGAAAACTGGGACCTTGCTAGGAACAACACAGGTGCGTCCTAGAGGCAACGCCGTCAAGGGAAGTCACGCTTTGGAATGCGCATAACCAAAGAATGCCGGACAGGATTCGGCGATGCACCATTTTAGCAGGACAAATAAGATCGACAGCCCACCGGCAAACAATTTCGTTAGAATGCCTGCGTGGCTCCCGCTATCCAATGTCGCGACCTGCGGAAGACCTACGACGGTAAGCTCGAGGCCGTGCGCGGCCTGAACCTCGAGATTCAGAGCGGCGAATGCTTCGGTCTGCTTGGTCCAAACGGAGCAGGGAAAACTACCACCATTGAAATCCTTGAGGGCTTGCTGGAGCCAACGTCGGGAGACGTATCCATTCTTGGCCACTCCTGGCGCGAGAATGCGCGCGAAATGCGGGAATGGCTGGGAATTTCCCTGCAGGAGACCCGGCTTTCCGAAAAGCTTTCTGTGCGTGAAACCGTGGAACTGTTTGCCAGTTTTTATCGCGAGCCGCGTTCGTCCGATGAAGTGCTCGAACAATTGCAGCTTACGGAAAAAGCTGACGCGTGGGTGGGAAAGCTTTCGGGTGGGCAGAGGCAGCGTCTAGCGGTTGCGACGGCGTTAGTATGCAATCCAAAGATTCTTTTTCTTGACGAGCCCACCACGGGTCTCGATCCGCAGAGCCGCAGGCAACTTTGGGACATCATTCGAGAATTCCAACGTACGGGCGGCACGGTCTTGCTGACCACGCATTACATGGATGAGGCTGAGCGCCTGTGCGATCGGCTGGCCATCGTGGACCATGGTCAAATTATTGCCGAGGGTTCGCCCCCCAACTTGATCGAGCGGCTCGGTGGTCATCACGTAGTAGAGTTTGCCGTGGACGCAAAGACGAGTGGGAGCGCTGACGGCGCCCGGCTCGATGTTTGGCGTACCCTGCCCAGTGTTGAGTCCGTTCGAGAGGATGATGGCATGATCGCTCTCAGTGTGCAGGAGCCGCATCTGGCAATTCCAGCACTGCTGGAGGCGGTGGCGAAGCAGGGAAGCAAGCTGCAGCACCTCACCACACGTCAGGCCAGCCTGGAAGATGTTTTCGTTCGGCTGACCGGCCGGCATTTGCGCGAAGAATAACACTGCAACAAAATAAATCCATGCCTCTTACACAACAAATTCCGAGCACAACAGAACCGGCAGCCCTCCGTCGACCGGCCAAGCGAAACGGGCGCTGGTCCGGATACCTCCATCTCCTGGGGGCGCGCATGCTGGAGCTGAAGCGCGAACCTGAAGTCGTATTCTGGGTATTCGTGTTTCCATTATTACTGGCCGTAGGCCTCGGCATCGCATTCCGGAACAAGCCCGGCGACGCTTCATCCGTAGCGATTGCAAGAGGAGCCGAAGGCGTGCAAGCTCTTCTGCAACGTTCTCCGCAGCATGCGTCCTTCAAAACTGAGGTTCTGGATGACGAAATCGCCAGAAAAGGATTTCGGCTAGGGAAGTACGATTTGGTCGTCGAGGCGCAGAGGGCCGAGGGCGTTTATTATGTTTACGATCCTGCACGGCCAGAAAGCGCTCTAGCCAAGGCTCAGGTAGATAACGCCTTGCAGACGGCAATGGGGCGAAAGGATGTCGTCCCAACTAAGGCAATCACCTTTTCCGAGCCGGGCTCACGCTATATCGACTTCCTGATTCCAGGCCTGCTGGGAATGAATCTGATGAATTCCGGAATGTGGGGCATCGGATACGCGCTGGTCGATATGCGGCAACGCAAGCTGCTGAAGCGTTTCGTGGGCACGCCGATGCGCCGGGGAGATTTCTTGCTGGCGCTTATGTCCAGCCGTCTGGTGTTGATGGTAATCGAAATTGGATTATTGCTGACACTGGGCGTGTTGGTTTTCCATATGAAGGTATTGGGGTCGGTGTTCGCGATTTTGCTGGTCGGCGCCGTAGGAGCCTTGGCTTTTGGCGGAATCGGATTGCTGACAGCGAGCCGGGCGCAGAAAATCGAGAGCGTAAGCGGGCTCATGAACCTTGTGATGATGCCCATGTGGATTTTTTCGGGAGTGTTTTTCTCCTATGAGCGGTTTCCCGCTGTGATTCAGCCCCTGATCAAGGCGCTTCCGCTGACCGCTTTGAACGATGCTCTACGCGCCAGCATATTGGAAGGTACTCCGTTGAGAAGCCAGTGGCCACGGCTATTACTAATGGCTCTTTGGGGTGGGCTTTCCTTCGTGCTGGCTCTTAGATGGTTTCGTTGGACTTAGTTTATTTCCGTAACTTGGAGAGATCGACTTGAGCACATGAGTTTTGCTTTCCGAAGCTTGGGCCCCGCCCGCGACAGAGATACGAACGAGGCCGGCTGCGATGCTTGCGAAAGCATTCACTCTACTTATGACTTCGCTAACTTGGCGGCGGCCTTTCGGACCTTCGCCCAGCGTAGCTTTTGTGCATCGGCAATTCGTCGGCGGGCTTCCTTGCTCAAAGTACGGCCTGTCATTTTGAGTTTTTTTCCACCGGAATGGCCGAGGGCGTCGAGCGCTTTCCCTACCTGTCCTATCTCTTTTTCAAGACGGGAATATTCTTTCTGCAGGGAAGCAACAACTTTATTCATTATCATTAACACCCCCTTGTAACTAAGGCTAACACGGTTGCGCGCATCAAGAAACAAATTAGAGTTGCTGCCGAATCAGAAAGGCTAGCCGAGATAGACGGGGTTTACGCCTGAGATAGCTTGCTTAGGTTACTAGCCAGCGCCAACCGTCGACAAGAATCGCGGAGAGTGACGGGCTTTCACGGTTTGCTCGAAAGCGAAGGCAAGCCGGATCAGGGTTGGCTCACTCCAGGCGCGTCCGAAAAAAGAGATTCCGACGGGCAATGCGGAGACAAATCCGGCAGTCACATTGATGTTAGGATAGCCCGCGACAGCCGCGGCATTGGAACTTCCACCCGCCACGTGATCGCCATTGACCAGATCGGTGATCCAGGCAGGGCCACCGGTGGGCGCGACAATGGCGTCCAGGTGGTGTTTATCCATTGTGGTGTCAATCCCCTCTGTTCGCGCGAGCTGGTGGTTTTTTTCGAGCGCGTCCAGATACGCCTTCTCCGTCAGCGGACCCTTGGCTTCGGCCTTCAGAAATAAATCCTGCCCGAAATATGGCATCTCTTTCTGTCGATTGCGGTCGTTGAAGTCGATGATCTCCTTCAAAGTCCGCACCGGGGCATGCGGGCCGAGAGTTGCAAGATAGGCGTTCAGGTCTGCCTTAAGTTCATACATGAAAACAAGCAGTTCGCTCTCGTCAAATTTACCCAGGGTTTCAATATCAGCCGGATCGATAAGTGTGGCGCCCTGCCGCTTCATGGCATCCAGGGATTGCTCCATAAGAGCATCGACTGCATCATTAAAGCCGAAGTACTTCCGCGCGACCCCGATGCGCGCCCCTTTCAAGCCATCGGGATCACAGAAACGAGCGTAGTCCGTCAAAGACTTGCCCTGACTATTTTCCGTAGCTGAGTCGCGAGGATCGACGCCGGTGAGCGCGCCCAGCATGATTGCGGCGTCGCGCACCGTGCGGCACATGGGGCCAGCGCCATCCTGACTGTGAGAAATTGGAATGATGCCACCGCGGCTTACCAGGCCGACGGTTGGCTTGATGCCGGCAATCCCGTTCGACGACGAAGGGCAGACGATAGACCCGTCTGTCTCGGTGCCAATCGCTGCGGTGCACAGATTTGCCGAGACGCCCACGCCTGATCCGGAACTTGAGCCACAGGGGTTGCGATCAAGCGCATAGGGATTCTTGGTCAGACCGCCGCGGCCGCTCCATCCGCTGGTGGAATGACTGGAGCGAATATTGGCCCACTCGCTGAGATTGGTCTTGCCCAGAATCACCGCTCCGGCGGCGCGCAGTTTCTCTGCGACGAACGAATCTTTGGGTGGCTGGGAACCGATCAATGCGAGCGATCCGGCCGTCGTCATCATCCTGTCGGCAGTATCAATGTTGTCTTTGATCAGAACGGGAATTCCGTGTAGCGGTCCGCGGGGGCCTTGGGCTTTGCGTTCCTGATCGAGTTGGTCGGCAGTAGAGAAAGCGTCCGGGTTCAGTTCGAGAACACTATTGATCGCAGGACCGTGTTTGTCGATCTCGTCGATGCGTGCGGAATACTTCTCCACCAAGGAACGCGCCGTAAACTTGCCGGACTTCATTCCATCTTGAAGATCGGTGATGGTCATTTCATCGAGTTCGAAGGGCTTGATATCCGCAGGTCGGACGTCGGATGCAATCTCCCGTGCTGCGCCCAGCGCGGGATAGAGCGGAGTCAGCGTCGCCGCTGCGCCGCCTACTGCCGTGACTTTGAGGAAGGTACGGCGGCTAGCATCCGCTTTGGCGTGTCCTGGCTTTCTGTGCATGGTTCGACAGGTCCTTTAAGTTGGAGGAACAGTTGCAAACAACGAACATATTAATCCACGCGGGATGATGCGAACGCGTCTATCGCCAGGTCAGTATATCGACAGTCAATTTGCCCCTGTCGGGTCAGCGCGTTTGGCCCCTCTCCGCTGGAGAGCATTTGCAAAATTTTGTATTGATTTTCGCGTCGCCGTGTATAATAGAGTTCAGCTAAGTTTGACTCACAAGCAATTGAAGGTCGGTATCGCCAACCAGCGTCACCCCCTCACTAGCAGCGAATCTTCTCAGCACAATTCAAGAAACAAGAAAAGAATAGGACTATCAATGGCAGAACAAGGAACAGTGAAGTGGTTTAACGACGCCAAGGGCTATGGCTTTATCAGCCGTCAAAATGGCGAAGACGTCTTCGTGCATTTTTCCGCTATTCAGGCAGGCGGCTTCCGCAGCCTGCAAGAAGGCCAAACCGTGCAGTTCGACGTGACCAAAGGCCCCAAGGGCTGGCAGGCGGAGAACGTTCAGGCTGTCTAAGTGACACCGCTCTCGAAGCGATAACTGAAGTGCCTGGGATCCGGAAGGATTCTGGGCATTTTCGTTTTGAGGGAGGTTGTGTCAGCGAACCCTCAAGGCTGCGCGCGCGCCCGCCGCACCATTTCCACCAAAACCTTCCTGGCTTCGGTCGCATTCCGCACTTCCCGCGGGAAGGCAATGCGAACTCCGCGCATGCCCTCTGAAGTTTTCAGGCGCACATGAAAACCCAGCCGGTCCACTGAAGTCATCGCCGCCTCTTGCGATTCGATCCCGGCAGATGTCCGAGCTAGCAGGATGAGCGCATCTCTGTGGTCGGCATTCATGTGTTCGATGATCCCGGCCGCCACCTCAGCCAGCGGGTCGGGCTCCGACTGATCGTAATCGGACGCCTTTACCCAGCCCATCACCCCGAAGCCTCCAACGTAGTAAACGTCCACCACATCCATTCGGTAAAACGAAAAATCTTCGAAGTCCACCCAGTATTTGCTGTTGGTGTAACGTTCGAGGTAGAGTTTGCGGGCATCGGCTATTTCCGGCTGAGGTATGGTCACAACATTTCCCAGCAATGTGACCCGCGATGCTCCTAGTGGATCGCCATCTCCGTCGGTCTGCACGATCAACAGACTGGCGCGAGGATCGGCCTGCAGATTCTGGGTATGCATCGCCATGGTGCTGATGAGAAAGATGGGACGACCGAGCGGGTCCAGACCGTAGGGCATCACTGACCCAAAGGGAAAACCGGCTTGCTTGCGCGAAAGCGTCGAAAGGCTGCCAATGCGGGCTAAGTACGCCAACGTGCGCGCCTTCTCCGAGAACGAAGGCTCAGCAACCGGCGGCTGATTACTCGCCGCGGCAGTCCCGCCGTGGCTTCGGGAGGATGATGAAGACATGATTTTTCTCTTCAGGCAGTCTAAACGAAATAACGTCTGATGGTTGTTCGGGCAGATGGTTTCCCGAGACAAGTGCGAGGAGCACTTTCCCGCACATTTATTGCTTGTGGATGGGATGCTGGTCACCTGCCAAACTCGACCAAATCGGTAGGACATGTCGTCATAAGTTCCCCATTGCTGGCGGCTACAGCACTCTGCAGTTTCTCCACGAGCTGCCTTTGACCTGGGAAGAAGGCAGCTGGGCCCGCGGCGCAATGCCTCGTTAAGGGGGCAGAAAGAGTGAAAGGTGGATGCGCGCAAGCTGGCCGACTTATTACGCACTGGGATGCTGCGACCGGTCTACCACGGTGAAAACAGGGCACGGACCTTGCGCGAGCTGGGGCGCAGTTATTGCGCCATCAGCAAAGATTTGACGCGAGTGACTGAAGGCGCTGTATCGGGGCTGGGGAATTCCTTGTGCCGGCGCCCTGGTTTGTGCTGCGCGCTGTCGAGAGAAATGGTTCAGCAAGATTCCGCAAGCCGGCGTGCGCCGCCGCTCATGGCATGAGAGTAATCGCTGTTCTCAACAGTTAACTTCCGTCTCCCAGCCGACACGATCCCTTAATCTTCGGCTCTTTGCTGACCATGTTCGTGGTGGTCGGGACTGCGCAGGAAGCCGTGCGAGACGCCGCCCGCGTCGGTGTAACTTCCCGTAATCGCCCCGGCGGCGTTGATGCTTGTGGGGGCGGTGCCGGTAGAGCCATGAGGGTCGAAGGTGGTTAACTCACCGTCGCGATCCCTCACGAAACCATGCTGCCCGCTGTTGCCGATGTAGTTTCCCGTAATCACTCCCGCAGCGTTGATTTTTTGGGGAAAAGTGCCAACCGCACCCGGACCATTGAAGATGACGATCTCTCCGTCGCGGTCCCGCACGAAGCCATGCACCTTGAACAGGTCGCTTTTAAAGAAAGACCCAATGGTTTCCCCCGCAGGGTTGATCGACGACGGCATGGTGGCCAACGCTGCCGGCGGATCAAACGTGGTATAAGCCCCGTCCCGTGAGCGCAGGAACCCGTGCTGAAAAAACGGCCCTTCGTCGTAGTATCCAGTAATCTCTCCCCTTGGGCTGATGCCAGTGGCGAAGGTTCCATTCGAGCCCGGAGGATCGAAGCTTGTGATGGCGCCGTAGCGATCGCGCAGGAAGCCGTGCGAGACGCCGCTCGCGTCAGTGTAACTTCCCGTAATGGCTCCGGCAGCATTGATGCTTGCAGGTTCGGTCTCGACCGAGCCGACAGGATCGAATCTGGTCAAGACGCCGTCGTGCGAGCGCACGAAGCCGTGTCCCACCAAATTCCCTTCAAAGTAATATCCCGTGATCGTCTCATCCAGGTTGAGGCTTGCTCCGACAGTAGCGGTCGCCCCCGGAAAATCGAAGGTGGTGATTGTGCCGTAGCGAGAGCGCAAGAATCCGTGAAAAATATTGCCGTCAAAGTAATATCCCGTGATCGCACCCGATAGGTTAATGCTGTTAGGAATCGTTTCAATCGAGTCCGGAGGATCAAAGGTGGTTAAGGCAGACTTTTCGGCACTCGCGGACAGGCTCAGCCCCAGCGTACAGAGGACGAGAAGAGAGAGTGCGATCATTCCTTTCTGGCGAGTCATTGGGACAATTTGGGCACCGGAAAGTGGATGCGTGGTCATTGGTTCAGCTCCTTTGCAGAACCTCGGAGCATACCAAGTATGACGAGGAAACTCCGTACTGGCTTTATTTGTTGTCGTCGGGCTTGCCGAGGAAGCCGTGTTCTCGCCGGCTCGACACAAGTTCGCAAGTCCAGCGCCGACGCAATCCGGTCTTCTCAGCCACCGCTTTACCCGTAAATCGCCGTGAACAGTTGGTTGCATGGACATGATAGGTGGCGATCACGGCGGGAAAGTGTTCAAAAGTGAACAGTCTTCAACGGCGCGGTAGGTTCTCGACTGATTGTTGGCGAAAAATCCTCGTTTCCAATCGACAAGTGCGCCGGCGGTGAGCTCCCGCGCGGACCCAAGTGTTTCCCGACGGGGCACTTGCCCTAGGAGGATTTGTACGAAGTCGCCGGCGCGGGGTGGCTCTGGCGGAGCACTTGCCGCCGGACGATGAAAATCTGATAGTGGCGCTCGGGCGTCTTGGCAACGCTGATTACAACAGCCACGAGGGTGCGCGACGTGGAAGTGAGGATTTGGGCAGTTTCTTTTTTGTGGCTTTGATCTTAAAGTATTAATGACTTTCAGATCATTGCCTATATCATTCCCTGGAGCTCCTCATGCCTGACTCGCTGCCCGAACTGCTCGACAACCGTAGCCATCTGCTGCGGGAACTCTCTCAACTCGGCGACTTTCAGCCGGGTTCCATTACCTCTGTGACCCGACGCTGTGGCAAACCCAACTGCCATTGCGCTCAACCCCATGACCCTGGACACGGCCCTCATCGGCAACTCACGCAGAAGATCGCGGGCAAGACCGTCACTCAGGCCCTGTCTTCACCCACTGCCGTGCGCAAAGCAGAAAAGGAAATCGCCGAGTTTCGCCGCTTTCAGACGCTGGCGCAGGAATTGGTCCAGGTCAGCCAAAAGATCTGTCGCCTGCGTCCCCTGGGCGAGGAATTGTCCCCAGGTAAAAAAAAACGGCGGACACCATCCAACAGGAAATCAGCCGAGAAGTAGAGCATTTGCTGCGGCTTATTTTCTGCGAACGCCAGCAGCGTGGTCCTTGGGATTTAGAAGCCGTGGAGATGGCGATTCGTTCCGCCATGCATCGGGCCGGAGCCACCGCATTGAGCCAACTGCTACAGTTTGATCCGCCTGGCCCAGAACAGCGGCAACTACCCTGTCCCTGCGGCCATACTGCTAAGTATTTGGAGTTGCGCTCCAAACCCGTGCTGACGGCCGTAGGAAAAGCCCAATGTCTACGCCCTTATTACCTGTGTGAGCGCTGCCATCACGGCCAGTTTCCGGTGGATGTCGAACTCGACGTAGAAGACACGGAACTCTCGCCCGGGGTTCGACGGATGTTAGCCGCGGTGGGCCAGGAAGCTCCTTTCGAGCACGGCCGTGAGCAGATGGAGCTCCTGGCGGTTTTGTCGGTTACCACCAAAGCCGTGGAACGAACGGCCGAGGCCATCGGAGAAGATATCGAAGTTCGCCAGCAGCGCCCTCCGGTGCTGTAAGCTCAGCGGCAGATTCGAGGAGTATTGGGAGGCTAGACGGGCCTAACCCTCACTTTAAAGTCGCGCACCCCAGCCACGATTCTCCCTTGATCTGAAAACCTAGAAGTGCTAGGATTTCGGGACTTTCGCCTGTGATCCCGTCGGATTCCGTTCCTTAAGGTTGTCCATGAAGAACCCCTCGGCTTTCGTGCGCGGTTTTACAGCTAGCCTGTGTGCGCGGCCGGCGGGCGAAATCCGCCGCGTTCCTGCCAGACTTCCAACGTTATCATCTCGAACCTGCGACCGGCGCTGCGTACCCGGCTCGCAAACCTCGGAATCATTGCTGTACTTGAGGAGAGCATCCATGCAACCAACACGATTGAGCCGAATGCTAATTCTCTGTTCTGCGGTGGTGTTCGTCGCCATCTGCCAGACTGCTGTGGCTGGTACCCTTTGCGTCAATCCGGCCGGTTCCCACAACTGCTTCAAGAGCATCCAAACCGCCGTTAACCATGCCGCTGCCAACGATCTCATCCAAATTGAGGCCGGTACCTACAGCGAAGAAGTGGTCATTGGTCTTCCAGTGGCGATTATCGGAGCGGGTGCGAGTGCCTCGATTATTGATGCCACTGGGCTTGCGCATGGCATCTTCGTGGATGGTTTCGACCATCCCGGCCTGAAGCAGGTCACCATTACCGGACTTACGGTAAAGAACGCTGACTTTGAGGGCGTTTTGGTGGTGAGCGCTTCGGATGTCACCATCCAAGACAACAGGGTGATTAACAACGATGCCACACCGGGCTTGGAGTTCACCGGAGGCGCAACTGGTTGCCCTAATCAGCCTGGTAATGGGGTTTATGAGAATGATGAAACCGGGGACTGCGGCGGCGCTGTTCATTTGATCGGGACAGCCAACTCCATCGTTTCTGGGAACCTCATCACCGGAAACGCCGATGGTGTGCTGATCAGTGACGAGACCTCCGAAAGCCATGACAACCTGCTCATCCACAACACAATCACGAACAACCCCTTGGAGTGCGGCATTGTGCTGGCCTCGCATCCGCCGACGGGCAAGACCTCGCCACCTTTCGGTCCGCACTTTGGGGTGGACCACAATACCGTGGCGGAGAACATTTCTAACGACAACGGCGTGAAAATTGGTGGTTCGGGGGCGGGCATGTTTTCCGATGGCATGGGCCGCGGCCGCGTGTCAGACAACGTGATCATTGGAAACACGCTCATACATAATGGACTGGGAGGCGTCGCCCTGCACACGCACGTTGGACCCGCGTTTGGGCTTCCCGCCGACGACATGAGTGGGAACAAAATTATCCTTAATACGATTGCCGGTAATCTCGCAGATCAGGACGACACCGCCACTCCCGGCCGTGTGGGAATCAACATCAATAGCGGCGGTGGGGGTTCCCCGGTTCGTGGCACTGTCATTTCCCAGAACGTAATCAGCAACGAGGATATCGACATAGCGGTCAATACTCCTGCCGAAGTGGATATCCATCTGAACTCTTTGCTGGGAAGCGGCATTGGAGTGGGGGACGTTTGTGCATTCGACGGGGCGACGGTGTGCACCGGCACAATCGATGCGACCGAGAACTATTGGGGATGTCCTGCGGGCCCGGATGAGCACGGATGCACGACCTTCAGCGCCGCCAGGATTCTATGGATTCCCTGGCTCCGGAAGCCTGTCGGTAGCCACTAGCGCTTTGGGCCCCCGCGCCACGGATCCCCACGCTTAAAACAGGCCGCTTTTGCAGCGCAGCTCCCGCTCTTGCGGGAGCTGCGACTAAACCCCGCCACCTCTTACACGGAGTCACCTTTCCTCAAGGCACCACGGTTACTGCAACCCGCACTCCCGGGTGCCGCGCATTAAACAGAAAATACCGGCCTTCGACGGAATCGATGTAGCAGTGATCGGTATATGCCCATCGAGCAGGCCAGGGTTGTCCGATTGCGAACTGGTAGCCGCCATAAGCGAAGTGCTGATGGCCTGCCACCACAGTCACGTGGCCAACGGCAAAGTAGTGCTCGCGCCCAAAGTGCGCGCGAAAATGTTCATCTGAAATTCGCCGAAGCTCCACGCGCCTCTCTTCATGTGCAACGCGTTCCTCATGAGCCACGTGCCGGTCTTCGGTACGCCGCTCTGCATGCGCCTCGTGTCTCTGTTCTTCATGGGCTTCGTGACGTTCTTCTTGGCGCACTTCTTTTTGTTCTCGGTGCTCGTCCTGAGCAGCAGCAGATACGGCCACTCCTAACAAAAATGACGCGGAAATGGCGACAACGGTTGCGAATCGTTTCATGGTCCCTCGCAGAGAAATTGATTTCGACAGCCGACACGCTCGAAGGCGCGTGGCTCAGTTCAAGTTAGCAGGATAAATTTCAAAAGAAAGTTACCGAAGAACAAGGGAATCGTTATACCTTATGATATTGTGCGACTTACTGAGAGCCTTTTCTACCGGAAAGGCGGGCCGCACTGCAGATCCATTCTCACGGTGGACCTGGGTGGAAATTCTTCCTTGCGCTGGGTCGCAACGGGCGTGGCCTCTGTACTGGGAAAGGTAATCCCCCATAGAGTCGGATGCTGGATGCATTTCTGAAGCGTTGCTGCCGACGGCGAGGACGTATACGAATCCAACTCGTTGCCCTCCGGTAGCTGCATCCGGAATGCATCGCAGACCCGACCTCGAAAGCCGATGGCCTGAAATCGATCACCCACCCATCACACTCAAAACTGCAAGTCATCAACCTCCCATGCGTGGACTTCGTCGATGGTGTAGTCCTGCTGGTACGGGCGGCTCAAACTCATCGCGCTGTCTGGAGGCAAGCGAGCGACACCTGGCTAAGGCTGGCACTCCCTTGTTGGGCTCGGTTCTTCTGGATCGCGACTACGTCATTCCTGAGAAGCTCTACGCTTGCTCTAGCTATAGCTAGGTTAAACTGCAGTCCGGTATCCGGATCAATTCTTGCGAGCTGTGCGCTGCTGGTACGTGGCCCAGAGTAAGGCGCAGAGCTGTCTTGTGGAGGGTCTTGCTGGCGACGATCTGATAAGAATGCGACTTCGCCACCGGAGTGCCTGTGCGGCAGTTCCGGTGCCGACGCGAGAGTCTTCCGTGGATAAAGCCTGGCCAAACATGAGTGAGATGAGCGGAACGTACCACGATTCCTTCGGAAAGAAAGTTACATGTGGCCTTCGGCGAGTTCACGCCCACCCATTTCTGAAAGAATTCTGTGGGTGCAGAAGATCATCG
>DATNLE010000018.1:0-2859 GCA_035603035.1 Candidatus Acidiferrales bacterium | reverse complement strand
CTGAATGTGAAGGTCCTGGCCCGCGAATCGACGATCTCAGCCTTAATCGCAAATACCATGCTCCCACTCGCTCGAGCCAAGAATCGCGATTCTACACCAGTCCGCTTTGGGCACACCGACTCTGATTCGGTACGCTCAGGGGGTCGGGGTATTCAACCATTGCATGCGCAGCTTACCGTCGGCCGCCGCGCGCCATCGGCAACGCGGGACATGATCGACTTCGGCGGAGTCACGGCGGTAGGTGGTCTAACCGATTGCGACACAAGTGACCCGCCAGACGAATTAGCCGCCCGCTTCCATATCCATTCCGCCCCACTCTTGCGGCTCGTTCGGATAGACGTGGGTCATCCACTCCAAGACCACGGGAATCCATAAGCCCTGCGCGGCGGTGCAGGCTTCCTCGGTGTGGATGCTGCCCTGCGGCCCAAAGCGCGCGTTGGGCCCGAACTGTTCGCTTTTCGGCAAGGTTTTCGGGCCGCCGCAAAAATCCACGTGGCGATGCCAGGTCGCGATGCTTAAGGGGGCGATCGCGTTCAGCTGTTCGGGAGTAGCGTCGGTGGGCGCGGTGTACATCACGCCGATCGCTGTCAACCCGTCAGCGGTTCGCTTGTAAAGAATCGAACCCGGCCGGCTGTAGTCGATGTGCTGCTGTTCGAGTCGCCGACGATGATAGTTGGTGTAGTGGATTTCTTCACCGATTCGGCCGGTTGGGAAGAATGGCTTGTAGCCGTCGTTTACCGCTGTTTTTACGTCGCGGTATTGGGACAGTACGGCGGCGGCCGCACGAAGAATTTCCGTCGCTCGTGCGCCGTCACCGGGCTTGGAATCCCCTTTCAGCGACATCTGCATGTGCCCCGACTTCATTGATGGCACCGGCGTCTCGTCTGATTGGCCGCTGTAGTGCTTTAGAATCCGCTCCCATAGAGGAAAGGTCTGCGCCGTTGCGAGGGTGGCGCAGACAGATAATATGACAACTAAGATTGTCTTTTTGATCATCACTTTAAGGAACGTCGCAACGGGTCGCGGGTTGACGCTGAGAGATCCAACTCCTGAGACTGGACCCAACGGCGTCACGGGAAGAACGCTATCGCTTGTCCATTCAACCGCTGCAATTGCACTGTGGTACCCAGGCACGCGCCCGTCGTAAAATCGAAAGCGACGACCTCGTCCTGAGCGACGCAGTAAAGATGCCCGTCAGGACCAAACCGTAGACCGCGCGGCTTCCGAAACTCGGCCAACTTGGTGGGAGAGAAGACCCGCACAAGGTGTCCATCCGTCGCGTCGTATTCGCGCACGCTCGTCACGGCATCTGCTGCACCGAACGGGTGCTCACTTGCCACCACGACGTTGCCGTTGGGCGCAATCGTGAGATCCAAAGGGCTGAGGTCTGGATCGCTCACGAGGCGAAAGGGCCGGGTACGCTCGCCGGGCGTGATCGCAACAATCGTGTTGTCGCCCTCGCCATTCGGCCCTATCCCCGATGCGAGAAACAGCCTTCCATCGTGACCAAAGGCAAAGCCGCGAGGAAATGGAACGATTCCCGGCGGTACGAAATGCTCTCCGGTCGCATCGAGTAACACCGGAAACGCCATAATCGTGCGCGCGCTTCGAAGCCCGACGTAGTAGCGTCCGTCCGGACCGAAAATGCCACCACCTGGGTTCAATCCTGCGATCGGGCCCGTGTCGCGAACGACAGTCCCGTTTGGACCGAGTGCCAATACCCGATCACTGCCGCTGTTGAGAAACAGGTAGCCCTCCTTTTGATCCACGACAAGTCCCCTGGGATCAACAATTCGGCTGTCATCGCTAAAGGGACCGATCAGCGTGCCGTCGCGATTGAACGCCAGAACTGCGCCATATCCATTCCCATTGATGCCTGATGCACTCGTAACAAGGATAAACATTGCAACCACGCTCCCTCGGCATACGCCTTGTCCGAGACCGGGTTGGTTAGGTTAACGCCCTCAGGGAAAGAGCGCAAAGGAACGCCCGGATCGGGTCGACGCGATCTCCATCGATCGCATCGGGCCTGCGCCTGGAATGAACTCATAATCATTTCCGTCAACTAATGGCACGAGTGTGCAAGAACTCCATCCAGGATGGTCTTAGAGTTTGCTGGGTGTTGGAAATGGAGGTGTCCAAAATGTCCCTAATCGCGACGGTGATGGTTGTAATCGCGCTGGTCGTCTTGTTGATCCTGGGATTCTTGCGCGTCGCACGCGAGCTGCTGTCGAGAAGTATCTGTGAGGTTCCCTCAAGTCACGATAAGGAAAGTTTTCGGCAAACGACGCTTGGACTCACGCACCCGAGAAAGAACGTCTCGTCGTGAGCAGTGAATGCTCGGCCGAAACCGTTGGCATATTGGAGGAATTGCTTGCGCAATCAATTCTGCTGCGTAACCTTTATAAAATCGCGCGCTGGCAGACCTGCAACGGTGAACTCTGTCGAATGCATCTGCTATTCGAGGGCCACTACAAGGAACAGCTTCGCCTGGTTGATGTGCTTATGGATCGAGTGCGCATGCTGGGCGGCACCGGCCGCGTGCTTGCTGGCGACTTTCTAAAGGGACCTCAACTCTCCTGTGGGGTTCGAGCTCACAGAGCACCCGACCGGTGGGTAGACGAGCTGCTCGACGCCCATGAATTGGTACTGAGCACCGCGCAACCAGCCGGGGCGACTGACAACCCTCAGTGGATGCACGAATTCGCCGTTGGTCTCGTCGTACTGACCAATGATATGCAGAACGTGTCTCTTCGCGAACAATGGCTACCAGCGCGAAATCGCGCGCGATTTTGAGGCCGCTTTGAAGCTCGCCCGGCTAGGTCTGTCGCTGCCATGTTTGAGACCACCCGATAAAGG
>DATNLE010000002.1:0-35483 GCA_035603035.1 Candidatus Acidiferrales bacterium | reverse complement strand
GCTTTCAATCCGGGTCGGTTCGCGATTATCCAGTGCGACCCGGTGGGAGCGCTATGGATGCTGGTACGACGCAGCACGCCGGATATGCTATCAGTCAGCGGAAAAGGAAACGCATTGAAGAGTGGAAGAGTGCTTCGGGTGGCTGAAGACCATCGCGCTGTTGCGGAAAGTCCGGAACGTGGAATCTTCAAGGGTGGGATGGGTCTTCACCTTCGCGGCCGCGGCTTACCGGGAATCTACCGGAGACGATCCTTCGGAGGAACCGCGGCTACAGCCTTTAGTTTGCGTGGGAACTCGTCGAATCGTCAGTTCGCCTTTTCCGCTGCCGCCTGCGCTCCGGGGTGCGTGTAGCCTTCAGGAACCTCAAAGAATGCCGGATCGGGCTCTGTCCGCCTAATTTGAGCGACCGTCATCGTGGTCATTCCATTGCGTGGATCGCTATGTTTAATCATCAAGTTGATGCGGAGGTCCTGCGAGTACCAGTATTCGTCGGTAATAACGACCTCTTTGCCATCGTTCTCGTCTGTGACGGTTTGGGCCTGTCGAATCCCGTGCGCAGGCACGCCCTCGATCTCGTGAATTCCAAGGTCTTCTGGCTTTGTGAATTCGTTGGGAGGAGCATTGCCATCGGGGGCGGCAAAGCGGATCGAAGGTGGCTCGGTTGAAGGCGGATGATTCATAGTCATTGTCCAGAAGGTTCGTTTCCGGACATCGATCTCGGTAGAGATGCGAGTCTGTGGATCGTATAAATGGATTTTCAGAAGTTGCGGCATGTTGGTGCCGGAGACAGGGATGAGCGCCCTCAACTCGTTGTGAATGCGGCCTCGTGTATCGCGGGCAACCTCCCGAGTGGACTTGAACTGCATGACGGACCCATCCTTGCGAACCATACTTCGCTCAATATTGACGACGCCGCTGAACGGCGCGTTCGGAATGGGGGTCATAAAAAAGCTTTGGGCGGAAGCGCGGGTGGAGGGGATCGCGGCGGCTAATAGAACGGTGAAGAAAACAGAGGTCAGAGATAACCGCGTGGGCATACGGAACCTCCAGCGACATTCGTGAGCAACAGGATACTCTGGGTCGCGTTGGCCTAGCAAGGTCCGTGCGGCAGGTCCGTGCGGGAGGTGCGGGACCGGCGCGGCGGACGGTATCGCGTGTTCGGGGATGGGAGTTTGTGCGGGATGATGGATGATGCAAGAGCTCGACCTGCAGCTGATCGTATGCGTCTGCATGAACTCAGGTTTCAACAAAATTGGCGGTTAGCGTGGCCTGACGGCAATGAGATGGCGAAACGGCTATTGCATCCCCATACCATAATATTTATATAGCCCTCCGCGTCCGCCGCAAACGCCAGCAGTTGCGCGGAAGATTCCGACTCCGTCGCTCGCTGTTTTGCCGATAACTGTTGTAACCAGGCATCACCGAGTAGCCAGCCCCCATTGCTGGGGGCCAGCCCGCTCAGAACCGGAGGTGACAGTTTTTCGTCATACGGCTCAGGCCCTTCGAGCGCCTCTTTCGGAAAGACGAGGTTTCGAGATGGAAAGATGCTGGCGATGAACCCTGTCGTGGTAGCTAGGGGGTCTTGTTGAGCGTGAGACTGAGCGCCGCGGCGCCTTGTTTCCAGGTGCCCGCGATCTCTGAATTCTCTTTGTTCATTGTGCCGTCGTATGAAACCTGACCGGAAGTGTTTTCGAAGTGGAGGGCGGGTTCTTTGTAAGTTATGGCAGTGATCAGCGCCCCCGACGCGCTCTCGTCAGGATAGTCGATCGTTCCACTTAGACTTCCATCCTGGGCTGCGGCAATGTGAACGACAACTCGCTTTTTAGGCTGAGCGCCCGGATCAAGAGTCCCTTCCCAATTTCCAACCACCGGCGACGGGTCCGCCGCCATCATGGTTGGCACAATTCCCAAGGCGAGGATCAGCATAAAACCCGCGCAAAGGCCGCATGCATGATGTTTTTTCATGGTGGATCTCTCCCGGTAACGCCGCTCAGACGCGCAATCGCAGGCAGGATAGCGCTGCTCTCAGCCCTTCGTGCACCGCGTCACCAAGATTCTACCCGACGGTTGATGAAACCAAGGCGTTGGCACTCCGAACCCCGGCCAGTGAGTGTTATCGCGATTTGGACGAAGCCGCTGGCGCGGCGGACGCTATCGTAGCCGAGATCCCTTTTATCGAGGCGCACATCCACCATCTGCCCGGTGGCGGAATCAAAAATCGACGCCGTTCGTTCGTCCAATTGCCGAATTGATCGCGTACAAAGCGGTAGGTGATCCTCAAGTGCGAGCCCGCTGGTATTCCATTCGCCGAGCGCGAAGGCAAGCGTAAAGTTGGAGGAAAATTCAGACGGCCTGAGAGAACACGATGTTCCTAAGCTGCGGATCTCTTCCGGGCAGCTGCCTCAAGCACGCGCAAAGCTTGCAAGGCCTCATTGATGGCGCGCCGTTCCTGACTGGAAGAATTGGTGTGGATATCTTCGGCGCGATCAAGGATCGCCGTTCGGGCTTCGGCAATGCGGGAGAGCATTTTGGTGTCATCCAGTTCCAGCATGGAGCTCATACAGCCGGTGCCACGCATCGCCGGAAGAATGTAGAGAGGGAGTGTACATCGAGGCCTTCTTGATTCGACGAGAAACGCAATCACGCAATCCTTAGTTTTATGTTACAGAGCGGAAAAAGACCTTGTCCGTACGACACCGCACTTAAAGATCCTTATTCTCGGAAGAACAAAGCGAGTATCGAGGACGACTCAACGCCGAGAGATGCGGAGGGGTGGGAGATGATCGGCGCTCTCAACTCTTTTCGCACAGCTTACGAAGTCGCTCGGCGGCTATCTCCGGAGTGATATCGCGTTGCGGCGTACCTAGGAGTTCAAAGCCGACCATGAACTTTCGAATGGCTGCCGATCGCAATAAAGGTGGAAAAAAATGTGCGTGGAGATGCCATTCGGGATGCGCCTTCCCGTCGGTTGGCTGTTGGTGAAAGCCCATTGAATAGGGGAAAGGCGTATGGAACAGGCGGTCGTAACAAGAGGCGAGTCTTTGCAGCACTTCAGCCAGTTGTTGGCTTTGAACCGTAGTCAGTTCTGAAAGATCTGCTGCGTGTTGAGAAGGAAGAATCAAAGTTTCGAAGGGCCAAATCGCCCAGAAAGGAACGAGGACAAGGAAGCTTTCGTTCTCGAATATCGTCCGGTCGCCGGACGACTTCTCGATTTGCAGATATTGACAGAGCAAACATTGATGATGCGATTGCATGTAATTGCGCTGCGAGTTTTGCTCCTTAGCGGGTTCGTTCGGCAGGGAGTTGGTTCCCCAGATCTGGCAGTGGGGATGAGGATTGCTCGCGCCCATCATCGCGCCACGATTCTCGAAAATTTGTACGTAGCTGATGAAATCGTGTTTTCCCAGATCGGCGAATTGCTGCCGCCACATCTCAATGACAGCAACGATTTCCGTCTGCGTCATTCCGGGAATCGTCAGATCATGCCGCGGCGAAAAACATCCTACACGACAGATTCCGCGTTCTGCTTGAGAGACTAGTAAATCGCTCTGGGATATTCCTTCCTGAACGGGCTCCGGCCGTATCGCGGGATAATCGTTGTCGAAAACGAAGGTCGAGGAATAAGCGGGATTGCGCTCACCGCCAGCCCGAACGTTGCCCGGACAAAGATAACAAGAAGGATCGTAAGCAGGCTCGTGGCTTTCCGGCGGAGTTTCGATTTGGCCCTGCCAGGGGCGCTCCGCGCGATGCGGCGAAACCAGAACCCACTCGCCTGTCAGCACATTCAGGCGGCGATGAGAAGAGTCGCTAAGGGGCGGCATTGTTCGGCAACGATTTTAGACCTTAATTCCGACCCGAGCTATACCGACCTGGTTCTTCTATAAAATCGCTGCCTCGTCCCTCTCAAAAAACCGGACCAGCCCCTTGCGCAGCTCCAGTGATATAAACCTCTGGACGAATTTGAGTCGCGCGCTGATAGCTCTCAACGATTCGCTCGCTGAACCTTTGAGCTTCTTTACGCTCAACCAAATTGATCGTACACCCCCCGAATCCGCCGCCGGTCATGCGAGCCCCGTAGGTTCCAGGGATACTCTCGGCCATTTCGACCATGAGGTCCAATTCGGAACAACTCACTTCGAAATCATCCTTAAGGCTGCGATGAGACTGATACATCAGTTGACCAAATTGTTTAAGGTCCCCCGATTCAAGAGCACATGCGGCGGCGAGGACTCGCGCATTCTCGGTGACGACGTGTCGGCAACGACGGAGTAAGACATCCGAAAGCCCGCTACCCCGCTGCCGCAAGTCATCCTCGGTAACGTCCCGCAAGGCTTTGATTCCTTCGCCATGATGAGCGAAATGGCGAACACCTGCTTCACATTCGGCTCGGCGGACGTTGTACTCCCCATGTGCGATTGAATGCTTAACCATAGTGTTGCAGATAATCATGCTCACGTCTTGCGGGAGCGGGAGGAAACCGACGTCCAGCGAACGGCAGTCCAACAGCATCGCGTTTCCTGTGCCGCCCTTCAATGAGGCTAATTGATCCATGATGCCACAGCGGGAGCCGACAAATTCATTCTCCGCTCGCTGACAGAGTCTTGCGATCGTGGTGTGGTCCATCGGCGGTATTGAAAATCCAAGTAGCGCCAAAGCGGTAGCAACTTCCAGAGCGGCAGAGGAACTCAGACCCGCACCGATGGGGACGTGTCCATCAATTAATAGGTTCGCACCGCGCAGCGGGCGGCCTTCGCGCTCGAGTTCAATCGACACTCCGCGAACGTAATCGGTCCAGTTGTGCACAGAAATAGGCGTCGATTCATTCGTGGTAAACTCGGCAGCTTCCGGTTCCTGCATTGACTGAATCGATAACTTCCCGCTGTTTGTTTCCGCGCACGCTGCGTAGGTGTCGAAGTCAATCGCCATGGGCATGGCATATCCGTCGTTGTAATCAGTATGTTCGCCGATGAGGTTGACGCGACCGGGAGCTCGGAAGACTCTGCACTTGCCCCCGAAACGCTTTTCGAACTCAGATCGGAGTTTCTCTGCCGGCATAAGAAATCTATATTACGGGGACTATCAAGGTTGATACATCGGGCTGTTTGCGAAGTTGTCCACTTCGCGAAGCAATTGGCGGACCAGGGATTTCCGACTCATACCGATACGGCGATGGATTTTTCCAGTTAGGGACGACGCTGGCTGCGCTGGCCAGAGCGGTCGACCAGGCCGTCACATGATCGTAAGCCGTGTCCAGCAAGCTCCCGTGCAATGCGAAAGGAATAGACTTGGATTCCCGGCGAGATTTTTGTGGGAGGACAAGTTTTCCGGGTATCACAGGATCGGCTTCGCTCCACCTTTGGATGCGCGTTCCAGCAGGCGTGCAGCAAAAAATCTGAGTGAAGTGGACTTCCCATGTCCTCTCGAACTATGCTTTGTCGTAGGGTTCAGATCCTGACGCATGGATGAGCGACACCTCGCCTTGGGATAGTTTATCTGAGTCCAAATATCATGAAATCGGTAAGTTCTTCCCAACAGAAAGGTGGTCACAAATGAAGGCCGTTACTGGAGTATTTCGTTCGTCAGCGGATGCGGAACGGGCTGTGCGCCAGATGTGCTCGACCGGTCTTCCTGAAGATCGAATTACAGTCTTGACTCCCGGAAGCTCGGAGGGGAAGGTGCAATCAGTTCCCAATGTTACGACGGAGCAACCGGGGATGGGCAAAGCGATTGGCGCTCTGCTGGGAGGGGCGGCGGGACTATCCGCAGGTCCGCTGATGGTGGCTGCGTTGATACCTGGAGTGGGGCCGATCACGGCGATCGGGCTACTCGCGGGAGCATTTGCGGGTGCGGCGGGCGCAGGCATCGGCGCTGCTGCTGGGGGAAGAGCGGAAAATGCGATGACCGATGGTTTGCCGGAAGATGAGCTATTTGTTTACGAGGACGCATTGCGCAAGGGCCGCAGTGTGGTGATTGTATCGGCCGAGGACGAAGCCGAGGCCTCCCGTTTTCGCAAATTGTTAAAAGCGGAAGGTGCCGAGGAGATCGATGCGGCGCGCGAACAGTGGTGGATTGGTTTGCGCGGCGCAGAACAAGAACATTATTCGCCTGACGGTAAACCCTTTGGGGACGATGAGAAGTTCTACCGCATGGGATTCGAGAGCGCTCTGCACGCGCGCTCGCGCTGCAAAGAATACGATCAGGTGATGGGGGAGATGACGGCGCAGATCGAAGACCTCGAGCGGCAGTATCCCGGAGTAAAGGTGGCCGAACCGTTTCGCCACGGGTATGAGCGGGGGCGCGATTATTACCAACAGCTCTGTGATGAGCGTAGGGCTGCGTAGGATCGGGGCTTTACTGCTGGACTATGGGCAGCCCCCGAGTCAGAGGGGTTTCAGACGCGGGCCCTTGGATGCAGCCGGTTAGAACGTGCGTACCTGGCACGGCAGGGGCTGCGGCTCGCGCCCCGTCGTCCCCGCCAATATTCAGTTTCCTCCACAGGGTTCAACCCTTGTTTCCGGTGAGGTGTCTTCGAGCTGCCGTCGGCGGCCCGGTCGCACGAATTTCCGTCGGATAAGGCTCTGGCGTGTACGTGTAGATGGCCGTCGAAGCCAAGGCAAGAAACAAGAAAGAAGCAAGAAACAAGAAAGAGACAGTCAATCCCCCAAACAACATAATTTCACGAAGTGCCCTCGCTAGGCCCAACAGAGTTCCACACAATCCGATCGCAATAAACCAGAACAGAATTTGCATATTTCCGGTCCAGCCATTCCACGATATGGCCGCCGAGTATGTAGCCGGGGATGTAGCCGGGGATGACTGCTCCATAGATCACTAGCAAATGGCGAAACGACTTAACAATTGAATGGCCTTCCGCTGAAAGGCTTGTCGGCACGAAAGTCTGAAAGGTGTAAAGCACTCCGCACTCCGCAAACTATGCCGTCCACAACATCAGCGTAGTGCGCCGATAGATGGGACCCAGCAAGACGCGTGGCCGCACGAGTGTCGCTAGGCGATCAGAACAGGGTTGCGACCTAATGACCGGCGGCAAAGGAACGCGGGTCGATCTCTCAACTTCCGACTCGATCCACATGATTACTGATTCGGTCTCTGAAACCCGCCCGCTTTGAACGAGCCACCGGAGAGACTCGGGGAGGGCTTGGCCGGATCATCCCGCCAATTGAAGCAGACGGAGCCGTGAGCAAGCGTGCCCAGCGCCACTGCTTTCCGAGCCCCATCGGTGTACTGTTTTGAACACAGGTTGAATCGTCAAGTGTGCAATGCTGTGGTTACAGCTTTGCATGACCGAAATGAACGAGAAGTCGGAGTCGGGAAGTGTGGCGGCGATACTTGAGCGGGAACTCGAACCCACGGTTAGGGAATGGCTGAGGCGGGTGAATCTGATTTCAGAACTGACCGACATTCCACTCAGCGATGCAGACCGCTCTGGCCATCTAACTAAGCTGTTCTCCGATTTGATCTACCGCCTTCGCCTCCCTAATGATGCCGATCGGCCCGTCTCCGTCAGCGCTGCCGCGCACGGCCAACGGCGGCGAGAGCAGGGCTACTCTGCTGCAATGCTCATTGAAGAATCACGAATATTTCAGGTTGTCACTTTCCGAACATTGCATCTCCATCTCGGCGAACTCGACCAGAGACGGTTGCTTCTAGACGTGATTGTCATCGCGGACGAGGCGGACGCGCAACTCAGGGAAGCGGTACGCAGCTTAACAACAAGGATGCCCTCCCCGAAAAAGTCCCGGCGTTAGACTGCAAGAATGCCGGGGCTTTCTCAGTCCCCACCACGATCTTTTCCGTATCCGCAGCCTGAGTGGAGCAACAGGGATATGTCGAACCCGACAGAAACCGAAATCCTTGCAATGGAATTTGACGCCGTACTCAGTGTGTCGCGCCGAGTTGGCCTTTTCGACGCTGTACAGGTTGGCGCGTAGGGAAAGCGGGGCTACAATTGCAGGCCCATGCCAATCTGAGAATGCATTAGAGGGGCCTGCCGAGTTCTGAACGTCGTGCTGCAGCAAAAGAAGAATGCTCATCGAGTTGTCTAGAGGAGCGACCGCCGCGATTCAAAAAGGGGCGCACGTCTTGCGCGCCCCTCTCCCTCAGGATATTCAACGGAACTCAGCCAGGCAGCACGATTGGGGGAGGGCACGTCCTTGCAGAGACCGGGACCCTTAAGAGATGCTTCTACTTTACACCCGTGTTATTCGTCAGCAAGGCCTAAAAAATTCATCGTGCTCTGTCGGATATCAGACAGACAAAACTTTGCCAACGCATTACGTTCGGCTGCAATAATCTCTGCCCCTGTGTTGGTCATCGAGTTTCGGGGGAAGCCGATGGCCAACATTTTGCGGAAGGCGTCCGGTCGATCTGTATCTTATCCATCTGTATTCAAATCCAAGCGTCTGCGAATTCTGTCGATGGAATGGGAGTTTGAGTCAAGTCAGGTGCTGCTCACAGAATCATGATGAGCCGGATTGTATCCTTGCCAGGCATGTCTTTCGGCCAACGAGAGGATGCCTTCTGGCGCCGGACTTGGTCTTGTTTTGAGTCATCGACGCGATTCATTACTTCCAAAGCGCAGCGGTCTCCGCGGCAAAATCCTCGTAGCGGCGCGGAGCGTGCCCCAAGAGTTTCCTCAACTTCTCAACATCTCCCGTCTTAGCGACGAAACCACGTTCGAGGTCGGGAAGCTTGCTTGCTGTCAGCTGCGGCATTCCGCCGCGGTCACCCACCTGGCGGAATGCCATGCGTCTGTCACCCTCGAGGCCGTACCAGCCCAGGTTGGCTTGCTCGAGACCTTCGCCGCCCATGGAATTCACGGGATACCGGAAGATCGCAAGATCGCCTCCACATGTCCGATTTCTATGAGCATGCTCGATGCAGCTGACATAGCCAACAGAAGCGCAAGAGGTGCGCGCTGCTGCATAATTCCTGCCTATGGTCCGCGCCACTTGCCCGCACTTTTGTGTCAAGGAGCCGACTTTACTATTCGTCTTTCTTTTCCGGTTCTCTGGGCAGCGCCTTTTCGATGGGCTTGCGGGGGAGCATTTGGTCTCGCATGGCGGCGTCGTAAACAAAGCCAGCGACGATTACAGCAATCTGCTTGAGATCATCCGGCTGCAGGCGATCGTAGACGTCCATATTTGAATGATGCGTGCGGGTCTCGTACTCGATGGGATCCTGGATGAACTGGAATCCAGGAATACCGACGGCGTCGAAGGATAGATGGTCGGTACCGCCAGTGTTGCGCATGGTGAGTGTGGTCATGCCGAGGTCCTTGAAGGGCTTCATCCAGGCTTCAAAGATTGGAGCGACGGCTGCGTTTTCCTGCAGGTGCACGCCGCGGATCTTGCCGCTGCCGTTGTCCACGTTGAAATAAGCGGAGACCTTTGCCTGTTCCGGTTTCACCGTAACGTCTCCAGCTTCGCGTCGCAGGAGAGTGGGCATGCCCTTCATCCCGGGATCGTCCATGGGCGGACGAGCGCCGAAGTGATTTTGTACGTAACCTTGCGAGCCCAGCAGGCCTTCCTCTTCACCGCTCCACAAGCCGATGCGGATCGTACGCCGGGGTTTGAGGTCAAGCGCTTTCAGGATGCGAACCGCTTCCATCATGACGATTGTTCCGGCGCCGTTATCGGTGGCGCCCGTACCTGCGTGCCAGGAATCGAGATGCGCGCCCAGCATCACGAGTTCATCTTTCTTGTCAGTACCCGGTATTTCGGCGATGGTGTCGTATTGCATTGCATCGTCGTCGTAGAACGTGCTGGAGACGTTGAGTTCGAGGGACACATCTTTTTTCTGTTGCAGGAGCCGCGCGATGCGGGTCCAGTGCTCCGAAGCCATAGTCAGCTGGGGGACCGTGGTGGTCTCGCCGGGTTTGTAAGACCCTCCGGACTGCACAAATACCGTGCCGCCGCCAGCCGTGCCGCGGCTGTGGTCGATTACGGCGAGAACTTTTTCATCGGCGAAAAACTGATTTAAGTCCTTGATGAATTGCTGGCGCTTTATGAAATCGGCAAAGCGAAAGCCGGGACGATCCGCGGGTATTTGATAATCTGCGAGCTTCGCGAGCTCGTCGTCGCTCAGGCGCTTGTAGGGAGGCTCGGTGATGGGTTTCACTTCGGCGTCAGCGCCCAAGATCACGATCATCCCCGCGAGCTTTCCTTTGTATTTGTCGAAATCTTTCCTGTCGTCGATGGTGGCGCGAATGCATTTGCCCTGCACGACGCCGTTGGTACCTGGAGTCCACGCCTTGGGATAGGCGAGCAACGTAACCACGTCGGGCGAGGTCATGCGGACGTTGACGTACTGGCTGGCCCAGCCGCGGCCGAACGGTCCCCAAGATTCAAGGTGCGCGTTGGAGAGTCCCATGGCAGTGAGCTGGTCGCGCGTCCACTCGTTTGCGCGCTTCATGTTGGGGGATCCAGTGAGACGCTCGCCAATGGTATCCATCAATCCCGTGGCGTAGTCCATCACTTTGGAGTCGTGGAATCCTTCGTAGCGGATGCGGCCCATGGTTTCAAGATCTACTTTTTCCTGGGACCACAAGTTCGCAACCGGTGAGACTACAAACAGCAGGCACACCAGCGGTACGAATTTCTTCATGAAGAAGCTCCTGAGGGAAAGATCAAACGGGCGATTATACAGGGCGGATAAGAGGGGTGGCGCAGGGGAATTTGTAAAGTTACTTCAAGCTGGGCAAGTGGAGATGCTCAGTAGACATGCTCTTATGTTTCATTGCTTCTTCGGCGAGTTCTCTGAAGCTGATGTGGAACTCTTATCCACGGAGGTTTCTCCTGGCCCCTAGCCGGAGGCTTTGCATTTTCGTCGTCAGTGTTTCTTGGCGTGTATTGCACGATGAGGGAAACGCGGGACGCTTTCCCGCGCACGTTTCACAACGCGTCTGATTGCCGTGCAGAAGAATTTTTGCAGCGCAAGAATGGCAGAGGGACATCGATTCGCGCATGGCCGGTTATTTTTTCCGCGCCGTCGCTCCGGAAGACGATTTTCTCTGCAGATCGAGCACACTGGCCCCGATTTGCAGGCCATCGAGGATGTCGCGGCTTAAGGGACCGGCTTAACGAATAAGGACCCGACCCTGCGGGGTCATACTGGCCTAAGGCTGGAGTTTGAACGGTTTAGCCGCGTGGCACTTCGGGGCAGGCAAAATAGCACGAGAGAGCCATTTGCAACAAATCAGGGGACGTTTACATTCATGGGCGAGCAGTTCTGGGGGAGGGCTGCCCGGGCGCCCTGATCTCGCAAGAGGTCAGGGCGCTCGTCATTTGGGGCGAAACGCGGTCTCAAGGGCTGGCATGGCCGCCGAAAAACTCGAACCACTTCCCGGGTTTTGAAAGGGCGCGGCGTCTAGCCGCGCTGTAAGCACCCAAAGATCAACAGCGGCTTTCAGCCGCCAAGGTGGCATTCGGTCATAGATCGGTCATAGAGATGAGTTATTCAGCAGCTTGTCAGATTCGTTAGAACAGGTTCGCCTAACCCCAGGAGCCAAGACCTGAGAAGGATCACCTCAAATCAGTTGGTCGAGATCGTGAAGTTGACCGTGATCTTGGCCTGAGTTTCAACTGCCTCGCTGCCCTGAAGGTGGGGCTTGAAGTGCCATTGCCGGACTGCGTCCTGGGCCGCGGACGCCAAAATGTGAGGCCCGCTTACGACGCGCAGATTCTGAATGATTCCATCCTTACCGATCAGGGCCTGCAGGATCACCGAGCCTTGCACTTTCATCTGTCGCGCGAGGAGCGGATAGTTGGGCTTGACCGGGATGGTGACGAGGGCCGAGGCATCGGGGGACATCTGCACATGCTCAGCGGCATTGCTGGTGACATTCGCGGCGCTATCGACATCGCGTGTGGTGGGCGCTTCCGACGTGGGACGGGGAGGTGAGCCGGGCTGCAAATCCACACGCACCGAACTGCTTCCCGGCCGGATTACGCGATGCGTATCACCCGCAACCACCTCGACTTCCAGCGGGGGCAGAACGGTGCGGCTGGTGGTTGCTGCGTCGGGGGCTGGGGTAGAGGCGGCAGCGCCTGTTGTACTCGCACTCTCCGTTTTCGACGGAGCGTGGAGAGCTTTGTGATTTGGTTTTGTGGTTGCCGGTTTCGCGACTGGCGCTAATTCTGGGGGTGAGCTGGCGATCGGCGAGCCGTCGACGGGCTGAGCGTCATCTGCCTCATCTGGAGAATCCGGGAACCAGAAATCGCGGTCATGCCACAACACGATGCCGAGCGCCAGCAAGAGCAAACAGAGCGACCCCACCATCAAGCTGCGCTGGCGGCGGTCGGCGCTCGCCCGGCTCAAACCTCCGCGCCGCTGCGCCGCTAATGTGCGTTCGGGTTCTGGCACAATTGTACTAAGGTCTGACATCAGGATCCTGGTGCGTTGTTTCGGGGCGGTGATTCGAACTACTGAACCAGGCCCGCTCCCGGGGGGGCCAACTGCCCAGCTAGTATGCCTCGAAAACGTTCCAAAGGCTAGTAAAAGTTGCGGTGTGGCAGGATTCCGGAGCTATATTCTCGAACCCCGGCTGGACGCGAAACTTTCGGCTAGGCTGGCGAATCCCATGGGGTGTGGACCTACGGGAAGACTTAAAGGCCGATCATGAAGAAAGCCGATCTTAGTGACGAGGCATAATGAGGCCAAAAATCATCGGGAAGACAGATGAAAGGAAATTCCGGCAAGTGAGCCGGCGGGAGTTGCTCAAGCTGGCGCCCGTGCTGGCTTTAGGCGCGTTCGCCATTCCCAAGTGGCAGAAAAGCTTGCTCAAGAAGGGGCTGGGCTTGAGCGACTGGGCCTCGGCGCGGATGTTCCGCACCGGCCATCTTGCGACGACCTTCGATAATGCGGAGCTGACGCCGCCTCCCAAATTTCCTATCAATGGATACGACGTGGACGATCCTGGCGTCGATCTCGAGAACTGGACGCTCACCGTCGGCGGCGCGGTGCAGAAGCCGGGCGAATACAAATTGGCGCAGTTTCAGGCGCTGCCGCCCGTCCGGCAGAACACGCGCCACGTTTGCGTGGAAGGCTGGGATGTGATTGGACGCTTCGGCGGCATGCGGCTCTCCGATTTTCTTCAGATCGTAGGTGCGGACCCGACGGCGCGCTTCATTACAGTGAACTGCGCCGACGACTATTACGAGTCGCTGGACATGGCGACGGCACTGCATCCGCAGACCTTACTTTGTTACGAGATGTACGAGCAGCCGCTGACGCGCGAGCATGGCGCGCCGCTGCGGCTGCAGATTCCGACGAAGATTGGCTACAAGCAGGCAAAGTATTTGACCGAGTTGAAAGTGACGTACGTGCTCGACAAAGTTGGCTACTGGGAAGACCAGGGCTATTCGTGGTTTTATGGGATGTGACTCGCGCATGCTTTTTACAGGTGATTTGAAAGGGCACGGCTTCAGCCGCGCCGACCAGGCCGCCGAGAAGCGGCTTTAGCCCCGGAAGTATCTGACGTCGGGAGGATCCAGCATGAGCGGCAGTGTGATCGAAATCATTCAGGCAAAAGGGAAAGACGTCGAGCCCATCGTGGTCGCGCGCGCAGCTTACGAGCATCCATTTATTGTGCGGCTCTGTCACTGGGTGAATACCGTCGCGCTGTTTGTGATGGTGGGCAGCGGTCTTCAGATTTTCCGCGCTTTCCCCAGTTTCGGCGCGAAGATTCCGCAAAAAGACTTGCTGCATTGGCCGAAGGCGTTTGCCATCGGCGGCTGGCTGGGCGGAGCACTGCAATGGCATCTCACGTTCATGTGGATCTACATGGCGACAGGAGTTTTGTATATCGGTTACCAGCTTTTCAGCGGAAACTTCCGCCAGATCTTGTTCACGCCGCGTGATATTCCGGGGGTGTGGCCGATGGTGAAGCATTATTTTTTCTTCGGGGAGAAGCCGCCGGTTCGGGAAGCCTACAACCCGCTGCAGAAGCACGCCTACACCACGGTGATCGTGCTGGGGGTTTTATCGGTGCTCACCGGCCTGGTGGTGTGGAAGCCGATTCAATTCTCCTGGCTGGCTTGGATGATGGGAGGATTTCACTATGCGCGCATCTGGCACTTCGCGGTGATGTGGGCGATTTTATTTTTTGTTCTGGGACATCTGGTGATGGTGATTCTGCATGGGTGGAACAACTTCGTTTCCATGCTGACGGGCTGGAAAAAAGATCCCGAATACTGACGGCAGAAGGCTAAGCCGTGAAGGCAGACCGCACTTAGACACATCGGAAGCGAAGCATGGTTCTGAGCGACGTCGTGAACAATCCGAGGCAGGCGGGTGGCACGCGCGAGCAGGATCTTATTTTGAGCGTGCAGCAAGGGCAGCATGAATTGTTCTACGAACTGGTCAGGCCTTACGAACGGCGCGTATACGCCGCGGCGTTGGCCATTCTGCGCAACGAGCATGACGCCGAGGATGCGGCGCAGGAGGCGATGCTGAAGGCGTTTGCGAATATCCGGCAATTTCGCGCCGAGGCTCGCTTCAGCACCTGGCTCATCCAAATCACGGTGAATGAGGCCCTGATGCGCCGGCGAAGGGAGCGAACTGTACAAATGGAAGCCATCGATGGACGTCGCTCCGGTACGGGCGACGAAGAAACTGAATACGCCCCCCGGGATTTTGCCGACTGGCGCGAGATTCCGTCGGAAGCGCTGGAGCGCAAGGAGGTGCGGCTGCGGCTGGCCGAGGCCCTCGGCACGCTCGACCGAAAGTATCGCGAGGTGTTTGTGATGCGCGATATGGAGCACCTGAACATTCAGGAGACGGCGGAGGCGCTCGGCATTACCGTCGCTTCGGTGAAGACGCGGCTGTTGCGGGCGCGGCTGATGCTGCGCGATCTGCTGGCCGCCGGATGGGAGCAAGGTTGGTTCAGCCGTCTGCCATTCGAGAAGGGGAACAAGCCATGGTGAACCATGAAGCTCTGAATTGCGAACAAGTGTGTCGCGAGATTTCGAACTACGTTGATGGGGATGTCGACGCGGCATTGCGGTCTACGATGGGCGAGCATTTTCGGACTTGCCCGCGCTGTGCGTCGGTGCTGGCGGGGACGAGGAACGTTGTCCAGTTATATGGCGATGAACGCATGTTGGAGGTGCCTGCGGGATTTGGCCGCAGACTGGAGAAGCGGCTGGCGAAGAAAGCGGCGGTGAAGGGACGTGGATGGTCGAGCTGGTCGGCGTGGCTGGTGCCGGTGGCAGCGATGGTTTTGATTGCGGGGACTTTGTGGATGACGAGTTCGTCGAGAAATGGGCCTTCCTTCAAGTCGCAGCATGCGGTGCCAGCTAAGGATATTCCTCCTGACATGGTGGTTGTGGTTTCCTCCGGCGCCAATCTGTTTCACGTGCCGGGATGTGCATTCATTCACGACAAAGCGTCGCAGCGGACGATGACGGCGAAAGAGGCGATGCGGGAGGGGTATGTGCCCTGTCCCCGGTGTTTGCGGCAATACTTGAAGACTGGGTTGACGCGGGAGCGCGGCGAGGATGCCAGAGCGGAAGCGGAAGAAGAGCAGGGGGAAGTGCTTAGGGTGGCGGGGCATTAGCGCTTGTAAAGCTTCAGCGGAGGTTGCTCGCGAAAAGGGATTTGTCGTCAAGATGGGGACGGCGCAAAAGCGTTTACTCCGATGGGTACGTGGCCCTTACATGCTTCGAGGGCTCGAGGCAGGAGTACCAGAGCGCCACGAACGGTAATGGGCTAACCACGTTATGCCCAGCCATCCGAGCGAACTCCGAAGAATTAGTCGGTCGATCGGTCGATCGATGAGCATCCATAAAAGTAAGATACGCGATGTGCGCGCCCGGAGAGGCCAGAAGATACCGTTTCGCAAACTTGATCGCACCGGGCTTGACCAGCCAATTTTCGCGCCAGTGATAATGCTGAACAGCGCCAACACGATGGACTGAATACCGTACACACTCAATAGGAGGATACTGGCGCTGCCGTGAGTACCGATGAACTGCGGGAGGACGTGCGCGCCAACGTTATAGATATAGAGTATTGCCGCCGGGCAAGCAATCGTGAGGATGAGGCAAGAACCAGAAGCCATCCGACGACCGCTCGTGGCATTGTCGAGCTGTGGAGCTGCGAGATCAGGTCTCGCGGTTTAAATTTCGCCCGTCGTCATAGGCAGTGCCTCAGCCACAGACGGCACATGTAGCGTGGTTTGGCGGTATTTTGCAGCGACTAAGCCGACCCTAATCCGCAGGCACATGAGAGGTGATCGCCAAGACTTGACCTTGCTGTCCGTGCTGTCGGACAGGGCCGCCACCGTCGGAAGACCCTGGGCAGGGGTTTTGAGCGCCTGGTAACTGAGCATGACAGCCTTGGCTGCTGAGATGGCCGACGGGACGTATCGACAAGGCGGAGCGGACTCGCGGAGTGGTCTTGCGGTTCAAGAACTACACCCGCTCTGCGGACGAGAGTGTACTGGGTAGTTAGGAAACAGGGCCGCCCTTCCGAGCGACCCTAGTTCGTTAAAACGATACAGCCGACCTTAGTGAGTAGCGGCAGCACCCCCAGCTGCTGACGCCGCAGAAACGACTGCATTGATGAACGTCAGCCCATTCGGCGTGCCCAATCCCGTAACATTGTCCCACCCCGGACCTGTGGTGAGTGACGAGTCTGTCCCAAAGACAAAAACATCCCAGCGAGTCGAAGAGGAACTTTGGAAGAGCGCGCTGACAAAGTTCGTCGTACCTTCCAGTGAACACGGCGGGGCCGCGCATGCGGATGGCGCCGCCAGAGCCTTGGCACTTTCGTGAATGATCGTGGGGGGTTTCGGTGGCGTATTCGGAATCGAGATAACGCCCTTCACATTATTTGGGGAACTGATCTGGCGCACGTCGGTGATGGCACTCCGAGGGAGGTTGTAGAGCAAAGCTGCTGCCTGTCCCAGCGGCCCGCCCCCGGCCGCCTGGCTGGCGAGCGCCCACATGGCTGAGAACATCGGGGTAGAGAGACTCGTGCCTCCAAATACCTCGACGAATTTCTGATGACCTGGCACGCTGTCCGGCGTCACGATGAGCTCCAACCCGGTCTGTGGATCCGCAACCATGGAAATGTCTGGAGTCTGGCGAAAATCACCCGGTAACGCCTTCTGGAACGCTGGTTTGCGAAAGACGGTGCTAGGCCCTCCTCCTGCTCCGCCATTGAAGCCAAAACCGAGAGGCGGGACGACCGGAGGATTCGGTTTGGGGTCGGCGATTCGTGTGAAGTTGAGGCCCCAGCCGGTCTGGAATTTGACCGCGTGGTCGGCATTCAGGAATGTGCTCGTACCACCAACTGCGGTTGTGAACGGTGAGCTGGCGGCGAATCCTGGAGACGTGGCGTTAATGCCAAAAGCCGCGATATCCAATGCGAGGTTATCGCCCGCGTCACCGGTAGAAACCTGCTGCGAAATACCAAGAGCGGCAGCGGTCTCTGCCAGGTTGTTTTCAACTATGAGAACCGACGGCGCAAGGTCGACCAGCGCAATCTCTGGAAGTCCAAAACTGTTGGAGATTACGTTGCCCGCGAAATTGTCGATCGCAAAAAGATTTCCGATGTCGAGATTGGTAAACGAATTGTCTTCCGTCAGCACCAGGAGAATATTGGCGGCCGGGGCGATGCTGTGCGCCGATTCAACATCGAGTGTAGTTTCGAATTGCCAGTTTCCTGCGATGCAACCGTTAGTAGCTGTGCATGTTGCAGTACCGTTGGGCTTGACGATCTGGAAATTGCCCCCGGACCCAGTCTTGAGCGCGGGCAGCTTATTGAGTCGGGAAAACGTGTTGGCGTCGCTCAAAATCGTGTTCGATCCAAACGCATCGACAATCACGATGGTCTGGCCTGTACCGGCAAAGCCGTTCGCATAGACCGTGGGCAGCCCGTAAATGGCTTGCATGTCGGCAGAATCATAGCCGCACTGAGGAGCGCCGGCTGGAACGGAAGCAATGCCTGAACCGTAGGTATTGCCTGTGTACACGGCTGATGGACCACCGCCTGGGGTGGTGAAAGTCTCGGTCGCAGGGCCACCGAAACAGTCCGCCGTGAAAAACAGCCCATTCGCGCCCGCAGACTTGAACGGAATGCCTCTAGCGGGACCACCCGTATCAGGATTGATGGGGCGCCGCGCATAAGATTGGTAGCGAAGGTCGTTTAATCCCTGCACTGCAGACACTACCGTGCTGGCGGGCCCTTCGATCGCAGGCTCCGTCAGGTTCGCCCGATGGATTTCTCCATTGATTTTGAAGCGGTTGATCTGCACCTTGAAGGCATCCTGCACGTCCGCGACACGGCCTTGTGCAGATATGTAGTGATTATTTTTGTCCGCGGACGAGATAGTCAAATTACGGGCTGTAAGGAAGTCGCGGACCACGGCTGCTTCCTGGACTGTCGGCGCAAAGTTCGCGTGGTATTGCTCGAGGGTGAGAAAACGATGATAGTTCGAGGAACTCTTGTCATACATCTGCCGGACCAACTCGTCGAACGCAGCCTGGTTGTGGTGTTTCAGCCAAACCGTCACGGTGATCTGCTTGGACAAATCTTCTGCGCCGAGGTTTTCAGCGTTCGAGAGCATTCCTGCCCTAATGTCTGCAGTCACTTGTGAGCTTGCTGATGCAGAGAATCCAAAGCTTACTAGCAGTGTCAGAATTACGAGCAGAAAGGCTGTTGACCTACCAGTTCGCAACTGATCTGTGTGGATCGACATAACTGAATCTCCTTTGGAGGGTGACATTCTTGGTTTTACAGTCTGTGTAGCGCTTGCTTGCGAAGAACGGGCTGAAGTCTGTCACTGAACATGGAACGCTGTCAAGCTCCCATTTACTGAGCCCAAAGGCTCCAAAATCCCGCCCAGCAAGGCTTCTCCAATTTCGGTTCCCGGATTGCCCCTTCTATTAGGAGCGTTCATCCGTTCATCCGTGCGCACCGCCCCCGGCGATTCTGTGGGGATTGTCTTCCAAACGGAAGCCGTCGGGTCCACCACCCGGTTAGGTATCCCGGAGTCCTAAGCGTCGATGATCTACGTCGCCGGTATACATCGGACCGCGGGTCAGCGAACTGGCCGCACTGACATGGAATGACGTAATCGCGATCGAGCAGGTGAACCAAGAAGGCGAAGTGGAAGTTCGCAATGCCAGCTCGATCGACGAGCGGTTCTGCCGTGGCGACTGGGGAGCACCGAAAAGCGATGCCAGCCATGCAACCATTGGCATTAATGAATGCAGGCAGGACAGTCATGGTTCGAGCTGGCAACGCAATCCGGCGATATAAGGTCGTCTAGGCGGACGGCCCCGAGGATCTGGTGTTCCGGTCCCTAAGCAGGGGGCACCGATGCGGGACAACAACATCCTGAGCCGGCACATCACCCCTGCGGCCAGGAAGATGGGACTGGGTTTTGTGACCTGGCGGTGCCTCCGCACTTCGCATGCGACCTGGCTGAAGATGGCCGGAGCGGATGTGAAGGACGCCCAAGAACAGATGCGGCACTCGCGATCAAGCACCACGCTGGATATCTACCAGCAGTTCGTCCCTGAGTCGCAGCAAAGAGCGATCGAAAAGCTCAGCAGACTATCAAGAAATGTGTGCAGTAAGCGGACGGAATTGGATCCAAAACGGACCCAAGTGCGGGAAGGCGAGAGGGTACGTGATTGAAAACATGGTGGCCAGGGACGGAGTTGAACCGTTGAACCGCCGACGCCCGCCTTTTCAGGGCTGCGTACTACCGGCTTATCCCCCTGGTTACTCAATAACTTAACTTGGCAGAGTGGCCCCAGTTTTGTGACCATTCTGTGACCAGCGCCGATGTTCGCCCAGCGTCGGCAATGAACTGAGAAAGCGTGAGCATATTTTCAAGCGAGAAACGTCGGTTCGAATAAACCGAAACTATCCAGTATCCGGCTATGGCGTCAGATAGACGATTCGGTACTCCGACGCGCGGATCCCAAAAATGGCCTTTGGCCTGAATGGCTGAGATCACATAGGGCCAATAGGCTTACGTAGAACTGAGCTTTCTTGGGATGCCTTGCGCGCAAGCAAGCCGAAGCCTTTGGAACTGGCTGCCTTCTGCAAAGCACGTAACTCCATTTGGGCCTGCGAGCCGTGCCTTGTCTTGTTCGCAAATTCTGCTAGCGCAAGCTCGTCCGCAAACTCGAGACCGACGAATCCATACCGATGTGCATCGTCGGCTACTTGCTGGAATAGTGCGCGCGATTTGTCCGGGTGATCGGATGCTAGGAAGACTCGGCCCGAAGCCAATTCGAACTGTAAACGAAGAAAGCGGTTCTGGCTCTTCTTTCCAAGCGGCTGAGCTGCTTCCATTTCTTTTTGAGCTTCGCCTGGCTTGCCCTCAATGAGTAACGCATCGATCAGTACAATGCTGGCAGTGAGTTCGTCGTCCGCCTGTTGCTCCTTTTGAAACTGTTCTATGGATGCTCGCACCGGTGCTTCGGCGTCCGAAGCGTGACCTTCTTCAATGGCGACTTTGGCTAGTGAGACACGACTCTCAGCTGCGTTCTGCTTCTCCCCGGCTCCATTCCTTAGCGCAAGAGCTTCTTCGTATCGCTTCCGCGCCAATGTGAGATCACCCCGATCCAGAGCTAGATCCCCCATTCCGCTTAGCACATATGCAGTTGCATTCTTATCTTCAATTTTCCGCGCAATCACCTCCGCCTGCTGGTACGCTGCCTCCGCTTTGTCGAGCTCGCCATTCTGTCTCCAGATGTCTCCCAAGCTGTCAAGATTAAGGACTACGCCCTCCTTGTCATCGACGGCTTGGTACTCTGG
This sequence comes from Candidatus Acidiferrales bacterium, assembly GCA_035603035.1. Lineage (GTDB taxonomy): Bacteria > Acidobacteriota > Terriglobia > Terriglobales > Acidobacteriaceae > Sulfotelmatobacter. The sequence continues at coordinate 14,687 of DATNLE010000002.1, read as the reverse complement.
AATGGACTCCTGCAACAGTTTCTTCGCTTCCATCAGATCGCCTTGAGAAAGACGAGCGTCAGCAAAATTGCTGAGCGCGGTGGCGACGCCGTCCCGGTTGCCAACCTGCTCAAATTTTTTCACTGCCTGCTGGAGCATTTCTGCAGATTGTGTGATGTCACCCCGCTGATAGTAGAGGGCAGCGAGATCGGTGCGCATCATGGCCTCGCCGTTCGGGTCTTTCGCGGCAATTGAGGCCTCAAGGGCATTACGGCAGATATCGATGGCTTCAGTGGATGCGTCTATGGAGGGCTCTTGCTGACAGAGGATGCCGTAAGTTCGACTGACAATAACCGGTGATCCTTGTGCCGTCGCTTTTTCGATTGCTAGCTTCGCTGCGGCACTAGCTTTGGTGAAGTCTCTATTGATCCATGCGGAAGCCTCTGTCATGTCAATTCGCGCGTCGTCGCCAAGAGGCGGTGGGAGCTGGCGCAGGACTGCTAACGTCTGCAGTGAGTCCGCGGCGCTGAGATGCATTTGCGCTGAGGCGAATAACAGGCCATAGTCCAGATTATCTGGGAAAAGCCGGAATAGAGAGCGATACGTCTCAACCGCTTTTGGCCATTCCTCAACGGTCCTCTGGTATTGTCCTTCCACCAGAAGCTGCTGTTCTTGTGAAAGATGATTCGAGAGTTCTAGCGCACGTCGAGCTTCTAGACGAGCTTTGGCGTCGTAGCCCGTGTGCCACCACACATCAGATAGAGCGGCGTGAGCGAGCGGGAAATCTGCGTCAGCAGCAATTGCTTTGGTAAGTAAATCGCGAGCTCCGAAAAAGTCAAATGCCCACAACCTGGCTCGTCCCTCGGCGTAGAGGCGGGCTGCCTTTTCATTCGACGGAAGCGCTGCGCGTGTGGCGATTTCGGTCCCCTCAGATAGTGCAGCCACACCGAGACTTCGCCGCAGTTTGCCACCCAAATCCGAGACCAAGGTGAAAAGGTCACTCTCATTGCCCGAGACGGATTGTTCCGCGAGCGTTTCCCCGCCCGCCGTGTCTTGAAGCCGAACATCGAGACGAATCTTCCGCTCAGGGGCATTCGGCAGCATCGTGTACGAACCCAGGATGACCACATCGGCGCCCGGGTTGGTCCGCAAACGTTGCAAGGTAGATTTGCTAAGTGAATCTTCACCACTGAGCGGTAGTTCACTCTTGGCCCTCGCCACATCCTCTCCCGGGACTAGGCGGAGTTCTCCGCCTGCGGCCAGTTCTGTATTTAACATTTCACTGAAGGCGGAGGAGAGCCAGTTGTCCTCTGGCCGGCCAGGCAAATTGCGGAAACCGAGCACCGCTACCGAACGACGCACGTGTATTCGCGGAATTGAGGTCCCGGCCTGGGCTGTGGAAAGCTGAGATCCATGCCGCGGACGGACAACATAGAACACCGTGCAAACCAAAAACAATACTAGAGTGCCGATGATCAGCCAGTGCTTTGCCGCGTACAGATTGAGCTTGGATGCCGATACAGTTGGTGCCGCAGGAATCGGGGTCGGGGAACCTGCTACGTGTGCAGTCTCGACCCTAACTGGCGCGATGAACCGGTAGCCGCGCCGAGGAATAGTTTCGATGAATCTGGGATTGCTCGCTGCATCCCCAAGAGCTTCCCGGACCTTGAGTACCGCCACTCCCAGGCTCTTATCGAATTCAACGAAGGTATTTTGCGGCCAAAGTCGATTCCGAATCTCTTCCCGCGAAACAATCTGGCCAGCCCGTTCCACGAGCAACAGCAATAGCTGGAAAGGCTGGTCCTGCAAGCGCACGCGCACCGAATCACGCGTCAGTGTGCCGTTGGCCGGGTCGAGCAGGTAGAGTCCAAAACTGTAGCTGATCTCCGGGGCGGCAGAATTATCTGGACCAGAGGCCTTCATACGCCAGGCGAGAGTTTTGAGCGTCGAGTTTAGCACGAAAACCGGGTTAAAACGAGTTAATCAGCGTTCGTAAACCTACAGAAAACAAAGAATTAGCGGTCAACTCCGAATTTGCCCACAGTTGGTTTGCTAATTCTCCGAGTCGGAAGCAAATTCCCGTCGTTACAACTCATCGACCGAGTTGAATCCCGAGGAGGGGAGAAATGAGCGCATGCCAGTCTTGCGGTGCCGTTTTAACCACCGACACTCGCTTCTGCCAGTCCTGCGGGTCGCCGACAGAGCTAAGGCCGGATGTCTCTGCGCCAGCAGTCGGGAGTTCGGCTGTAGTCGGGGCCCTACCTTCACCCGGGGAAATTGGATCGAAAGCGATGGATACGAATGTCGTGGCAGTGCTCACCTACCTCGTCGGATTCGTGACGGGGATCGTGTTTCTTGTCCTGGATCCGTACAAGTCGAATTCCTTCGTTCGCTTTCATGCCTTCCAGTCGATTTTTTTTAACGTCGCATGGGTCGCCTTTTGGATTGTCTGGGTGGTTCTCTCGGCCATCCTGACCCCTTTGACGGCCGGAATCTTTGGCCTAATTGCTTTGCCGTTGATGTTGATTTTCACGGTAGCCGGCTTCGGAATCTGGATCTTCCTGATGGTTCAGGCCTATCAGCAAAAACTTTTTAGGCTGCCGATCGTTGGTAAGTTCGCCGCGGAGCATGCGGGCGTAAGACTTTGATTTGCGGTTCGTCTCGCAGCGTTGAAGAGGAGAGAAAATGACTCATTGTTTCAAAGTGGCGGCCGTGTTCATCCTTTGGTCACTCATTGCCTTCGGGCAGTCTTCTGGCAAAACGCGTACCTATTACATCGCTGCTGACGAAGTGGACTGGGACTACGGTCCCGACGGCATTAACAAGATGATGGGCATGAATTTCGACGGCTATGCCGCCACCTTCATGCAGAGCGGGCCCCACAGCATCGGCAAGGTGTATCGGAAGGCGATTTATCGCGAGTACACCGATGCCTCCTTCACCCAACTCAAGCCTCGCGCTCCGGAGTGGGAACATCTCGGAATTCTCGGGCCTGTGCTGCGCGCGGAGGTCGGAGATACCATCCGTGTCGTTTTTCGCAACCATGCCACGCGGCCTTACAGCATGCATCCGCATGGAGTGTTTTACGAGAAGGCCTCGGAAGGCACGGTCTATCAGGACGGTTCTTCCGCCTCCGACAAGGCCAACAGCATTGTTCCTCCCGGCGAGACTCACACCTATAACTGGGAAGTCACCGAACGCGCCGGTCCCGGGCCCGCCGACGGTAGCTCAGTCGTGTGGCTCCATCACTCTCACGTGAACGAGCAGCGCGACGTAGCCAGCGGCCTGATCGGGCCTATCATCATTAGCGCGCGAGGCATAGCCGGCGCCAACGGCCGCCCCAAGGATGTGGACCGTGAGTTCATCTGTCTTTTCCTGATCTTCGACGAGAACGCGAGTTGGTACCTCGACCACAACATCCAGACCTTCACCAAGGATCCCAAGGGCGTGAACAAGTATGAAGGCAAGCCCATGGACAGCGATGGAGTGTTCTCGTTCTTCGGAACTGGCTTTACCTCTCAGAACTTCCGCTCCACCATCAATGGTTACATGTACGCCAACGGTCCCATGATGACGATGAAAAAAGGAGAGCACGTGCGCTGGTACATGATGTCCATCGGCGGCATCATTCAGGGCCACACGCCCCACTGGCACGGGAACGTCGTCCTCGCCAAAGGACACCGCACGGATGTGGTCACCCTCGCGCCGGCGGAGATGATCACCGCCGCCATGATTCCCGACAACCCCGGTATCTGGATGTACCACTGCCACGTCGATGAGCACATGGTGACGGGAATGGCCACGCTCTACAAGGTTGAACCGTAGACCAAGAAGCCCGACAGAATCTCCCAGCAAAATCGGAGAAACATGCTCCAAGCGATTGGGAAGGAGAAAGAAATGTTCTTCAGAAAATGTCTCGTCACCTTCGGCTTAACTCTGTTGTGCCTGCCAGTCAGTCTTTCAGCTCAACCTGGCTGGAAAGTAGTGAAAGACAGAACCAATTCCTGCCAGATCTCGGTGCCAGAAAACTGGGGCCAGTCTGTCTTCACCCTGAGATCGGATGGCAAGGTAAGAGTCTTCAGCGCGGAAACACAAAAGATGGTGGCAGAAAGAATGATCGAGAACACTCCGAAGCTTGTCTTCTACGTAATGAAATCGCATCGGTCGCCGGGAGACCAACCGCTGGTCACTTATCAGGCTTCTGTGCCCGGGAACGGATATCACTGTACCGCGCAAATCAACGTGAAACCGGACTATTCCGAGGATCAGGTCAAGCGCATTGTGGCGACTTTCGCCGCCAAATGAAGATTGCCGGCGCATGGCTGCCGGCCTACTACGAGATCGAGAGCAAAACAGTTTTTCGGATTCTAAATGCTGGCAAGCGGCCCATCGCTACCAATAGTTCACTGAGGAGGTTCCCCATGTTTGGCAATCGCTTCTTCACTCGTTCTCTTTTTTTGTCGCTCATGATGGCTGGGCTTCTTTCATCGGCTCATGCGGCAGACTCCTGCCAGCCGGTGTTTGACGCGCTTACGAAATTGATCACGACTCCCAGCCATAGCTATACGACCAGCACCGCGGCAAATGGCGGCAAGACACGAACCGCGGAGACGATCATGACTCAGGGAAAGAAGTACATCCGCGCGAATGGAAAGTGGATGGACAGCCACGTCACCACTGCGGAAATCCTGGAGCAGGAAAGGGAAAACGAGAAAAACGGCAAAGCGACGTGTCATTTTCTGCGCAGTGAGGCAGTCAATGGCGAGGCCGCCGTGGTTTATTCCCTTAACCGTCAAATCACGGGCTTCAAAGAGGACTCCCAGATTTGGATCTCGAAGTCAACCGGGATACCGTTGCGCGAGGAGCAGGATGCGGACTGGGGAGGCGAGATCGGCAAAGCGCACAACTCCGCACGCTTCGAGTACGGCAACATTCAGCCGCCGATGTGAGGCCGTACCAACACAGAAAAAAGAGATAGCCATGAACCGTCAGATGATTTTGAGTTTCCTCACCCGTCTTACCGTCCTAACGGCACTGCAGTCGTCCTCCAAGCTTGAGGCACAGGATTCCTGCCAGCCGATGTTTGACGCGCTCACCAAGGTGGTCACAACACCAAGTCACAGCTATTCCACTCACACCAGGACTGGAAAGGCGACTAGTGGCGAAACCATCTATACGCAGGGCAAAGTCTTTGCCCGCGTGAATGGCAAGTGGACGAAGAGTCCCGAGGATCCGAAACAAATCCTGGATCAGGAGGCCGAAGACTGCAAGCACGGAACCGCAACCTGCCAGATCGTGCGCGAAGAGTCTGTCAACGGCCAGCCGGCGAGGCCCAAGGACTCTCCTGAGGCAATCGAAAGCTGGTTCCATCCCGGGGACAACTACTGATTTGAGTTCGTTTATTTATCGATAGGAAAAGAGGTTGATCGATTAATTGAGAACTCTGAAATTCAAGCCCCACGATCGCGAGGTAGGGGGCTGTCTTGGTTCAAACAGCCCGCTACCGATTGCGAATTGACATTTTGCGCGCACCCTTCTTAGAATATTTTTAGCCCCGCACCGTTCAGGTGCGGCTCGGCAAAACAGGGCACATCCGCTGTTACCAACAACTTTATGATTCAAGTACAGGCACTCACCAAGAAGTACGCGCGCACCATTGCCGTTGATCAGATCTCGTTTGATGTGGCGAAGGGCCAGATTGTAGGGTTCCTCGGTCCAAACGGTGCCGGGAAAACGACGACGATGCGCATGCTGACGTGTTTTCTTCCGCCTTCCGCTGGTACGGCCACGGTGGCGGGTTTTGATGTCCTCGAACAGCCGCTTGAGGTCAAGAAGCGAATTGGCTACTTGCCAGAAACGCCTCCGATTTACCCAGAGATGGAGACCGCGGAATACCTGAAATTTGTCGGCAAGCTGAAAGGATTGTCGGGTACCGACCTCCAAAAGCGAGTCGACTACGCATGCGATCGCTGTGCCGTTGCCGACGTCAGGAGAAAGCTTCTCGGCAAGCTGTCGAAGGGCTATCGGCAACGGGTTGGACTGGCCCAGGCGATCATTCACAATCCCGACGTGCTGATTCTCGATGAACCAACCGCTGGTCTCGATCCCAAGCAGATCAACGAGACGCGGGACTTGATCAAAAGTCTTGCCGGTGACCATACCATCATTCTCAGCACGCATATCCTTCCCGAAGTCGAGCAGACCTGCGAGCAGGTGATCATCATTAACAAGGGGAAACTTGTAGCGACCGACTCGGTCCGCAACCTGCAAGCGCGGGCTCGCGGTGCCGAATCCGTTCTGGTCGAGATTGCCGGCCGGAATGGGGATCTGGAAGCTGGGATCGTGCAGCGCAGGCTGCAACAAGTCGCTGGCGTCAGCCGCGTGTTGAGCAAGGGCAATGATAATGGCCGCATCGTCTTCGAAGTGGAGAGTCAAAAAGGACACTGCGTTCGAGGCGACCTGGCGCGGGCTGTGGTGGAATGCGGCTGGGATCTCAACGAGCTTCGGCCGGCCGCCATGAGCCTGGAAGAAATCTTCCTTCAGTTGACCGGGAATGAAGCTTCCGCGGGAGCAGAACAAGCTGTAGGGAAAGGAGAACAGCAATCGCAATGAGAAACGCCTGGATCATTTGCCAAAAAGAACTGCGCAGCTACTTCGTTTCGCCCGTCGCGTACCTTCTGCTGACTATGTTCGGTTTGATTTTTGGTTTCTTCTTCTGGAATTCGCTGGGCTATTTCGTGATCGAGGGCATGGAGATGCAAATGCGCGGGCAATCAATCCCCATGAACGTAAACGAGCAAATCATCCGCCCGTTGCTGTCGAACGTCAGCGTGATAGGACTGTTCTTTATCCCTATGATCACGATGCGCCTGTTCGCGGAAGAGAAGCGTACCGGGACCATTGAACTGCTGACTACATCGCCCATTCGCGATCTCGAAATCATCGTTGGAAAGTGGCTGGCGGCCATGTTGCTCTATTCCTGCATGCTGCTTTTTACTGCCCTGAACTTTGGCTTTCTTTTCAAATACGGTAATCCGGATTGGAAGCCACTCGCCATCGGATATCTGGGCTTGCTGCTACAGGCGGGTGCGCTGTTGGCCATCGGAACGTTCATTTCTACGCTCACTAAGAATCAAATCATCGCCGGTGCCGCGACCTTTGGCGTTTGCCTGTTGCTGTGGGTGCTGGAGTGGGTAAGCGGGTATGAGACGTCAACCTGGGCGCGCGTACTCGCGTACATGTCGGTGATCACGCACTTCGAATCGTTTGGCAGGGGCGTGCTCGATTCCAAAGACTTAGTTTTTTATCTAACCGTGATTTTCCTGGGACTGTTTTTCACGGCACGTTCCATGGAATCCCTGCGCTGGAGGTCATAAATGGCAAGCCAGTGGCTCAAGGCGAGACAAACCAAGTACGCCGCCTACGCGACGATCTACATTCTGGTCGTGATCGCCGTGGTGGTCGTTGCCAACATCCTCGCGGGCCGGTACGACAAGTCGTTCGACGCGACGTCGAATAAGCGTTATAGCCTATCCGACCAGACAGCCAAGATCGTCAAAGGTCTGAAGCAGGATGCGACGATCACATACTTTGATCAGAGCACACGCTTCCGCGACGGCAAGGATCTGCTCGATCAATACGCCAACCTCTCTCCTAAAGTGCGAGTAGAGTATGTCGACCCGGATAAGAATCCACAATTGGCCCGGGAAGCGGGGATCAGGAGCTTGGGGACCGCAGTTGTCCAGATCGGGACGAAAAAAGAAGAAGCCAAGAGCATGACCGAAGAAGGGATCACTGGCGCCTTCATCCGTGATCTGAAGAGCAACACCAGGACCGTCTGTTTTGTGACCGGTAGCGGGGAACACCAGGCGGAGAACCGCGACCGTGAGGGGCTTTCCGATTTTAAGGACCTTCTGGGGAAGGACAATTACGAAGGCAAAACCATCGACCTGCTGCAGAAAGCGGAAGTCCCAAGCGACTGCACCACGCTGGTGGTCGCTGGACCAACGCGAAACTATGAACAACCCGAAGTCGACGCCATCAAGAAATATGTCGAGGATGGCGGTCGCGCCCTGCTCATGCTGGACCCTCCGCTTAAACTGGGCCGCTCGGAAATCGCCGACAACGACGCGCTGACGAATCTGCTGCAGAGCTGGGGCGTAACGTTAAGCAAAGACCTGATTCTGGATCTCAATCCGATTGGACAATTCGCCGGTCTCGGCCCGCAAGTGGCTCTGGTCACCAGCTATAGCTCCCAACCCATCGTGAACGAGATGAAGGGAACGGCCACCGGCTTTCCGCTGGTCCGCTCGATGGAGATCAAGAATACAAACAAGACCAGTGTTGAGAAGCTCTTTGATTCCTCCAGCAGCAGTCTGGCGACAAACAATCTGAGCTCCGCTTCGGTCAACGTCAACGATCCCAAAAACAAGAAGGGACCGTTGACCATCGCCGCCGCCGGCACTTACAACACAGGCAAGGAGAAATCGCAGGGACGTTTCGTAGTCGTCGGCAGCTCGTCGTGGGCCGCCAACCGGTTCATCAATTTCAACGGCAACAACGACTTGGCCTTGAACGCCATCAACTGGTTGGCATCGGACGAAGACTTGATCTCCATCCGCCCGAAGCCGCAGGAAGATCGCCGCATTACCATGACCCGCGCGCAGCTGAACCTTGTTCGTGTCACTAGCCAGTTCGTGTTGCCGTTGGTCGTCGTTTTTGCTGGCGTTAGCGTGTGGTGGAAGAGGAGGTAGGAAAACCTCTCGAATGCCTAGGTCATGTATCGAGAAAACACTATGAAAACCCGTGGTCTGATGGTTGCGGCTCTCATCTTCGTTATTCTCGCTGGAACTCTTTACTGGTCGAATCACCACAAGCCCGCCGAAGATGCCGCCAAGGCATCGGGTGATACTCCGCCAGCCATCCTGAAGCTCAATGCATCGGCGATTAGGAGGCTGGATCTTGAAAAGAAGGACGGGAAGCCGATTGTCCTTACGAAAGCTGACTCGGGAGAGTGGAAAATCACCAAGCCCCAGCCGTACGGCGCCGACCAGACCGTAGTTTCGGGCGTACTTTCTTCTCTGTCCTCCTTAAACTCCGAGCGGATGGTCGAAGACCAAGCGACTGATCTGAAGCAATACGGTCTGGATCAACCGGCGTTGCAACTTGACATCACCGAAAAAGATAACAAGACTCAAAAGCTCCTCATTGGCGACGACACGCCGACCGGCGGGGCCACATACGCGATGCTCGCCGGAGATCCTCGCGTGTTCACCATGGCCAGCTATGCAAAAAACACCGTGGATAAGAATCTGAACGATCTACGCGACAAGCGGCTGCTGACGGTGAATGCTGACAAGATCAGCCGCATCGAGCTCGTCAGGAAAAATCAGGACATCGAGTTTGGGCGCAACAAAGATGACTGGCAAATCCTGAAGCCCAAGCCGCTGCGTGCCGATCGTGTCCAGGTCGGCGACCTAATTACCAAACTCACCGACGCCCGCATGGATCTCAGTCGATCTGACAAGGAACTTACAGAGTCTGCCCCTGCTTTTGTTCAGGCAACGCCGGTCGCGACGGCAAAGGTAACCGACCAGTCCGGCACGCAAGAGCTTCAGGTCCGCAAGAACAAAGACACATACTACGCAAAGTCGAGCGTCGTCGAAGGAACGTACAAGGTGGATTCGACTCTGGGGCAGGGGCTCGATAAGGGGCTCGACGATTTCCGGAATAAGAAGCTCTTTGATTTTGGCTTCAACGAACCGACCAAGATTGAGATGCATTATGGTGCGAAATCTTATTTCCTGAGCAAGAGTGGTCCGGATTGGTGGTCCAATGGAAAGAAGACGGAAGTCGGAAGTGCACGAGATTTTATCTCAAAGCTCCGCGATCTGACGGCCGACAAATTTGTTGAATCCGGCGTCGCGAATCCCACGATGGATATTACCGTTACATCGGATGACGGCAAGCGGGTGGAAAAGGTGTTCATTGCGAAATCCGGCAACAGTTACCTTGCTAGGCGGGAGAACGAACCGACCCTCTATCAGTTCGACTCAAGCTCGATCGACGCCCTGGAGAAATCTGCTGACGAGATCAAACCGGCCGCGGCACCTGGCAAATGAGCATTTCGCGTTGGAAGCGCGACGGTCAACTCCTCGCTTCGGTCGCACAAAGATTTGCGGATAAAATCTTCAGCCAAAGAATACTGCACCTGTCCCACGACCAGATTTTGAAAAACCTAATCTGCTGAGTAGTAGACCATCGCGCCGGCCAACCAATGTGATACTTTTCCGTCGAAAATACCACGCTCAGGCCCGGGGAGCATGACGGGCAATACGCTTCCTCCATCAATGATTTGCAGACTCATCCTTGGGCGAGCAACTAGACGTTCTAATGAGAGAACGCCACCTCGGACTCCAGTCCCGCATAGGCGTAGTTGCTCCCAAATTGCTCGCGAAAGATTTTGAAGGCGAGATTTCCAGTGCAATGCGCAGGCGCGACGCGCCGTACTCCCATGCCGTTTTTCATCAGTTTCGCGAGATTCACGACGTATTGCCTGTCGTAGGGGAACAGATGATAGCCGCCTGCTACGAGATCAATGTCTGGACCCACAAATTGTTTCGTGATTCGTATTATTTCCTCAACTTTGGTGTGAGAACAACCCGTCACAATTACGACCCCCTGCTCGGTCTTTAGCGCTAACGACAGCTCCGGCAAGCCGTCCAGTTCGGGATGATCTTTGGAATTCGGCGGGTAGGCGTCGAAGAAACCCATCGTCGGAGCATGAGTTGCGACGAGAAAGACTCCGGGCGCAACTTCTCTATTGCTTGTTACGAACTCGTGGTTTGAGTGCGGGAAGCTGCCGCTGGCGCGATAAACCATGGAACTCTTCGTTCCGCCGAAGTACATCTCTTCCGGTGCGACCCCTTTTAGATCATCTTGGGACTCGTTAGAGAATTTAAAATCGACCGGAGCCCCGAGTTCGGGTTCATCGGGCAGATAAATCTTTACGTTCGGATTGACCCTCAACAAGTAATCGAATCCGGAGAAATGATCCGCGTGGTAGTGAGAAAGCACGGCTAAATCGACTTTTGATAGATCAACGCCGAGTGCTTTCACGTTGTGTTCAAAAATCGCGGCATCGTTGCCAGAGTCAAAAAGGATGGTCTTGCCGTTGTAATGCACAATCGCTGAGTAACCCCAATCGAGGACTGTGCCCCGCTTGCCGTACCCGAACGCGTCATACAGGTTAAGAATTGAGTTTGGTGGGAGCGACGGCTGACTGTCAGCCAAAATAGGCATCAGCAAACCACACAGGGTCATGGTCACAAGATATTTTTTCAACGTTTCCTCCCCGCGCGGAGCGTTCGAGACTTGAGTTGTGTTTGCGAGATCATACGCCTAACTCCCGATTAGCCCAATCACACTCAACTACCCCCACTACCCCCGGTGCAAGGCAAAGCCAGGGGAAACCCTGTGATGAGCTTGACGACGGTCGGAACAGGCGGTTTCAACGCGTTTGCGATCTCAGGTAAATCAGTACCCTCGGGGCACAGCCGGACGGCCTCTTCGACTGCGGTCAGGGCATCGCCTGGTATTCGCCTGAGCAAGGTGCTGGTTCCCCCGCTCTTGGTTGCGCCTATCGATGTAGACGCAATTAAACACCTATAGGCGCAATTAAACATGATAGACGCAACATTAAACTGTAGACACCACATTATAGTTGCGCCTAAATATTTTTCTCACCCCAAGACGACGGGTCAAACTTGCCTGGGCGACTGGTTCGAAACACCGGATCTGTTCTGAATTCGCTGCTAGAGCTAGAGTGCTGGCAACCATTTCGCGAGGTACACCGTTCTCCATGGCGAGGTAGGCGGCTCGGACAAGGTTCCCCTTGAGCAGTTCAAACCTGGTCTTCCGGCAAACCGTCTTCCGACCGGATTGGAACTACTTTCGCACACGCGATCGCCGGGGCTTATGCACTCACGAAACCTTTACCTCGTCAATCCTGTTCTGGCTCAACTACTACGAAAGTTGTGTTGCCGTTTCGATTTGCCAGCAAGACCAAGCTCTGGGTGCCCGCCCGCGAAGCGCTCTCCGGTACTCAGAGACCGAATCAACTGGTTGCCGGTTCACCTCTACGATTAGTGCGACCGTGCGGACGGCGTTAGCAAGGCTCCAGTCGGAGACAGACTGAGCCTTCCCCTATGGTGAGCAAAAATGGTAGGACAAGCCTGTTAAGGACGGCTCCTAAGCTGCTGGCGGCAGGCAACTTATGGGTTAAAGCAGGCTTAAAGTTCAGTTTCGTTGACAACCTCCCGCTCTTGCGTCACATTCACGCGCAGTTGATCGATGCGAAGCAAGGTGCAGCACCCAAGAAGTTCTTCGTGCTCCGGTTTCGATGACGCGACTCTCCGGGCCGATTCAGTCAGAGGGTTCTCTTGAAGACCACACCATTCCTTAATGCGCTTCTTTCGGTGCTGTTTTTTTTCGTCGCGCGAGCCGCGTACGCTGGCCCGAAACTCCTTACCACCGACCCCCTCATTGGCCTTCCGCTTTATCCAGCCACCGATTCCCGACTGCGTCTCGGCAACGATCCAATCCAGTTGCCTGAGTCGAACGTGTGCAAGAGCAAGACGCAAGCGGACTTTCACTCCGTATATGACTCGAAGGTGGATGCCACGCTTCCGTGGTATGCCTCTCGGCATTCGGGCTTCAAGAAAACACACGCCTACGCGGCCGACCGTTCGCAAGACATCTTCTACACCACCGATTCGACGTTGATAGTTTCGGTCACCGGAAGTGTGGGCAAAGACGGCAAGGACACTGATACCTGCTCGGTGCTCTATGCACGCTTCATGCCCGGTCTATCGGAGAAAACGATTCTCGGGATGAATCAGCAAACGATTGTTTGGCCTGATCGAAGCGGCAATCGAAGCAATCGCATGTTTGAGTGGCCACAGACCAGGAATTGAAAGGATCCCGATATGCGAGTTCCGAAGATGAGCCGCGTGAAAGCCAGTTGCGGCTCTTCAGCACCATTAAAGCGAGTCAGATGTTTCGAGCCAGGCGTAGGAAGTCCCGAGGAGTGTCGGTCATGAAGCGATGCAAAAACCTGGTACCTGAGGCGCGTCTACAAGGTGGCGTCCAAATTCGGAGTTTCATCTTCCACATATTCTTGGTGGGTGTCACGCTGAATAGCGCGACCGTTATGCAGGCGCAATCCAAGACCCTCTCCCCCAAGGACAGCCAGATCCAAGCCGACTTCTCGAAGAGCGCCCGAGTCCAGAGTGTCCCGATAAGGAGTGATCGTCCGCAGACGGACCAGGAAAAGGCCGATCAGGCGAGAAACGTTCTCTATATACACCCGCCGTCGAACGCGGCAGCCGTCAAGCAGAACGCAAAGTCCACGCGCGTGCCGCCGGCGCCGTATGCCGGCCCCAAGGTCCTCCCGGCACCCATTGTCAATCGGGGACCTCTACCCTATGTTGTTAGCGGAAAGGATGAGGAGAAGGAAGAGAAAGAAAACACCGATAACCTGCTCCGGGCTTGGCAGAATCGCAAGCCAATGGCCGAAGTGCAGAAGGCCGTGCATGAGTCTCTGACAATGCCTTCCGAACCCGAGAACCCGAGAAAAGTCGGCACGTCAATGGCTATACCGGGGACTACGCCGGATACGCTCACGACAGACAGTTGGGAGCAGATCGGTTCAGGCGATGACAATCCTGACGGCGTGCATTATGAAGCAGGTCGTATTCGGCAAGCACAGGCGGCGCAAGACCTTCGCAAGCTTTCCTCAGTAATGATCGCGGCCAGAACTGGACCGAGGTCACGGGCGATCTGGTTTCGAGACTGCCGAGCGCAAGCTACTGGAAACTGATCGCCAATCCTCAGGACCAGAGACAGCTATTTCTCGCAACCGACCAGGGTATTTATCGCTCCGACAACTTCGGCGCAAACTGGTACCGCTATATGAGCGGCATGCCCGATGTCGCCAACATCTCCGGTATGGAGCTGAACTACGACAATGCCACCCCCCCACTGCTGCACATTGGGACGTTCGGTCGTGGCTTCTGGGACCGACAAGTACAGTCTGACGTTGTGCTGCAAAGCTTAACGCTCAAGCCCATACAAGTCGTGGGGGGTCAATACGCACTGTTTGACGTGACTATCGACCGGCCGGCACCTCGGGACATCACAATTACATTGACCAGCAGCAACCCGTCCATTTATGCCGCTCCCGCCTCGGTCACGATTTCGCAGGGATATTCTGATGCCGCGCTTGAAATCAAGACTTCAACGGTCACTTCAAGACAACTGGTGACCGTCGCCGCGAGCTACAACCAGCAGACTCCTTCTGCCGTGCTAACGGTTACGCTGGCACCGACCGCAACGAAGGTCGTAACTTCGAAAACGCCAGCGCCCTTCGGAAATCCGGTAACCTTCACCGCAGCCGTGACCTCGAGCTACGGCTCTCCCGCTGGCACGGTTACGTTCCTTGATGGAAGCTCGGTGATCGGTAACGGCACGATTAGCGGTGGAAATGCAGTATTTACCACTTCCACTCTTAGCAGCCCGTGGTGCAAGTCTTGATGCGTGAACCGATAAAGTTTTGAAGAATTCACAGGCATTGTTTGTATGATGCGCCCATGGCGATGGGGACGCGCAAGCAACGAGAGAAGCAGGAAGGGATATGGATTGCCCAGGCG
>DATNLE010000451.1:0-8145 GCA_035603035.1 Candidatus Acidiferrales bacterium | reverse complement strand
TTGTAGGTATTCCATTCCCCGGCGCGCCGCTCGGGTTGTACAACGGTAAGCCGTGGTTTCTGCCGTTCGCAGGGATGTGGTACAAGTTTCTGGATTGGGTGAGTTGAGGAACTTGGGTTGGGAGCCACATGGATATTTGGTCCGGTATCGCCTCGTTAAAAGCAAACCCAACGGTCAAAGGTTTTCGTAGATTCAGAAAAGGGAAGGGTGCGTATGTGAACGTTGTTGGGTGGGTTGAGTCCCAAAAAGCTTTTGCAGAACGCGTGAAGGGTCACGTTGAAGAACTCGACTGCATGCGCGCGGTCAAAGCAATCATTCCGTAAACCAGCGGCCCCAGCACCATTGCAATACCCCCGCCAATCAAAGCAAACCTGTCGCTTCCGAGCAGCGCAACCAACGCCATCACCACTGGCGCAGCCACCACATAGAGCAATCCAGCCCGCCCTCCGGGAATCAGAAACGCGCGGGGCATTTCCGGACGCGTACGGCGCAGCTTCCACGCTGACAGCACCGTTAGCACGGTCGTGGCCGAGCGCAGCCAGATATAGATCGAGATGAGTTGACCAAGACTCTGCCAGGCCAGCAGCGCATAGATAATCGCCGAAACGACAATCGCCAGCCCTGGTGTGCCATACCGCGAGTGCTTTCGCGCGAGCGCCGCGGGCAGGTATCCATCTTCGGCCATGGCAAAGGGCATGCGCGTTGTCGTGAGGACGGTGCTGTTGAGCAGCGCGACGTTCGCAACCATTGCTGCCAGCGTCATCCACGTGCCCAGCCATGGGCGTCCGGAAAGCGATCCGCCGATGATCTTGGCTGCGTCCGAGAAATATCCCGTATGCCACTGCTCCCACTTGCCTGCCGACGCCAGTCCCGCGAGGGTAGGCAAAAAGTAAGCCGCAATCGATAGCGGCACGACCATTGCCAACGCCCGCGGATAGGCCCGTTGCGGGTTCTCCACTTCTTCGGCCACAGTCGAAAGCTGTTCATATCCGGAATACAGCCACAGACCCAGCGCGAGTCCCACGCCAAAGATTTTGAATGTGGGCTGGTGTGGCGGGATCAACGGGACGAAAGGATTATGATGCCAGCGCATAAGCCCCATCACGATCATCGTAATCACCGGCACAAAAATAAAGATCTCAAGCGCGGTCGCGACTTTCCCCACCATCTCAATGCCGCGTACGTTGATCCAGGTGATGACCGCAATCAGCGCGACAGAAACCAAATAGTGTTTCCATCCCCTGATTCCGGGAAAGTAGTACACCAGATAATCGGTGAAGAGAACGGCGTAAGCTCCGCCCAGCAGGAATGATGCCGACCAGTTCCACCAACCCGCGAGGAATCCCCAGAAATCGCCGAAAGCGGCGCGCGTCCAACGATAGAAACCGCCCTCGACCGGCATCGCGGTTGTGAGTTCCGCCGACACCAGCGACACCGGAATGCACCAGAAAAATGGCAGCACGAGGAGATAGATCAGCGTCATCCCCGGACCCGAGGTGGTCACCATATCCTCAAGACCGAAGGGGCCGCCCGTGGTGTAGGAAAACATCACGAAGACGAGATAGAAGAGCCCGGCTTTGCGGAGCGAGGAGGCGTTGCCGTTGGAGGAGGTCAAAGTGGGTTGGTGGCGCCGCGACTAAGCAGCCAGGACTCCGGTCAGCGCGCCTTCGAGTTCGAGCAGCTTTCGCTTCAGGCCCAGGCCGCCGCCGTAGCCGCAGAGCGTGCCATCGGAGGCGATCACGCGATGGCATGGCACCACGATCGCGATCGGGTTACGATTGTTAGCCATACCCACGGCGCGAAACGCATTCGGCTTGCTCACCGCACGGGCGATGTCCGAGTAGGTGCGCGTCTTTCCGTAAGGAATTGCCAGCAGGGCGCGCCAGCAGGCCAGCTGGAAATCCGTGCCGCGAAGATCGAGCGGGAAAGAGAACTCGCGCCGTGAGCCGGAGAAATATTGTTCGAGTTCGCTGACGTAAGCTTGCATGCGGTGAGGGGAATCTTCGAATCGGAGGCCCTTTTTTTCTTCCCGAAGATGCCGCGGGTTCGGGCGTATCGATTGCTGCCCGGATGCCCGGGCGTCGAATTCTAGCGCCACCAGACCTTGGCTGGAAGCTGCCAGAAACAGCGGCCCAATCGTTGAGTCCATTTTCGAGCAGTGAAGAATCTCCATGAAATTCGAACCTCCGCAGCAGGACAACGATACCAGACCGTTTACCTTTTGGGTCCTGTCCCGCGCCTTTCACAGCCGACAATGTCCGGCCTCAGATCGGTCGCACTGAGGCACTGCATCTCCTCTGACGCACTTTGACGCACTGGCGAGAGTTGACAGAAAGCCGTTTTTGGCCCAAAGTGTGGGCGGCGTGCTTATGGCCTGGTCCTTGTCCCCTATGAAGAAAGCAGTGTTCGTGGCAGTCGCCGTGGCGTTGGCGCCGGTGCTGCTCGCCGGAGTGGTGGCCATGGCGGCGGGTGACTGGCGAGACATTGGCGCTACGGCTGGCGGGGATCAAGTTCTGGTCAGCTCGGTTACTGCGCAAAGGCACAACCTGCGCACGGCGTGGATTCGCGTGGAATATAAAGAACCGGCCAATTTGCCGCAAGGCGGTTCGTTTGTGGAGCTTAGAGCGCGGGTTCACTTTAACTGCATCAGCGGCAGCGCGGTGACGAACTCCGAATGGTTTTATTCTCGCGATCGTAACGGCAAACTTGTGGTCAGCAAAAAGATGCGCCACGATGATCAATTCGGCCAGGCGGCTGAGGGCAACTTCGGGGAGATGGCCCGGGAGTTTGTTTGTAAGCAGAGGTAACTAGGCGACCCGCGCAATTCCCTGCGTCCCCACACAGCGCTTACCAGCTTCACTGCTGATCCAGCCCGGCTCAGGATTTCCACAGGCTGGCACCTCGGTAACGTCTGGACCACTTCCACCCGCGCCTCTTCCGTCATATCCTGATTGAGAAACGTCGCGGCGCAAGCCGCCGCGGACACTCACCCTTGATAATGGATTCATTTCGCATCTATGCGCTGGTGGCTGCCGGAGGTGCCGTTGCTTTGGGCGCCTTCGCGCTCCTGCGGCGTAAGCCTAAAGGCCCGGCAGATCTCGAGCGCGAGCGTCGCACTTGGCTGGACGGTGTCGGTCGGATCACCGACGGCACGGTCATAGACGTACAGGAGTTGGCCCCTGACAACGGGCATCACGCCGCCATTTTACTCATCTATAAATATGACGTGGCGGGCGTCTCGTACGAGTGCTCGCAAGACGTAACCTATCTGCGCCAATGGATTAACCTTCATTCCTGTCGGCTCGGCTTGCTCACCTCGGTGAAGTACGACCCCCACAATCCAGGGAATTCGCTGGTGGTTTCGGAAAGCTGGATGGGGTTAAGGCAGTGAGAACGGTTCAGGATTGCCATATGCCTTTAGACCTGTCATCCAGGAAGCTCCTGTCCCCTTTGCATTCCAGGCGGTTGCGGCAGATCGTGGCCCCAGTCACCCCTATATAGCGACTACAGACAGAAGAAGCCAAGTCATCGCAAATCCGCCCAAAACCACTGCAAAGCGGACCCGCTTCGGCGCGGCGAATCCCAATACCAGCACCGCAGCAGAAAGAATTAGGCACAGATGTAGCGTCGGGTCTATATGCGGGGCGTCGGAGACTGGCAATAACGGTGGGTTCCCCAAATAGCCTCCTTTACGCGTAAACACGAACAGATCATACTTGAATGCCAAAAACGGCAGACATACCGCCAAGGCATTGCCAATCAGACCGAGCCACGCGACTCCTTGTCTCCACGGCGGATTCTGACTTCGCCGATGCCATATCCATAGGCACCATCCCGCTACATTCAGCACCACCGGAGGCAATTGTTCGATCCACTCGATACGAAGCATGGCCCTGGTTGGAAAAGAATGAAGGAAGCGCAAGAGGTAGATGTAGCCCGCGACGAACACAATGCCGAGCGCCACTTCTCTCCACTGATCCTTCATGCCGTTAAGCCACCTTGCGCTTGTTGGATTTTGGTTTTGGGTCTTTGTGTCGCATACTTCAGATTGGTGGGCTACTTTGGAAATATGGGAGCCTTGACCACTGACAACAAATCCTCGGGCTCACCGAGAATCGCCTGGCTACGTAAACTATAATCACTTTTCATGGGCCACGAACCCAAGGTCGGTCGGAATGACCCTTGTCCGTGCGGGAGTGGAAAGAAGTAAAAGAAATGCCACGGCGCAGGCGAGGGGGATGAGTCTATAGGAGTTACTGCCAAGAAACCAAAAGCGCCGAAATCAGATCGCGGCTCCGCTGTCGCCAACATCGAATCAGATTCCGAGTAACGTCAGGGTACCCAAGCAATTCTCAACGAGCGAAATCGCCTGTTGAACAATATCAATGTCTCTGGCGCTGACCTTTGTCCAACTTAACAATGAATGTCGGACCGCGAAAAGAGTCTCTCGCTCGAATCGAGACCTTGTAATTGTCTTCGGAGGTCATGGGTGGTAAACAACGTTATCAGCGGGGTCATCTTCGGGGTCGCGCTGGCTTTGCTCAATCCATTTCCGAGCGCGGGATTGGCCTTTGAGCACGTCGCCTTCTTTCATCTTGGGGATGAGAATCTGAAGTTCGTCCAGAGCTTCGGGGTGTCCCAACGATCCCGCGACGGCCATCCACACATACGCATCAACGAGGTCCCGCTTGACGCCCTTTCCCTTGGAGTAAAGATTACCCAAGCGAAGTTGGGAAGCCGGATTCCCCTTCTCCGCAGATTCCCTGTACCATTCGGCGGCTTTTACATAATCCTGTGGGACTCCCGAGCCATCCTCGTAGATACGCCCTAGGCCATACTGACCCCATGCACTGGTGAGCCTGCCGTGACCGTGCGCTGCTAGGGAGCACCAGCGCAAAGCTTCAGAGTAATCACGGGGCGAGCCCAATTCCTGAACCATCAATCGGCAGGTGTTGTATTCAGCCTCTTCATCCCCCATTTCGGCTCCCTTTCTATACCAGCGGAACGCTTCGCTATAGTCGGGACTGGGATCGTGCTCATACACTAGTCCGAGACCATTCGCGGCCCCGTCATCCCCGTGGCTTAGAGACAATGAGAACCACTTGATCGCGTCGGTGCGATTCTGCGCTGCATTGTCCGATCCAACTCCCTCGCCGAGGTGATAGCACATACCGAGGTTAAACTCTGCCTGAGGATTCCCTTGGGCGGCAGCAAGGGCATACCAATGAACGGCCTGAACTTGATCTTTCTCTACGCCCAAACCCTTGTCATATGCATAGCCCTCACTGAGCTGCGCCTTGCTCAGCCCTTGCTTTGCGGCAAGTTCAAACCATTTGAAGGCCTCCGCATAGTGACGACTATCGTCGGCAACCAGTCCCATTTCGTTCTGTGCCTCTGCGTCGCCATTCTCGGATCTTTGTTCAACGCGGACATCCGAGGCTGCGTCTACGTCTCTGGCTGACTGACTAGATGCCAATTGACAAAGGACTGTTGAAAGAAACAGGAAGACAATCAATGATGGTTTCGTCGTCTGCATCGAGATAGAGATTGCGCCCCCCATTTTCAGACTGGCGCATGGTACCTTGCCAGTTACCGAGGTTCGTCCGGTTCGCTATGTCAACTGTCGTTAAATCTGTAGTGCCGTATCGTCAATGCTCCGCCTCGACTGCTCGCCTTCAACACAGCTTTATCTGCGGAGCACTGTCGATACGGCACTACAGATCTTTCGCCAATTGACGCGTAATTCCGGATCGACCGACTAACCAGTGACTGACGACGGCGTCCTGGACTTGGCCTAGCGCTTCGCGCCTCTGTGTTTATGCGTTTGCGCTATAAGTTTTCAGGAAGCAGAAACGTGATGACTCCACCCAATCCTGAGAATCGTTTGATCCAGCTTCTAGCGCGGCGCAGTTCGCATGTCCTCGACGAAATTCCACAATGCGGAGGAATCCTCGCGGGTTGGCGTCTTCAGCGAACTTCGGATATTGAGCGCGAAGCGGGCAGCGTCCTCCGGTTTCCAGCGTTTCTGCAGCACGCCTTCGCGCAAATATCTGAGCTGCTGGAGTGTGGTGTTCGATGCGCCAGCGTAACGGTCGACCTGTCGCAAGAAGAAGTCAAAGAGCGGTTGCGGGAGAGGGAAGGTGTCGGGAACATCCCTGCGGGTGTATTCGTATATCCGCTTCTGCCGCCAGGGATCGAAGCTGCGAGTACCGAAGAAATCAGCTTCCGAAAGGAAGAGTTGCGTTGTAGGAACCACGATGCGCAGTTCTTGGCCTTTGGGTGAGTGCAGGACCCAGACAGCGACAGTGTGATTCGAATAAGGCCAAAAGAGACCCGCACCCCGGACCCCGGCTCTTCTCATCAGGAACGCGTAGAGCGCCGATAACTCATCGCACTCGGCGTCGGCGGTCGGGATAAGCGGCGAAGGCGACTGGAGGGCGCGCCACTGCTGCCACACATAATCAGAGTTGGGATCATGGTTGGTGATGGTCCAGTGGAGGTTCCAAAATCCGGCGTCACGGGTGGCCTCATAAAGCAGCTTCGACAGTACGTAATCGGAATAGCGAAGCGCTTCTGGAGGCAATTTTTGGGCGGTGGTAAATGATTCAAAGCCCATTCGCATGCCGGAGGAGTTTTCGAGGATCTTGGCCTTGCCCTGCAGGGCAATGATCAACTGGGAGAGCTCTGGAGAAGTTGAGTCAGCCGCATTCAGGCTCGCTGAGGCAACCAGCAGGACTGCAAGTACGCGTGCAGCCGCGACTCTCATGATGCTACAGACACCGCTGGATGGCATTGGGTGCCAGCTTTCTGACGCCACATGGCTGAAGACATGTGGTTTCAATGACGCCGTATTGCCGGCAGCGCTTAGCAAACGAAAGAACTTTTGGTACTGAGAAGTGGGCAAGCCTGTTCAGAGAGGCAAGCAGGGCGGACTCTATCATCCTAGTTCGCCTCCTGAACAGCCGGATCATTGTGGCAGCGAACACTGGCAAAGAAGCCGTCAATAACCGGTTTCTGGGCTAGCTGCGCTGTTGCCGGCGCGGGACTCGTGCCGTCTATGAGCAGGGCATAATCTCCCGAGCGGAATCGAAGAGAGCCGTACAAATTAGTAAGACCGAGAAAGATAGGGCGAAAGCCATAACCTCGTTTGTTATTGGCTCCGAAACGCGAAGTCCCGTCCGAGACGGCGGCTTGAAGCGCTTTTCCGTGATCGGGCAAGCCCGCGTACGTTGTGCAGAGTTGCAAGCTTCTGAGCACGCCAATTCCACGATCTGCCGCAACAAATTCAAAAACACCCGGCGCGGCCCGGTAGGCGAGAATGCCTGTCGCAGGAGCATCAGAATGTTCATGGATGTTGCTTTCCAGTTCTCCCATGGCTGCGGCAAGCTGCCCCGGCGTTGTGCCTGGCAGACGCGCTACATCGGTAGCCGCTTTCTTGGCATGCATCAGAAACGCGACGAGGCGTGCGTCACTATCCGGGCCATTGCGGAGCGCCCGGATGAAGCCGGTTCGGCGATTATCGGCACTCACCCAACCCTCGCGGTTTTGTTGAAGCGCAGCGATCATCGGAGCTGCGCCGTTTTCCACCATCCAGTTGCCCGGAGGGGGAGGCAACCGGCCGCCGGCCACGAGGGTGACGAGTTCAAGCAGGGGCCCCAGGCTGCGGGCAACATAAGGTGCGGTCTGTTGCGCGGCTTCGAGCGCGCCGCTGGCCGCAGCGGCAGAAGTCTCTGGGTAAGCGGCCCGGCGAAAGCGGCCGCGACGACCTGCCAATTTTCAGTGAGAAGAGAATCAACTGTCTCGGTCTTCTTTGTGCGCGATGACCGCCAGCTCACGACACCGGGCGCGGATAGGAAAGCCCGTTGCCGGGACGCGGTCTTCATAAAGACCGATGTGTCCAAGAGCGTAATGTCGGCGAAGGCTCTCGTAAGAACTGGCAGCAGCTTGCTTCCGCCACGCATAATCAGGTGCAGCGGCCGCCCGACCGTGGCGGCCAATCCGACAAGCTTTTCCAAGTGCCACGCCGTGCGAGGCGCGCGACCGGCGCCGGTGGCGAATTCAAAAGCGACATGGGTAACTTCCGCCCGTGCCGCGATGTAGTCCCTCCAGCGGTTCCAGTCGCGGTCGGTGCGTGCGTTGATGTGC
>DATNLE010000449.1:0-8065 GCA_035603035.1 Candidatus Acidiferrales bacterium | reverse complement strand
GTCTGTAGAGATCATTCATCCCGCCACCATCGCTTCCAGTTCGCGGCTACGGCACGAGTAAGACTACCAGACCTCCAATGCCTTCGAACAATCGCGATCTCTGATCCACCGGCGCACATGCCAAGTCCCGTCGGCGGCCTTCAGTGTGACTGGGTCCCATTTTCTTGCGTGATCCGGCTCAACCGAAGAACCGCGGCGGCGGCGGAATAGCGCACAATATCTTTCTTGTTTCACGCCTGGAAGAAAAGAAGCACTGCGCCAACGCGGACTGCCGTCGCACGGGAATTGGCCGGCCACCCGGACCCGCGCACCGGCCAAGCGCTTGCGAAACTCAAATAGGGTTTCGCTGGAAGCTCTGCGGGAGTCGCGAAAACGGTTTCACGACAGCGAAATGGCATTCTTCTACTGCAAGGGGCCAAGCGAGGGTCTCCTCCACGAACTGGAAGCCATACCGCTGCCAAGGAACGCCGGAGGATTCCTTGCGCACCACCCGAGCTTGTCCAACATAATGTTCGCCTCGGCTGCTCAGAATAACCTCGACAATCGAACCCTTGACCAGCGAAGACATGCAGTTGCACATAAACCCTTCGGCGCCCACGTTTTCGGTAGTAGTGATTTCCTCGAACGCTTTTCCACTAGGTTCAGTGCCCCGCAATCTCAGGCCAAGTCGCATGCGGACAAGGAAGTGGGCGCGCTGCTCCGCCGCTTGCTCTGCAGTTCCATGGCGAGCCTGCGCCTGAGTTCATCGAGTTTGAGAGGCTTCTCAAAGTACGCAACGGCGCCGAGGTTCGCGCAGTGGTCCTTATATATTTCGCCCCCGTCTCTCCCGTGATAACAAGGATCGGAATCGTTGTAGCTCAGGGAGCGAAAGCTCTGGCATAGTTCGAATCCGGAGAATTTCGGCATCATGAGGTCCAAAAAATCGCATCCGGCTTGTGTTCCAGAGCCAGCCCCAAAGCTTGTTCCGGGTCTACCGTGTCGAAGACCTCATAGCCTTCGGACAAGCAGGCTCGCAGCAGATTGCACATCGCCTTATCATCATCCACGATCAGGATTTTGTGCACGCGCAGGCCTCCATTTGAAAAGCTTCCTCCCCGAAGAAACGATTAGTTTTCATGCTCTTTGTTGCATTGTTGGTTCTCATACTCTTCGCGGGAAATTCCCAGCTTTTGCATTCTGGACTGCAGCGTTGTCCTTTTTAGACCCAGTCGTGCCGCCGCTCCGCCTGGCCCGCTTAGCACTCCGCCGGTTTCTCGCAGCACGCGAACCATGCTCTCGCGCCGCAGGCTTTCCAGCGTGCCATCGTTGAAGGAGTCTTGCGGGGACAGGCTCAATTCGCCCAGTGGGACCGTCAGAATCGGGCCCTGTGAGAGGATCACCGAGCGCTCGATGATGTTCTCCAGTTCCCTCACATTTCCCGGCCACGTCCAGTTCACCAATGCATTCATGGTTTCCGCGGGGACGGTTTCGATCTGCTTCTTCATACGGCGAGCGAAGTCCTGTACGAAATAGCGCACCAGCAGAGGAATGTCTTCTTTTCGCTCCTGCAACGCCGGCATGCGGATGGGAAACACACTTAGCCGGTAGTACAGATCACTTCGGAATTGCCGGCTGGCTAGACTCTGCGCCAGATCCCGGTTCGTGGCCGCGATTAGCCGTATATTGACGCGGATGGTACGGGTGCTGCCCAGGCGCTCGAACTCCTGGTCTTGCAGCACTCGCAATAACTTCGGCTGCATTTCCAGTGGGATCTCTCCGACCTCATCCAGAAAGAGCGTTCCTTTATCGGCCAATTCGAGACGCCCGATCTTCTGGCTGACTGCGCCGGTAAACGCGCCCTTCTCGTGCCCGAATAACTCGCTTTCCAGCAGCCCTGCAGGAATCGCTGCACAATTAAGTTTGATGAAGTTTGCATTCTTGCGGGAACTCATCCGGTGGATGGCACGCGCGATTAGTTCCTTGCCCGTCCCCGTCTCCCCCAGAATCAGCACTGTGGCATCGTTGGGGGCTACGGTTCTGGCTTCGTTTAGCACTCGTTTGAGCGCCGCGCTCTCGCCCACAATCTCTTCGAAGTTCCGTTCAGAGCGGATTTCATCTTCCAGATAGAGCTTTTCCTTGGTCAGTTTGTCTTTGAGTTTCGCGATTTCACGGTAGGCGCGAGCATTATCCAGCGCGACGGCTACTTGCGCCGCCATCTGCTCTAAGAAGTCGATATCCTCGCCTATGAAGGCGCTGTGTTCCTTGCTAGCTAGATTTAAAGTGCCCAGACTACCGTTGTGTGTGACCAATGGAATGCAGCAAAGTGATTGGATTCCCTGTTCGAGCATCTGGCTAACGAAGCTGGACTGCATCGCCAAGAGATCCTCGCGGCTAAAGGCCTTGGTCTTTCCTTCTACCAGAGCCTGACCAGCGGGAGTCTCTTTAACGGGAAACGTCCTATCCATTCCGAGAAGTCCCTGCGTCAAAGGAGAATCGAGCGGATACAGCGATAGTGCTTTTGCTGCCTTGTCATAAACGGCCACACTGGCATAGTCGTGCCCGATCACTCTCCGCAGGAACCTGGAAATTTCTGGAAATAGCTTCTCCAAATCCCGATTGATCATTAACGTGGCGTTGACTTCCAACAGCACTTGCAGCCGTTCGGTCTCCTGCTGGAGAGCTTCGCGCGTGAGCGCGTTTTCCACGGCCAAGGCGACAAGTTCCGTCACTTTTCGCAGCGACCGGAGACTCTCTTCGCGATAAGCACTCACCCGGGGACTACCCAAACCTAAGGCTCCCAACCGTTTTCCTGCAGTTGTCAGAGGCAGCGTGCAGTATGAGCGTATTCCTTTGTTTCTAAGAAGATTTAATACAGAGGGGAAACGGGTTTCGGCGTTTACATCGGGCACTACCTGTGGCTGCTGGGTTTGCCAAGCGATACCGCTGGGCGAGTCAACGACCGGAATCTCGATCGGAGGGCGGGCAAGGTCGTTGCCCTCCAGAACATGCAGTCGCATAACATTTCTCCTGGGATCGTACAGCGAGAAATTGATGATTTCATCTTCAGGCACGTCGCTTAGTTGCCCTGCCATTGCAACGAAGAGTTCTGGAAGGTTCCGATGGTGGACCACGAGGTCCACCATCTTGAGAAGCTTGTGATCATCAATTTCAGAACTAGCACTGGGTTGTGGCACTGAGTTAGACGACATCGTTTACAACATCCTCCTCGCACATCGGGCCGCATTCGTCGGCGTGCTTCACGCGATTCCGGCCTTTTTGCATCGCCGCATATAGGCCCCGGTCGGCCTGGTCTTACCCACCAGCAGGTGGGCCTTCACTTCCAGTTGGGGGTCGAACGGTTTCCCCAGATAGTCATCTGCTCTAGCCTGCATCGCCTCCAGGTCTTTCTTGTCATCCTGCTACGCCACGCGAACTTCTCTGGCGGAGCACATGAGACCCCGTGTTTTATCCCCTCGATGCTTTCGCTTTGCCCACAACCTGCGTGACGGTGTGAACCAAAGCTACAGAATCGTTTTCTAGTAGTTTGTCCGACTTTTCCACGCAAGCTGCGGCACCCTCATTTAATAGCTCTTCCATGGTTGGTTCTGAAAGTGGTGCAAGGACGATCACGGGAATGCTCTTTGTGATGACATCCCTCTTCAGCGCTTTAACTACGTCGAGGCCCGGGTTGCCTTCCAACAATAGGATCTTGATTGTTCCCGTTTGCGCTGAGGTCGGTGCAGCCATACTCGAAAGGTTTAGTTACGACATCTCCTTGCGAATGCGGGGGTGGGCTGTGTGCCGAGAGCGATATCCGAATTTCTTGGAGCCAAATACGCGAATAGCTTCGAGCAGATCTCGGGAGGGTTGGAGAAGTCTTGACTTCACGGCAAAGTTATGGAAGGACCCAGCGGGCTGCTCGCTCCTGCTGCCTGCACCCGACCGATGTCTCCCTGAGCGGCGAGCTCGGAACAAACCAAGGGCCGGCCGGCGAGAAGCCGAAGCCACAGGGAATCCCCACGCTCAGAAGCAAAACGGCGGCCCGCCCCAACTCACAACGACTGATTGCGCCGCCTCCTCAACAAAGTCCCGAATACTCGTACGCAACGCGCGCAATGCATACATGGCATCGCCGATTTCGGACTCTTCTTCAATGTGATCTCCCGGAGCGTGAAACAAATCAAGTGCCCGCAGAACCAAAGCCAAACCCGCGTCAGCTAGTAGTTGCGGGAGCCTCGTGCAAGCCGCTGGATGGAGCGCGAAGCCGCTCCTGAAAAACGCGATAGGGGGAAGGCTGCTTGTCCTGCAGCATGCTCCGCGACGACCTTCCAACTCATCTCGAAGGTACGACGAGCTTATGCCAAGATCAATTGGGCGTTGGTGTGTGTCTTGTAACAGAAAGGGGTTGAGAATAATGCTTCGGTTTACAATCTCTCCCGCTTTCGCTCTTTTACCACCCCCGTGCAACATCTTGCTGCCAGCAGCTCAATGAGTCTTGCTTCCTCCGAAGTTCTTCGATTTCTCTGAGCATGCTCTGGACCTGGGAATCATTGATGTCGGCTCTCTGAAGAAGCAACTCCTTGGCCTGATCGGGTGACAGACGGGGGCTCTGGGAGCCAAATTACGGACTTGAGGGTCGTGTTCTTTCGACACATTCAGCGCTCACTCTTGCATTACTATACGACGCGCGAGCGCCGAACTTCGCGACGAGCTTACCGCTTAGGTCCCCGCTGGCTGACCATTGCTGGCCATTCTCGCTCGTCCCCGCTTGTTGAACTGGCTTTTTGACTTCCACGACTGCACAAGGACGGAACGGAGTAGCAACAAAGAGCGGGCGATAGAAGCGACGGAAACAGTCGCGGCATCGCACTGGTCGGAGCAATGCGAGGATTACGATATCTTCCAGCAAACTCCTGGGGCGAGAAATGCAGACATCAGATCGCCGACAATACGGGCTGTCTGCCAACCCAATTCGCACGACCTTACTCCAACGGCGGACCTTCACCTTCAGTGCGAAACTAGCATTGGGTACCTGGTTCATCAATTAGGCGCTGGGTGATACGGCCTAACACAATGAATCCTCAAATGGAGCTTTGGTTTATGAGGCTTTGGCGGTGGAACCATCAAGTCTTTCGACCATCTTCACCAGATCAGCCAGGGACTGCGCTTGCATCTTTTCCATGGCCCGGCTGCGGTGAACCTTAACTGTGTTCTCGGCGATTCCAATCTCATCTGCTATCTGTTTGTTAAGCATCCCGGAGACAACTTTGGTGACAACATCGCGTTCGCGTGGGCTAAGCGATTCGAAGCGCTCGCGGAGCACCGCGATTTCAGCCTCCCGTTGACGCCGGGTACGGTTCCGCTCCAAGGCGACCTGAATTGCGTCCAGCAGATCCTGATCACGGAACGGTTTGGTTAAGAACTCAGTTGCTCCCGCCTTCATGGCCCGGACCGACATCGGAATATCACCATGGCCGGTAATAATAATGATGGGAATATGAACGTTGGCGTCTGCTAACCGGTGCTGCAAATCGAGTCCGCTTATTCCGGGTAATCTGACATCGAGAACCAGGCAACTCGGTGCATCAGGTCGCTGCGTCTCTAGAAACTCTGTTGCCGAACCGAATAGTTCGACGTCGAGCCCCACCGAACGAATCAGGCTCTTGAGAGCTTCGCGCACGGATGCATCGTCATCGACAATGAACACAATGGGCTGGCGCTCAGTCATTTGTCCTTCCCTGCTCGTTGCAAGGTAAATTGAAAAATCGCTCCGTGTGGACTACGAGGTGTGGCCCACAAACGGCCGCCATGAGCTTCGACAATGGAACGGCTTATTGATAGCCCCATCCCAATACCCTCTGGTTTAGACGTAAAGAACGGCTCGAAGATACGTTGCGCTTTCTCAGGATCGAGTCCTTCACCCGTATCTTGAACTTGGATCAACACTCCATCCGGATGCAGCGCTGATTTTATGATCAGCTCGCGTGGCCGATCGTTAATCATGCTCATAGCATCGATTCCATTGATGATCAAGTTCAGCATCAACTGCTGCAATTGAATGCGATCGCCAAGCACCAGAGGAACATCGACGGTGGTTTCAGTCTTTGCCCTAACGCCATGCCCCTGCAGCTCGTTGCGGGCCAAAACCAACACCTCGTGAACAACTTCATTGACATCGAGTGCGCTCATTGGGGGTGGTGTCTTCTTAAGGAGCGCCCGAACTCTGCCAATGACGTCACTCGCTCGATTGGCTTGGCGAATGGCCCTAGCCAGCCCACTTCGTGCTTCACCTAGGTTTGGCGGTTGGAGAGCAAGCCATCGCAGAGAAGCACTCACCTCCGTGACTACGGCTGTCAGGGGCTGGTTGATCTCATGTGCGAGCGACGTGGTCAATTCGTCCATCGCCCCAACTCGAACCCTATGGTTAAGCACAACTTTTGATTCCGCCCAAGCGAGTTGCAAGCGTTGTGCGTAGAACCTGCGATCAACAGCCGAGGTCACGACGCACAACACGAGTATAAGCATGGTTACTGTAGAAATCCCAAGTGTGTCGAGAGGGTCGATGTCGACTACGTTGGATAAATCGGTAGGCGGAGCGGATGGCACGAAGCTGGCAGACGCCATACCGGTGAAGTGCATCCCCAGAATAGCAGCACCCATCACTAGGGAACTCAGTATCTTGCGTAATGGAGTTCCCTTGCTCTCCTCTCGAAGGTCAAAGGTAAGTAACAAAGCGAGGAGTGAGAATCCCATCGCGAACAGAACGGCCAGGGCCACGATAAAAGGGTTAAAATGCATCGCGGCAGCTAGCCGCATGGACTCCATTGCAATGTAATGTAAAGCCGCAATGCCGATTCCCATGATGACGCTGCTGTTCAACGCCCGAACCGGGCCCATTTTCTTTCGGCTCGCTACATAAAGTGCGAAAGCTGAAGAAACGAGGCCGGCCATGAGAGATAGCAGGACTGTCGGCCGGTGGTACCGAATGGGAATGGGCAAGCGGAAAGCCAACATCGCAGTGAAGTGCATTGACCAGATGCCAACACCCATTGCGGTTGCGCCGCCGGCAAACCACGCAAGACGAGGCCAACCACTTGCCGCGGTCACACGTCCGGCGAGATCCAGAGCAGCGTAGGATGCGGACACTGCGATTATTGCCGACAGCGTTACCTGAAGATAGTCGAAGGAGGTGGGTAAAGTCACTGACGATCCCCCCTTGCCAGTTTTGGAAGGGCCGTAAATGTCACCGAACCAACAGCTGAGCTCTCTAGGTATCCTAACAATAGGGTGTCTGGGACACGAATACGCCGAAAAACAGTGTACGCTTCTGGGTCCAAGAGTTCGTCAAGTCAATAGATTCCTGCGTGGTCTGATTTACAGCGGTCGATTTTAGGAGAAGTCGACCGGCTCCTGGTGCAGTGGAACGGTTCATCGGGGCAGGTAGTATCTCATTACTGGATTCTCGAGTCACAATTACTCCGATGCGAGCCACAACATATTCTCAATCGATCAGCAAAGACCTCTTGAGAGACCTCAGTGTGAGGACGAAAACTCCTCGTTGTGCGTCTGCAGTCCCCTCCGCATACAGTTTGCCTCCAAATCGATCCGTGCGGACTTTGGAGAGCCCGCTTCAGAGCCTATTTTGCGGGGACGACTTGCAGATTATTGGTCACCGAAAAGATTCCGGGGACGCTGTTGGCGCGAAGGGTTACCAGGTTCTTGTCGGCTTCGCTGTCCACGACGCCCTCCAAGGTAACCTGACCGTTCTTCACGATGATACGGATGGGCTTCTGCACGCCGAGCGCGTATTTCTCTAGCGGAGGGTAGCCGTAAATGGCGCGGTACAGAGCAAGGCGCAAACCATCATCCATGGAGGATGGCGGTAGGACCTCGATCTTGTTTTCGACGCGCTCCACGCCTTCAATGCGTTTGACCGCATTCTCGGCGTCGGACTTGAGTGACGGCCGGACGACTTGGCCCATCAAAGTTACAGTGCCTCCATCGACCTTGAAGGCGATGTAGTCGAAAACTCCGAACCAGGGGAGCATCAGCAATTCGTGGCGAACCTCTCGTGCAATCCGCTCCT
>DATNLE010000446.1:0-2520 GCA_035603035.1 Candidatus Acidiferrales bacterium | reverse complement strand
AGTACTGCGTTTCGCACGGCATGCCTGTGGAGGTGTGCTGGGTGAAATGGGCGTAGAAGTGCGACGACGCGCGGAAACAATAAGAGGGACGCCGGAAGCCGGCTCGGTGCTCGCGCACCTAGGAAAAGAGGGCCCCCAAGGGGTGATGAAGTGATGCGGCAATATTGGAGCGCAATTTGCTACAGGGTGAGCCGCATGCCGGCGAACGCCCGAACAGGAGCCGGGCCGTCCGCAGCGGAGCAGACGCGCGTAGCAGGATGCGGAAGCGTTGCGGAACCGAACAGCTGGACCAGACGTAGAAGACCAATAAAGCTATATTCGAGTGCGAACAGCGATTGGATGTTTTAAGCGACGGCAGAATGCTTGCCGGCTGGTGCGGTATGAGCGGCAAGTCGCGGGGTTCGGTTCGCGTGTGCATCCATCTTCAACGCGGCTAGCGACTTTCGTATCTGTTCGCGCTCGGCGAAGGTCGCGGTCCAATAGCGGTCGTGGCAGGGACTGTGGAGACGCAGAGTCTTGCCGATGAGCAGTGCGTTGGCGATCAGGGCGATGGGCAATTCGGAGACAGACTCCAAGGCGCAGTCGGGGCAGGTGAGGGAGAATTTAAGAGTCGGTTCGGGCATTCATTTCTCCGTGAGCTAGCTCGGCCGGAGAGACTATAGCTGCGGCTCAGTCGTTTTGGCATTACGTAAACGCAATGAAGTGAGGCGCTTTAATGTGCGTTGCCGTTATGCTCTTGACGCACTGGAGCGGAGCTTCGGCGGAGAGAGTTCGCACAGCGGCGGGGCGTAGAGCGTTCAGATATTTGATATTTGAAAACTGTCGCAACGAAGGTTGTCGCGATTTGGAGTCGCCTAACACCAATTCCATTAGCTTGGACGCCGTGCCCTGGGGAGGTGCGATGGGATCCAATGCCGACTGTCGCGAGGGACAGTTTTAGGAAAGTCAGAGACGCCATGCCCGGATTGAAGCCGGCAGGATAGCGGTGGAGTTTCGCAATCGGGAGTATCAGAAATTTTGTGTGTGAGCCGGATGATTTAGTCACTCGCTCAGCACCAATCGATCGCCGAACTGGATAGCCAGCTGCGCCTTGGCAGCATGCCATGAGATCGGTGGGTTCTTCCAGTTCTCGGTGATGTTGCGCAGCGCCAGCCAGATCAGTTTGGCTGCCGCCTGATCACTTGGGAAATGGCCTTTGTTGCGCACCGCCTTGCGCACCGAGGCGTTTAGGCTCTCAATCGCGTTGGTCGTGTAGATAATCTTGCGCACCTCGGCCGGAAAGCTGAAGAAGGGAATGACGGCTTCCCAGTTGCGCCGCCAGCTCTGCGCGATCGCCGGATATTTGCGGCCCCAGACACCTTGATCAAAGGCCTCGAGTTCCGCCGCGGCCGTCTCTGCGTTGGCCGCCCGATAGATCGAGCGCAGCTCGCCGGCGACTTGCTTGCGCTCCTTCCACGATGCGAATTGCATCGAGTAGCGGATCAGATGCACGATGCAGGTCTGAACGACCGTGTCTGGAAAAACCGCTGTAATCGCCTCTGGAAAGCCCTTCAGACCATCGACGACGGCGATGAGGATGTCCTGGGTCCCACGGCTTCGGATCTCGTTCATCACGCGCAGCCAGAACTTGGCGCCCTCGCTCTGCTCGATCCACATCCCGAGCACTTGTTTGTGGCCGGAGGGCCGCATGCCGATCGCCAGATACACCGCCTTGTTCTTCACCAGTCCCTCATCGCGGATCTTTACCCGCAGGGCATCGAAGAAGACGATGGCGTAGCTGGAATCGAGCGGCCGCCCCTGCCAGGCGGTCACTTCATCGATCACCGAGTCGGTAACCGCCGAGACTAAGTCCGGGGAAATATCGAGGCCGTAAATCTCGCGCACGTGAGCCTGGATATCCCGGGTGCTCATGCCGCGGGCGTATAGCGCGATGATCTTGTCGTCGAAGCCGGGGAAGCGCCGCCGGTACTTGCCAATCAGCGCCGGATCGAAGCGGCCGTGCCGATCACGCGGAATCGACAGTTCCATCGAGCCTTCTGGGGTCAATACCGTCTTGGCGCTGTGGCCGTTGCGATGGTTGGCAACGCCAGCCTCCGCCTCGCTGTCCAAATGCACATCCATCTCGGCGTTGAGCATCCGATCGGCCAGCGCCTTCTTCAAATCCCCTATCAAACCACTGGAATCCAGTACCGTCTTCGGGTCACGTCCCGCCAACAGCTGATCCAATAGCTCCTTCGAAAATCCTTCTGTTGTGTTCTTCGCCATAACTGCTCCTGGCCCTCTCGGGCAGTGTATGACTCATCACACAAAAATCCAGACACTCCCTAGGACGCTGCCGGTTAGGTTAACAACTCCTGAATGGGAATTCCGCATAGAACTTAACTATGGTCTGTCGCACTTTTTCTACACCTCAAATGCTATTCCGCAGACTACGCGAGTTTCGCTTATCACATACTTCCCATAAGATGAACCGTGCACGTAATCGTGTAGCACACGCCCACTAGCAATTGAAACGCTAAA
>DATNLE010000444.1:0-2208 GCA_035603035.1 Candidatus Acidiferrales bacterium | reverse complement strand
CAACCGGGCCACCATCGCGAGAGCCAGATCCACAAGAGCCGGTCGGAGGGCTGGAGGCGCAGACGAGGCGACGCGTTCTTTTGGAAAACGGCGAGTTGGTGACGAAGCGCGAGGATCGCCACCCACGAGGGAGGTTGCCGCAGCAAACCGCATGATTTCCAAAGTGGAGCGCGATGAAAGAGGGACTGCCATCGGCAGCATGCGTGTGCGGATTGGCAGTTCGCCGGGTCCGTGCTGGATGATCGCGCGCTGCGGGACCGGCGCGCCGCTCCTTGTCATCCACCCAAAGATTTCAGGAAGTGCGTCCCAGAACCGTTAAGGGGTGGAAGAACAGGCAACTGGTGCTTGAGCATATCTGACCACATCGCCTCTAGGGCCAGGCGATGGGACTGCAGTGATGCGAAGGTGGGTACCGGGATTGCCTTATGATCGCATTTCTGCCGTAACACCTCCAGCAGCACCGTGGCAGTTGGCCGACTATCAGTGTGCCGGTATAGGTTCACGACGTCGTAGAGATCGCGCGGGCGCGTTCGCTCTCCAAGGGCGCGTAGCTTTTCACCAAAGGCTTCTTCATAGGCATAACAGTTGGCCCAGATTCCGCCTTCAGGCTTGTCGCTATAAGGATGAAAAACTTCGCGGCGTACGGAAGGAAGCACGAGTCTTTCATCCGCCGTAAGGTCGAGCTTTATCTTGGGCCAGCCGCCTGATGTCGGAGAAACCGGCCCGCGATATGCGATCTTGCCCTGGCAGTTCGGCTTGCCGCGAGGGTTGTCGTAAATGTCGAATTCAAGCTGGTTGGCAGGAATGTTCAATCCCGATTGTTCAGCGACCCAGGCAACGACTTCCTCGAATACTGACTTGAGGACTTCCTCATCAATATGAGTTTCGTCGCGCAGCGTGAAATCCAAATCCTCCGAGAAGCGATAAGTCTCGAAGTAGCACTTCTTGAGACACGTGCCGCCTTTGAAGACCCAACTTTCCGCGATCTCTTCATGTACGTTGATACCGGCGAGTATCCAACCCAGGACGTAGTCCTTCTCGACGACATTGGGAAGGAGCGAAAACGATGACGCAGCTTCAAGGATTTCGCGCTTGTCGATCATGAGGCGGAGACCTTCCAGGCTTCCGGCACCCACAGCCGCCACGCGGTGATCAGCTTTGTGGTGCGAAGCGACGGATCGAGCTTTGCGTAGCCTTGCGTGAGCCGTGCACGGCATTCGTCAGCGAGTTTCTTGTCATGAAGGCGCGCATCCGCAAGAAATCCGAGGCGCTTGAAGACAGCGCCGTTGTCAAACTGGTCTGCGCGACGGATCAGCAGTTCGCGATCGGCGCTCTTGCCTGCAAAATAGCTACTCAAGCAATCAGCTACGTGATCGATACCGCCCCCTACTTCAGGTGCTGCGATCATATCGACCAGCGTACGCGCCGGGTCTGAAATAGAAACTTTGGCTGAGCCGCGCCAGAGAGGTTTTAGTCCGAACAAGCGTTTGGGCTTTATGTTGTGCAGCAAGAATGCAGCGCCCTGCGCAGTTACATGCTTTCTGGTGACACGGCGCGTTGTAAACACGAAGGTTTCGTTGAAGAGCTGTTCGGTGAGTTCCCAATGATGAGCTGCTGTCCAGCCACCGATATAGCATTGACCAAAAAGCGTGGGAACCAGGACCCAGGGATCTGCGATGACTTGTTCGCTACCGGCGAGATCCAAAGGCACGGAAACGTAGAGCCCATGCCCGATCCTTCGGAGCCAGCCCTGTTCTCGCCAGCGTGAAAGAAGCTTCGCGGCGTCGCGACGCTGAATTCCGAGAGTCTTGGTCGCGATATCAACAGAGATGACTTCCTTGGCGGCACGGAGCACGGAAGCAAGGCGTGCGCGGGAAGCCGGTAGGGGGTTTATGTTGCATTTCATTGCTATATCATAGTACATACAGTTCTCATTTTATGAGAACTGTATGCGTATGAGTATAGCTAATCCCCGTGACAATTGTGCCACAAATGGAACGCCTGGGAAGTCGCGTCAGCGGTGATAGCCGGCACGGACGGAACAGTTGCGGCGTCGGAGGTTCGGGTTTTATGGCCGACTGGTCGCAGACCTTGCCTATCGGTACAACGGTCTCGCTTAAGATGCGGGGGCGTCGTGGAAATTTCGCAAGCGGTGATCGCGTTTGCTCGGCTACGCCCGATCCATTGATCGATTCGGGCTCGGCATCG
>DATNLE010000150.1:0-1636 GCA_035603035.1 Candidatus Acidiferrales bacterium | reverse complement strand
AACAGGCGAAGCGAAACAAAGTTCGGCGCATGAATCCTTCCTAGAGAATACGACCCTACGAAGAAATGTTTTCGGAGATGAAACTAGCGACCCGTCGTACTACGGTCAATGGTACGTAGGGTCAGGTCGTGCAGATGACGTTGCCCGCGCGAGATACGCGACTGGGTTCCCAGACCGCACGAATCCCTTTTCTGCTGAATCCTGGAAATCGCCGCAATCGTGTATTCTGAGCAATAATCATCGCCGACCAAGGAGGTCGAAAAATGACGCGCACCACCGCTCTGCTCGTACTGCTCGTTGCCGCAGCTCTTGAAGCTGGCGGCGATGCACTGGTGAGAGTCGGGCTGCATGCGAATGTGCTGTGGCAGCGAGCGGCGACGTTCGCACTCGGGGCCATCGTGTTGTTTGCGTATGGGTGCACCGTCAATGCACCTCCGTGGGATTTTGGAAAGCTGATCGGCGTCTATATTGTTTTCTTTTTTCTCATCGCTCAGCTCATCTCCTGGTTGATTTTCAAGCACACTCCCTCGCTCGCAGTTTTGGTGGGGGGAACGCTTATCGTAGCGGGCGGCGTGATCATTTCGACCGCGAAGGCGTGAGGTGCGATCTCGAGAGGACGTCAAGAGAAGCAAGAATCAGGATCTGCCATGCTCACCAGTGGCTACTTCGTCTGCTCTGCATCATTCTTTTTTCCGCCATGTCGAAACGCCACCACCAGGATGCCTGCTGAATCGGAATCGATCCCCGCGCGCTTTCCTGGGACGAAGCGCCACTGCCGCAGCGCAGCAAGGGCTTCAGGCGCAAGCGATTCTGATTGACTCAAGACTTTCGCGGAACTGAGCTGACCGTCAGCCGCAACAACGTCGGAGAGAATCACCCCGCCATCCCGATCCATCGTAGATGGAAACAACGGGTCAGCGGTAACAACCGGGAACGCGGCTCGCTCAGGCCAAACTACCGAAGGTTCATCGAACTTGTGGACCGCTGGCGCCCGCCCGCGTTCGTCCAATTGCAAAAATTGAAAAGTAATGCCCACTCGGGCTGCGACGGAATGTCCGCCAAGGCTAGCAGGATAAAAGCTCCAAGTTTGCACAGCGTCGAGCGCTTTTTCCAGAAAAGGAGACGTGCCGCGCACCACGCGTATTTGCATGAGCCTTCCGTGACTGTCGATCAGAGAATCCAGAACCACCTCGCCCCCAAAAATTGCTTGCGACGGGAAAGAACAGGCCACCAGTGAAAGCGGAGTGGGCGGTGAAAAACCTTCGGCTGGCTGCGCCGGGTGGCTCCCGGAATTCGAATCTCCGGAAGTCGTGTGCCACGATATTTCCTTTTGCTTCAGAAGTGCGATCGCGTAATGCATGGGCACAGCCGCTCCAACGCCCGGCGTGCCTTGGTCCGCAGGTGCCAGCATCGAGGCGGATGTCGGTTGCAACCATTGTCCCTCGATCAGGCCGACAACTTTGCGGGATCCGGCAGAGACCACCGGTGCGCCGCTTTGGCCCAACCGTACTTGATGGTTGAAGAGAAACAATTCCGTGTCGCTCCGCCCCTTCTCCAATTGAGAAAATCTGAAATCGAACACTTCTCCCGATGCGCGATCATCCAGCGACCCGTCCAGAGTGTAGGCGTCCAGCGG
>DATNLE010000433.1:0-13898 GCA_035603035.1 Candidatus Acidiferrales bacterium | reverse complement strand
TAAGGTCTGGTTGATAACGGGAAGCGGAAACGGGCTGGGGAGGGACATCGCCGAGGCGGCGCTGGCCGCAGGGAACAGCGTGGTAGCCGGAGCGCGTCGCACGGAGGAACTGACTCCTCTGGTGGCGCAGTACGGCGAGCGGGTGAAGCCCGTTACGCTGGAAGTGCGCGAAGAGGCCGCAGCCAAAGCCGCAGTGCAAGTAGCGGTGGACAATTTCGGGCGTCTGGACGTGCTCGTCAACAACGCCGGCTATGGGCAGTTTGCGCCCTTCGAGCAGATGAGTGCGGAGGACTTCCAGGCGATCGTGGACACATGCTTTTACGGCGTCGTGTACACAACGCGCGCCGCCGTGCCAGTGATGCGTAAGCAGAAGGGCGGTCGCATCTTTCAGGTGTCTTCGACCGGTGGCCGCCGCGTGGTTCCGGGCAATACGCCGTATCACGCGGCCAAGTGGGCGGTGGGCGGTTTCAGCGACTCTCTGGCGATGGAAGTCGCGCCCTTTGGAGTCAAGGTCTGCACACTGGAGCCGGGAGGTATTCGAACCAACTGGGCACGGCGCGCCGGTCAGAATGCGCCGGACCTGCTGCCCGAGTATGAGGCCACGGTCGGTTCATTCCTTAAGATATTGCGAGGACTCGAAGGGAGTTCGGAAGGCGATCCGCGAAAGATCGCGGGCGTAATTCTGCAACTGGCGAACAGCGACGAGGTGCCGGTGCGGCTGATTCTCGGTATTGATGCGGAAAAGCGGGTGCAGCAAGCAGAAGCCGCGCGGGCCGCCGAGGCCAGCAAGTGGCGACATCTGACCGTTTCAACGGTTTTTGAAGATGGACAATTCGACAGCCGATTGCAAATCGCAAAGAGTGGAATCAATTCCTGAGTTGCTGAATCATGGGGAGCACGATCATGAAATACAGATTACTCGGCAAGAGCGGCCTGCGGGTTTCCGAAGCGGCGCTAGGCACCATGACTTTCGGCGACGAGTGGGGATGGGGATCACCGAAGGCTGAAGCGCAGAAAGTCTATGAAACCTACCGCGAGGCAGGCGGAAACTTCATTGACACGGCGAATTTCTACACTAATGGCACGAGCGAGAAATTCCTGGGTGAGTTCATGCAGGGCCATCGCGAGAGCGTTGTATTAGCCACGAAATACTCCAACGCCGCGCCAGGCAATGATCCGAATGCGGCGGGCAATCATCGCAAGAACATGATGCAAGCAGTGGAAGCGAGTTTGAAGCGATTGCAAACCGACTACATCGATCTGTACTGGGTGCACATCTGGGATGGGATCACACCAGTGGAAGAAGTCATGCGTGGACTGGACGACCTCGTTCGCCAGGGAAAGATTCTCTACGTCGGCATCTCGGACGCTCCCGCCTGGTGGGTCGCCCAGGCAAATACTCTGGCGGAGCTTCGAGGCTGGACACAGTTTATCGGGCTGCAGCTCGAGTACAGCCTGATTGAGCGGACGGTCGAGCGCGAACTGATTCCCATGGCCAAAGCTTTGAACTTGGGGGTTCTGGCTTTCTCTCCTCTGGCGGGTGGATTTCTAACCGGGAAATATCATGGCGAAGGCAAGCCCGACGGCGGGCGGATGACAAATGAGGGAGTGAAAGCCTTCTATCCTGAGAGGGAACAACGCGCGGCGTCGATGATCTCGGCTGTAAAGTCGGTTTCGGAACAAACCGGTCGCAGCATGGCGCAAGTCGCGCTCGCCTGGTTGCGCTATCGAACAGTGCCGGTAATCCCGATCTTGGGGGCGCGGAAGGTGTCTCAACTCCAGGACAATCTCGCCAGTTTGGATCTGGAACTCTCCGCCGAACCATTGAAATCCCTCGATGGAGCAAGCCGAATCGAACCCGGATTCCCTGAGAGTATTTACGACAGAGAAATGGTTCGTGCAATTAGGTATGGCGGCACGTGGGATCGCTTGCTGCTCTAAGCGCGGCACTTAAGCCAAAATAGCGAAGCCGGTGCCGGTGTTTAAGCTTCCCGCTTGCCCTCGGTGAACTCCCTTGTGCTCATTGACGGACTGACTCCTGGACAACCGGAAAGCCTAGAAACCTCAAGAATACGGCATACGGCATGCGGCTATGCTGCGAGCCGGATCAGTGCCAAGCTAAAAGGCAGCACTAGACAATTCGGATGGTTGCAGGCCTCCGCAACCAAACTTTCTTTTCTTTCAGCAATTTCCGCGAACCCTGCAACCATCCGAATTTGTACATCGCAGTGGAGATTCGAAAAAGATGCGTCTAAAGCCTCTTCCTAGATCTCACGATGCGACTGGCATGTCGATTCGTTTCGGAATTGCGACTAATTCGTCCAGAGTCCATGCCTAGCGCGGAAATCGCCTCGCACAAGCCGACTCCCGTTACTAACGGCCCTAAGCGAGCCCCACATCACTTCCGTGTGGCCGACAACCGATCCGGAATCTTGGTAATCATTTCCCAGAACTCCGTTATCAGGACCTGAGTCGGATTGCTTTGTTGGAGGCTCTCTCCTGGATGCCGCCTTTCATCCCGCGGCGATTCGATGAAAGCCCCGGCGACGCAGACATATTCGCTTGGATTCGATGGGTTATAGAAAACAAGAACAGCCATCCCCGATTTCACCCTGTCCGCAAAGCTCTGGAAATTTAACGGATTCGCGTCATCTCAATGAGATATTCTTCGACACCCTTTAGGTTTTTCGATTTTGCATTCATGATTCTCTCAAGCCATACGCCATCTGCCGCAAGTCTTACGGCACGAAGCTCGATTCTCGAATCAGTTTTCGAATGTCTCCTTAGGCGTTCGCTCAGCCAGTTATTCCAGACCCATCCGACCTGATCTTTAGAGGCCATCACACTCAAGAGCGCGCCCCAACATTTACGTTCAGATGCACCTTCGGAGAATGCGGCTCTAATGTATGCACGAGTAAAGCATCCGTCGGAATTCGCGTCCTCCGCCATCAGTCGGTCAAACTGCTTGTCCAATCGGGTCAACAGCATCTGCATCAGCTCCATCACCAACGTCTCTTTGCTATCGAAGTGATTAAAGAAGGCCCCCTTGGTAACGTCCGCCCATTCGCTCACTTTGTTGACGGTGACATCAGCCATGCCCTTTGTCGCAGCGAGTTCGAAGGCGGCATTTAAGAGGGATTCTCTCACGAAGAGAGGGTCCTTCTTTTTCATGTACGCGTTCTTTACTTTAGCCGCCTTCATTTTCGAAAGTCTCCTCAATGTCGCAAAATTGTATTCCATCGGATGAGCCAGCGGCGCAATAAAATGCTTGGCTCAAAAGATACCATATGGTATCTTTAGAAAGCTCGTCAAAACGATGCATGGTGCTGATCGTATTTGGTAGGGCAATTTAGAAAACCAACTCGTGAGGCGAATTATGAGTGAGATGAAGACTGTAGTTGACCCAGAATTAGCAGTGGCTCACCTTGTTTTTAAGGTGGCTGACCCTAAGAGCAGTTGCCAATTCTATTCGAATCTCGGCCTTCCTCCATTTTTTATTGAGGAAAAGATCGCAATTATTGAACTACGTGGAGGCACTCATCTTGTATTGTTATCAGTTGATGAGCCGGCTGGAGAAGACGTAGCGGAAAGTTTGACGGGACAATTCCATAAAAGATTGTCTGAGCAATTTGACCTCATGATTGAAGGCAAAAGCCTGGATGAATTGAAAAAATATCGATCGGAGCTAATTAGTCGGGGAATCGCAGCAGGAGAGATCCCTGATGAAGCTGTTTTTGGACATTATCTTTTTTGCATAAAGGACCCCGATGGGAACGGTATAACGATTTATACCAGTCACGCAAATCAGTGATCAGAGCGCTCTGCCATCGATTTCGGGAACGTCAAGTAAGGCTCGAGATTGTGCTAAACCAGTTCGCTCTGACGAGCACGGGTTTCTGGCTTAATTATCCGCAGCCCTCGCAGTTTTGCTCCAAGAGGAAGTGGCTCCCAGATGCGCGCTCGTGACGTGAGAGTACCTCCCGGTTAGCCGCGTAACAGGAGAAGCGCCTTTAATTGGCCAGATACACTTGTATTGACTGGCGTGGCCGAGTTCGGACTGGTCGGTTGCACGGAATCGCCCGCTGAATGACCGTTGACCTTCGCGGTGCCGCCTACGCGGCGAGCCGGATCAGTTCCACGCTAAAAGGCAGCACTAAACAATTCGGATGGTTGCAGGCCCCCGCAACCAACGCTACCATAAGGTTACGGGCAATTGGGCACTTGCAGCAACTGTCCAAAACTTGTCCAATAAGGGGAACTGCCACACAGTTCCCCCTTGCTCGCAACGACACAAGCCAAGTTCTCTGCGCCCGTTTTGATGACGGCTGGGTTTCCTGCACGAAATGGCTTCCCTCAACCGCTCCCCCTGATCCCTCGTTACCGTCTTCGCTTGGCCCCTCTGCTCCGTGCCTCCGCCTGACCTTCCTTTTCGTTCGGCCCGAGGATCGGCATGCCTGCTTGCCACATCTGCACCCTCTGAACCTCACGCGAATCTCCCCTCGCCTTCTCATCTACACCCAAATCCATCACACCACTCGGCTTCCCGCCTCCGCAGCCTCTCGGTTGCGGAATCGCTGCTGCCAACGGCTGAAAACTGGCATCGACCTGTTCATTCGTGTAAAGTTCTTTTGCTGTTCCCAAGCACCGGGCGCCTTTATGGGGAGGTAGTCGTATGGAAGTGAGAGCAGATAAACAGATGACCATTAAAGCCAAACCTGGGCCACTGACTATCCACATTGCCCAGACCGCGCGGTGGTTGCGGTGGACATGCAGAACGACTTTTGCTCAAAAGGCGGATTGTTTGACCGTGCAGGTATCAACATTTCCGTGGTACGAGAAGCCGTTGGGCCGACACGCTTGGTGCTCTCCACAGCACGCATGGCGGGGATGAAAGTTGTTTACTTAAAGATGGGTTTCCGGTTTGATCTGTCGGATCTTGGAGACACCGACTCGCCTAATCGAGAACGTCTTCTCCATTTCGGAGTCGGCGAGCCGTGCACTGCTTCGGCAAGGACGGTTCTTGGTTCGCGAAACATGGAACACGGATGTGATCGAGGAGCTTCGGCCTCAGCCCGAGGACATCGTACTTTACAAACATAGGCTTAGTGGGTTTTATCAAACAGAGCTGGACGATCTTTTGCGTAAACTGCGAATGAAGAATCTGATCTTAAGGGGGTGCACGACTAAGGCATCGGGTGGATCGCCGGCAGGTAACAAGTATGCTTCTTGTCGATATCTCTTTGTGAAATGTTCCATCTCGTGTATTTTCTGCTAATTCCGGCAAATCCATCTCGGGCGGCCCCGAAGCACTCGACCCACACGGAGAAGAACATGGCAAAAGAGGCCATCTTTGCGCCTGCATCAGGCCAACAGACCTACAGACCTGTCAATCGAACCGCGGAACGCGGCTTCTACAGCGGCATGGCGACCTTGCTCTGCATCTGCGTCTTCATCGGCTTCTCGCCAACTTACTTCCAAGCCGGCATGATGCTCGCGCCGCTTCCCAGCCCCATCCTTCACGTCCATGGCGCGGTCTTCACCCTCTGGATGTTGGTGTTTGTCGTGCAGGTCGCCCTTATCTCTGCTCGCCGCGTCAAATGGCATCGATCCTTCGGCACCGTCGCCTTCTGCCTGCCGCCAATCATGATCGTGCTCGGCGTGATCGCTGCCATCGACGCGCTGCATCGAGGAGTAATGATAGGCCCTCTCGATCCCTCCGTTTCCGCTGCCATCCCATTAATCGGCATCGTCGCCTTCGCCATCGTCATCTACGCTGCCTGGCGCGCCCGGCGCAGACCGGATGCGCACAAACGTCTCATCCTGATCGCGACCATGGGTCTCGTAGCCGCCGCCTTCGGACGCTTTCCATGGGCCCGCATCGGACTTCCGCCCGCTGCTGGAGCCGTGACCGGCCTCGGCATCCTGATTGTAATTCTCCTCATCTACGAACTCATCACAATCCGACGCATCCACCGCTCCACTATGTGGGCCGCACCGCTTATCTTCGCGTCGGTCGCCCTCGCCGTCCCCATCGGGATGACCCCTGCATGGCACGCCTTCGCCGGATTACTCAATCGAACCATCGGGCCGCACATCTAGCCGGCAATCCAAACTCGGCCCGGACTGATTTACCGTTGACGAACAGGACTTCGGCCGTCCGGACGATTTCAATCTAATCTGTCAGTCAATGCCCAACTCATGGATAGTCAGCAAACAGGAAGTTGTCACGCCCTGCTTGTGAGGGAATTAACGTTGCCGCCGCAAAGCAATTCACTCGTGCATACCTGGGCACATTCTTCTTTCTCGCGATGGGTGAAGATTTTCTTGCGCCAACCGTGGCGTAGGAGGATCACGATGCAACGCGGAAGTCTTGCGATCGTCAGCCGCAAAGAGGAACCTGACGTCTGGCAGTTTCGCTGGTCGGAAAAGAGTATGTATGGAGTTCGTGTCCAGCGGAAGAGAGTAATTGGCACTATTGAGCGCTATCCAAACGAAACTTCTGCCCGTTCCGCTGTCACCCACTCACCGCGCTTTCACTCACGCCCTGCCACCCTCCCTCGGCTCCGTTCTGTCCCTTCACCGTTCCGCCTTGTTTCTTCGCGCTGCCGCTCTAGTGAAGGAAGAAACAAGCCGGAAACGGCAGAAAGGGAAAAACAATCAAATTAGAAGAAGTCTACGCAACGAAGCTTCACCAGTACGCGCTCTTGATATACGCATCGATCCGGTCAAAGACGGATTGAACGACCTGCCCATCGTTGGCACCGGAGCCGGTGACGGATGGCACGACTAACGGAGTGTACAGGTTCTCGGGAATCCCTGCAGCAGACCCGTACAGTCTCAGTTGGGGAGCAAGGACATCGTTC
The DNA here is from genome assembly GCA_035603035.1 of Candidatus Acidiferrales bacterium. Lineage (GTDB taxonomy): Bacteria > Acidobacteriota > Terriglobia > Terriglobales > Acidobacteriaceae > Sulfotelmatobacter. The sequence continues at coordinate 7,035 of DATNLE010000433.1, read as the reverse complement.
AGTTGGGGCGCAAGCCGCCGGTAAACACCAGCAAATCCGGCGGCCGCGCCGAACTTATAGAGTGCGGCGTGCCTGCGCGAGTATCGGAACTGGAGCGCGGCGGCCACGCACGGCGTGTCCTCTTCCAGAAAAACTGTGAATTCCCTCATGGCGTACCCGCTGCGACCGCGTTGAGGCAGAGCGAGGGCAGGGATCCCTAGCTCGGTGGTAATGGGCAGCGATTGGCGCAAGGCATCTTCAACTGCGGGCCGCTCTGCGATGCCGGCGCCCAGCGAAGCATCGCCGCTGCCCAGCACATACCCCAAACGCCACGCAAAATATCTTGCCCACTGCGAGACATTGGCATCCTGCACGGGCGGCAGGCCTTTCACCACCTCTTGGCAATGTTCATAGGCGGCCTTGGATTGTCTTGAAAGCACGATGTTCGCGGGCAGCACCTTTGACGAACCGATCCACGACAATTGCATCATGCTCGCCTCCAGGGCGAGGAAGACTGCACCGATCGACCAGACCACAACCAGGAAGACCAGGGTTTGTCGCACGCGGAAGCGTGCCGACGTTGCGAGCGCGGTCATCATGACTTCACCTGCGGCAGCGTAATACTAAACTGCGAGGAATGCACAATCCTTTTTCTAAGGCTATGATCGTCAGGAAATCGACGCAGGAGGGTTCGCATGACAGGCGCTGCACCTGGAGTTCTGTTTCTCTATCTTCTGGATGCGGTCCTGTTGACGATACCCGTGTCGCTAGTCCTGATCTGGTTGTACCGGCGCAGCGTGGAACGGGCCATGCAAGCCGCTTCCACCGTCGGCGACAGCAAGGCGCCGGTCCAAATTACCTCTCCAGCGCACGGGCCTTGGAATCTTTCTGAACTCATCCGCGGGGAGCGCCTTGTGCGGCTTCGCCTGGTACTGGTGTACCTGGTGGCCGGGGCGTCTGCAGCCTCCTTTTGGACTTGGCTTTTCTTTCAACCACCTGGCCTGGAGTTCGGTGGGCTTCGAGCATTCGCGGTCTGGTATGCTCTTTGCTGGCCGGTACCCGCCACCCTGATCACGTTGTTGGCGATGCCGTGGCGGAGGTCGTTATGGGTCGTCGGGGCATATCTCTTCGCAGGGCCGCTCATGATTGTTGTCTGGTCCGCGGCTTCTCATCTTCTCTCGGGTCAACCTGGCTTTCGTCTGACGGCAAATGTGCAGTCTTTCGTTTCGTTCCTGGCCATCGAGGCGTCCCTGCCGGCCTTCCTTATGTGGGTCGCGTCCAACCGCCACATCCGCGGAGTATCGCCGCTCGTACTGGCGGCCCTGCTCGTCTTCACCTTCAGTTCGGTCGCGGTAAGAGAGATCTTCGTGACGCTGGTGGACGTTAAAGGGCTCCGCAATCTCCTGCTCTCGATTGGCCCGAACTGGTGGTTCATATTCGCGACCGTGCCGGTCGGGTACTTGTGCTGGCGTCTGCTCGGTCTATTGAACGCCAGATACCGGGCGAAATCGTTCAGCGATATGCAGCTAGTTTCCGATTCGTTCTGGGTCATCGTAGCCTTCGTGCTTTCGGCTGGGTACGCCGCCGATTTCGGCTGGAAGGGAATGGCTGGGTTGGGTGGATTTGTGGTGTATCGCGCCATGGTCCAACTCGGACTGTCAGCAAGCTCTCGCCGCACACCTCCGGACCCCGGTAAGCAACTGTTAGTGCTGCGTGTGTTCGGTTTCCGCGGCCGCAGCGAAAAACTGTTCGACTCGGTCGCGCAGCGCTGGCGCTTTCGCGGCGGAGTGGCCATGATCGCAGGCACCGACCTGGCCGCCCGCACCATCAACCCAAACGACATGCTCGCCTTTCTCGCCGGTAACCTCCGCTCGGGGTTTGTACAAGGCCCGCAGGACTTAACGAAGCACCTTCAGCTGATGGACGATTCGCGCGATCCGGACGGCCGTTTCCGCGTCACCGAGTTTTTCTGCCACGAGAACACCTGGTCGGATACTCTGGCGGCGTTGCTCGCGCGGAGCGACGCCATCCTAATGGACCTGCGCGGTTTTTCGGAGAAGAATAGCGGCTGCATCTTCGAACTAAACCAGCTTGCAGCCCAACAGCGGCTCGGCGACACGGTGTTCGTGGTTGATGCAAGCACCGACGTCAAGTTGCTCGAATCGACGGCTCGTATAGCGGGACAGGAGAGGGCCGATGTCACGCAACTGTGTATCGAAAAGGTGGATTCCGAGGCATCCTCCGAACGGGAGCGAGTATATCGTTCGTTGTGTCTGATATAAGCGACACATCGGTTGCCAGTGGATAGGAATTCCTCACCAAACGCCAAGAAGTCCCGAACCCGGAAATGGGACTCGCATAATACATAATGACCAAACCATGACCCCTAACTTATGCAAAGGGTTTGAGTTGAGAGAAGCGAGAGCTGATGTGAGACGCCATTTGGAGACTCTGGAAATCGCGAGAGCATACTTGGGAACATGGCCGGTAGTATCAAATGGCGGTCACTCGTTGCGATTGTGTTATTTGCCGAGGTGTTCACGCTGGCAGTTCTGTTCGGACTTCCTGCGCTACAAGGCAGGGTTTACTCCTATCTTCATTTCCCCCAAGTGATTGTCTTTCACGACCGTCCGCCGGGCTGCATCGTTGATTTTCAGGGAAACTTCTTTGCGGCAGCGGCTGAATCCACCTTGTTTTGGATCTGCATGGTGCTTGTTAGTGCAGAAATGAGGCGGTTGATACGGAATAAGGACCGACGTGTAGATCAGGAAATCTCGCGATTGCGCTCACAGGGGTTATGAGTGTTATGGCCTTAACATATTTTGGCTGCAACCGTCCTACAAGAGTGAGAGACCCGGCGCCCCGTTCGACGATCGGGCGATTAGGGGCCTGCTTTGTGAAATATGATCCAGCAAGGAGATTGACGCAATGATTACTTTGCGATTCGTCCAGATAATAACGTTGGCGGCTTTGACGGGCAGCGGCCAACAAATTCCGCCTCAACCGGCCTCGCCACAAACCGAGTTTTCAATACCCGCCTCTGTCCGGTCGCCCGCCGACCGGCACACGAATTCATTCCGCCTGCGCCCTATGAACGGGATGACGTTGCCTTCTGGCTGGGTACGGAGAGGCTGTGGACCTTCCTTCCCGAACGCGCGATCTGGGGATGGGCGCCCCACCAGCCAGGGCACGAGCAGGAAGTCCAGCCCTTTAACAACAAAAATCTTTTGGATGCGTTTGGGCTACGATTCTCGTGCGAAACAGCGCCCTGCAATAAGGTCACAGGGAGACGGCTTGACGGGCCTGCTCCACCCCTCCTCGTGTTGCCGCCGAGCACCGCCTTTCAAGGACGTGGTTCTGCCATGCTGACAGGTGTGTATGTACCCGCTCCCGGCTGCGTGGGAGATCACGAGAGAATACGATGGCAATAAGTTGAGCTTTGTCGTCTGGGTCGAACCCTCCAAATCAACCGAGCAGTGATCCCGGTCGATGTTGCGGATCTCGATTGGTTGCAAACCGGTTATCGTCAAGACGTTGCTTGGGGGACAGCGAACCGATTTGTGCACTGCTCAACCGAATAATCAATCCGGCTGATACTCAGGCGCCGCATCTTGTTAAGAAGAGTTGTTCTCTTAAGTCCGAGGCGCTCAGCCGCCCCGCCTTTCCCGGCTATCCTTCCGGACGCGTCGCTCAAAGCATCGACGATCACGCGTCGCTCAGCTTCCCGGAACGATGATGCGACTCGTACTACCTTTCGTGCAGCAGAATCCTTCACCTCTAGATGCGGCACATTCAATTTGTTCCCTTGCGTTAAAATCACGCAACGCTCCATGAAATTTCCCAGCTCACGAACATTACCTTTCCACGGCGCATTTGTAAGAGCGTCCATGGCATTTCGGGAGATGAATCTGATGTCCTTACCCATCCGCTGCGCAAACTTTGACACGAAATGATTCACGAGCGGAAGAATGTCTTCGCGGCGTTCCCGCAAAGGCGGAATCTCGATAGGGAACACGTTGAAGCGATAGAAAAGATCCTCGCGGAACTCTTTCTCGCGGATCATGGCCGCAAGGTTCCGATGCGTCGCCGCAATCATCCGCACGTTGACCTGGATTGTCCTTGCGCTTCCCAAACGCTCGAACTCCTGCTCCTGGATAGCACGCAATAGTTTCGGCTGCAGCTCCAAGCTGATGTCGCCGATCTCATCCAGAAACAACGAGCCTCCATCCGCGAGCTCGAATCGACCCTTTCTTTGCAGCAGGGCGCCGGTAAAAGCTCCCTTCTCATGACCAAACAGTTCGCTTTCCAACAGTCCTGAGGGAATGGCGGCGCAGTTCATGCGAACGAGGGCACGCTCGCGCCGAGAGCTGAGCCTGTGGATCGCCCGCGCAATCAGTTCCTTTCCCGTTCCCGTTTCTCCATGAAGCAGGACCGTGGAATCGGTGGGTGCGACGATCGCGACCTGATCAAGCACTTTCTGGAGTGCTGGGCTCCTGCCGACGATATCCTCGAAGCAGTGCTCAGAGCTAATTTCTGTTTCGAGATGCAGGTGCTGGTCTGCGAGATCGTTGATGTTGGGAAAACCCACTCCGGCGGGGCTCCCGGGGTCGGTAAAAGCAAAAGTCGCGCCCATACTCTCCTCCCATGCTTTTAAACTTCCACTGCTTTGCGAACAGCTAAGCTGATCTCTTCGTCTGTGGGCAAAAATCGATGATTTTTCCGAGTTGCGGCTGAGCCGCCGTCCTTAACGGTTTCCGAAAGTTCTTCGGTATGTAAAACTCAATCACCTTTGCCATGACATTCTCCAAGAGCCTGTTGATCTCGGTGCTCGGGGCTGTGCCACTCGTTCGCTCGCTTTTGTCGGTCGCGATCAGGGCGGATGCAACATTCGTTGCAGCCATGATTAGCACTTCGTGTAGCGGGAAACCGCGAGCTTGTGATCTTCCCCATAAGCGCCACCAAAGAGGAAATAGAGACTCAAGTGAGGCCTTGCTTACGGGATGAGTCTGCAACTACCTGCTTTGGTTCACAACGGTAGATCGGGTGATCGTGGTCTCGGTACATCGTGGGGGTTCCAGGTTGTACTTCTCGGAGAGGAGAGCGTTAGTACTTTTGGGCAGTCGAACGTTGTTGTCTGTGTCGGGGGGATTCGAGGTGCTTTCTTCCATAGAGCCGGGCATCAATGGACCACACTCCCGGCCCGATCATCGCCACAGTGGCTCCAAGGACAGCCACTACGATTGCCGTCAGCGAATGTGCCGAGCACGCAAAGAATATCCAAACGCCAACAATGGCAATCGTGATTCCGGCTAGTGGCGTCCAAAGGCCGAGAAGCAGAAGTACGCCAGCGATACCTGCAATCAGGTAAGGAAGGCTCGGCGCCAATTTCGCGTTTTCAAGGAGATGCGAGGCCCCGCCATAGACCAGAATCGTGCTGGTCATGATGCGCTGAAGCAAAAGACCAGCGCCGGGCCAGCCTTCGGCGAATGTGGAAAACAGACGTTGCAGACACGTCCTCCGATGCTGGTCTCAGGCTAGTGATCTTGGAGAGGAATCGAAAGGGTCAAAAGTAGGATTTTCGGGTCCTACCGTTGGCGACGTCCAGCTCGATAATCCCGCGCTGGAGCGCAATGGTGACTGCGTGCGCCCGATCGTTTGCACCCAGCTTGGAGAGCATGTTCGAGATGTGGTTCTTGACCGTTGTTTCTGCGATCGAGAGCTTGTCGGCGATTTGCTTATTGGCATTCCCCTCGCCAATCAAACGAAGCACATCAATTTCGCGCGAACTCAGCTGATCGTCGGCTGCGTGTTCTGCCAGTTCCGCCGCAATCTCGGGCGGTATTCGCTTCCGCCCGGCATGGACCGTTCGGATCGCTTCCAGCAATTCTGTGCGGACATTTCCTTTCAGTAGGTACCCCCGCGCACCCGCCTTGATCGCCCGTAAGATTTGAACGTCACCGGCATAGGTCGACAACACCAGGATCTTGGCATCAGGAAATTCGCTTCTGATCCGGCTGATGGCTTCGGTGCCATTCACATTGGGCATCTGCAGATCCATCAGAGTCACGTCGGGGCGGTGTGCGCGAAACTGTGCGACGCCCTCTTGCCCGTCACGCGCCTCTGCGACCAGTTGCATATCTGCCTGAGTGTTGATGAGGGCCGCGATGCCCTGACGCAAGAGAGGATGATCATCCACAGTCATGATCCGAATCGCACTAGGACCGGTGGTCATAAATCCTCGCCTTCCGGAACAGTTTAAATCTACCCTCATCGCCAGCTTTTTCATAGGCAATAGCGGCCGGCACAGTCAACCGAACCTCTGTGCCAGCGCCCGCCTCGCTCCAGATATCCAACCGGGCTCCAATTCCTTCTACCCGCTCATACATTCCGGGTAAGCCCCAATGGCCGGCGCGCCCGTGGTCTTTCAGTATCTTTGGATCGATCCCTTTTCCGTCATCACGTACGATTAACAGAAAAGCATCGTCATCGTAGCGCAGCTCGGCTTCAATGTTCCGGGCATCTGCGTGGCGGTAAGCATTGCGCAGCAACTCTCGTGCGATTCGATAGATCTCTTCCCCGATCATCGGCCGTTTCGGTCGCCGCTTGCCCTCTACAATCACCCGCAGTGGTGGCGAACCGTGCTCACCGTTTTGCGAGGATGCCAGTTCGCGACCCGTGTCGAGCAGCATCTGTTCGAGCTTGCCTTCGTTGAATGGTCCCGAACGCAATTCCTGAATCGCACTACGGCCCTCGGCGATCGCCTCATCTGCAGAAACTAGTGCGCTGTCCAGAGCGTCAGATGCTTTTTCGGGAGAATCCGGGAGCTGATACCGGGCCGCCTGGAAGCGGAAGACCAACCCTTGAAAACTTTGTAACAGCGTGTCGTGCAAGTCCCGCGCAATGCGCGCGCGTTCGCTTACGCGCTCTTCCAGACGTATGTTGAACTGGTGCGCCAGTTGCCGGACACGGAACTTGTAGCCGCACCACAGCAGTATCAGCATACTCGCCGCGCCGAGAGTGCGGAACCAATTCGTCTGGTAAAAGTGCGGCTGCAGC
>DATNLE010000411.1:0-3545 GCA_035603035.1 Candidatus Acidiferrales bacterium | reverse complement strand
TTATTTCGGGGACGAGGAGGGATTCCTCGCCTACAAGCAGGTGGGCAGGACGGCCTTCGTTCTTTCCGATCCCCTCGCGCCGATCGGTGGTTGCGAGGATCTAATCCGTGATTTCGTGAGCACGAGAGGCGACGTTTGCTTTTGGCAGGTTTCGCGGCCCGTCGCCAAGATCCTGCAGAAGATCGGCTTCTGCGTGAACGAGATGGGCACCGAAACGCGAATAGAGCTTAGAGGCTATGAATTCGACGGGCCAAGGAAACGGAATTTCCGTCGCGGGCTCAATCGTGCGGACAGCTGCAGCTATACGATTGCAGAACGTTCAGTGACTTCGCTCGATCGCGAGGAATTGCAAACGGTCTCGGAACGATGGCGGCAGACACGCGGAGTAAAGAACCGCGAGATGACATTTCTGACCAGGCCAGCCATCCTCGATGACGAGGTCGACGTTCGCAAGTTCTTTACCTTCGACCACAAAGGCAGTCTGCAGGCCTTCGCATTTTTCGATCCAATCTACAAACGGGGCGAGATTGTGGGTTATCTCTGTTCGGCGAAACGCCGACTTCCCGAAGCGGACACTTTAGTGGGATATGCCATTCTTCATCGGGCGATTCGGACTTTTCAAAACGAGGGGAAGGCCACGCTTTCCCTCGGACTCTCACCGCTATGTGGGATTGAAGATAAGGAATTGTCCAGCAATCGGCTCGTGAGCTTTGGCTTTCGTGCGGTGTACCGCAGCCGGCTGTTCAACGAGCTTATCTATCCGCTCCAAGGGTTCGCCGCGCATAAGGGAGGGTTTTGCGGATCAGCCGAACAAACCTATTGCGCCTTCCAAAGAGGTCTCGCCTTGTCGCAGCTGATCAAGATGCCGAGAGCGTGTAACTTAGCCTGATAGCACAGGCAATAGACCGTGATCGCCTATGCGGGCCCGACGCGGTAGGCACAGAGCTTGTTACCTTCAGGATCCCGAAAATAGGCGGCGTAAAATGCTTGCGGGCCTTCGTCGCCGCGGACGCCCGGCGCACCCTCATCCGATCCGCCGAGTTGCAGGGCCTTTTTGTAAAGTGCATCGACCTTCGCCCGCTCGTTGAGAACCAGGGCCAGCATGTTGCCGTTGCCAGGTCTTGCTTCGTTGCCATCGTAGGGAGGTGTGATCGCCAGCGCCGGCCGGTCCAATCTGACGCCATACATGGTAAAGCCATGCGGCAATTCCATCAGGCGTTTTGCGCCAATTTCAGCCAGCAAGGCATCGTAAAATGCTTGCGCACGCGCAAGATTGTTTGTTCCGAGGGTCGCGTAGCCGATCATGGATCTCTCCCCTTGCGCGCTTGGTTTTGCATATCTTAACTTAGTTGGATTCTGATTCCGATTCAAGGCGCACGCGATCGCGCAACGCGCACGCATCCATGCGTACGACTTTTCTGCATCATCGATACCCTGACGAGTGCATCAGTGCTGCCGGGCATCCACGTCATTATCGAAGAGTTTCCGGAAGGCGTCGTCTGAGCCAATCACGACCGCGTGGACAATATGTCAAGCTACGACTACCCTGGGGCCGGCGGTCAAGTAGCGCTAGGGAGAGGCCGTGCCAGAAGTCCAGAAGGACCAAGTAACGGAACTGCTGCAGCAGTGGGTGTCCGGGAATGAAAAGGCCCTGGGCATTTTAGTGCCGCTCGTCTACCAGGAGCTGCGTCGGCTGGCGCACCTTCACCTCCAATCTGAGCGGGCGGATCACACGCTGCAAAGTACGGCGCTTGTCAATGAGGCGTTCCTGCGGTTAAACGGGGCAGATCCAATTCGGTTGAAGAACCGCGGACATTTAGGCGAGCTGCCTGGCGGCGATGAGAACGTGCCCATAATCGCGTTGGATCAAGCGTTGGACGCGTTGTCCAAAGCGGATGCCCGGCAAGGAAAGATTGTGGAGATGAAGTTCTTCGGCGGCTTGTCCACCCAGGAAATTGCCGACGTACTCGACATTTCGCTGGCAACTGTCGAGCGTAAATGGGCAACGGCGCGGATCTGGCTGCGGCGAGAGATGAAAGGGTCCACAGCGCCGTGAGCGATCAGAATTGGCAAACACGATGCCGCCATTTTTTAAAATCCCTCAAAACTGCGCTACTATCCACGGGACAGGTATTCGCAGTAGAACTACGTAGAAGGACTTGCACATGCGAAAGCTCGGATCATTCTTAACGCTGGCTATCTCAATGGGCGCTGCAACGAGCGCATTTTCGCAATCCGCCGCGCCGACTCTCGATCCCGCCTGGAAGGCGCCCGAAGTTGTCCAATTTATCGGGCTTAAAAAAGGTGACAAAGTCGCGGATATCGTCGCGGGGCGCCTTACCGCATCACTTGCGCAGGCCGTCGGGCCGTCCGGAAAAGTGTACGCGGTTGAAACGGCCGAAGTCGTCAATCGCCATCCCGAAGCATTGGCGCACATGAAAGAGCTGGCGAGTCAGTCACCCAATGTCATCGTCAGTGCCGAGCCGGTGGCAAACGCGTTGCCGCCGGGACTCGATGCGGTGTTCATTCGACAGAATTATCACGATCTCTATGACAAGTTTATGGGACCCGCGGACGTTCCGGCGTTCAACAAGGCAGTCTTTGCGGCGCTGAAGCCAGGCGGTGTCTATGTCGTGTTGGATCACGTCGCGGCAGCGGGCTCAGGGATTGGCGCAACCGAGACACTGCACCGAATCGATCCGGCGAGAGTGAAGTCGGATGTGCTGGCGGCTGGCTTTAAGCTAGACGCCGAGAGCGCAATTCTTGCCAACACGGCGGACGATCACACCAAAAAAGTGTTCGATCCGGCAGTCCGCGGTCACACCGACCAATTCCTGTTTCGCTTTAAGAAGCCAAATTGAGGCAAGTTGCTTAAGTCTGATGAGGTGCACAATGGACGAGGTTCAAAGAGAGGAATTCGATACGGCCCTTGTCAGGATAAGGCACGAAATCAAAGGGCGCCTTGTTAAGCACGGCTTTTTTGGCAGCGTCGCTTACCGAGACATAGAGGCAACGGATCATGTTCTTAGCGGTTCGACGGTTGAAATCACCGTAAAAGGCAAAACCGTGGAGAGATCATTCAGTCGGCAGGAGATCGAAGGCTGCCGTCTTCGAGTGGGTGGAACGGTTTTGTCCGGCGTGATATCGATGGTGGATGAGCTGGCGGTCTAGCAGGCTCTGGCGAACGCTGACGCCGCACGAGGCCGTGGTTTTATTGTCGGAGTTGCGCGCCCCGTGGTGGATCGCTGGCGGATGGGCGCTTGAGCTGTATTTAGCCAGGGTCACTCGAACTCACAAAGATCTCGATGTCGGCATCTTCAGGCAGGATGCGAAAATCCTGCGCGCTGCGTTACCGGATTGGGACTTCTTCGAAGCTAAGAATGGGGTCCTGTCTCCACTCGCCCTGGGTGATGCGCCTCGCGCGGACGTCAATTCGCTGTGGTGCAAACGAACGAACGCGTCGCAATGGGAACTTGAGGTGATGCTTGACAGAGCGGATGGCGATGTCTGGGTTTTTCGTCGTGATGGGCGAATCACTTATCCGC
>DATNLE010000405.1:0-5403 GCA_035603035.1 Candidatus Acidiferrales bacterium | reverse complement strand
TTCGGGACCTAGAGGAATGATCATCGCGCAGCGCGTATAGCGGATTCTGATGCGAATCAGGATTCGTGACGCGGGGCGGACAGAATCCGGCTTACAGGCTCACCCGCCACTCCTTCTCTAGAATTTCTTTGCATCGTAGCGTCGTCTGGATCTGCTCTTGCAAACTGCCTTGGCCAGCATGGAATACAAGAGCGAATTGCTGCGTGCGGGCAAGCGTATGCAATAACCGGCGCCGTCGTGCCCACCCGAACGACCGGGACACAGCTCCCGTCACCCTTTGCGGCGCTAGAAGGTTAGTCGCAGAGCCAACTGAAGGATCCGCGGATCAAATGTAGAGGTGATCTGCCCGAACGTCCCGCTGTTGGGATTGACGGTCGGATTGCCAAACTCAGTGTGATTGAAAATATTAAAAGCTTCCACGCGAAATTCGGCGGCGACGCGTTCCGTGATGGGTGTGGTCTTGGCCAAAGCCAAGTCCAGGTTCGTGCGCCCCGGCCCACGGAAGAAGTTCCTGGGCAAGCCATACAAGGCGACATTTGCCGGCGCGGTCGCATAGTCGGCTTCGTTATTGTCAAAACCGGCGGGATTGAAGTAGAAATTGCCGGGAGCATGTGGATTCTCTCGTTGAAGACTGGTAAATCCTGGGGCGAAGAGGGCACTTGCGAGATAGGGGTCTCCGGCCCCGGAAGGCCCAGGATTCGTGGGATCGAACCGATCTGGAAAATCCGCAGGTATACCTAGAGGAAAGCCCGTCCTCCAACTGAAAATCGGATACAGGCTCCATCCTTTTGTCAGGCGCTTGGGTCCAGAAGCCCACTCACGATCGAATGGCAAATCCCATCCGCCGCTGAAAGTAATGCGGTGCTTGACATCCGAATCGGATACAGCACGAAATTGCTGGATGTTGAAAAACGGGACCTGCGAATTCCGATTCTGGAAACCGGATGAAGTATCGATGCTCTTGCCGTAAGTATAGGCGAGCGTGAAATATGTGGTTCCGAAGAAGCGGCTCTCGCCAACTTGCTTCGTCAAGGATGCTTCGAGGCTATTGTAGTTTGCGAAGCCCACATTCTGGAACTCCGGCAATGTGGCGTAGGGGCATTCGCCAAGGTCTCCGGCGCAGAAACTGCTGATTTCGGGGTTCGGCTGAGGAGCCAGATTCAGAACCCGGTTCTGAGTCCCGAGAACGAACGGATTCACATCCTTGAGTGCGGTTAATCCTTTCGAGCTGTTCCCCACGTAATTCACTTCGGCGACCAAATTCTTTGCCACTTGATGCTCGACACTCAAATTGTATTGATAAATATAAGGGGTATGGAGATGCGGATTAACCAGAAAAACGAATCCGCTACTATTGATCGGGAGAAAGCCGGAATTGACAAAATCAATATTGGAAGGCGGAGGAGCGGATGGGAACGGATTTGTTGCGCCTGCAGAACCGTACGGATCGGCAAAATAGGGCACGTCGCCAACTTGACCGGGCGCAACCGGGTTCAGGAACAGGCCGGTGTCACTGAAGAAGGGCGACTGTCCGTTAAACTGAAGATTGTCTTCACCTTTCAGAATGTCGTAAAAAATTCCGCCGCCTCCGCGTATGCTGGTCTTGCCATTCCCCCAGGGGTCCCAAGCGAATCCGAATCGCGGGGCAAAGTTATCTTTGTCCGGGAAATTGACGCCGCGCGGGGCGCCACGATCTCCCGGAAAAACCATGCCGAGCGGCGCGTTTGGAAATCTGGTGGACTGAAGTCCGGGAATTATAGAGAAGCTTCTTCCGTTCGTGTCGAGCTTGGGAGAGCTGTATTCGTAACGGAGGCCAAGTGTGAGCGTCAAATTTTTCCGCACTCGCCATTCGTCCTGCAGGAACGCATAGGGAGCTTTGCTGCGAATATTGGAGGGCGCGTTCGGACCCTGAAAATAACTGTTTACAATGCCTAGTAGAAAGTCGGCAAAGCTGTTGTCGGTCCCGATCCCGCCCGCTCCACTGACGAAATCGAATTCACCGTTGCCGAAAAAGTCGAAGACGGTATTGTTCTGATAGCTGGAAATGCCGGCGCCGAATTTCCAGGTGTTGTGCCCTCTGATCCAGGTCACGGTATCAGAAATGCCGTAAGTATTGCTCGCGAGGCTGGTGGGCCCTTGCTCGCTGAACCCCAGCTGCAATCCACTGTCGAAAAAGATGTTCGGAGGACCCGTGGGCAAATCCGGCGTGGTGGCGATTCCCAGTGCACTCGGTGTAGGCAATGTCCTGCCGACTTCCTCTTGCACGAAGAGATTGCGTTGCGCCGTAAAACGAAGTTCATTCAGCAGATTTGAAGAAAATGTTCTTGTGTAGGATACATTTCCGAAGTAGTTGTGGTTTTGGGTAGTATTCGGAAAGCCCGAGACCGTGGCGTAGTCGAATGGATTGTTCAAACCCTCGCGGAATCCTCCCAGAGTCACGGAGATCTTGTCTTTCTCAGTAACGATAAAATCCAGCTTCCCGGTCAACTCGTTATCGTTGTCCTTGTGAGCCCCGGTAGTGGTGACAAGTCCACTCGCTGATGTGGGGATTAACCCTAACGCGATATATTGCGCCGCAATGCCGTTGATCTTAGTCGGATCAATGATGGCTTGGGCTGCATTGCCGTTGGGAGTTGCAAAGAAAGGGTTCTGCTGAAGGAATGCGGCGACGCCAGGATCGGGGCAGTTGGGGGTTGGGCAGGTGACCACAATTTGGCTACCGTCGTTTTGTGTGACCGCTGTGCCGTTGGGAATTGCCTGCGAAAAATTTCCGGTCAGTTCAGCGGGTGTGAATGTTGTTGTGCCGAACTGCGTCAGCGTCTGCGAAAGAAGCTGGCCCTGGTATCCGACGAAGAAGAAGGCCCGATCTTTCTTGATGGGACCCCCGAAAGTGCCGCCGAACTGGTTCCGCCTGAGGTTGTCCCTGGGAACGTCCGCTTCTTTATTGAAGAACGAGTTCGCATTGAATGCGCCGTTTCTAAGGAAGTCAAATCCGCTGCCGTGAAATTCGTTTGTTCCGGATTTCGTGACTACGCTGATGACTCCCGCGGCGTTCCGCCCGTACTCCGCCGTGTAATTGCTGGTCAAGATACGGAACTCGCCGATTGTGTCGGGGTTCGGATTCAGAACGACACTGTTATCCAGAAGGTTGTTGTTGATGCCTCCGTCTAGAAGAAAGGTGACAGAATCCGGCCTCCCTCCGGCAATACTGAAGGTTCCAGCCCCGACATAATCAGGGTCCGCTTCAGTCACACCCGGCTGCAAGAGAGCGAGGTCGAGAACGTTGCGGCCATTCAAGGGAAGGTTTATCAGTTGCCGGCTCGTAACGGACTGGCCCAACGTAGGGTTTTCCGTCTCAACTCCGGACACCTGAGCTTCCACCGTAACCGTTTGGTTCGTAGTCCCAAGTGTTAAGGTTATGTCAAATCGCAACGACTGATTGATCAGGAGCTTTTGCTCTTGCGTGACAACTTTGTTAAAACCCTCGTGCTCGACCGCCACCCGATAATTCCCGATGGGGAGATCGAGAGCTTCGAAACGCCCGTCCTTGTCCGTTACCGAGGACTGAGAGATCTGAGTACCCACATTTGTGACCGTCACTTTGGCGCTCGGCACCACCCCGCCCTGCTGATCGTACACCGTACCAATTACCCGGCCCGTAGCGTCCTGTGCAAGCGCAGGTTTACTCAGACCGAAAACTAAACTCAGAGAAATCGCAGCAAGGACAAACCTTCGAAGTAAGCTCACGATACGCCCCCGTAGTTGAGCCAGAATCACTTCTATTGCTAAAGTGCCGAAGACTATACACCATTTGGATTCAGGCGAACGCTTCGAATGCAATTCTTCTTTCGATCTGCTCGGCACGGCGAGGCAGCTCTCACGATTATTGAGGCGCGATAAACTCAGTTCTTCTACGTCTGGCTGCGTCGCGGGGTAGACCGGCGCGCCCGACTTATACACGAGACGGCTACCCCCCGCCACGCGGCGCGAACCAGTTATTTCTGGCGCAAGCCGGGGTTATGGATGCGGCGGACGGGATCCCGCTTAAGGGCCGCCTGCTTATTTTCCTGAATTACAGACCTTGTTTGATCCCTTAAACAATCTACCGCTGGCGGATCGACTCTACCTAGACGACGAATCGACGATCGATTAGCTAAGCTTTGAAAACCGCCGACTTAAGCCTAGAACGAAGATCAGCTCCATAATTTTTCCGGGTTGTTTTTTCTTGACAGTTACCCACAAATGATTTAAACCAACACAATTTCGCTTTCTGGCCTGCGAGGGCCCGCGAAAGGTCAAGGAGGAAGCCATGAGATTTCAACAGAAGCGACAATTGAAGGTAATGGTACTGGCCCTCGCGGCTGCGGTGGCGCTTTGCAGCATGCCTGGGGAGTTATACGCGCAGGGAGGTAACCCTCTGGCCTTCACCTTTGATGGCCCAGTTCGCGGGACGGTGACTGCAGCGGGCGTCCGCGAATTCCTCGGCATTCCTTACGCCGCACCGCCTGTGGGTAATTTGCGCTGGCGCGCGCCGGTACCGCGCGCTCCTTGGTTCCAGACGCTCGACGCTACGCATTTCGCGAACCACTGCCCACAACCGGCTTCGCCGTTTGGGATTGAGTCGACAACCGAGGACTGCCTGTTCCTAAATGTGTTTACTCCGGATACCAACGATTTCCGGCAACTGCGCCCAGTGATGGTGTGGATCCACGGAGGCGCGCTGGTCACCGGGGAGAGCAATGACTACGACCCTACGGCGATGGTGCAGGATGGAGTGATCGTCGTGACGATCAATTACCGGTTGGGCGCTCTGGGATTTCTCGCGCATCCGGCGCTGGCTTCGGATCCAACCTCGGCGGGTGATTACGGTTTGATGGATCAGCAACTGGCGCTGCGTTGGGTGAGGGACAACATCGTGTTCTTCGGCGGCGATCCATTTAATATGACTATCTTCGGAGAGTCCGCCGGCGGGCTCAGCGTTTTCTCTCAGCTAGCCTCGCCTCCGGCGGCGAATCTGTTTCAGAAGGCCATTGTCGAAAGCGGCGCCTATGCGCTCACTACACAGACGCTGGCAACTGCCGAGACCGCTGGAACTGCGTTCGCTACTGCCGCGGGATGCAGCAGCCAAACGGCTGCTTGTCTACGCGCGCTCCCGGTGACGACGATTTTGGCTAACGAAAACCCTGCCGGATACACGCCTAACATTGATGGCGAGTTTCTGCCGCTTTCGCTCGGGACCGCGCTTGTCACCGGTCAATTCCATCATGTTCCGGTAATCCAGGGAGGGAATCACGACGAATGGCGGCTGTTCGTCGCGCTCGATTTCGACTTCGCCGCTGGGATTGGGCCGATCCCGAATACTGAGGCTGGTTATGAAGGAGCGCTTGCCACCCTGGTGGGACC
>DATNLE010000399.1:0-10230 GCA_035603035.1 Candidatus Acidiferrales bacterium | reverse complement strand
TCTTTCTCAAGTTCTACGAGAAGGGGTTGGCCTATCGTAAGAAAAGTCTGGTGAACTGGTGTCCGCAGTGCTGCACCGTGCTTGCCAATGAGCAGGTTGTAAACGGCCGCTGCTGGCGGCACGAAGACACTCTCGTCGAGCAGCGCGAACTCGAGCAATGGTTTTTGCGCATCACCAAATACGCCGATGAATTATTGCGTGACCTCGATAAGCTCGGCGGGTGGCCCGAAAAAGTCCGAACCATGCAGAGGAACTGGATCGGCCGCAGCCAAGGCACGCTCGTCGATTTCAAGCTCGACAAGGCAGAGAAGCACGGCAGTTTTGGCCCTGCCGGTTCCGCCATCAGCGTCTTCACCACTCGCGTCGATACCATCTTCGGCGCGACATCGGTGCAACTCGCGCCTCAGCATCCGCTCATTGCTGATCTCACCAGAGCCAACGCCGACTTGCGCGCCGAAGTCGATCAACTGATCGCCGAGCAGCGCAAAGCCAAAGAAGTAGGCGACATCGGCGAAATCGAGAAGCACGGCGTCTTCACGGGACGCTACGCCATCAATCCGTTCAACCACGAGAAAGTTCCCCTCTGGGTGGCGAACTACATCCTCATGGATTACGGCACGGGCGCCATCATGAGCGTTCCCGCGCACGACGAGCGTGACTACGAGTTTGCAAAAAAGTACAAACTCGAAATTCGCCTGGTGGTTCTTCCAGTTTCCAACGACCCGGAAGAAACCATGGCCGAGCCGCCCCTTCCATACGTGGGACACGACGGCGTGTTGATCAATTCCGGTCCCTACAGCGGCCTCGAGTGCGCCGAGGCCATTAAGAAAATGTCTGCCGTCGCGGAGGAAAAAGGTTTCGGCAAAGCCACCATTACCTATCGCTTGAAAGATTGGGGAATCTCGCGCCAGCGATATTGGGGAACGCCCATTCCAATGCTCTATTGCGACAAAGATGGCATCGTTTCCGTGCCCGAAAAAGCTTTGCCCGTGATTTTGCCAGAGAATGTCGATATCACACTCGCCGGCGGATCGCCGCTCGGCCAGGTCGCGGAGTTCGTCAACGCGACTTGTCCCAAGTGCGGCGGTCCGGCACGCCGCGAAACCGATACCATGGACACCTTCGTCGATTCGTCCTGGTACTTTTATCGCTACACGGACGCGCACAACGACCATGCTCCGTTCGACTCGAAGGCCGCGCAATACTGGTTTCCCATCGACCAGTACATCGGAGGCGTGGAACACGCTATCCTGCACCTGATCTACTCGCGCTTCTGGACAAAGTTCATGTGCGACCTCGGCCTCATCACCAACGACGAACCAGCCGAGAGACTCTTCACACAGGGTATGGTCATCAAAGATGGGGCAAAAATGTCGAAGAGCTTGGGCAACAGCGTCAGCCCCGACGAAATGGTCGCGCGCTACGGCGCCGATGCCGCGCGCCTCTACACCCTCTTCGCCGCTCCTCCCGACCGCGACCTCGACTGGCAGGATTCCGGCATCGAAGGCATTCAAAGATTTCTAGGCCGCGTCTATCGCTTCGTAGTCCGCAACGCTCAACCGAACCATCCCGATTGGGACAAACCGGTGCCCGCGGACTTGCCGCCGGAAGCGCGCGCTATCCAACGCAAGCTGCACCAAACCATCAAGCGTGTCAGTGACGACTTCCAAGGCCGCTGGCATTTCAATACTTGCATTTCCGCCATCATGGAACTGGTGAATACGATGTATGGCGGCGCCTACCAGCCTGGCGCGTTAGACGCCGGTGCCTTCCAGGTCCAATCTGAGAAACCGTATATACCCGCTGCGTTACTCGCTGAAGTGCAGCGCGACTTGGTCCTCTTGCTCGCGCCCTTCGCGCCCTATCTCGCCCATGAACTCTGGGAGATGCTTGGCGAAAAGGGAAGCCTGCTCAAAGCTCCCTGGCCAAAATACGATGCCGCGCTCGCCAAAGAAGACGAACTCGAAATCCCTGTGCAAATCAATGGAAAGTTGCGCAGTCGCATCACTGTGCCCGCCGAAGCTACCAAAGACGACGTTCTCGATCGCGCGCTTGCCGATGAAAAAGTGCGGTCTTTCATCGCAGGCAAGCAGATCGTTAACAAAATCTACGTTCCCGGCAAGCTAGTAAATATTGTTGTGAAGTGATGCAGTTCCACGCATAAAAAAGGGGCCCGCAGAGTACGGGCCCGCTTCGAATCCGAAAGACCGTTCTTACTCTCCTCCTAGCACGAGAGCCTCGGTATGATTTCCGAAGTCGATCTCGCTGAGTTCTTGTGTGTTGTTTTGAAGTGTCTTTGTAAGCACTGCGTCATAGCGAGAAGGTTTCTGCAGGTTCTGGATTTTACCCTGCGTCGTGGCGACAGTCTTGCCATTTTTTATGAAGTCAATCTTTACATCATTGGCCGGACCATTCCACTCAGCCTTATAGTCGCCGGGGGCAAGCTGTGTAGATCCAACTTGCACTGTTTCTGACAAGGTGAACTTCCCCGAATGACCGTCCTTGGCGAAGGCGCTCAATGAGAGCACAAGAGCTACGATAGCGAACGAAGTTAAACGTTCTACGAACTTCATTTCCAATTATTCCTTTCTTGCTGCCTTACTCTAGAGATGCTGACTCGTCACCGTCGGATGCAGCTATCGTCGAACGATATGTGTAAAGTTTCTTGATGATTAGCGGTATGCTTGCAATAGAAGGGAATGTCCTTACCATCGCCCACCATCGAAGGCCTTCGCGTTGCGCTTCGCAGGCCATCGCTGACGTTTGCCGAAATTTCGTGGCGCTGGGTGCTGGGTGCAACCACCGCCGCGTTATCCAGTTTTTATTGCTTTGAATATCTCGACACGCTGCCCGTGACCAAGGCCGACTCTGCTCTGCTGTCGAGTCGGCAGCCTGCGCTCGTAGGCCGGGCGATCGCGCACATACTTCGGGGCAGTCTTAACCGCGCCGCCCTCGCGGCTTTGCTCGCGAGCTTGGCGCTTTCCTTGCTATGGATCTTAGCCGCTTCCATGGGGCGTCTTGCGACGGTGCGCGCCCTGCTCGCCTACTTCCGTGAAGACGTAGCGTTCAACCCGTCCGCTCAGATATCGACCCCAGAAAAGCCCCGGCCGATACGCTCCCTAATCGATCTCAATTTCCTGCGCGTGGTTGTGGTGCTGTCTACGATTCTAGCCTTCGTGGGGACGGCCATTCTCGCCAGCTTCGTTTCAACCAAGCCAAATCCGCGGCCGGGCCTTAGCCTTATTCTGTTTCTTGCGATGGCCTGGCTAATCTGCATGGCGGCCTGGGCGCTGAACTGGTGGCTATCGCTAGCCGCGATATTCGCTGTCCGCAACGGCAAGGACGCGTTGGCCTCGATCGCCGCAGCCGTCGCTTTCTCGCGAGATCACATCGGTCCGGTCTTCGCAGTGAGTACTTGGACTGCTCTCGCCCACCTGGTTGCGTTCAGCATGGCCACGACCGCGGTTTCCTTCCCACTGGCTTTGCTCCGAGTTGCGCCGGCGCGAATCGTTATTGCCGGCATCACTCTCGTGACGCTCGCTTATTTTGCCGTCGCTGACTGGCTCTACATGGTGCGCCTCACCGGCTATGTATGCATCGCCGAAATGCCGGACGCCGTGCGAGCAACGTCACCCGTTCCGCCCGCGATGCCGCTGGTAAATTCTACCCCGATCGAAACCTCAATCGACCGTGACGAAGCAATCCTGAGCGATCTTCCAAAGCTTGCGGTAGAGACCTAGCTCTGGCCTTAATTATCCGACGCTCTGCCCGTAAACACGTTGCCTGCGACACCTCTACGACCTCTCCGACGAGGCGCTTTACACAAACCATGTGATTTGAGAAACTCATCCGTGGAAACCCAATCCGTTCTTAACCAGTCCATCGTCATCCTAGACTTCGGCGCGCAATATACGCAGCTCATCGCGCGCCGCATCCGCGAACAGAATGTTTTTTCCGTGGTGCTACCCTGCACTGCCTCGCTGGACGAGGTGAGCAGCTATGCGCCCGTCGGCATTGTGCTCTCGGGCGCGCCGTGGTCCGTGTATGACAAAGATGCGCCGCCGGCGGATGCGCGAGTCTTCGAATTGGGGCTGCCGGTGCTGGGGATCTGTTACGGACTGCAGTTCATGGTGCACACGCTGGGCGGCAAGGTGCGACCGGCGGATAAGCGGGAGTATGGACACGCGGAGATCGACATTGTCGCCGAGTCGGTGTTGTTTCACGGCCTGGCTAAGAAGCAGGCTGTTTGGATGTCGCATGGGGATGAGGCTTTGGAGCTGCCTCCCGGATTTGAGTTGACTGCCAAGACGGTTCATGCGGTTGCGGGAATTCAGAACGTGGCGAAGAAGTGGTTTGCCGTGCAATTCCATCCGGAAGTACACCACACGCGGAACGGAACGGAGATTCTTCGCAACTTCGTGTTTCAGATCTGCGGAGCGAAGCCCGTGTGGACGCCGCAACACTTTATCGACTCGACTGTGAAACAAGTTCGGCAACAAGTCGGAAGCGGGAATGCGATCTGTGCGCTTTCCGGCGGAGTGGATTCTTCGGTGGCGGCCGTGCTGGTGGACCGGGCGCTGCGCGATTCCAATGGCAAGTCGCGGCTGACCAGCATCTTCGTGAACAACGGAGTGCTGCGCAAGAACGAGTTCGAAAAAGTTCAGCAGACTTTGCGCGATAAGCTGGGGCTGAGGCTGGATGCGGTCAATGCGACCGATCGTTTTCTCGACAAGCTCAAGGACGTCAGCGATCCCGAGAAAAAACGCAAGATTATCGGGAACGAATTTATTGCGGTATTTGAGGATGAAGCGCATCGCATCGCCAAACAAGAGGGAAGCGTCGACTATCTTGTTCAGGGAACGCTGTATCCGGATGTCATCGAGTCGCGTTCGGTGCGGGGCCCGTCGCAGGTGATCAAGTCGCATCACAATGTGGGCGGGTTGCCGGAAAAAATGAAGTTGAAATTAATCGAGCCGCTGAAAGACTTGTTCAAAGATGAAGTCCGCAAGATTGGCCGGGACTTAGGAATGCCAGAAGAAATTTTACAGAGGCAGCCTTTCCCCGGGCCCGGACTGGCAGTACGCATTCTCGGGGAAGTTACGCCGGAGCGATTGGCGCTGCTGCGTGAGTGCGACGATGTTGTGGTCGGCGAGATCAAGGCAGCGGGACTGTACACGAAAATATGGCAGTCGTTTGCCGTACTGCTCCCGATAATGTCGGTGGGCGTGATGGGCGATATGCGCACTTATGCGTATACCTGCGCGGTGCGGGCGGTGAGTTCTGAGGATGGGATGACCGCCGACTGGGTCCCGCTGCCGCACCAGGTTCTAAAGAATATTTCCACTCGCATTGTGAATGAGGTGAAGGGCGTGAACCGCGTGGTGTATGACATTACCTCCAAGCCTCCCGGAACGATTGAGTGGGAGTGAGGAATGAGTTATTCGTTCTCGGCCCTCAGTTTTCAGAAGTTAAGTTATTGATGCGCACGGAATTTCTTTATCGACAAAAAACGAAGCTTCAAGTACGGCTCTCGGAGTCTGAGTCGTGGGGAATGGCGCATGAACTCGTCGCTGGAGTCGGGAGGCAGTTAGGAACGGCTGGATGGGTGGATTTGCTGCGCGGGCTGGCCATCTTTCTCGTGTTGATGAACCACGTCAAGTCCGCGACTGTATCGTAGCGCGGGAAGTATCGCCACCCAAAGGCCGCAACGAAATCGCTGCGCCACACAACAGGGGTACTGCGATCATCGCCGTATCCGCGCGTAGACTTCGTGGTTGATGGTCAGGTTGTGCCATGATGTAGGCATGAGTAAACGGTCAAGAAGATTGGGCAAGAAGATTGAGTTGCGGGCGGTGGAAGAGGCTATAGGAGCATCGCTGGGGAAGAATCCAGCTCAGGTGGCCGCGGAGTCTCGAGGCGAGGGCGGAAAGGTGCGGAGAAAAGGAGTGGACCGCGACGCAGCGAAGGCCCGTCCCTGATAGGGCGTGAGGGACGGGAGCAGTTCCTCACTTGGCTTCCGCGGTTCTGCAACGAAAAAATCGGCGGGGCTAAAGCCCTCTCTTCCAAGGTAGGGAATTTATCCAGCGCTGAAAGCGCTGCGCCACCCAAACACGCCACCCTAGCGTGCCCCCCACTCTCGGTGTTCGCAATGCGATCACTGCCTGAGCGTCAGAGCGCTCAGCACTGCCTGCTGCTTTGCGATGAGGGACTGCACGCCTTGGCGGGCGTAGGCCATCATTTTTGCGAACTGGGCTTCATCAAAGGCCTGGCGCTCGGCGGTGGCTTGGATTTCCACCATTTTGTATCCGGCGGTCATTACGAAATTCATATCTACGTCAGCGCGCGAGTCCTCTTCATAGCAGAGGTCGAGCAAGATTTCTCCATCCACAATTCCCACGCTGACGGCGGCGACGAAATCTTTCAGGGGAACTGAAGTCAGGGTTCCGGCCTCAACCAACTTTTCGAGCGCGAGGCCAAGCGCGACGAAGGCGCCGGTAATCGAAGCCGTGCGAGTTCCACCGTCTGCCTGGATCACATCGCAATCGATCCAGATGGTGCGCTCCCCGAGCCGGCTCAGATCGGTCACAGCGCGCAGCGAGCGTCCAATCAGGCGCTGGATTTCGTGAGTACGTCCGCTGGGGCGCCCCTTGGCTACTTCGCGCGAAGTGCGGGTAAGAGTGGCGCGGGGAATCATGGCGTACTCGCTCGAGATCCAACCTTTGCCCGTGTTGCGCATGAACTGCGGAACGGTCTCTTCAATGGAGGCAGTACAAATCACTCGTGTGTTGCCTACTTCAATAAGCACCGATCCTTCGGCTGTGGTAATGAAATCGGGGATGATCGAAACCGGGCGCAGTTGTTCAGGAGAGCGATTATCGGAGCGATAGAACATAAGTGAGGATTGTAAATGATGGCGCTGCGCACTAACGCGGCAGACGCGGGTAGCAGGAGAAATGGGCGTCGGATGTGATTCTCAATCACACGGTGACATATTTTTACAAAACTCCACTGATATTTTCAATTCTGCATCAATCTCTATACAACTTGTCGGTCAATTTGGGTTCACTATAAGCGAGAGCTGGCTTAAGGCTCTGCAAGCGCACTAGAGGGGAAGGTATCCGCCTTCAGGAGGTATCACCGATGTCTCCGAAACTTCGTCTTCGCCCCTTCTTTGTTCTGACCAAAACAAACTTCAAACCAGGTTTTGCATTAAGAGTATTGATGTTGGTATCCGCAAGCTGCCTGGCCCACCAATCAACTGCGGCGGAAGCAAATTCAAACAGTCAAGATTCCCAAAACCAGGACGCAGTCGCCTCCGCAAGTCCTGCGCGCGATGCCACGACGATTACAGTTCCAGCCGGAGTTCGTATTGCTCTGGTGCTCATGCATCCCATACAGAGCAGATACGTGCACCGTGGAGATGACATTTACGCGCAAACCACTTCGCCGGTGGTCGCGGAAAATGAAGTGGTGATTCCGCCGGGCACTTTTGTTCAAGGGAAAGTGGACAAGCTGGCGCGTACCGGCAGCCGCGCGGAACTGTCGCTGCAATCCATGTCTATAACCTATCCTGATGGCTACGTTGCGCCGATCGCCGGACCTATGGCTCTCGAGAGTGGCGAAGGTTACGCCATTAAAGATCCGGGCAAGGGCCGAATAATCGGAGCGTTCGCGCTGCCTGCAGCGGGGCTCGGACTGGGCACACTGATCGGCTACTCTCTCACCAGCTCGCAAGGCACCACCATCAACACCTCTGTTCCGCCCAGTTGCGGGGTACCAACGCCAGGATGCATGAACAATACTTCCAGCTTCACCGTTCCACCCGACCGAGTAAAAGGTATGGCCATCGGGGGCGGCGTAGGCTTGGCAGCGGGAGGCATCGCTTCACTCGCGCTGCTCTTCAACTCCCCCAATTTTTTTCTGGACGTCGGCGCTCCTGTAGAAGTGGTGTTACAACATCCGTTTTCGCTTGAGCGGGATCAGGTGGCTGAGGCCATCCGGGACGCTGAGCGGCATCCTGCTGCACAGCAGCCCATTTCGCCGCGGCCGCAGTTCCTGCCCTCGACGAATAATAATCCCGGTATCTGTTACACGCCGGGCACGCCGGGCACTCCCGGCATCGACATTCCCGGAACGCCGGCTGTTGGTGAATCGCCGGGAACGCCATCGACCCACATTCCGGGGATTCCGGCAACGCCGCCGACGCCGCATCCTTAGTCCTTAACTTGTGGCTGTTGCGTTTGTTTATTCTCTACGCGGTGGAGAGCTCTCTTTGATCTCTCGCCGCGTTACACTCTTGTGTTGAGAAGTGACACGATTTCAAATTGGCGAACGTAGTTTTGGAAATCCAAACCTATGCCTACCTTGATACCGCAACCGACGCGTATTCAATCCGCCGGCAACAAACCCAAATTGATCGACGAATATGTTGGACGGGTCAACACGAAAACCTCAGCTGCCAGCGTGGCCCACATGCGCAGCCCGGAGGGATGGCTTGAACCCGGCCAGACACCCGCGTTTGACGAGTTCACCATCGTTCTTAAGGGCACGCTGCGCGTGGACCACAAGAAGGGGTCCCTGGAAGTAAGCGCTGGCCAAGCGATCATCGCGCACGCCGGAGAATGGATTCGTTACTCGACTCCCCACGAAGGCGGGGCTGAATACATTGCGGTGTGCTTGCCGGCCTTCTCCATGGATACGGTTCATCGCGACCATCAGTAGTGGAACCTCCTGGGGCAAGAAAATCCCTAACACAGGTGACACCGGGGACCGCGGGGTAGATCTGTCTGAAGGATTGCAGAGGCGCGCGCTATGCGATCCAGACGGTTTTGATGTTCATGAATTCACG
This sequence comes from Candidatus Acidiferrales bacterium, assembly GCA_035603035.1. Taxonomy (GTDB): domain Bacteria; phylum Acidobacteriota; class Terriglobia; order Terriglobales; family Acidobacteriaceae; genus Sulfotelmatobacter. The sequence continues at coordinate 1,382 of DATNLE010000399.1, read as the reverse complement.
GATGCCGTTGGCCGAGAGTTCGCGTCCGTGGCCCGAACTTTTGACGCCGCCGAAAGGGATGCGGGCATCGGAGGCGACCATTTTGTTGATGAAGACCATGCCGGATTCAAGTTCATTGATGAAGCGCTCGCGCTCGCGGTCATCAGCCGTCCAGGCGCTGGCGCCCAGGCCGAAGCGACTGTCATTGGCGAGGCCGATGGCTTCGTCGATATCTTTGACGCGGAACAGCGAGGCGACAGGGCCGAAGAATTCTTCGCGGTAGGCGGGAGATTCTTTCGGAATATCGGTCAGAACTGTGGGGGCGTAGTAGTTGCCGGGGAGTTCTAGCTTGTGGCCTCCTGTTAAGAGTTTGGCGCCGGCTTTGATGCTTTTCTGAACATCGGCGTCGAGGTCCTTGACGGCGCTGGCAGTCGCGAGAGGGCCGAGTTCGGTTTTTTCATCGAAGGGATCGCCGATGCGGAGATTCTTCATGCGGGTGACGAACTTTTTTTCAAAGTCGGCGGCGATGGATTCATGGACGATGAAGCGTTTGGCAGCGATGCAGGACTGGCCGTTGTTGATGACGCGCGCCTCGACGGCGGTGGCGACGGCGGAGTCGAGATCAGCGCTGGGCATGACGATGAAAGGATCACTGCCGCCGAGTTCGAGAACAACTTTCTTGATGCGCTTGGCCGCGGCAATCCCGACTTCGATGCCGGCCTGCTCGCTTCCTGTCAGGGTTGCAGCAACTACGCGCGGATCGTTAAGAATGGCGTCCACTTGTGGGGAACCGATGAGCAAAGTTTGAAAGGCGCCTGGGGGGAATCCGGCTTCGAGGAAAATCCTTTCAATGGCCAGGGCACACTGAGGAACGTTAGAGGCGTGCTTGAGTAAGCCGACATTGCCGGCCATCAGAGCAGGAGCGGCGAAGCGGATGACTTGCCAGAAAGGAAAGTTCCACGGCATGATGGCGAGAACGGGTCCGATCGGACGGTAGCGGATAAAGGTTTTTTTCGCTCCGGTTTCAATGACTTCGTCGGCGAGGATTTGTTCGGCGTTCTCGGCATAGTAGCGGCATGCCGTGGTGCACTTCAGGGCCTCGGCGACGGCGGCTTTGTAAGGCTTGCCCATTTCGAGAGTCATGAGATGAGCGAACTTCTCCTTGTCGCGCTCAAGGATCTGGGCTGCCTTCAGCATGCGGCGGGCGCGTTCTGCGAACGGGGTCTTGCGCTCGGAGCGAAAAGTGGTGACTGCTAGTTCGAGTTTCTGCTCGATCTCTGAGTTCGAAAGCGGTTGAAAAGTCTCCAGCGTTTCGCCGGTAGCGGGATTAATGGTGGCAATTGGCATGATCGGTCTTCCTTGAGCTCAAGGTGTATTGTAAGGAGTCTTATAAAATCAGTCGC
>DATNLE010000396.1:0-6193 GCA_035603035.1 Candidatus Acidiferrales bacterium | reverse complement strand
CGGAGTTCATACGCGCTCTGGAGCGCGAGAATCAATCCTATAAAAAATGTAATGAGAGAGAGAATCGGCAAAGCCCGGACGCCCACGTCCATGGCCTGCGATACGGCGCGCTGCAGACGCAGCGGCTTGCCCTGGAATGGTCCCACGAAGGTGTAATAGGCCGCGCGGCCCCCAAGCGAGGCCAGAGAACCGACGTAGGCCAGGCCATTCGTCACGCTGCCGCCAATTTGTGACACGAATTGCATCTCTATTCTCTAGCTCAATTCTCTGAAATTCCCAGAAAATCAACCGCCCTGAACCAAAAATTCTTAGCCCGCCAGCGCTTGCTCTTCGTTGTCGTAAATCTCAAAAATCTTTAGCAAACGCGAAAGCTGCAACACTTCACGCGCCGAGGCGCTCAATCCAAACAAGATAAAGCGCGAACCGACGTCGCGCGACGCTCTTAAGCCTTCGACCAAAGAGGCCACGCCGGAACTATCGATATACCGCACCTTGCTGAGGTTCATCACGACCCGCGGCGTACGTTTTTCACGCACCTCGCGCAAGAGGGCTTTTCGAACGGTCGGTGAGTTCGCGAGATCGATGTCTCCCGACACGTCGAAAATGACGGTTTTATCCAGTTCCCGGCTTGAAATCTCCACAATATGTTTCTCCTTCATGCTCTTACGCATTCCCATCCGGCTGCGGCAGATGGACGAACTTGACCAAGCGGAGACGGTTGGTCCCGTTCGCGCGGTTGTATTCGACGATATCCATGCTTTGTCGGATGAAGTGTAACCCAAGTCCGCCCGGCCTTATTTCTTCCAATGCGGGGAGGCACATGTGCTCCGGATCTATGGCTGGGCCGCGATCGCACAACACAATTTCCAGTCCTCCGGCAGATTGAGGATCGTCCTCTCGCACCGAATGGAAAAGCACCTCAATCGGCTGGTCCGCCCTGCCGCAGTACGTGTGTCGTATGATATTCGTCAGCGCTTCGTCGACAGCGCGCGTGACCGCCCGGGACTCTGGCGCGGAAAACCCCAATGATTCCGTCAGTCGTTCCACAGCCCCCCGCACCGCACAGAGCAAGCTGGGATTGCTGGTTAACTGCAGCTTCAACAGCAAACCGCGTTTCAAGTCTTCATTAGGTTCCATGCCATTGCCTCGCCCTCCTGAATGGGGTCTTCATGTGCGACTCAGTTTCGCCTCCGACTAAGGTTCACGCCCCGGGAACTCCTTGCACGTTTTCGATCATTCTCCGGAAAAGTCGAGAACACTTCGAGCAGCAACCGCCCCGAATAGTGGTCATTAGAATAAGGGCTTTACCTCTTGTACGAATCCCGAGTGCTTGGAATCTTTTCCTAACACTTTTGAGGTATCGGCAGAACTTGGTTCCGAGAAGTGTCCAGTTCAGTCCGGACTCTTATTGGCCTTGGATGATCGAGCAACATTTATGGACATGCTAACACCGCTTTGAGGCCGAGGCTGTGATCGGTAACGAAGACCCAGGTTTTGAGCCATCGGTTGAACGTGATAGCCCATCACCTTGCATAACCGGCATAAGTTGTTGATTAGATTTGGCGTCCCCGACGGGATTTGAACCCGTGTTACGGCCGTGAAAGAATCGCCCTACACGACTTTAAAGGACTTACAACGGGCGGACGACCTCTAAGTCGTTGGAAATTCTCGGTAGGCGGAACAGAACCGTAGGTAATCCCTAGTACGGTGCCTGGCGATGACCTGTTCGGGCATTTGCCATTGAGCCAACCGTCGTACCGTTCCACGATCGCCCCTAAAACTTATAGCCGGCCCACAATGCCCAGTAATTGAGATTACGGGCTGGCTGACTCTGCTTCACGAATTTCCCCGCGTAGAAAATTCCGTAGTCGGCCTGAAACCAGAGGTGACGATTCGCTTGCCAGTGTACTTCCGTGCCTGGACGATGCCCGACGAAACGCGCGTCGCTCTTGCCTGCGGGAATAATCAGAAATCCCGGGACGGAATACACCCCGTCTCTCAGACTCTCGCGCCACTGAAAGATCCAATCGAAGGAGGCAGTCACAGTGTGCGGCAACGTCGTCTCAACATGAGGGTGTAGGTCGATAAAGTTGATGGGACCAGGACCTGCCGTGGCGAGGACGCCAAAATAATTGCCCTTCGGGAACAAGGGATTGAACGTACCGAGAGTATTCGTCCTGGGATCGTCGCCGCTGGAGATGTCTGCCTTGGCGCTGAATCGTGGTTTCAGGGGAAGGGTCGGGAACCGGTAACCAGTTTCCGATGCCACAGTCCATGCCCGGATATTTGCAGAGCCGAAGCTACCAAATTGCCCAAGCGCTTCGTAGTCGAAATCCCAGCCAGGCTTCGTTTCAGCGGTAGGACGAGAGAGACGGGCACCGATCGTGTGCCGCGCCTCTTGGCCGACACCTCGGTTGAATGCGGCTGTCCTTCGGTCAAGGCCAAGGTAGTAGGTATCCAGCGTAAGGCTCTTCTTAAGAGGTCGGACGCCATACACTCCCCAGAATCCGACCGAGTGGTTGGGGGCATTATCAAAGAATCCGGGGTTGTCCAGGTCGGGTCGCATGGCGAAGCCATCAATCTGCCAACGTCCGATGCCGGTCTTTAGCTTGAATCCGTCAAAACTCAAGCGGACATTTGGGCCCTCCCGCACATCGATCAGGCGACCAGAGCCGTATTCCATCTCGTGTCTGCCGGCTCTGAACTTGATCCAGTTTCGATCATCTCCCGTTTCGACTTCGAGGAATGCGGTCTGGAAATCCAGTTTCTTTTCGTCGATCGGCCTCGGGCCGCCGATGCGGTAAGAATTCAAGCCGCTCTTTAGCTCCACGAACGAGCGAACGTGCGTGCCGTAGTGAACATTAAAATAAAACATGTACCGTTCGTCGAAATAGCCGTTCATGAACGGCTGTTGCCCCCAATTGTCGTTTCCAATCTGTTCCCAAATCTCGCGAGCTTCGCCACCCATCGACAGGAACCAGCCATTCCGGCCTGATCGCAGCGGAATATATTTGATAGGATCCCAAAAATCGTGTCGTTCCACCGGATGGGCAAGGAAACTCCAGTCGTCGTCCTCGCGAAGCAAGTGATAGGTTCGAGCTGGGGGCGGGTTTTCGTCAGTCGGAAGCGATTGGCCTTGTGAGAGCAGCGAACCCATAGAAGACAGGACGATCAAAATCACGACGGTTCGCATCTGTGTCTGCCTTGTCATGGCGTGTGCGGTGCTGCTTTTTCCATCGCATCATCCGTTTGTATCCTATTTCTTCGTGATTGAGTGGATTTCTGCGATGTATCCTCCCGGAAACCTGACAACAACGGCATCTCGCTCGTCGGTCTTGTACGGAGGGACAAGGACATCCACACCACCTGCTTTGGCCTTGGCCAGCGTCCCCCCGAGATCCGTCACTTCATACCCCGTCACGTCCTGCCCGTAGGGATATGGAAGGTGTCCGTCAGTAACGAGCGCGGTCAGCTTCCCGAACTTTGATTCGATCCTCACTCGCCGATAGGTTTCCGCAGGTCGTCCGATTTCAACGCCATGCGCTCGCGCTTCATCCGAGGTAACGCTTCCGTGGGAGAAAGCAAGAAAGCTGCGCACGAAGGCGTCTACCCTGTCCGGCGACACGTAGACCCGATTCTCCGGGATTGTCTGGAGCGGGGCATAGGACGGCGCAGTAGTATGCCAATACAATTGTGTGTTGACGCCACCGGGCAATTGAATAATCGCGTCTCTACCGATCGGATCGTTGAAGGGAGCGACGAACACGTCTGCGCCAGCAGCCTTCGCTGCGCGGACGGCTTCGTCCATGTCGGTGACCAAGTAGCCCGTACGCTCCAAGCCGAATGGATATGGAATCGGTGTTTTGAACCCGAAAACCGATACCGAGCCTACTGGGGTGAGAACCAGCTGCGACATCGTACTGCTCGGGGTCGGAGTTACTGTGAAGATTCCCTGCTTGGTCGTTGTGCCGCCAAATGTTGCAAGCAAGCTCGCGACGAAGCGATCAAAATCTTCCGGGGCTACATAAACGTGTGTCGTGTCGTACTGCGGCCCTACGGCCACGCTTGCGGTGCCGGCTGTCTCCGCAGTTTGGGCAAAAGCGACATGCGACCCACCAACCGCGAGACCGAGCGTCAAAACTAGCGCAACGCACGTTCCAGCGATGATTTTGTTGAAGCGCATTTCGTCTTCTCCTAAATTGACAATCACTTAGTTTGCTCGACAGCCTCGCGTGCTGAGACTGCTAAAGTCCTTCGGACGGATGCCGCCGAATCGTAGGACTCGCCGACTAGGCAGACGACCGCTGCACGCGGAACATCGAGCTTCTTGGTTTGAATCCATATCCCCAACTGTTCACCAAGCACCATTCCTAACAGGCCGAGTAACGCTACGATGGGCGGCGCCGGACTCTTGACTCGGATGAGCCCGTAAAGAACACCCACACCAAGACCAACTACAAAAGACAATAACAGCACCTTCATCTCCATCCCTCCTACATCGCGCGAATTAGAAGGCAAAGCAGTCGCAACCCAACTCCCAAAGGCCAAGATTGCCCAGCACTTGCAAGTGGGATCTTGCCCGGCCACGTCCGGAAGCCTCGATGTGGGAACAGGAAGCGGAGTGGGACGCGCCAACTACTTCGCGCTGCCCCTTTGCATAACCGCCATACTCTTTGACAGGAGACCAGCCCGGACTCACCGGCAATGCCGGCGGCGCGAGATTTGAGAATTCTTCGTTAGCGTAAACGATCTTCCCACCCACAATCGTAAGTACCGATTCGAGATGCCTGATCTCCTCCTCGGGAATGGAAAAATAATCGTCAGAGAGAATAGCCAAGTCGGCCAGTTGGCCCGAGGCGAGAGCTCCCTTCTTTCCGTCTTCGGTTGAAAACCAACTGCTACCCATCGTGTAGAGTTTGAGTGCTTCTGCGCGATCGAGCCGATTCTCTTGTGGATACAGACCAAGACCGCCGATGGTCTTGCCAGTAATAAGCCAATAGAGGGAAAGGTACGGGTTGTAGCTTGAAACGCGCGTTGCGTCGGTACCCGCCCCAACCGGAACGCCGATCTCGAGCATTCTTCGAATTGGTGGTGTACGTTTGGCTTGCAGCGCCCCGTATCGCTCGACAAAATACTCCCCTTGGAAGGCCATGCGGTTCTGCACCGCAATACCTCCTCCCAGCGCCTTCACACGCTCGATATTGCGATCGCTGATCGTCTCGCAGTGATCGAAGAACCAGTGCAGGCCGTCAAACGGAATCTCTCGATTGACTTCTTCATAGACGTTCAAAGCTCGCTCGATCGTCTCGTTGTATGTCGCGTGCAGGCGAAACGGCCAGCGATTCTCTACGAGGTGCCGGATTACAGCTTTCAGTTCGCCTTCCATCACGGGCAGCAAGTCTGGCCGCGGGACAAGAAAGTCTTCGAAATCCGCGGCGGAAAAAACCAGCATTTCCCCCGCGCCGTTGACGCGATAGAAATCATCGCCGTCTCCGGGCTTTGTCATTTTGGTCCAGCTCTGGAAGTCGCCCAGTTCCTGCTTCGGTTTCTGCGTGAAGAGGTTGTACGCAAGCCGGAGGGAAAGTTCTCCATTGCGGTGCAGATCGTTCACAACGCCGTAATCGTCGGGATAGTTCTGAAATCCGCCGCCCGCATCAATGACACTGGTGATCCCAAAACGGTTCAGCTCGCGGAAGAACTGCCTTGAAGAATTAAGCTGATCCTCGCGCGAAAGCTTCGGTCCCTTGGCGAGGGTGGAGTAGAGAATATTTGCGTTCGGCTTCGCGATGAGAAGGCCTGTTGCGTTCCCATGACGATCGCGTTGAACTTCACCGGCCGGAAAGTCCAGGGCATTCCTGTCATAGCCCACCGCACGAAGCGCCGCTCCGTTCAACAGCGCTCTGTCGTACAAATGCATCACAAAGACCGGCGTGTCCGGCGCTACTGCATTGATCTCATCGAGCGTTGGCATCCGGCGTTCGGCAAACTGAAGCTCTGTCCACCCTCCGATAACTCGGACCCACTGCGGAGCAGGCGTCCGCTCCGCCTGGTCTTTCAGCATGCGCAGAGCGTCGGCGAGCGAAGGTACACCATCCCAGCGCAACTCAAGGTTGTAGTTGAGGCCGCCGCGGATCGGATGCATATGGGAGTCATTTAGTCCAGGAATGACGGTGCGCCGCTGGCCGTCGATAAC
>DATNLE010000380.1:0-7077 GCA_035603035.1 Candidatus Acidiferrales bacterium | reverse complement strand
CCAGGCGGCGGTGGATATATCGCTCAGCGCATTTTCAGCGCGCGCGACGAACGCCAGGGGCTGTTTTCAGTCCTGTGGTTCAACATCGCGCACTACGCGCTGCGCCCGTGGCCGTGGATTCTGACGGCTCTTGCAGCCATTGTTCTCTATCCCGGCCTTCAGCACCCCGAGACCAGCTACATGATGATCGTGAATGACCACGTGCCGCACGCGCTGCGCGGCATCATCGTGGCGGGCTTCCTGGCCGCGTTCATGTCCACAATCGCTACACAGCTGAACTGGGGAACGTCCTATATCGTCGAGGATTTCTACCGTCGTTTTCTGGTTCGGCGCGCTTCCGAGCGCCACTACGTTCACATTTCGCAGCTTGTGACCGTGCTATTGGTGGTTCTAACCGGATACGTTTCGGCGCAGCTAGCTTCGATCCGTTCGGGTTGGCAGGTAGTGCTGCAAGTCGGCGCGGGCACTGGCAGCGTTTATATGCTGCGCTGGTATTGGTGGCGCATTAACGCTTGGAGTGAGATTTCTGCGATGCTCACCGCACTCGTGTTGACGCTTGCCTTGCACTGGGAAGCCTTAGCCAACGCGTTGGTCGGGCGTCCGACGATCTTCACCGGCTCCGATACCGTTCTGTTCGCGAAAAATGTTCTGACTACGACGCTATTGACCACGATTGTCTGGGTTGTTGTCACCTTCTGGACAAAAAGAGAGCCCGACGGCATTTTGCTGTCTTTCTACAGAAAGGTGCGGCCAGACGTGACTGGTTGGAATGCTATTGCTGCCCTCGCTCCCGAAACGCCGAGATCGCACGACATTGGCCGGAATCTTTGGTGTTGGGTTCTCGGTTGCGTGATGGTTTACAGCGCTCTGTTCGGCGTAGGCAAATTGCTGCTGCACCACTGGCCGCTCGGAATTATCCTGGTCCTAGTCTCGACGATATGCGCTTGGCGCATGGCTAGAGAACTAACTCACGGCCAAGGCGCGCCGGAAGCTTCCTCCGCGACAATCGCAGAAAGTTAATGCCCTCGAAGTCGCGTCTCTGAGACATGGCGCATTGCAAAGAAATACGGAGCCGCCTCGTAACGCAGCGGCTCCGCCAGGCTCGCATCCCGCTCAGAAGCGATATTTCAATGCAAACTGTATGTTGCGCGATCCTTGTGACGTAAAGATCTCGCCGTAGTTTGATGCACCTGCTGTGTGCTGGCCGCTAAACTCTTGTCCGAAATTGAAGATTGGTGTGTTTGTAAAATTCGTCATATCAACTCTGAACTCGAGTGCCTGCCTTTCAGTAATCGAGAAGTCCTTAGCCAAGCTAATGTCAGCAGACTTTAACCCAGGGCCATCGAAAGCTCCCACGGGACAATTCCCGAACGTTCCGGCCGCTGGCGTAGTAACGGCCGCCGGATTGAGAAAACTAACGCCGTCGTTCGCAGGATTGAAGACCATCGGGACGCGTGCGGGAACTCCCGGAACGCAGTCCGCGCGAGTTGAGAATCCCCCGGTACCTGAAGTATCGCTACTGGCAAAAATGGTCTGGGCAAATCCGCTGTGGAAGATGAAACTCGAACTTACGCGCCATCCTCCAGCCACAGCGTTCACGAAACCGTTGACATCGTTGCCAAACTGCCGGCCATGTCCGAAAGGAAGCTCGTACACCACGTATCCGTTGAAGAGAGAGGCGATGTTTTGCGGGCATCGTCCGTAGTCGCCCATTTGGTCGTAAGGATTCTGCGGAAAGGCCCAGCCTGAAATGGTCTGTGCCTCAGTGGCGACGTTGTCCCCGAACTGGCCGAAGAAGCCTGGAGTGTCGCTCAAGCACTTCGACCATGTGTAGTTCAATTGTGCTTGCAAGCCGTGCGAGAGACGCTCTTGTAGGACCAATTGCAACGCATTGTAGTTGCTAATGCCGTTTGACGTCGAGTATCTTGCCTGACCAACTTCGCTGAGCAAAGTCGGGTTGAGGAACGGACTGGGCGAAATCGTACCATCAGGGTTCAACTGTTTCTGTTGCAGCATGATGATGTTGCTCAAGTGCTGATCGTTCTCACCCACGTAGCCGATTTGAAAAGTTGTGGAGTTTCCAAACTGCCTCTGGATGTTCAAGTTCCATTCCTGTTGAACCGCCGGCCGGATGTTTACATTAAAGGCATGAATGTTTACACCCTGAAAGCAGCTGGGATCAAAAACGACTGCCAGTGCGAGAGTACATCCAGTAGGAAAGCCAACAAACCCCTGGTCCAGAGTGCTAGGCGGCAAGGCTGTAGTAGGGGCGAAGGTGACGTTGTGGGCAGTCTCAAATGGCGGGTTTGCGGTGAGCAAATTGTTGACTCCATTGCTCTCCATAAAGCTGGACACGCCATAAGCCGCACGAACTACGGTGTTTTTTGCCCACCCCCATTCAGGCTGCCAGGCGACTCCAATCCGCGGCTGGAAGTTTGTAATTCCGTTATATTGCTTGTAAAGAGCATCGCCTAAGCCATGATTATTTTGGTTAGGGAGAATGAGATCTCCTCCGAACAGCTCGTAATTTACGGCTTGCCCATCTTGGTCAGCACGAGGTGTGTTGAGTTCCCAACGCAGGCCAAGGTTCAGTGTGAGATTATGCCTAAGCCGCCAGTTATCCTGGCCGTAAATCGCGTACAAGCTATTGTTTACGTGTCGATTGCCGACTCCCTCGCCGATGCCCAGATTGTTCGGAAGGCCAAGCATAAAGTCCGCGAGTCCCGAACCAAGGGACGTGCCTCCGTTGCCGGTATACTGTCCATTGAAATTGAAAAAACCTGCCAAACCTTCGTTGCCTGGATAAAGGAAATTGTCCCGGAAACGGTTAAATTGGAAGCCCACGTGAAATTCATGATTGCCGTGCGTCTTTACAATCGAGTCTCCGACCTGAATCACCGTGTCGGCGAATGTGTTAAACGCTGACAACGGATTACCCAGGTTAGTGACTCCACCAAACAGGCCTTGAATTGAAGGAAGGAATGTACTCGACGAACCCGGAATGCCAAAGGTAGCTGGTAGATTTTCTCCGGTCGGATTGGTAAACCCCTGGCTAACGGGGAAATAGCTGAAGCCGACTCGGAAATCGTTGATTGTGGTCGCGTTGAGTGTGCGCGTCCAGCTGGCAACTCCGTTTTTCAAAGGATATTCAAAGTCCGTAATACCACTGGGGGCCAATACAAAGGTTGCTGTAGTCGGATTGCGAACCGACTGTTGAGAATAACGCCCCGAAACGCGGTCCTTTTCAGATGGCGTCCAGTCGATCTTGATGTCACCTTGGTCGGCATTGTTCAGAATGCGTTGTTTATAGAATAAGGTATTGCCGGTCGTGGCCAGTGGGTACAGCGGGGAACTGACGATGTTAACCGCAGCCGGGCTCAGAGTGAGTCCTGCGGCAGTTAGATTGTTGAAGGGGATGGGAGCCCGCCCTGCGGGGCCCACCCCGGATTGAGGCATAAATAACTGTGTGTTTCCAGTGGCCGTACTCGTGCAGATGCCAGCAGGACTAAATCCCGCGGGGCACAATTCGCCGAAGTTTCCCGCGCGCTCTGCCGCACTCATCACCTGCACCGACTGTGTTGACGGACTATCCATGCGCTGCCCCTGGTAATCCGCGAAAAAGAACAGCCGCTGCTTGATTATCGGCCCGCCAAACGTGCCTCCGAATCGGTTGTACCGAAGAGCCGGCTTCGGAGTCGGAATGGGTGTCAAACCAGCGCTCCACTGATTGGCGTCTAACGCATCGTTTCGGAAGAATTCGAAAGCATCGCCATGGTACGAGTTCGTGCCGGACTTAATGGTCGTATTTACAATGCCGCCTAGAAAGTTCCCAAACTCTGCCGACGGGTTCTGGGTGATTAAATTGAACTCCTGGATAGCATCGAGACTCGGCGAGTAGGCTACTTCGTTGTTGTCGCTCTGATTGTTGTCGATCCCATCGAGAATGTAATTGTCCGTTTGTTCGCGATTCCCATTGATATACGGGCGTCCCACCTGAAAAGTGTTTTGACCTGAAGTGAAGGCTCCGGGATTTGTGCTCACCGCCCCCGGCGTGAGCAAAGTGAGTTGTCCATAGTTTCCGGTGATCAACGGAACGTTTTCCGTTACGACGTGGTCGATGTGAGTACTGATGTCGGTGGTGTCAGTTTGCAGCAGAGGGGCCGCGCCACTAACTTCAACCGTCTGCGACATCGCGCCCACTGTCATCTGCACGTCAACACGCGCCACTTGATCTAAGACAAGTTCAAAAGATGAGCGCAGCGCAGTCTGAAAGCCTTTCGCTTCCACCTTCACCCGGTAAGTCCCAATCGGAATCTGAGAAAGGTAGTACGCACCGTCGGTGTTGGTCTGCGTCGGATACTCCGTGCCGCGCGCTACATCCGTGGCCGTCACCGTCGCGCCCACAATGGGCGCCCCGCTCGGATCGGTAACCGTTCCGTTGATGGTCGCTGTCGTTTCCTGGCTCCAGGCAGGCGATGCCACTGATAGAAGTACAGCGATCAAACACACAGAGAGCAGACACCTAATTGAAGTGGACTCGAAATTCAGCTTCATGGAAGCCTCCTGATCGAAATTCATAAGGAGAGGCCGGATTTGTCCCTCACCCTTTATTCACCCCGTACATGCAGGAGAGCTATATAGCGCAAATTATCTGTTGTCAAGAAAAAAAAGCTAATGTATAAGTATTTCGCGAAAATAGAAAAACCGCTCGATAGCGGACACAGAAGCTCTATAGCGGCCTGTTTGATTCTCGGACGAAGTGTCGGTATATTGCGCGGCAATTGCGACGAATTTAATCAAGCCGAAATCTCAAATCGATAGACTCGCAGGCGCTTCGCGGAGCCCTCATGACACCCATCAGCCGAAATGGCGAACCAACCTACAAGAGAATACAGAATGCGATTCGCAGACGCATCGAGGGGGGCCAGCTAAAGCCTGGTGACGTTGTTAACTCCGAGCGGGAGCTCGCCAAGCTGCACAGGGTTAGCCTGATGACCGCTCGCCATGCACTTGCAGATCTTGCTCGGGAAGGAATGGTCGAGCGCAGGCGTGGCGCCGGAACCTTTGTGGCCCCGCCAAAAATCCACTTCAATAAGTTGATGAGTTATACCGAGCAAATGTCCAGCCGCGGCTTGCAAGCGTGCTCTCGAATTGTGTCTTCCGGCGTGCTCGACGATGAGCCGGATATTGCGGCACGTCTTTCGCTTTCCGCCGCAAGCCACTTGATCATGATTGAGCGCGTGCGAAAAGCCAGCGATGAACCGTTCGCGCTAGAAACCTGTTATCTCTCCGCGCAGGAATTCCCCGGTTTAGTCGCTGCATCGTTGGAACGCGGCTCGCTGTTCAGCACGCTCGAACACCAGTACGGAATCGAACTCGCTTATGCGGATGAGGAGATCGACGTCACTGCGGCAGACCTGAAAACGACGGAGCTTCTCGCAGTCCCGCGAGGATCACCGCTTCTTCGCATTCGGCAGTTGATCTACACAACCAAGGGCAAAGCCATAATTTATGTTCTGGGTCTGTACCGCGCGGGTCGCCACACTTTGTTGATTCGCAGGTTCCGTTGACGCCCGGATCGAACAAGCGGGACTCTTCCTTTCCTCGAATCTAACTTTGCCAAACTCATGCTGTCATCTGATCAGTATCCACCACGAAGGCAGCGATGTTTGCCGCCCAATGCTACCTTCCGCGAAGACGAGGAAACCCCAGTGCAGATTGAAATAATCCTAGTGAATCTCAATGGCGCTGATCTTCGGCTGGTCAGCGGATCCGGAAGTAAATTGAATGGTGATCTGACTACCGGTCACAGTGACCGGGAAAGTTTTGTCGATAGCCGTCAAGGGGGCGCCCGCAGCTGCAATAATGTCGAAGTTAGTGAGCACAGGAGTGCCATTGATGGCGACATTGAAGATGCGTTGTCCGGTCGTGGTCCAGTAGATTTCTGCAAACTTTAGGACTACGTTGTAGCTTCCGTTTGCCACAACGAACTGATACGAGAAATCGCCGTAGCGCTCAGTCCGGTAGAGAGTGGGATCTGTCGTATTTGAGATGGTACTTGTGGTGCTTGCGGCGCTCCCGCCAATGAAATCCTTGTCCGCACTCCAGACCTGCCCGAGAGTGTCCGTGTAAGCCGCGCCGCCCGAATCAATGAGGATGGGACTAAACGGAGGCACCAGTGATACGTTAGCGCTGGAAAACTGAGTCGGATCTGCCACGCTGGTAGCAGTTACGGATACTTTCTGAGCCGTGGTGATGGAAGCAGGTGCGGTGTAGAGACCAGCTGTCGCTCCAGAAGTAACAAGTGATCCAACTTGCGGGCTGTATGTCCAATTGACTCCCAGGTTAGTTGTTCCGGTGACCGTGGCGCCAAACTGTTGGCTCTGAGCGGAAAGCAGAGATGCGCCGGTCGGATTGATCTGAATGCCTATCCCCGAAGCGGCTCTGATCTCGACGGCGCTGACCTTGGGCACGTCGGCCGTGCCCGTACTGAATTGAATCGTGATCGAACCGCCCGACACGGTCACCGGGAACGATTCATCGATGGCCGTGTTCGTACCACCTGCAGCCGCCACGATGTCAAAGTCGTTCAGCACTGTTGTGCCGTTGATCGCTACATTGAATACGCGTTGCCCCAGACCGGTGAAATAGATCTCGGCAAACTTCAATGTGACACCATAGGAACCATTCGGGACCGTGAACTGATAGCTGAAATCACCATAGCGCTCGCTCTGGTAAAGAGTGGGATCCGGAGTGTTGGCAATTGCGTGCGTCGTGGAAGACGTCTGGCCGCCCGTAAAGCTATTGTCGGCGGCCCAAGAATTCCCTAGCGTGTCCGTGTAAGCATTGCCGCCCGAGTGCACAAAAATCGAAGCAAACGTACCGACAGGTGGTATGAGACTGACAGTGGCAACCGCCGACTGCGTGCTGTCCGCTTGGCTGGTTGCAATCACGTTGACCGTCTGCGCTGTAGTGACGGAAGCCGGGGCAGTATAAAGGCCATTCGCTGTCAGCGTGCCAACCTGAGGATTGAAGGTCCAGTTCACAGCGGTATTCGTACTCCCCGTAACGCTCGCG
>DATNLE010000377.1:0-22715 GCA_035603035.1 Candidatus Acidiferrales bacterium | reverse complement strand
TGTTTGTCTATTCGCCGCTCTCGCCCATAGCCAACAAATCGACATCGCAGTTGGTGGAGGCATCCTTCTCGCCTCTAAGAACAACTCATCCTCTCAGGCTTTTCTGCCCCCAGTGGAAAAAGGCGGGACGTACCTCAACGTCGGCGCGGACGTACTTCTGAGAAAGCGGATCGGCCTCAACGTAGAGACTTCCTGGAGGGACAAGCAGGCCCAGTACAATGGTTTCGAAACCTATCGTCCGATTCTGACTGACGTCAACGCGCTGTTCCAGCCGAAGTTAAGCAAGAAATTTGGCCTTGACCTGCTGGCTGGCATCGGCATTGCCAGTAATCGATTCTATATACCGGGAGACACTGCCTGCGGCCCCGGTGCCACCACTTGCTTCACCAGCAGCGATCACTTCATGGAGCACCTCGGCGGTGGCCTCCGCTATTATTTCTGGCACCAATTCTTTATCCGTCCTGAAATTCACTACTACCGTATTCAAAACAACGTTGAGTTCCATTCCGACAACCTATTCCGCGCGAGCGCCTCGATCGGGTACACCTTCAGCCGCCACTGAGTTCCACAGAAGAATCGCATTTGCGATTCGGAGTTCCCATCGACGCACAGAAACAAGAAAGGCAGCGTCTTTTCGACGCTGCCGGCGCAATTTTTCCGAATCTATTCCCTACCGCATTGACAGGCAAATCTCTGCTTCATGAATCGCACGGTCGAGATGCTCGATCGCCCTTGCACGATGCCCGTCGAAATCATGTTCGGCGCTTTCCAGGTGATGTTTCGCTGAGCGCATTGCTTCCAAAGCTTCGTCAATGTGCGGATGACGCTCCGGCGCTGGTGATGCCGCAGCCGGGACCGGCGCTGCCGCTGCCACAGGAATTGGGGCTGCCGGTGCCTTTGTACCAGCGGCCGCCGCGGGGAATGCCACGGTTAACACTAGAGCTGCTGTAATCAGTAGACTCAAGAACCCAATCTTCTTCATGCCTTCCTCCTCGTCCGAATTCCGGCACGGACGCCGCCTCTCGAGATCAATGCCCACGGACCCGCTTCACGCGCTTAAGCCCGCGACACCCGCACAGTATAAGCCGCCTCACGGGAATCCCCGCGCCGATCAGGTTGACTCTTATGATGCTTGCCTTAGGAACTACCTCACTTCTTGCGATTTCTCCACCATAAGACAGCCGCCAGGAGAATGAAAACCGCCCCCAGCGCCAGGTCGAAGCGCTTCATGAAACGCATCAGCGTCCCCCAATGGCTGCCAAAGATATATCCGGCAAGCGAGATCGCCGTAACCCACAATGCCGCTCCCATCGCATTAAAAGCTGCAAACCGCTTCCACGGCATCCGCAGCACCCCGGCCAGCGGTCCCGCGATTACCCTCATTCCGAAGACGAATCGCGCAAACAAAATCGTAACGGAGCCATGCCGCTCGAACAGCCTCTCGCCTCGCATCAGGGTCGCGTCGCCGACGCGAAAGACGTTTCGATAGCGCTCCAGCAGCGGACGCCCGCCGAAATACCCGATCGCATAACCCAGGTTGTCGCCCCCAGCAGATGCCAACGTTGCTACTACAATGATCCAACCCAGATGCAGGTCCCGCTCCGAGTACGCCAGAAAACTTGCCAGCAACAGAACCGTTTCCCCCGGGAGCGGCACACCGGCATTCTCCAACAGCAATGCCGCCGCCACGGCCCAGTAGCCGTAATTCACAAGTGCGCCACGCAGCAGATCGAGAATGTGACGGTTCATAGGGTAGGGGTTTCACCCAGCTTGATCCTACTTGTGCACCGCGCCCTCGATTGCGGCATCTGCCCGAGAGTCGACCGAAGCCGGGCGACAACGCTTTGCTGCGGATTCAAGCCGGTGAGTGGCCCCTTAATGATGCCGTCGCCAGGGATCACCCGGTTGGCGGGAAACGAATGGATGCCGAAGCTATCCAGTATCCTGTGATCGGCATCTCTGTACTGAGCCCATTCCACGTTCTTCTTGGCCACAAATTCTCGCCAGGCGCGGTCGTCCTTGTCCGCACTCACGCTGATCAACATTAATTTCTCGGTGGTATATTTCTTCGTCAACTCTTTCAATTCCGGCACCGACTCGCGGCACGCGGACACCCTATCGCCCAGAGATCCATCACCACCACTCGTCCTGCGAGCTGTTGGAGCGAAATTTGCTGCCCCTGCAGCGTGCTAACTTCAAACCCTGGCGCGAACTCTTCGCGGCCCCGCCGCGGATCGCCCAGCAGCAGCCGAGCTTCGCTGGCTTGCTTCTCGTCTGGATGGAACTCCAGGCAAGATTGCAGTTCCTGCTTCACTTCATCGTCTTTGGACTGCCGCAGCAGCGCTCTGGCCAAATTCAGATGGAATCCAGCCGACTTCGGGTCCAGCTGAACCGCCGATCGAAATTCGCTCTCTGATGACTGCATCTTCTTGCGATCGGTTTTGTCCGCGTCCGCTGCCGAGAGAACGGCGGTCCCTTTCATGTTGGGGGCAGATGCGCGCATGCCATCATCGGTCGCCGTTGCCGCTGCCTTATCGCAGTTTTCCTCGCATTGAGCAAGTTTCCAGGCCGGTAATAGGCAACCGCCAGGAGGAGATCACATTCTTCGCACGAATTGTACTGCAGCTTGTTAGCCTTCTTCAGAGCGGTGATTGCGTCTTTGTACCTGCTCGCCTTCAGTGCCTGCTGGCCCTCCTCGAATTGCGCCTTAAACGCAGGATCGGTCGGCGGCACCGCCTGAGCGGTTAGCGATGTTTGCAAAACAATTATTAGTGAGATGACGCGGAAAGCGAGGCGAAGCTGCCCCATGTCGACACCTCCGTTCTTGCTCCGCCGAAATGTTAGCAGACTCGATGCATGCGGCCTATCCCAGTGCAGCCTCGTGGGTCAGGAATTCAATCAACGCCTGGTTGAACTCCTCGGGGCATTCTTCGTAAGGCAGGTGTCCAATTCCAGGGAAAATTATCGACTTGGAATTCCGAAAAAATTTTGCCAGGGGCTCAGCCGATGAAGCATATACCGCGGTATCGTTGCTACCCCACAGTAAAAGCGCAGGGATACTGGCCAACTTGGGCAGTGTCGTTTCCAGGTCGCGCAAATCCTGACTCCACGTCCGAACAATACTCAATGCGTGCTCGAACAATCCCGGCTTGGCCAGCGGCGCCAAATAGCCTTCGAGTGTTCCCGGCGGAATTCGGCGGCGGTCGCCATACATGCGCGCATGCCAATAGGGATATAAAAAGCTCATCCGCGCAATCGCTACCCGAAAAAGAGTCGCGCCCTGGGAAGTACCAAAAAATGGCGCCAGATTTCGCCCGTGCGCCGAATACGGATTCACCGGCGCTACCAGCACCAGGCGCCGCAAGTGCAGCCCCGTGTTTCCACTCAGACATTCCGCGGCAGCCAGCATCGCCACGGCACCGCCATGCGAAGTTCCCAGCAGATCAAACGAAGTAATTCCCAACTGCGCGATGAAGCGAAGAAGACGTTTCGCCGTCCCTCGCATCGAATGATCAATCCCGATTGGACGATCCGAAAACCCCGCTCCCATCATGTCCGGCGCATAAACCGTGGCATAAGGCGCCAGAGCCGGCATTGTGTATCGCCAGGAAAACGAATATCCCAGCAGACCGTGCAGCAAAATTAAAGCCCGTCCCGAACCCGCGCGCAGATACCGCATCCGCGCGCCCTCCACCTCCATCCAGCATTGCTCGACGCCGGAAGCAACCGCGGGAAAAAGAGCGGCAGCATCCCCACGGTCCGCAGCCAGCACCAAGTCTTCAATTTTCCCAGACAACTTTTTCCCCACGACCCGATTCTATCTAAGTGAACATCGCCTCTGTTCGCTTCACTTGGGGAGCTTCGGCTCCCCGTTTTTTGTCTGTCATCCTGAGTAACCGACCAGCGCGTTGTCATCCTGAGCGGAGCAGAGGGATCGCGAAGCAATCCCCGCGCGCAGTCGAAGGATCCATACCCGCCTGTCTCACCCCCAGCCTGGCAGGGCATTTCCATCGATGCCGTACGCTACGCTGCCCTGTTCCTCTTCTTCCTCAACAATTTCTTCAGCACCCGAATCCCCTTATCCACGTGCTTCTCCTGCAGCAAGAACGGAGGCAAAAATCTCACCACCGTATCCTGCGTACTATTAAAAAGTACGCCCTCGGATAAAGCCTCATCCACAATCGGCCGCGCCGGAATATCCAGATTGATCCCCTGAATAAATCCTCGCCCGCGCACTTCCTTCGCCGCGGCACTCTTCTCCACAATCGTTTTCAATTCCTGTTGCAGATACGCCCCAACCTTATTGACGTTCTCTAGCAGCTTTTCGTCTTCCACGATCGCAAGGAACTCCAGCGCCACGCGGCAAGCCAACGGACCGCCTCCAAAAGTCGTCCCATGCTGCCCCGGCGAAATCGCATTCGCAAATTCTTCCTTCGCCAGAAACGCACCCAGTGGAAGGCCCGCCGCAATCGGCTTAGCAATCGCCACAATGTCCGGAGTCACGCCAAAACTCTGAAACGCAAACATGGTCCCCGTACGCCCCAGCCCGCACTGAATCTCGTCAAAGATCAGCGCCGCCCGGTGACGGTCCGCCGCAGCCCGGCACTCTTGCAGAAACTCCACCGAGCACTCATAGATTCCGCCTTCGCCAAAAATCGGCTCCAGCACAATCGCGCAAGTGTTGTCATTCACCGCCGCCCGCAAACCTTCCAAATCGTTCTGCGCGACAAACGTTACTTCTTCCAGCATCGGCTCAAATCCCCTGCGATGCTTCTCCTGCCCGGTCAGCGACAGCGCCCCAAACGTCCGCCCGTGATAGGACCCCTGCAGCGCCACCAGCCGCGACTTCCCCTCACCGCCTGCGCGATGTCCCGCCAGCCGCGCCAGCTTGATCGCCCCCTCAATCGCCTCAGTCCCGCTGTTCGAAAAAAAAGCCCGGCTGAGGCCGGAAAACGTGCACAACTTCTCCGCCAGCGCCCCCTGATACTCGTGGTAATAAAGGTTGGAGACGTGAATCAGCCGTCCTGCCTGCTCCCGAAGCGTCTTCACCACACGGGGATGCGCATGCCCCAACGCATTCACCCCCAGTCCCGAAACAAAGTCGAGATACCGCCGATCCTGAAGGTCGTAAACAAACACGCCCTTTCCTCGCGTCAACACAATGGGATACCGGTTGTAAGTCCCCAGCAAATACTTCTTTTCCAACTCCACGATTTGCTCGAATGTTTTCATAGGAAGTCTCGATTCTATAGGATGCGCGCATTTAAATTCCTCGAGCACCTTCGAAAGCCGCTTGATCACACGCGCCTTGGGGTATTAGGTTGGAACCTGTCTAGTCCGCCGTCCCGGCTGTCCAAAACATCGCCGCGAAGCAATTATTTCTTCGTGGTTTTCGCGTTCACCTCCACACTGGCCTTTGTCGTGGAACATTTTCTTAGAGCTGGGTAACGTGTCGAGAATCCATCCCGGAGTCCTTCTCGAAAATGAGCCATCGGGCAAGTCGGCAGCGATCGCGCTGGATTCTGGCCTTATCGTCGCTTTTCTTACAACGAAAAAGAAAGTCGATTAACCGCTCCGCATATCATTCCGGAAACCAATATCGTCCGCAACTCGTTTGACAATAGCCCGGCGTTTCAAAGCCGGGTAAGAATCCGTATGAATTTCATCCCGTAGCGACGGCTGAAGTCGTCCACCACCGACGTCTCCCACCTTTACCTCCCCAACCCATTTTGTCACGATCAATACAGGCATCCGAATGCGCCACCTCACCCGGCGTTAAAACGCCAGGCTATTTTTAGCCGTCCTTCGGACGCAAAAGCCCCGACTCCCGACCGCACCATCTCTCCGCACACCGCCTCTTCCGATGCTCCGCAAACCTTCCGGACTGGCCCTCTCCTGGCGTTTTTTGAACGGGCAGGAAGTGTTCCCGATTGCGTCTTAGCCGTGAAACGCTCGTGCCCGCCCTGCCACTTTTTATCGGCTCAGGTGTTAATACCTACGACCGTCGCGCCCTCATATTGGCGAGACATCAAATACGACGATAAGGACACGATATGAAGAAATGGCTTGCCCTGGCGGCAGTGCTGCTGCCTCTCTCTCTGGCGGGATGTTCTCATCCACGCCCGGTATATGCCGAGCCACCTCCGCCGCCCGACTATACGGAGATATCCCGGCAAGGTTTTCACGACGGATTCGCTGCCGCACGGCGCGATGTTGATCAGGGAAAACCACCGAACGTCGAGCGCCACCCGCGATTCCACAACCCTCCGGTGCCACCTGCGGCCTTCGAGGACTATCGCCACGGTTTCAGAGAGGGCTACCAGGCGTTCCTCCGCCGCAGGTAGCGAGCGTTCCCTATCCAACCAAACCCTTTGAAGGAGCCCGCCCAAGCTCAGCTTGGGCAGGCCCCTTGAGTTCACTTTGTCCACCATCGCTTGTGACAAGCGAACCTGGTCCTCACCCCTGCCACTGGCGCGATCATCGGCGCGGCCGTGACGGTTGGCACAAGCCCCACTCGTCCCCCTCCGAAGTCCTTTTGTTTCACCGACTTTGATGCCTAATTGGAAAACGTACTTTGCGGGGAATTCCGCGTCAACATGATTGATTCCAATGCGGACGGTAGGGCAGGGGTATCCTGATTTTCAGCCCAGGAACGAGCTATTCAGCACACGCCGCAACGTCGACCCAAAATCTATTTTCGCGCCGAACCCACCGTATGGTTGTCTTGAGTGAAGAGCCTAGTACAACCCCTTCTCCCCCGGCGGCCGCGTCTTCCACCTCCGGTGCACCCACAGCCACTGCTCCGGATACTTCCGCACATAGTCGGCAATAATCGAAGTAAATTTCTGCGTGTTGGCATGGATGTCGGCCTCGAGGTCGCCCGTGCGCACCAACTCCACCGCCGGATCAAACCGCAGCCGATATTTCCCCAGCTCCGCGTCCCAGATCGTGAACGTCGGCACGACGGCCGCATCGGTGCGCAGCGCAATCCGTGCCAGCCCGCTCGCTGTGCATGCCGGGATGCCGAGAAAATCCACAAAAATGCCCTGCGGCGGAGTCATGTTCGTATCCATCAACATGCCCACCACTTCGCCCGCGTGCATTGCCGAGAGCAGCCCGCGCACAAAGTTGTCTTTGTCCACGGTCTTGTTGCCGTGCATGGTCCGGTACTCGCGGATTAACCGGTCCAGATACTCATTGTCCAGCGCACGCATCACCACATGCATCCAGTGGCCGTGCAGCGAATGGGTAAAGGCGGAAAGCTCCCAGCCGCCAAAATGTGCGGTCAGAAACAGCACGCCCTTGCCACGCGCATAGGCCTGCTGATAATTCTCCAGCCCGTCATACACGACCACCTGCTCAACATTTTCCAGCGTGTACTTAGGAAAGTGGCAGACCTCCGCCAGTTGACGTCCCAGCGAAGCAAACTCGCCGCGCAAAATCTCTGTCCGCTCCGCCTCACTTTTTTCCGGAAACGCCATCGCGAGGTTGCGCATGCCCACCTGCCGCAACCGCACATGCAGAAAATAGACTACCCAAGCCAGGCCAATGCCAATAGCCCGCGCCAGAGGCCGAGGCAAAACACCGAGGATTTTGATGAACGGCCAGGCTGCCGCGTACTCAAGTCGCTGCCGCATCGGGGAAGCGTGACGCTACCATTGTCAAAAAACTTATTCGCAAACAGAAGAAAATTGGTTTGTCATTCCCAGCCAGCACTCTTTTGCATAGCTATCTGGAGAGAGGTGCGCTGTTTCGCGTTTCCTTGCAAAGCCATAATCGCGCGCCCGCATCGTTACTTGGCCGCCGCCTGCGCCCACTGCGCCAGCGCCGTCAGAAATGCATTCGATCCTGCTGGCGGATCAATCTTTCCCGTCAGCGCGGTCTTAAACGGGACCATGCGGCCGTAAAATTCCCGCGTGCTGTCCTTGTCCTGTCTGATGGAGGCTCCATTCAAACTCACGCCGGCAAACAGCCCCCGCGCGCGCGAATAGGTCAGCACCTCCGCCCGCATCTTCCAATCCGTATTCCCCTCAGCGTGGCGTCCCACCGGTCCTGCGGCGACTGACGCGTCCGCCCCCAGCGCGAACTCGCTTGAGAGCAGGTGCCGCATCCCATCCTTATTCATGATCAGCATTACCAGGTCCACAGCTTGGCCGCCGATCTGGAAACCAAAGCTCCCGCCCGCCACCACGAAAAATGCCGGAGCGCTCCATCCTTTTTCCGTGCGGCAACTGGCCAGCCCGCGTCCATACTTTGCACCCACGATAAATCCGCCCTTCAGCATCGACGGCACCACTGCTACGCATTCCGCCGACCCCAACACCTCCTGAGGAATGCCTTTGTCGGGAGCGCCCTGGATATCGGTCAACACTTCGGCCGCCGCCTGCATGCGTTCCGAAGCCTTCGTCTCCTCATCGGCGGCAAAAGACAAAGAACCGAGACTAATAATCAGAGCTAGCAACAAGAACTTTTTCATGGTTCCTCACCACACAAGAATTTTCTGGGATCTGATTTGGATTGTAAACGAACCGTGTGCCGGTGTCTCAGAAGCGCTTAACTAGAAAGGATCGACTGTAGAAGAAGTCTTAGAGGGAAAACTCGGAAGACAAAAAAATCGGGGCTGAAAGTAGTGACCCTAATCGCCACTCTCAACCCCGTCTCCCAGGTTCTGTGGTAGGTGAGACGAGTATGCCGGGCCCTCGGTTTCGCTGCAAGATTACTGAGGTCATCGTCCCAAAGTTACTCGGGAGTGTCTCTCTGAATCTCTACTTCGCGGCTACCAGCGAATGCGTAATCGCATGCACCGATAGCGCAATCCGGTTCTGCACGCCGACCTTGCGCATCAACTTCGCTACGTGAGCCTTCACCGTGCGCTCTTCAATTCCGAGCTGCGCGCCAATCTCTTTATTCGACCGCCCCGCCACCAGCATTTCCAATACTTCCTTTTCGCGATCGGTGAACGTGACGCGGCCGGCGGGAAAAATCCTCCCCGGCGCCGACGACACACGCTCGATGAACATGGATAGCACTCTGCGCGGCGCCCACACCGACCCTTGACTTACAATGCGAATAGCCTGCGCGAATTCCGCCGGTGACGCCGCCTCATCCACATAGCCCTTGGCCCCGGAGGCAATCGCCTTAAGAATGGTCTCTTCGTCCACTCCGGACCCGGTCACTATAATGCGCAGATCGGGACGCGTTGCCTTAAGGCTAGCCATCACGTCAAATAAATTTTGACCAGAGCGGTTTCCGAGCAGGATCAGGTCTACGTCCTGCAATGTGGAAATCTCAGGCAGGCCTGCGGAGATCAGTTCGAACTCGGGCTCAGTGTCGAACAGCGCGCGAAATCCCACAAATCTTAGGGGGTCGCTCTCTACCACGGCAATTTTGATAATCGGTTTTCTCGCTACGGCTGCTTTCATAGGTTTCTCTGTTAGGCGAAGTTACGTAACAAGAGCATAGCGGCAATTCCCCGCAATGCAAAGAGCACGTGACCGAAGTCGAATTACGGGAGTAACATGAAAAAGCGCTCCTAATAACCGTTTAATGGCGGGTTGGCGATTAGTTCTGACCGGCTACTCGGTGGAGAATAATTTGCATGACAAAAAGTTGGACTCGCCTTTTCGTCGTAATCATTGGCTTCGCACTCGCCCCGATGAGTCTGTTTTTGTTGACTTCGCCTCTCGCCGCACAGACTTCTACCTCTACGTACCAGCCGAAATTTCCCGGCGACCCGGCGCGCTCTGATTCCGAAGCCGCCGCTCTTGCCTACATGCGCGTTGTCATTCGCGCGCAGCGTAGGTTTCAAAAACAGTACGGCCACTTCGCCACTTCACTTTCCGAGCTCGTACACTCGGGCTCATTCACGAAACGCATGGTCGACCCTCAGCGCGGAGACTACACCGCCGGATTCAAAGGCAAGAAAGACAGCTTCATCCTCACCCTGAGCCCTCAGCACCTCGATGCCCAGCATCGCTCCTTCTATGCCGAAGATGACGGCAAAATCCATGGCGACGAAGAAAACCCCGCCGACACCAATTCTCCTGTGGTGAAGTAGCCCCGCAAATTAGGGCATGTCGGTCGCGTCTTTGCACCCACTAAACCGACCCAGAGAGCTTTCGTTGAAAGCGTAGGCTCGGGCTCCCTGCTGTGTTGAAGCCGCTGGCGTGAGATTGCAGCTTATGTATGCGAGCTTGTCTGAACACATGTTGGAATGCTCCCGAAAAAGGCACCGCGAATGCTGGGCCTGCAATCGATTCCCAGCTGTGCGCGTCAAATTTCCCCTCCGTTGCTTCCCAGCAAACCGAGCCGATCACGCTGCCTGTGACCGAACCGCGGGAGGGAGTTAGAACCGAATAGCGGAAGGCTGAATGGACCAGATAAATGTTTTTTGGCCAGCCAATCGTCAAATTCGAATTTTGCAATGCACTCTTCGTCGGTGCAATTCGGATTGGTCGCAGCGAAACGCGGGTACTTGCCGCGAATGCGGTCGAATTCATGAACTCCCGGGACCCCGATTCGAAGCCGAGAAGCGTCGTAAACATACTGCCGTGATGGCCAGTAACGAAAAAAACGGTAGAATGGGTTGTCACGGAGGAATCATGTCAGCAAACGTCGGCGCACCTGCTCCGGAATTCTCATTGAAAGATCAGGATCAGAAAGAAGTAAAACTCAGCGATTTCCGCGGCAAGAAGCGCGTCGTCCTCGTCTTTTATCCACTTGACTGGAGCCCGGTCTGCACCAAGGAACACGTCTGCATCGTAAACGACAAAAAGCAATTCGAGCAGCTTGATGCGCAAGTCCTTGGCGTCAGCGTCGACAGCGTATGGTCCCACAAGGCCTACGCCGATAAGATGGGAATCCAGTACCCGCTACTCGCTGATTTCCACCCGCGCGGCGCCGTCGCCGCCAAGTATGGGGTTTATCTCGAAGACAAGGGCATCACCGGCCGCGCCATCTCCATCATTGACCGCGACGGCAAACTTGCCTGGCACAAAAACTACGACATCCCCGTAGTCCCCGACATCAACGAAGTCTCCAAAGCCTTAGCCGCCGTGAAATAAACCGCCATTGAGACTCCCTACGCCCCCGGCTTGATCTCGGTCGCTTTACCCCCACGATAACTCACCACCAGGGGTTTCCCTCCGTTCGGATATCGCACTGTCTTATCGTCAGACGACACGCCCGCATCGGGCACTCCCATCCCGATCGCGAAATCTGCCTGCAGTTCATCCATCCCCGGTTTCACTTCATGCCGCTCGATCGCCTGCCACACATCCGGCGGCCAATGCTTATAGAGGTCGTGAGGATCTTCCACAAAAAATATTTCATCCGAATAAATCTTGTATTGTCCCTCCATCTCGAATCCGATCGGCACCGCGAAACTCTTCCCTTCCTTCTGAAACACAGCCATTATCTGGCGCTTGCCAGCCGCAGCGTCCGAGACTACATCCTTGATTTCCAACCGCTCAATCGGCAAAAGCAGTCCAGCTTCACGCCCAAAATTTGCCTTTTTCCGCGCCGCGTCGTACGGATAATAGGTGTATCGATATCCTTCCTTCACCCATACCGGTTGCAGCGTCAACTGCTTCGCCGACTTCAAATCAAACGGATGCAGTTTCTTTGGCGTGACGTAGTAATCCGCATTCGAATAGCCCGCGGCTTTCGCCTGCTGCTGCTTCTGAGCCGCAACATAATCTTCATGCCGCTGATAAAGGATGTATCCCGCGCGCAGGCCCGCAACCACGATGGCCAATGCAAGCGCAATCTGAATCCTCTTCTTCGCCTCTTCACTCATCATGTAGTGATTTCTTACCCTCTCGACCCCAGCGTTCTCCGTACTGAAGATTTTATAGCGTTATCCTGAGTAAACAGCCGTCCTACGGTACACTGGAAGAAGTTCTTCCTGGAAGGGGACCGAATGCCCACCGTTACCGAACAAGATGTTCTCAGCGCTCTGAAGAGTTGCTACGATCCCGAAATCCCCGTCAATATTGTCGATCTCGGCCTTATTTACTCCGTCCAGTTCACCGCCGCGCCAGACGACAAACAAGACGTCACAGTCGACCTGACCCTCACGTCACAAGGCTGTCCCGAGCACGTCAACATCAGCGCCCAAGTCAAATCCCGCCTCGAACAGCTGCCCGGAGTCCGCACCGCCGCTGTCAATGTGGTCTGGACTCCGCCCTGGACCCCCGAACGCCTGAGCCCTGATGCCAAGAAACAGCTCGGCATAGAGTAGGCCGAGACTTCGGGCGCCCCAACACGTTACAGCTCTTCCCATGCGTCCATAGCGCTCTGCCCCGCCGCCTCAGTAATCCGTTTTCCGGCCTTCGCAGCCATTTCCATTACCTGCATTCCGCGATCAAAATAACCGGGCAGCGACTCCCGCACCTGCTCGAACTTCTCCGGATACTCCGCCGCCAGCACGGCCAGCGCAACTCCACCTGCCAGCACTCCACCGGCGTACCTCTTCTTCAGGAACAAAACCGTCGCCGCTCCAATCGAGGCTGCCATCACCGCTTTCTTCCAGCTATCCATGTTTCCCCCGCGAAATCTCTTTCTCACGCGATTGTACCCCGCTCCTTCACGATTTACTTACATCTCTCCGATGCCTCTTCTTCGTCCCGCGTTGTTGTCCTTTCTCAATTGCAACGCGGACCACATCCGCCAGCCTGACCGCCGTATTCATCCTTTATACTTCTCCGTTCCGCCGGAGGCTCCATGTCGCGCCGCTCTATCGCATACGCTGCTTTCGAACAAATCCAAAGTTCCGCCGGCTCGAAAGCACCTGTTGTCATCACATGCTTTCTCACTTTAACTCTCGTCGCTCTTGCGCAAACCAAGCCCCGCGCCCGCGATCTCGGTGTCCCCTTCGACGGCACTGCCGGCGCCAACAACGCCATCACAGACGTTAAAGGCGTCGAGGTCGGCCACACCACTCTCATCTTCGGGAGCGGCAAACTGGAAATCGGCAAAGGCCCGGTGCGCACCGGAGTGACCGCCATTCATCCCCGCGGCAAGACTTCCAACGACGCCGTCTTCGCCGCTTGGTTCACCCTCAACGGCAACGGCGAAATGACCGGCACCACCTGGGTGGAAGACTCCGGCTTTCTCAATGGCCCGGTCATGATCACGAACACACACAGCGTCGGCGTGGTCCGCGATGCCGTCATCGCCTGGAAGGTCAAGCACGGCACGCCTGACATGGAAGGCTACTGGTGGTCGCTCCCCGTGGTCGCCGAAACCTGGGACGGCTGGCTCAACGACATCAACGGATTCCACGTCCATGCGGAAGATGCCTTCCACGCCCTCG
The DNA here is from genome assembly GCA_035603035.1 of Candidatus Acidiferrales bacterium. Lineage (GTDB taxonomy): Bacteria > Acidobacteriota > Terriglobia > Terriglobales > Acidobacteriaceae > Sulfotelmatobacter. Next base: position 9,400 of record DATNLE010000377.1, on the reverse strand, counting down.
ACGTCGCCCACTCCGGCCCCGTCGAAGAAGGCAACGTCGGGGGCGGTACCGGCATGATTTGCAACGAATTCAAAGGCGGCATCGGCACTTCCTCCCGCGTTCTCGACGCCACAGCCGGAGCCTACACCGTCGGCGTCCTTGTCCAATGCAACTACGGACGCCGCAACCAGCTCCGCATCGCCGGCGTTCCCGTGGGCAAGGAAATTCCCGATCATCCTGCCTACGGAAAGAGTGATGACACCGGCTCCATCATCGTCATCGTCGCCACCGACGCCCCACTCATTCCCACGCAACTCAAACGTATCGCGCGCCGCGTCTCTCTCGGCCTCGGCCGCGACGGCAGCTACTCCGGCGACGGCTCCGGCGACATCTTCCTCGCCTTCTCCACCGCCAACCCCGGCGCAGTCGGAACCAAAGGCCTCCACCAACTCACCATGCTCCCCAATGATTCCCTCGACCCAATATTCCTCGCGACCGTTCAAGCAACCGAGGAAGCAGTAGTGAACGCCATGGTCGCCGCCGAAACCATGACTGGCGTCGACAACCACGAAGTTATCGCTTTACCCCATGACCGCCTCCGCGAAATCCTGAGAAAATACAACCGCCTGCAGACCGGAGTTAGGTAAATCTTGTCATTCCGACCGGAGTCCGAAGCGTCAACGAGTGCATAGTGGAAAGGAGCCTGCTTTTCGCCTCCCTCACCGCGACCCATTTGGGGACAGCCGCCCTCCGCTGTCCACGAGCGAACCCAGTTCATTCCCAATCGGTCCCTTCCTGTCTCACCCTCCGCATTACCTTCGCTGCCCTACCACCGTGCCTTCCCCTCCTCCGCTAAAGGACTACACTCAGAACTGTGAAGCGCCTCTACACCATCGGACGCATCAAAGGTGGCATGAAGTTCACCTGCACCCATTGTGCTCACCACGTCAGCACCCTCGACTTCGATCCCCGCGAGGGTAACCTCCGCACTCAGGCCGCCACCGCCATTAACCAGCACGCCACCACCGTCCATCACGAGCCCGTGATGTTCTCCTCCCTCGACGCCCAACAACACATCTGGCGCGGCTGATCGTCTGCTATTTCAGGAGACGCTGAAAGCTCCCAGGATTCTGCCAAGAATTTTAGCCCCCGCTACTTTTGCTCGTTTCCCTCATGTGAATACGCGCCGCACTGAGCTGTGTGTGGACTGACACACTGCGTTGTACTAACCACGTCCCACGCACTTTCGCTCTGCCTTAAAAGCCTCCCTATCAACACCCCCCGCTTGGCGCAGCAGTTGCTCCTATAGAGACGAACACGCGCCCCCGAGAAACCTGGACAAGGAGATCAACTATGCAGATGGCAATCACTTTTATGGCGGTGGTGGGAGGCATGATCCTTTCGCTGGCCGTCGCATTGCTGGCGGAGGAACTGATTTTTGGGCAGCTGATTCGGGTGTTCTTTGTGCGGCGCGCACTAGCGCTGCACGCAGTAGCGAAGAAAGACGGTGAAGGGGCGCTGAGGCGCAAAGGAGAACGACGATGCTGGCACTAAAATATTTGCTGATGGCCGGTGGCTTTGGAATGATCATCGTGGCGGTGTGTATCCTCGCTTATGATCTGTACCGCGAAGTTCTGTATCGGCGAGCATCGGGGAGGCTGGAAGTGGCCGCGACTCCGGTGGTACTGCGCTGGCGAACATCACTGGCGCTGGCGATGCTGGCGTGGGGACCGCTGCTGTTGGCCTTCAGCATTGTGGTAGTGCCGAGCGGCACGGCGGGTGTCCGGGTCAGCCAAATGAGCGGTGCGAAACCAGGGACGCTCTATCCCGGAGCCCACTTGGTATGGCCTCTGGTCGAGGACGTGGCCCTGTTTGACACACGCGACCAGATCTTTACGACGGGGATGTCCGAAGACGAAAGCCCTTCGTCCACGAAGGCTTCCACCAAGGCGCCGCCATTGAACCCTCAACCTCTCAATGTGCAGGCGAAAGAAGGACTGACGCTAGGCTTGGCGATCACCGTGCGATACCGACTTGATGTGAGGCGACTGGACTACATCGAGGGGAACTTGCCGCGGCCGCTGGAAAAAGAAATTGTACCGCCCACGGTGGCGAGTGCCTGGCGCGAAATCGTTCCCAACTACACTGTGCGAGATGTGTTTTCGGCAAAGCGCGAGGAGGTACGGCAAAAAGCTGCGGAGTTGATTACCCGGAGACTGGCGGGGGATGGGATCGTGGTGAAAGAGGTAATGCTGCGCGACATCCAGCTGCCGCCTGAATACGCCGAGGGGCTGCAAGCGCTGCTGCTGAAGGAGCAGGAGAACGACCGCATGGGAGTGGAGACGGAATTGAAGCGCAAGGAAGTGCGGATCGCTGAACTGGAGGCTGAAGCCATGAAGGCGCGACAGGTCAAGCAGGCGGAAGGCGAAGCGCAGGTGCGTGTGCTGCGAGCCAAAAGCGAATCTGACGCGATGAAATACACTCTGCCGCTCAAGCAGAAACAGATCGAACAGAGCCGGCTTGAGGCCCAGGCGCGCAAGGAAGCGACCATTCAGAATGCGGAAGGAGAAGCGCAGGCCAAGGTGATCGACAGCAAAGCCGAAGGCGAGCGGCGGCAATTGCTGGCGGCCGCGGAAGCGGATCGAATCCGCATAACGGCAGCCGCGGACGCGGAGCGGTTGGAGAGTGAGGCGGCAGTTCTGAAGGACAATCCGCTGCTCATTAATAAGATCGTGGCGGAGCGGCTTTCCGACAAGTTGCAGATCATGATGGTTCCTGCGGATGGCAAGTTCTTCTTCGCCAATGATGTGCTGCGCGGCATGAGCATGGCGAATCAGAGCTCGCAGGCGGAACCGCAGCCGAGATAATCTGAGGCAGTGGGGCGGGCGGTTTGCTGGCGCGGGTACGTTCTGCCAGCAGGCTTCCCGCAATTACCATCGCGCCTGCAAGTCGAGCTGAAACGCGCATTGCCGACTTGGATCGTGAGATGATGCCATGGATTCGATCACCCGAACGTGAGCGATATTTTGGTGGAACAAAAGCAATGATGTTTCGGCGCAAACTGCTCACAGTGTTCGCGCTGACCGTATTTCTATCTGTAGCGGCGGTGGCCTGGTTGGTTTCAGAGGTAACGCGGCGCGCCTTTGTACGCAGCGACGATGAACGGACGGCAGCCCTGGTCGCCCAGTTCAGGCGCGAGTTCTACCGACAGGGCGAGGACGTGGCGCGCCGAGTCGAGGCCATTGCAAAGTCGGAATCGGCCAGCCGCATGGCAGTGGCGTTGAACCGCGCGCCCGCGGATTCAGGTCCTTATTATGAGTCGGCGAAAACGATGGCGGAAAATAGTCAACTGGATTTTCTGGAGTTTGTGGCGAGCAGTGGAACCATCATTTCGTCGGCGCAGTGGCCGGCTATGTTTGGATATCCAGAAGGCGCGATTGGTAGCTTCTCCACGGCAGCCGAGCAGGGAGCATTTCTAAAGCACGAAGAACTGCAGGACAGAACGGAATTAGGGTTGTTTGCGGTGCGTGCCACGGGTGGTGGAGAGCGTCCGGTTTATGTGATCGGGGGGCGTCGGCTGGATAACAATTTTCTCTCTGCGCTGGATCCACCGGCGGGAATTCGCGCTTTGCTGTACCAGAACCGTGGACAGCACTTTTCGCCGGATTTGCTGATTGATCCTTCGACCGCATCCAGCGCCAAAATACATTCTCCAGCAAAACTGCAACCCGTAATCGATGCGGTTCGCGATTACGGACAGGAAATGACCGCGGTGGTTGCGTGGTCGCCTGATCACGCGGATGACGAAGTGTTTCATGCCATCCCACTCCTGGGTGCAGGCGCTGGCAAGGATCGTCCGCTGCTGGCGATTCTTCTGATTGGTAACTCGCGGCGAACTTATGTTGAGTTGAAGCGGCACATTCGTTCCGCGGCGTTGGCTGTGGGAGGCGGAGGAATTGTGCTGGCAATTCTTCTGAGCAGTTGGGCGGCAGCGCGGGTAACGCGTCCGGTAGAACAATTGGCGCATGCCGCGCAGGAAGTGGCGGCCGGGAATTGGAACGTACGGGTCGATGTCTTCGGCGCGGACGAACTGGGGCAGCTGGCCGATTCATTCAATCGAATGACCACGGAGTTATTGGGACAAAAAGAACGGCTGGTGCAGGCCGAGCGCGTGGCGGCATGGCGGGAGCTGGCGCGGCGTCTGGCACATGACTTGAAGAATCCGCTGTTTCCGCTGCAGCTTACGATGGAGAATCTGGTGCGGGCGCGAGAGCACAGTCCGGAGCAATTTGACGAAGTATTGCGCGAGAGTTCGAAGACACTGCTGGCGGAGATTGCGAATCTCAAGGCAATTGTTGGAAGATTCAGCGAATTTTCGAAGATGCCGCAACCGCAGTTCCAGCCGGTGCATTTGAATGATCTGATTCGCGGCGTGGCGCAACTTTTCCAGGCACAACTGGAGGGGCCGGGACGTGCGAAGATCAGTTGTGAGCTGCAGCTGGATCCGCTCCTGAAACCGGTGGCGGCGGACGGGGAGTTGTTGCACCGGGCAATTTCAAACCTCGTGCTCAACGCCATCGACGCAATGCCGCAAGGTGGCACGCTGACATTGCGGACACGATACGAAAGCGGCAAAGCGCTGATCGAGGTCGCCGATACCGGACCAGGGTTGACGCCGAAGGAGCACGAGCAGATCTTCACTCCTTACTATACGAACAAGCCGCAGGGTACCGGCCTGGGCCTAGCCATTGTGCAATCCGTGGTGAGCGACCACGGAGGCACAATTCGCGTGCAAAGCGAACCGGGGCGAGGCTCGAGGTTTGTGATCGAGCTGCCTGATTCACTAGACAATGGATGACCTGACTCAAAGAAGGAGGATGGTGCCGACAAAAGCACATCTGCTGATCGTGGACGACGAAGCGAACACGCTAGCGTCGCTCGCGCGGGCCTTCCGGCTGGCGGGGCACGAGGCCACCGTGTGCGATAACCCGGCCAAGGCACTGGAGCTCGCCAAGGCGCAGAAGTTTGACTTGATTCTTTCCGATGTGAGGATGCCCGGAAAAGATGGACTGACTCTGCTGGAGGAATTGAAGACGCAGGGAGTAGCGGCGCCCGTGGTGATGATGTCAGGGCAAGCGGAAATCGAAATGGCGGTGCGGGCCACTCGCCTGGGCGCGCTCGATTTCCTCGAGAAACCGATCTCCACGGAAAAACTTTTGCTGACCGTAGAGAATGCGTTGAAGCTGCAGCGACTGGAAAGCGAGAACCGGCAGCTCAAGCAGCGGCTGGGCAAGCATGAATTGGTGTGGCAAGGCGCGGCCATGCAACGCGTAATGGCTCAAGTGGGGCGAGTGGCGGCGAGCGAGACGCGAGTCTGCATCCTGGGAGAGACGGGTACGGGAAAGGAGTTGGTGGCGCGAACCATTCATGAACGCAGCGGGCGTTCTGCTGGAGCGTTCGTGACTTTGAATTGCGCGGCGGTTCCGGCGGAGCTGATTGAATCGGAACTGTTCGGGCACGAGAAAGGATCGTTCACCGGCGCGGCGGGGCGGCACATTGGAAAGTTCGAACAGGCGGATCATGGAACAATTTTTTTGGATGAGATTGGAGACATGCCGCTAGCGATGCAGGCCAAGCTGCTTCGCGTGCTCGAAGAAGGAGAATTGGAGCGCGTTGGCGGCGAGAAGCAGGTGAGCGTGGATGTGAGAGTGGTGGTGGCAACGCATCGCGATCTGGAAGCGCGGGTGCGGGAAGATAAATTCCGCCAGGATCTGTTTCACCGGATTTATGTTTTCCCGTTGCTGCTGCCGCCGTTGCGAGAGCGGCGCGACGACATTCCAGCGCTGGTAGCTCATTTCGCAGCCCAGGTGGGTGCGCAGAATGGATGGAAGCCTGTTCCGTTTTCCCACGAAGCAATGGCCGCGCTCCAATCGCACGCCTGGCCGGGCAATGTGCGCGAGTTGCGCAATATGGTGGAGCGACTCATGTTGCTGGCGGCCGATGGTCAAGTTGATCTGGCGACGGTGGAGCTGGCGTTGCCGAAAGGCGGAAGCGTTACGGGTTCGTCTACTTTTTCGTCGGGAGCGCTGGCCGAGCGCGTGGATGCGTTCGAGCGCGAAGTGATTCTGGCGGAGTTGAAGCGCAGCCATTCGAATGTGAGTCTCGCGGCCAAGGCGCTGGGGCTGGAGCGAAGTCATCTTTATAAGAAGGCGGAGCAGTTGGGGATTGATTTGCGAGCCATGCGGCGCGAGCAAGGCTCGACGCCGGAATCCACATCGAATCCGATTTAGTCGGTGGTGGCGGACGACTCCACGCCGCTCTTAAGGTCGGCGGCAAGAAGACGATGAAACAAGTGCTCTCCGGCCTCGCGGCGCACGGAGAGGCGCCCTTCACGATAGGCGCGCGATTTCAGGCCGCGCTGCACATCCTCGCAGATGCCGAGATCTTCTTCCTGCACGCGATTGCCGACCTTCACTGACTGCTCGTTATATTGACGGCTCACTTCGCCGATATCCGCAAAATAGAAATCGAAGATCACCGTGCAGTGATCAACGTCGACGGGGATGACAAGATTTGTATCCATGTATCCCGCGTAGCAGTTGATCATGAGATTGGGATGCTGCCAGAAATACCATGCCCGGTCGCCCTTGCGGGCGGCTCCAGTGGCAGCATCTTCGTTGGAGGCGACCATCGGGCTCGACTGCAGGCAATAACGGTCTTCGTTCTCGATGGTGTATTGCTTGTAATCGAGAACCGAATTCAATCCTTTGTGCAGGTGCGGGACATGGTAACCGCCATCAAGAAAGTTGTCGATGAAGACCTTCCAGTTGCAATGGATGTTGTATGTGCGACGGTCAAAGTAACGCAGTTTTCCGATGCCCAAAGGGGCAACGCGATGCGTGAGGCCTCCGAGAAACTCCGCGAGAGGCGCCGCGTGGTTGTCGAGGTTGATGAAGACGAAGCACTCCCAGGTTTCCACTCGAATCGGAATCAGACCGTTTTGCGCGCGGTCGAAATTCTCGACGCCCTCGAACTCGGGGATCCCCTTGAGCGAACCGTCGAGGCCATAGTTCCATCCGTGGTAGGGACAATGCAAAAGAGTGGCATGTCCGCACCCTTGAGGTGCGATGGAGGCAGCGTGATGGCGACAAACATTGTAAAAGGCCCGCAGAACGCCATCGTTGCTGCGCACCACTACGATCGGTTCACTAGCGACGGTGGTAGCGACGAAATGTCCCGGCGCGTGCACCTGATCAGTTCGCGCGACCAGTTGCCAGGTCTTGCTGAATACACTCAGGCGCTCGAGTTCCGCGATACGGGGATCGGTATACCAGGCTGCGGGAATCGTCGAGGCCTGCGAAAGTGGGGCACAATCATCGTAGCTCGATAGGATGTGTTCGATGGAAGTTGGCATTGTTGGAATTCTGCCGCGTGAAGATTCCATCCTAAATTGTATTTAACCTGTGCAGGGAAAGCGACAGCACTTTCCGGCTCGGGGACCAGACCATCCCAAGCACGCTAGACGACAACTCAAAAGAGTGAGCAGGCCCCGTGCCGAGCCTGCTCATTTAATCTGCGACTGTCTGTCAGAGTCTGTGTTAGCCGGCATTGCGCAGGCGCGGCTCCTCCGCGCGGACGAGGGGCATATCCACCAGATGCTCGCTGATGAACCAGACTTGCAATTCATTGGTCCGCAAGACGTCACTAACCACGAGATCGTTGGTGCCAGCGTCCTCCAGGTCATCGGCACGTTTTGCCAACTTGCGGCAGTGTCCGATGATGATCTGGTGCGCATCGAGCAGCCGGGAAATCTGCACTGGCACCTCTTCCCTGCCCTTCGGTGGACGCTCAATGCGAGTGGTTTCGGCGACGTCAGCGGCCATCGCGATCGAGATTCCGCCGAGGAGTTGTATGCGTTCCGCGATGGTATCCACCAGTTCTGATTGCTCCCCATAATGCTTATCGAACAGAAGATGGAGTTGATAAAAAGTCGGCCCGGCAACCTGCCAATGCGATTTCTTGTATAGATCGCGCAAGGTCATGGTGTCGGCCAGCATGAGGTTGAGTTGCTCGGTCATCTCGAGGCGGACAGGCTCTTCCAGTTCGAGAGGCAATAGGTGCGAAACGGAGCCATACGCTTGAATTTCGCCAGCATGCTGATGAAATCGAGGCTGTGCGCTCACCATCCCCCGCTCGCTCGCCGGGGCCTTGGCGTTCGGATCTTTCTTGGCCATAGATATGTTCTCCTTTGCTATTCGCAATTTCAGATTCTGTAGTTCCCTAAAACTCGACGTTGGTTCGATGCCAATAATCACCAATCGGATGCGAGTCCATCTGGAAGATTGGTCCGACGCGAGAACCGCTCAGTAGGTGTCCAGTCGGGCGTCTCTAAATCTCGCGCGAGCTGGTTCACGAATGCTGGCGGTTCCCTGCGTAGGTTTGACGATGTTGGAGTCATTGTTTATGATCAAACTGCGGGGTGGAGCAGTCTGGTAGCTCGTTGGGCTCATAACCCAAAGGTCGGTGGTTCAAATCCACCCCCCGCAACCAAAATCATACTGATAATAAAGCAATTAAAAGGGAGCCTTCAATTGGCTCCCTTTTCACTGTCCGTGTCTTTGGGCAAAATGTCCGTGTTCTCTACTGAACCCGTGCGGGCATGGCCACAACTTTGCTTTGCTCCACGGTGCTCTTGAGATATTCCTGAGTGCGTCGCAGATCGGTTTCGCTGACGATGTTGTAACGGCTCAACATCGAATGCGTTTTGTGCCCTGAAACGGTCATGGCTACTTTCTCCGAGACTCCCGCTCGAATCATGTTGCGCACGCTGGTGCGTCGGAAGTCGTGAAAAAGTTTGCCCTTGTACTTGAGCTGTTCATATTTCCAAGTCTTCGAACACTTGGCGCAATAGCGTTTTGCGTCTACCGGTTCTTGGCAGGTGCGGCAAACCATCTTGCCCACGCCCGCCATGCAACACGCCCTAGCCCACCGAGCATTCCGAACAGATTTGAGCCTTGTAGGAGGTTGCGCGCGCTGTAAATTGTACTTGCTGCTCGCTGAGCGGTGACCTGATCACGAGCCGAGATGATGACTTCCTTATACGGATAAAACTTGTCTCCGGAGTATTCTCCACCCCGGGGAAATTCGGCGGTCTGCTTGACGAACCTAACTCTCCATCCTCGACCACGCTATGGGGGCAGCGGGTAGCGGTGATAGTCGGAGGTATGGAGACCGGTGTGAAGCTGAGGCATACGTCCCAGGTCGTTCACTTTGATTCTAGCGATGCCGAGCCCGAATCGATCAATGGATCGGGCGTAGCCGAGCAAACGCGATCACCGCTTGCGAAATTTCCACGACGCCCCCGCATCTTAAGCGAGACCGTTGTACCGATAGGCAAGGTCTGCGACCAGTCGGCCATAAA
>DATNLE010000361.1:0-3336 GCA_035603035.1 Candidatus Acidiferrales bacterium | reverse complement strand
CAGAAATGTCGCGAGAGTTGTAGGCTATTCCCGCGACGTCAAAGAGCTGCAATTGGCGGATCGGCTGGCTATCTTCCGCCTTGAGGACTCTATGATGTCGATTTCCGCGGAGAACTGACCCGGGATTTCCATTGAGAACTGACCCGGCTTGATGATGGTTTGAGGGTCAGGCGTTCGTCAAGTTTCGAGTTTTCTCCTTTGCAGGTTTGGCGGCTTTGGCCGAGCTGTTCTTGAAGCGGAAGCTATCGTTTCCGGTTTCGAGAATGTGGCAGCGGTGGGTGAGCCTGTCGAGCAACGCGGTTGTCATTTTGGCGTCGCCGAACACGGCAGCCCATTCGCCGAAACTCAGATTGGTCGTGATGATGACGCTGGTGCGTTCGTAGAGCTTGCTCAACAGATGGAAGAGCAATGCGCCGCCGGAGGCGCTGAACGGCAGGTAGCCCAGCTCGTCCAGGATGACGAGGTCGGAGTGGGCAAGCCGCCCCGCAATCTGGCCGGCCTTCCCTTGGCTCTTTTCCTGTTCGAGGGCGTTGACGAGTTCGACGGTGGAGAAGCACCGGACACGCTTGCGGTGATGTTCGATGGCTTGGACGCCGATCGCCGTGGCGAGGTGCGTCTTGCCCGTGCCAGGACCGCCGATCAGGACTACATTGTGCGCATCCTCCAGAAACTCGCAGCGGTGAAGCTGTCGTATGAGCGCCTCGTTGACTTCGCTACTGGCGAAGTCGAAGCCGGTAAGGTCGCGATAGTTTGGGAAACGGGCCGCCTTGAGCTGGTAGGCCGTCGATCTGACCTCCCTGTCGGCCGTCTCCGCCTTCAGGAGCTGCGACAGGATTGGCAGCGCGGCCTCGAAGGCTGGAGAGCCTTGTTCGGTCAGCTCGCCGACGGCTTGAGCCATCCCGTGCATCTTGAGGCTGCGCAGCATGATGACAACGGCGCCGGCGGCTGGATTATGACGCATGGCGCGCCTCCCCGACTTTGCGCAGGGCGTCGTATCGCTCAACGTTGGCCTGCGGCTCGGTGGTGAGCGTCAGGGCGTTAGGTGGCTTCACGGCTGGGGGGTCGATCGGCTTGCCGTCGACCAGCCGGTGGAGCAGGTTCAGGATATGCGTCTTCGTCGGCGCACCGGCTTCTAGCGCCAGTTCGACGGCGGTGAGCACGGCCTGCTCGTCATGCTGGAGAACCAGGGCGAGGATCTCGACCATCTCGCGGTCGCCGCCCGGCGTCTTGAGCATGCGCTGCTGCAGAGCCCGGAACGCAGGCGGCAGTTCGGCGAAGGGCGCGCCGTTGCGCAAGGCTCCAGGCTTGCGTTGAATGACCGCCAGATAGTGCCGCCAGTCGTAGACCGTGGTCGTGCTCTTGCGTTCGTGAGAGCGAGCAAAGAAGCGGCGATGCTCGCAGACAATCTGCCCCTCGGCGACGACGACGATGCGCTCGGGATACACCCGAACGCTGACCGGACGATTGGCGAAGGACGCTGGCACGCTGTAGCGATTGCGCTCCAGATGGACCAGGCATGTCGGCGAGACTCGTTTGGCGTATTCGACAAAGCCGTCGAATGGCCGGGGAAGCTGCATCAATTGTTGGACTTCTTCGGCTCTGGCGTCGGCTACTGAGCCCGGTTGCGAGCCGTGCGGGGTCTGGGCCCATAGTTCCTGACAGCGCGTCTCCAGCCAGCCGTTCAGCGCGTCTAAAGAAGGGAAGTTCGGGGCCGGCTGCCAAAGCCGATGGCGGGCGTCTTGGACGTTCTTCTCGATTTGCCCTTTCTCCCAACCGGAAGCCGGATTGCAGAACTCGGCCTCGAACAGGAAGTGGCTGACCATGGCCGAGAACCGCGTGTTGACCCTGCGCTCCTTGCCGCGGCCAACCTTATCGACGGCGGTTCGCATATTGTCGTAGATGCCCCGCCGCGGCACGCCACCCAAAATGCGGAAGGCGTGGTTATGGGCGTCGAACAGCATCTCGTGGGTCTGCTGGAGATAGGCCCTGAGAATGAAGGCGCGGCTGTAGGAGAGCTTGAAGTGGGCGACCTGCAATTTGGTCCGCTCTCCACTGATGATCGCCCAGTCTTCTGACCAGTCGAACTGGAAGGCTTCGCCAGGCAAAAACGCCAGCGGAACGTAAACGCCACGGCCGCTGCTCTTCTGTTCTAGCTGCCGAGCGACCTTCCAGTCGCGGGCAAAGGCCGCCACGCGATTGTATGAGCCGTCGTAGCCGAAGGCGACTAGGTCGGCGTACAATTGCTTGACGGTTCGCTTCTGCTTGCGCGACTTTCCCGCTTCCTGACGCAGCATATGCGACAGCTTGTCGGCGTAAGGGTCCAGTTTGCTCGGCCGGTCTGGGACCTTGAAATTCGGTTCGACGCTGTCCGAGCGTAGGTATCTGCGGACCGTATTCCTCGACAGCCCCGTGCGACGCGATATCTCCCGGATCGAGAAATGGTCCCGATAGTGCCAGCGTCGGATGACGCTCAATAACTCCATGTCGATCACTCCGTCGCCCCCCGCTTAGGCAAAGGGGGCAAGTTCGAACATGGGTCAGTTCTCGCTGGAAAATCCCGTGCAGCCTGGGTCAGCTCTCAGTGGAAATCAACACACAACAATCTCAACGGCGCTTTAAAGCCCGACTAAAGTAGGTATCCCCCGGCAAGGCCGGGGGCTTTAAGTTTTGGGCCGCTCAAAGCGGCTTAACCGTCGCTAACGCGACTGGTCGAGATAGACCGCTCTGAAGAGCGGCGATAGGAGACGCTAACGCGGCTCCATAACCGGGCCGCCTAAAGGCGGCGATCAGCGCCAAAGATTCAACTGCTCCAGCCGTTGATCTTCCTTCTCTTGGTTCTGAATGTAAGTCCGTATCGCGTTCTCATCTCGCCCAACCGTGTTCACGAAATATCCGCGAGCCCAGAAGTGCTGCCCTACGAAATTCTGCTTTCGCTCTCCGTGCGCGCCGGCCAGATGGATCGCGCTCTTGCCTTTGATGTATCCGACCACTTGCGACACCGCATACTTCGGTGGAATGGAAAGCAACATATGCACGTGATCTGGCAGCAAATGCCCTTCCTCGATCTTCGACTCCTTCTGAGCCGCGAGTTGACGGAAGACTTCCCCAAGATGCCTCCTCAATTCCTGATACAGCACCTTACGACGGCGCTTTGGAATAAACACAATATGATATTTGCAGTCCCAAGTCGTATGGTTTAGCGTCTCGTAATCGTTCATCGGTCCGGTTCCTTTCGTGTGAGTGGCTGCTCACGATGGAACCGGGCCGGTGACCGCCCGAAACGTCAAACTTCTACTGCCACCCCGGCAGAGCCGGGGGATCTCTTAAGTATTTTAG
>DATNLE010000347.1:0-23540 GCA_035603035.1 Candidatus Acidiferrales bacterium | reverse complement strand
TCTTTGCTGAATGCCCGCATGAAAGCCACATTCGCCTGCAGATCTTCCTTCGACCACTTGGCGTATCCGTCGAAATCGGACTTGTTGCCCGTCATCATCAAAATGTATTTCATTTTTCATCTCCTGTTATCACATTTGTCTATCGGGATGTGGCCTCATAGGTTGCGAACTGCCGCACCTCCATCGGCATGTTCGAGGATGCCGCAGAAATCCGTCCGGCGATGGCATAAGCGCGCTCAGCATTCGGAACATCGACGATCCAATAGCCCAAGAGGAATTCCTTCGATTCCGGAAAAATTCCGTCGGTGACTGGGAGACCGTTCTTCTCGCCGCGCACGACCTTGGCCTCATTCGGCCCAGCCAAGCCCTGCGTAGCGACAAATTCTCCGGACTCGGAAAGATCCTTGGTGATGCGATGGAGAACCGCCATGTGCGCCTCGATCTCCTGTTTCGACCGGGCGTGGTAACCTGCAACGCCCGCCGCCGTGCCCGACATAAGTAAAATGTATTTCATCTTCGTTGTTCCTTTCTGTTCTCATCTTCCTTCTACTACCGCCTCTACTTGCTGTTGGTGTGAAACATCCATCGGACGCCAAACTGGTCGTTGAGTGCCCCATACGTCCCAAAGAATTGCTGGCTCAGAGGATCCGTGACCTCGCCCCCCTCGGAGAGTTTTTCGAAGAGGGACTTTAATTCTTCAAATGTGCCTCCGCTAAGATAGAGACAAACGGTGTTGCCGCGAACTCGCGTCTGGTCCGGCCGTAGCCAGTCCGATGCCGAAACATCTACGTTGTTGTCTCTTAAGCGGGCATTTAGAACCTTGTCGTGTTGGGATGCTGGGATTCTCTCCTTCGCGGGAGTGTCTTTCACGATGGTCAGAATCAGCTCGCCTCCGAGGCAGGATCTGTAAAACTCCATGGCCTGCCGGCACTTGCCGTCGAAAAGTAAATAGGGTGTCAGAGTCGTCATTTCTGTCTCCTTCCTGGTATAAACGCCTGCAATCTGCGCTTTCATCCTGTAGTCGGAGCCGTACCGCCATTCTCTACATCCTCCTCGCTCGCAGACTGAACTACTCAGGGTCGGTCTTGATTGAAGCCGCTCGGCAACCCTGACGATGCCTTTGTAATCGCGATCTAGCTTGCCAGGAGAGAATTGAAGCTCCGTTACGCCATCTAGGGTTACGCCAATCGGCGTAACATGCATTTCTACACATCGAACACAAACAGAACGCGGAAAGTCACCGTCGGCACCAGAAAGAAGTCGATGGAGGCCGTCTGGTCCTTATGATTGATCAAGAAGGTTCGCAAGGTCTGGGAAGGTGGCCTCCGCGGGCGGCGAAGATATTTTGCCACGGGCGATTGTGCTACCTCGATCCCTAACTTGAGCAGTTCTCCGTGAATCCGGGGGCTGCCCACAACGGGTTCGCTCGGAACACCAGTGTTCGGATCGATGATGTAGCCGTAACAAAAGAGTTCATTGCATAGAGGAAGCTCCCGGCGGATCCTTCGGCGCAAGCTAGCTTGCACCAACTCCGGCTATAACTTACGCTGTGGCGATTACTATATAAGAGCAATGTTTCGCGCGGCACATCCAACGCGGCCTTACCCCCGGGCCGCTATTGCCTTGAGGGTTTTCCATGCCCATCCGCAGTTTGTTTTTGTTGCTTGCCGTTTCCTGTTCCGCGGTCTCCCAGTCGGAGCCTCCCCTGACCGCTCCCAAGGATGCGCCCGAGCAGGTCAGCAAGATCTTCGCTGCCTTCGACCATACCGATACGCCCGGATGCGCCGTTGCCGTCTCCGGTGCCGGCAACGAGGTTTTACACGCGGCCTACGGCATGGCCGATCTGGAACACCATGTCGCGCTCGCTCCCGACTCGGTTTTTGAAGCCGGCTCGGTCTCAAAGCAGTTCACCGCCGCGGCCGTGCTGTTGCTTGCCGAGCAGGGCAAGCTCTCGCTCTCTGACCCCATCAGCAAGTACTTCCCTGAACTGCCTGACTACGGCACGCCCATCACCATCGATCATCTACTGCACCATACCAGCGGCTTACGCGACTGGGGCTCTATTGCTGAAGCCGCGGGCTGGCCGCGCGCCACGCGCGAGTACTCCAATGCCTGGGTGCTCGACATCGCGTCACATCAAAAATCCCTAAACTACAAGCCCGGCGACGACTGGTCGTACACCAACACCGGCTACAACCTGCTTGCCATCCTGGTCCAGAGGGTTTCAGGCAAATCGCTGGCCCGGTTCACGCACGACAACATCTTTTTGCCGCTTGACATGCAGACCACGAGCTGGCGTGACGATTTTCAGCGCATCGTGCCCAATCGCGCCATCGCCTATGAAGAGTCCGACGGCGTTCAACGTCAGCTCATGCCGTTTGAAAACGCCTACGGCAACGGCGGTCTGCTGACAACCGTAGACGATCTGCTGCGCTGGAACGCCCGTTTTGTCGGTGCGAAGATCGGCGACGCCACTTTCATCAAAAGCGAACTCGAGCCTGGCAAGCTCAACGACGGCCGCTCGCTCTTTTACTCAGCCGGGCTCTTCATCGCCGCGCACAACGGTGCGCGCGAGATCAGCCACTCCGGCGCCACCGCCGGCTACAGCACATGGCTTGGCTACTATCCAAGCCAGCAACTTTCAGTCGCAGTGCTGTGCAACGAAGCCAATGTCAACACGACGCTGCTTGGGCACAAAGTAGTCGAAGTGTACCTTCCTCCCTCGGAAGGAGACGACGCTCAGGGGGCAAGCCGGAAAAATGTCATTCTCGTTCCCGATGCCGAGGGGCTCTACAAGAGCCGCCGCAACCACGTCGTCTTCACCATCGAACGCAAAGACGACAAGCTCGTTGCGCGTGGCCGCTCTCCCATCACGGCTATCTCTGCCACGTCGTTCCGCCTAATGCCTGAAGGCACCACTTTTGAACTGGAAACCGATGCTTCGGGCAAAGTAACCGCCATGCGCGCGATGTCGATGGGGTATCAGACGGACATTTTCGACAAGGTTGAGCACTCCAAGCCAACCCAGCCTGAGATGCAGGCGATGATCGGCGACTACGTGAGCGACGAAGCTGAGACCACGCTTAAAGTGGTGCTCACGCCCAAGGGGCTCGAGATTCACCAGCGTCCCGATACGGTTTATCCGCTCAAGCCAACCTACACTGACGGCTTCGAGTGCGAACTGGGCAGCATACGCTTTGTGCGCGACACCAGCGGTCAGGTCACCGAAATGAGCCTGAGCGACTCACGCATGTGGGACCTGCGCCTGAAGAAGATGGAAGCGAAGTAGACCGAAGGGCAGCATTGAGCTCGTGCGTCTGGATGGAATGCTCGCTTGTGCCGATTCCCCCGGACCCATTGAGATCTTCGATTCCATTGTGGTCAGAATCGAAGAGGTTACGGCGGCCTTCGCGGCATTGCCGAAGGCTCTGGGCGCTGGGGATTAGTGGAGAAGAACCCCTCGTATCACCCGCTGCACGGTTTGCCTCGATTAGTTTCTCCGGCAGGGAGTGTCAGCATGCAGACGAGTTCTCCACGCTTTCAGCTTGGATGGAGTTTTCGGTAAACACCGCGCAGGCACGTTCATTTGTCAGATCCCAGTCGCAACTAACGGTTTGGGAGAGTCACGATCTCGCTCAAATCCAGTAGATTCTTATCTGCTGTGACTAGTGTCAGATCGAGGACCTTTGCCGTTGCCGCCAAGAACCGGTCTGCTGGGTCAGCATGGGGAAGGCCCAATGCCAAGCCTAACTCGACCATCTCGGCCGTCAAGGGCGCCTCTCTCAACTGCTCTCGAGCCCGGTTCACCCAGCCGAACGGATTCTCAACCTGAACTCGGCCCTTCTGCATCAACACCCGCGCCTCCCACACACTCACTGAGGACAGCCAGAGTTCATTGTTCACGTTGGAAAGTTCATTGTTCACCCGCCGTCCCAAGCGCTTCGGCTCCAACTTGCTCCAGAGCCAAATATGCGTATCGAGAAGAAGCCTCAATCCCGGTAGACCTCCATGTCCTCGACATCGAGAACATGCCCCACGATGTCGCCGACAATCTTACCCGTGCCAACCAGATCACCAACGAATTTACGTGTGTGATCAGGACCGGCCGGAATCACTTCCGCCACAGGCTTCCCACGACGCGTAATGCGTAGAGGCTGGCGTGTCTTCTGAACCTCGTCGATCAGGCCAAGGCACTTGGCCTTAAATTCGGAAATGGAGATTTCATTCATAGATTCGGATTACCCAGATGACCATTATTATGACCATAGTCATCTATTTAGTCAACCGATTTTAGGCCGCCGCAAGTGCTAGATGACTAAAGTTCTGGCGGAGAGGGAGGGATTCGAACCCGCGGTACAGGTGTTAGCGTATAACGGTTTAGCAATTGTCGACTCTCTTGCGATGCCGTGCAGTCCCAAGTATTTACAGTCGCACTCATTCACCAAAACTCACGTAATGTGACCTCATTCGTCAATTTCAGGACATCGTTCAGGACACTGAATTTGCGTGGACTTCTCGGAGGCTGCTAGTGCAATTCCACATTCATTTTCAAATTGTGGGCTACGAACGCCCATTCATCCGCCGCTTGATCGATGATTTTCGAGATCGGTTTGCCGGCTCCATGCCCGGCCTTAGTCTCGATTCGAATCAAGACCGGAGCCGGCCCCGCCTGGTCGGCCTGCATCATGGCGGCAAACTTGAAACTATGTCCGGGCACAACCCGGTCGTCGTGATCCGCCGTCGCGATCATGGTGGGAGGATACTTCGTTCCGGGTTTCAAATTGTGCAAGGGCGAGTACGCATAGAGAGCCTTGAAGTCTTCCGGATTGTCCGACGATCCGTAATCCGACGTCCACGCCCACCCGATCGTGAACTTCTGGAAACGTAACATATCCATCACTCCCACCAGCGGTAACGTCGCCCCGTACAGATCAGGCCGCTGAGCGAGGCAAGCTCCAACCAGCAACCCGCCATTGCTGCCGCCGCGAATCGCCAGCTTGGGCGTGGAGGTATACTTGTTCGCGATCAGCCATTCCGCCGCCGCGATGAAATCATCGAACACGTTCTGCTTTTTCGCGTGCGTCCCAGCCAAATGCCACTCTTCCCCGTATTCGCCTCCGCCGCGCAGATTCGCCTGCGCGTAGATGCCGCCCATTTCCAGCCACACGACATTGGGAACCGAGAAAGACGGCGTCAACGAGATATCAAATCCGCCGTAGGCATACAGCAAAGTCGGATTCTCCCCGTCCAGCTTCAATCCTTTCTTATAGGTCAGGAACATCGGAACGCGGGTTCCATCTTTGCTGCTGTAGAAAACCTGTTTGGTCTCGTATTTCGCGGCATCGAAATCGACCTTCGGCTGTTTGAAGATTGAACTTTTTCCCGCCGACGGATCGTAACGGTAAATCGTGGTCGGCGAAGTAAAGCTGGTGAAGGCATAAAACGTCTCTTTATCTTTTCGCTTTCCGCTGAAACCATTCGCCGTACCGATTCCCGGCAAGTCGACGCTGCGAACCTGCTTTCCTTTCCGGTCGTAGACGCGAACTTCGGTGCGCGCGTCCTTCAGATAGCTCAACAAGAATAGATTGTCCACCACTGTCGACTGTTCCAACTTGTCGTTACCTTCAGGCACGATCGTCTTCCAATTGCTCTTTTCTGGATGCCCTGTATCAATCCCGATCAACTTTCCCCGCGCCGCATCCAGGTCCGTCTGAATCCAGAACACCGGACCATCGTTATCAATGAACTCGTACCGTGCGTCAAAATCATCGAGCAGCTTCACCACCTCGGACTCAGGCTTAGTCAGATCTTTGTAGTAGAGCCGCGTTTGGGGAGAGGTTCCCTGCGCGACCGTGATAACCAAATAATGTCCGTCATCCGTGACGCTTCCGCCGAACAGCATCTCCTTGTTATCCGGACGCTCGTAAACCAGCTGGTCCTCCGATTGCGAAGTCCCCACTTGGTGGTAGTAAAGTTTCTGAAAGTAATTCGTGTCCCGCAGCACCGTGCCCTTCGGCTCAGCGTAGCGGCTGTAGAAAAATCCTTTGCCGTCCTTCGTCCACGATGCGCTCGAGAACTTCACCCACTTGATCGAGTCGGGCAGTTCCTTCCCCGTCCCCACATCACGCACGTGCCACTCCGTCCAATCGGATCCCGATGCCGCGGTACCGTACGCCAGCAACTTTCCGTCATCGCTGATCGCGGTCCCGGACAGCGCGACCGTGCCATCCGCCGACAGTGTGTTCGGATCCAGCAAAATCCTTGGCTCCTCATTCAGCGACTCGGCTACCAGCAGCACATTCTGATTTTGCAACCCGTTGTTATGCTGGTAAAAATAGCGGCCGCCCTGCTGTTCCGGCACCGTAAAGCGCTCGTAGTTCCACAGCTTCAGCAGTCGGTTCCGGATCGCGCTCCGGTACGGAATCCCTTCCAGATATCCAAACGTCAGCTTGTTCTCTTGTTCCACCCAAGCCTTCGTGTCTGCCGAGTCCGCATCTTCCAGCCAGCGATACGGATCCGCGACTTTCAACCCGTGATAGTCGTCGACCTGATCCACTGTCCTTGCTTTCGGATATACAAGTGACGCCCCATCGGTCTGGGCGGTTACGCGCGCGGTGGTGGCACACGCAGTCAAGACTGCCAAACACAAAACAAAGGTCGACAACTTCATGAGCGGATCCTCCAACGTCGTAAGAACGTCTAACCTTCCGGGCTGACAGGTGTCAAGCATAAGCCGCACCATGGTCGCTCTCCAAGAAATTACAACTACGGCTTCCATCATTTTTAGCATCAGAGGTCAACCGGTTTCATTGAGAAGGACTCCGACTAGGGCCGACGCTTCTTCGAGATGGTCCGTCTGGATGCATGCAAATCTCACTCAGACATCGGCCCCAATCATCGGATTCGCGAGGTGCGGATCAGTGACTGACCGTCGAAGCCGTGTAGTCCTGCCAGATGTACGGCAGCGCTTCGGAAAGCGTCTGTTGTCTCACCCGCACGGTCGACGTGGGCGGCATTGCGGGCGAATACGAATTGGTAGTGGTATCCCTTGGCGGCGAGCGCTTTGGCCACACGCTTGTTGGCGACAACCCAATCGTGCATGTTATCGCGCATTACGTTCGGATTCGGCAGATCGCGGTCGCCAACTTCCAGCCAGATTCGTGGCGGCTTGGCGTGTTTTCGGGAATGAGATGCTCGTGAAACACCCAGGCACCGTGCGGCGTTCGTGGGTTGGAAGGCCACTGCTGGTTGACAAATGTTCCGGAATAGTGAGCACGCGGTGATATAGCTCTGGATGATACCAGGCCATGATCAAGGCGCAGGAGCCTTCCGAGCGGCAGCGCATGTGAAGCAAAGCCGACGGGTCATTCGCCGCGAGTTTCACCGCGGGGCTCCTCGTGGGCAGTCCCGGTCATGACGCAGCACACTAAGAAACGCTTGCCGATGTCAATTCCGGCGCAGCGCTCGATGAGCTTACCCATATTGCCTCCTCATCACCGACATCGAGAATTGATCGAAGAGGTCACTGAGTGCAATCGGGATGTTACGTTAACCATCCAGCGTGGGCTGTCCCGGGCAACCGCCGCCGTAGTGCTTTGCTGGATGAAGAGCTCAGGTCTAAACTCTTCGACTATGAGCCGGTTTCTGTTTTCGGTTTACGCAATAGCGCTCGTCTTCTTTTGCACCCTTGAACCATGGGCGCAAGCGCTGCAGCAAAACTCTCAGGCCAACGATTGGATGCGTGTTCCAGGAACCGCTTGGGAGCGGGCCAAGCCGGAGTCCTTGGGCTATTCCAGCGCTCGACTGGAAGCGCTACGTGGTTGGCTCAAGACACAGCAAACCGACGCCATGATGGTCGTGGTGCATGGCAAGGTGATCTTCGAGTACGGCGACTTGAGTCTCACGACCAAGGTTGCATCGGTGCGCAAGAGCGTTCTGGGTATGCTTTACGGCAACTATGTCTTCAGTGGAAAGATCGATCTCGACAAAACCGTCAAAGAACTCGGACTCGAAGACAGAGAACCGTTTCTGCCCATCGAGGAACGTGCCACTTTGGAGCAGTTGCTCACAGCTAGATCTGGAATATATCTGCCCTCAGGCAACAAAGATCTGGACTTGGACATGCCCAAGCGCGGCAGTGAATATCCGGGGACCCACTTCGTCTACAACAACTGGGACTTCAACGCCGCAGGCACGGCATTCGAGAAATTGACTGGCAAGAATATCTACGACGCAGTCGAATCCGACATTGCGCGTCCCATCGCCATGCAGGACTATGATCGCTCACGCCAGAGGAAAATCCCGACCATCTCCGTTCACCCGGAGTACCATTTCGATCTTTCCACACGCGACATGGCCCGACTCGGATTGCTCATGCAGCGCGGAGGCAACTGGAACGGCAAGCAGATTATTCCTGGCGACTGGGTCCGCTATACGACAACGCTCGTTACACCCTTCAACGATATCAATCCCACTAGCTTGCACATCGCTGGCAGACCGGAGCGGTGGGGATACGGAGCGATGTGGTGGGTCTGGGACGCGCCCGTGTTTCCTGGACACATTTATGATGGCCCGCTTCAGGGCGCGTACACGGCGATGGGAACTGGGGGCCAATACATCACGGTGCTTCCGAAGGAAGACATCGTAATCGCGCATAAAGTCGACATCGACAAGGATGCTAGGGCGAATATCTCGCCCGAGGGATACGACGCAGTGCTTGCCATGGTTATTGATTCTAAGTGCGCAGGCTCGTGTCCCTGAAAGAGCAAACTCTTCCCGAATTTCGCGAGGTGGCGTAATCAGATAGATGCGATAGGGCCCTAAGTTATCCAGTTATCCGACGCCGTCGAAATGCTTGACCGGTTCTCAACATGATCGGACATTGTACGTACGTTGAGAGCCTAGTGTACATACAGAGAGTCGCTACATGCCAGCAACTACAGCACGCAAGAAACGATTGCAAAGGTTCAATGTTCGAGCCAGCGATAGAGAAGCGAGGCTGATTCGCCTTGGCGCCGAACGTCGGGGTGTGAACATCACGAGCTTCATATTGGAGAGCGCCTGCGTGCGGGCAGAACAGGAGATCGCCGACACGCGCTCTTTCAAGCTCAGTGCGAAAGACTGGAAAAAGTTCAGCGAGGCCCTAGACAGACCCGCACAGTTGAAGCCCAGACTCAAGAGGCTGTTTTCAGAATCCACTGGCCTCGAAGAGAGCTGATGAACCACCAAAAACCGCCGCTATCGAAGGTGCAGGCGATCTCGGAGTCACAGGATGTGAGCCGGTTCGATTGTGGGGATCACGAGTCTCTCAATGATTGGCTCAAACGCTTCGCCCTTGCAAACGAAAGAAACGAGTCCGCGCGAACTTACGTTGTCCATCGCAACAGTTTGGTTGTCGGATACTATTCAATTTCCGCTGGCAGCGTGTCTGTCGAGGAAGCTCCGGCCCGGATTTCCAAGGGTCCTGCAAGGCATGCCATCCCAGTCATTTTGTTGGCAAGGCTGGCCGTCGATAAGCACGAGAAGGGCGCTGGGTTGGGGAAGGCGCTTCTGAAAGATGCTCTGGCGCGAATCGCTCAAGCGGCGGACATCGTAGGAGCTCGTGCAGTTCTCATCCACGCGATAGACCCGCAAGCACGAACGTTCTACAAGCATTTTGATTTCGAGACGTCACCCAGCCACGAATTGCACCTGATGTTGCTAATGAAAGATCTTCGCAAAGCGTTGCAATAGACCGACATTCTTGCGGACTTCGAACTCGACGAGTGTACCTTGAAATCTGTAAGCAGAGCCTTTTGGCTCGGAATTGCCCTGCAAGTGGTTGGAAATAAAAGGCAAGAAAATCTGGCGGAGAGGGAAGGATTCTATTACCAGCTCTCGGTCATTTCTGCGTAATTGCCCACAGGTTCGCATAAACGCCAGTATTCATGCTGGTCATACGAGGCTAAGCACGTTGCTAATTCTTAGCAGTTGTAGCCTTTTATTGCGTTAATTTCTCACAAAACAGTATCACTAGTATCACTCTTGCAGATCTGGAGAAGGCATTACTCTTCGGATTTTTCCTGCTACACCAATAGACTAACGGCTGACTGGAGGCATATGACCCTTTGGCTATTGCCCCTCGACCACCTTCTTAGATGACTAATCGCTAGGCAGAAATGAGATCACCTTTTTTCATCGAGGTATCTAGGGGTTGACAGTTGATAGCCGACGTTACTCAGTGCGACCTTGGCTTGCTTACAAGCGGGGCTATTCTGTTTTGGCTGTGGAGTTTGAGGTGTGCCGTTGTTTGCGGCAGTCACCGGACCTTTTCATAATACTGACCCAGGTCGTCATTGATCCCAAGCTTGATGGTTGACCGGGAACCTTCAACAGGGTGCGAAAAGCTCCCAATTACTACATTCTCTCCCGTCGTGTGGGACAGATACCACTTCTTCTGCGTGGTCTGCACCTCTCCCGTGTCCTTCAAAAAACGGATTTCGACAGCCGTTTGATCCTTCTTCAGGATCACGAAGCTAGCGAAGTCCTCCGTAGCAGCGTTGCTCGGCTTGAAGACATATTCACCTACATAATCGTTGGGATTCGTGCTCGCTGCGGAGCTGCAACCTGTGGCAGAGAACATCGCAAAGAGAAGACACACGAGCCATTTCTGTTTCATGAGCAAGGTACCTGAATATGAAATGTCTGATTGATCCTTCCGAAGGGCTGCCAACCCGTTCGTGTAGGAGGGTTAGGATTGAAGAGCGGAGCATGGTAGAAAGCCGACCATGCGGTCGTCGTATTCGTGATCGTGATGTCGAGGTTCCCGTCACTGAGGGACACGTTCCAGTGGTATGACCCTACAAACTGCGCCGTTGGGTTGAGGCCGGAGGCGACAAGGCCGCCCAGTCCGAAGTTCTTAAGGTCGGCCCGCACCGCAGTTGGCCATAACGTAGTTGGTGCATGGTCCGATGTTTGCAGCATTAACTTCGATTGCGGAAGATTCCTTTGCGCCGCCACCAGCAGTATGGCGTATGCAAGACCGCGGAGCTGGCAATGGCTACCACAATCCCTAGAATTCCGCCAAAGCGGCGGCCAACCCACTCCACACCAAACCACACTGTGCCGACCAGTATCATGCCTTCGACTAGCTTGAGGCGATCTATCCATTCGATCAGCCGATTCATCTGCACCTCCCGACATGAAGAGAAGTGCTAATAGCAAACTCTGATGACATTTGCAACTGCCTTGCGCTGCAGCTCAGCAAACTGCTGGGGGGAGCCAAATCCGTCATACGGATGCATTTCTTCAAAGATGGACGTCGTGTCTCCTTGACAAGAAATGAGATCACATTCCACTCTCTTGGGTTTCTCTGATGGACCCACTTTTCCTTGTGGGGACTAGCCCCTGCCCCGAACGCCGACCGTGGGTCGTCTTGACGATATAGTTGAAAACGTTCAGCACTCCAACAAACGGTCTGCCCCCATCTAGCCACAGAGTTAATGTAGAGTCACCTGCCAAGCGGAGTTCTAGTGGACCTCCAGAGCGCTTAACCTCAAGTAGTTGTGTTGGTGTGGATACAACGCCCATAATATCTGTTAGGTTAGTGTGGCGGACATGTCCTTTGAAGCCGGAGACCAACTCCGACTTGCTGACTGCAAACCAGTTGTCCTTGGACTCGACGCGGGCGATCAAGGCCTGATGGCCTTTTAAGTCCTTTTCTAAGAATTCCTTCGCATACTGTGACAGTTCATCTGCAGTTGAGGTCGAGCCGCCAGGGCCGCCCTTGGTTCTAAAAATTGAGAGAATACGTCCTTCAGAAATCATATGTACCTACTGAACTGCTGCCCCCTGGTTGCATCTGCTCCACATCACCTGTTTGGGCGTTGTTTGCGGCACCCGAGTAGTCCGCTACTGGAACCAATAAATCCATATGTTCAGGGCGGCTGCAATAATACCGAAAAGTGCAGACAGAATTCCGGGCGTTCTGAACTGCCAGCCGTACTGATTCTGACTAAGGTCCCGCCCGCGAAGCACCCAAGGCGCATACCTGTGCACGTTTGACCAACGTAACCATCGCATGTAGGTAGCGGGCCAGAAGGCAATAATCGAGCCTATGGCGACGAACCCGGCACACACGACCATCGATAGGAAGAAAGTAAAGATGCGATAGGCTAAGGAGTGCATGGCCATGAGTAACCACCGCGTGAAGTTGTTCATGGAGCAGATCAACCAGAAGGAAAAAACGTTGGTTTTCTGCGCCACCCAGGATCATGCCCTGGCAGTGCGCGACCTCATTAACCAGATGAAAACGAGTACCGACCCAAATTATTGCCAGCGGGTCACCGCCAACGATGGCGAACTCGGCAACCAACATCTGCGGGACTTTCAGGATAACGAAAAATCCATCCCTACGATTCTGACTACTTCGCAAAAACTATCTACGGGTGTCGATGCCCGCAATATCCGCAATATCATTCTCATGCGCCCGATCCATAGCATCATTGAGTTCAAGCAGATCATCGGACGTGGCACCCGCCTTTACGATGGGAAGGACTATTTCACCATCTACGACTTCGTGCGGGCATACCTTCATTTCGCCGATCCGGAGTGGGACGGCGAACCGATGGAACCGGAGCCGTGTGCAAAGTGCGGTTCTTATCCCTGCGAGTGTGTGAAGGCTCCGCATTCTTCAGCGAAAAAATGGTCCCGCTGCTTCTCCCAAGACACCTACGCCGAGGACACCACCTCGACGACCGTGCCCGGGTTCGCAACGTCTCGGCACAGGCGGAGAAGTGCGGCTCTAAATCCACTTATCGGCTGGCGAACACTCTGCGGCATAGTTGGTCGGCGCGCATTGGAGCCAAGCCCTGCGAATTCATTAACGAAATTTGCAGCAGCGGTCGCTCCGACTCCGATCAGAAAGCACGTTCTAGGGGTTGAGATAAGGGCGGTTAAGCTTAGCTCCGCGAAGTATTGGCATCGATTGGAGCAGAACGCGTTTAGTAGCAGAATGTATTTCGGTCGTTCCTTCCTTCTTCCTTCTCTCCTGAATCATGCCACACGCTAGGCACGGCGACGCTTCCGGAAGGTTCACCTCTCCCGTCGTAGCCGAGTGCCTGCTCGATGCCTTGCCATTAAGCCCGAGCCCTAAGGTGTCACTGTAAATGTGGCCGTACTGGTGGCATTGCCGCCGGGGGTTGTGACCGCGAGTTTACCGGTCTTGGCTCCCCTCGGGACGCGGATCGTCACCTTCGAATCTGAACTCACGGTGTACGAAGTTACTTTCACTCCTCCCACAGTGAGATTCGAAGCTTGGATCAAGCCCGTTCCCGTGAGCACGATCGAGTCGCCGACCTTTCCAGTGGTGGGCGAAAAGCTTGTGAGCTTGGGCGTGACTTTGAAGATCTTGTTGCTCAATAGCTCTCCCGACGATGTAATCACGCGGACCGATCCGGTTTCACCACTTGGAACTGTTGCAGTGAGATAAGTATCCGACAAAACATGGAAGCTCGCGGGCGTTCCATTGAACGTCACGCCACTCGTGCCATTCAGATTGTTGCCAAGAATTCCCACCGACTTTCCCACCGTTCCGGAAGTGGCCATCAAACGAGCGAACGGTGGCAGGCTGCTATTGAAAGCAAAGACGACGCCATTCATAGGCGCGCCTCCACGCTTGGTCAGACCGTAGATCGAACCATTGGTGTGTTCCATCGGCGTCGCATAGACTCCATCGCCAGTGGCAGACGCGAAGCTGTAGAGAACGGAGTAAGCACCCGCTGTGGTCATCTCGAACACCACGCCGTTTCCGTTTTCGCCGCCCCAAATGGTTGCGCCGTAGAGATTCCCATCGTTCCCAGCAATCAATCCGGCAAAGGTCTGATATCCGAGCAGGGGCTGATTGTGGTCGAAGTTAACCAACACCGTCAGGGTTCCCGCTGGGTTGATTCGGAAAATTTCGCCATCGTTGAAACTGCCTCCCGCAGAGGTCGTGCCGTACAGATTTCCGTCGGAACCTTCCACCAACCCACCGATCGGGAAAGCGCCGTGCGGGCCGTCGAAGTTGTAGAGCGTCTTGGAGGCTTTTCCGGTGACCTTGTAGATAGTGCCGTCCGTATTAGTACCTGCGAATTCCGTGACTCCGTAGTATGAGCCATCTTTTGCGAGGACCAGCGGACCGAACGACTCGCTCGGAATTGTTGCCAGAGCTGTGAACACGCCAGCGGGAGTCACTTTGAACGCAATGCCTGGGTGCGAAGTGCCGTAGAAATTTCCGTCAGAGCCCAGGATGAGCGCTGCCACCGGAAAGCCGCCGTCAGTCTCTCCGGCGAAGTCGTAAATCACGGTCAGCACCCCAGCCGGAGTGATCTTGAAAATGGTCCCGAAGCCGTGGGTGCCGCCCAACTCCGCAGTGCCATAAAGGTTGCCGTCCAAGCCAAGCACGAGCCCGCCAATGGGCGTGCTTCCGTGAGTCGTGTCAAAGCTGAAAAGCAAGGTCAGCCCGCCGGTGGGCGAGATTTTAAAGATCGTCCCGACATTATTGACGCCACCGGTCGTCGTGATGCCGTAAAGGTCTCCGTCCCGGCCCTGTGCCATCACTGAGGGATGTTGCGGGCAGCATCCTCCGGGCTTTCCCGGAAAATCGTAAAGGTCGGCATAGGTTTGGGCGCTGAGGGTGCCGGCGCACAGCACGAAACACAGCAGGAGTACTCCCAAGGCATCTCTGCCCACACCCTTAAAGTCTCTTACTGTGCAGATTTTTACTGGGTAGATAGACGGGATCGTCATAATCGGTCCTCTCGTTTTCTGGAAATTCGGTTGGGCTGTCACCGGCGGCCGGCTCTTTCCCTTACTACTAAGAACGGAAAATTCAACCAGAATGGCTCATGGGCGTGATCGTCAAGCATCGCTATTGCTCCCAAAGGCATCAGCTAACTGGCGAAAAGCCTTGTAACCGTGATTACTTCAGCCATGCGCTAAACTGGGGCCGGCAGTAATTTCGGTACCAAGAGGAGTCATACGTGAAAATACCTCAGCGCATTGCTGGGATCTTGTGCCTGGGGATAGGCCTGGCGTCGTCGGGGCTAACTGTGGCACAGTCCTCTCCCGGGTTGGGACAAGAGATGAGTCATGTAGATCGCGAACCGCTCGGACTGCATGACTTCGATTTTTTAGTGGGGCACTGGCAAGTTCATCACCGAAAGCTGAAGAAGCGCCTCGTCGACAGTCACGATTGGATCGAATTCGAAGGGACATTGTTCAGCCAGCCCCTAATGGGTGGCTACGCTAATGTCGACGACGACGTGTTCGAGGTTCCGGGCGGTACTTATCGCGGCGTGGCTCCGCGATCGTTCGACGCAAAGTCGGGACAGTGGTCGATCTGGTGGATGGACAGCAGGACTTCACTGGCGCCGATGGATCCGCCCGTGAGAGGCAGTTTCCACAATGGCGTGGGTACGTTTTATGCCGACGATACCGAAGGCGGGAAGCCAGTCCGCCTGCGATTCCTATGGTCCCAGATCACACCTGCCTCATGTCACTGGGAGCAGGCAGAATCAACCGATGGTGGAAAAACGTGGGAAACGGATTGGATACAGGACCTCAAACGAGTGCAATAGTTGGTTGAATGGATATTCGCCTTCGAGAGCCGGCGCATCGTTAGCCGCGGCTTGACAATGTCGTTGACGACATCGTCAAGCTGCTTGAATACACGAAAGGTTTTCCGCAGAACACTTGATATCGGCGCGTCAACTGTTGCTGAATCTCATCGCAACGAAAAGCTAAGCATTCCAGCGCCGAAATACGTTCGTTCGCTGCGAGAGTCGCCACGTTCTATTGCATCACATACTCAACGCTGAGGTAGAGGTTGTTGGGACCTGGATTCAGTCCGCATGCGGCTCCTGCCCAAACATCGAACACCAGCGGCGTACCGCCTGCTACCGGAACGGAAATCGGCCCGGAATCGCTTCTGTACGAAGGATCTGAGTTTTGGGCGATATCGAGTAGGTATACCGGTACTAAATTCAAAGGGCCGCCGCTGATGTTGATAACGCCAATTGTGCCGGTCGGTGAACACCCTCCGCTGAAGTTGAATCCCAGAAATCCACCTCCGAGCGTCACTCGAGTGATCTGAATGTCTTTGCTTGGAACAACGTATCCACCGACCTGGCCCGGCGCTACATTGCCCGGAAAGAATCCGCCAAAGTACATGTGGGGAGCAGCGTTCATGGATCTGTCGCCGTTTATGGTCAGACCGCCCGACGTACTCAGAGGTCCCCCCACGCTAACGCCAGCACCGGTAGTGATTCCTGCACTGGTTGTGAGTCCGCCGTTGATAATGCCGCCGCCACCCACGTTGAGGCTGCCTCCAATGAGGGCGCCGGACGCGTCGATATTTCCGGCCACGTCGAGGGTAGTAGTTGGGTTGGGTTTGTTAATGCCCACATTCCCGTTGGCCAGGATCGTGAAGCGGCCTGCAACGATACCCGGAGCATCCACCACTACAGGAGCATTCCCGCCTAACGAGAGGCCGAGTTCGCTGCGCATGACTCCGTTTACGTGCAGGGGATAAGCCGGGGTTGCCGTGCCGATGCCCACACTCACCCCCGCCGGTCCCAGAACCAGCGCGTTACTCTCGCTGACCACTGCGTTGGCGCCGATGGCGGTAGCATTGACGAGGTTAGGATGGTTGGCGTCTGGTCCCGCGAGATAACCCACAGCCGTATTGTTGGATCCCGTAGTATTGAAGGCCAGCGCACCTACGCCGTTTGCCGTGTTGTAGTTACCCTGTGTGTTGTATTCAAGTGCGACCACGCCCATAGCCACGTTGTCAGTGCCGGAAGTATTGTGGGGGAGTGCGGCTTGTCCGGTGGCGGTATTGTTTACCCCCGCGGCATTGGCGACCAGTGCTTGTCCGCCCGTGCCAGTGTTCCCGTACCCGGTGGTGGTCTGGTTCCCGGCGAAGCCCAGATAGACGTTGTTCGTGGTGGCGTTTCCGGCGGCGAATAAGTTGCTTCCGATCTGATAGCTGGCAGCGGACACGACGCCGGTCGCGCTGAGATTGGCATTCACCGTCTGGTTTCCGGTGAACGTATTTGCGGTGCTCAGTTGCGGTACTTTGGTCGTGTCCAGGCTCAGCGGGACGTTGCCGCTGGTGCCACCTCCGGTGAGGCCAGTTCCAGCGGTTACACCGGTGATCGTTCCTGCTCCTGGAAAGGTTTGACCAGCGGCAAAGGTGATGAGTCCGGTGAAGTTAGCGGTGCCGCGCACATCGAGCTTTGCCGTCGGAGTTGGCGTGCCGATCCCCACGAATGTGTCGGCAGTCGCTCCGTTGAGTCCGGCGATACTTCCCAGCACCAGCGAATTATTTGCCCCTACGGTAGCATGGGCGCCAATGGCGGTCGTGTTGCTCAGGTTTGAGTTTCCAGAGTATGGTCCGGCAAATACGCCAAGAGCGGTGTTGTCGGCGCCGGTGGTGTTGTTGAGCAGGGCGGCGAGGCCAATCGCAGTGTTCTCGCCCCCGATTGTCGTATTTTGCAGCGCGCGCTCGCCGGTTGCAGTATTGGACTCGCCAGTGGTGTTCAACTGCAAGGCAAAGCGCCCGGTTCCGGTATTCGAACTTCCGGTGGTATTAGCCGAGAGCACATCCCAACCAGTCGCGACGTTGCCGATCCCCGAGCTAAGAACGGAGAGCACGCCGGAGCCGACGCCGACGTTAAGTGTCCCGGTGGCACTGGGGTTGCCGGTGCCGAATCCAACGAAAAGGTTGGTCGAGGAAGACCCGTACGCGAAGGGCAATCCTTGTAGGTCGAAGGCGGAGGTCGCGTTCAGGGTCCTACTGGTGACTGTTCCCGAGGTGTTGAGATTTCCGGTGATTGTTTGATTGTTGGTAAAGATGTTGGCGGCACCGAGCTGCGGGACTTTCGTCGTGTCCAGATTCAGCGTGACGTTGCCGGTGGTTCCTCCGCCGGTGAGTGCCGTGCCGGCGGTCACGCCGGTGATGCTTCCTCCACCGGCGCCGGGAAATGTTTGTCCCGGAGCGAAAGTGATCTGGCCATTGCTGGCAATGCTCAGTCCGGTTTCGGTCGCGGCGTTTGCGCCCGCATAATAAAGCAGACTCAGTTTTCCACTGGGACTTGCGGTGTTGTTGCTGGTGGGCTCGGTCTGCAGGCGAAACGTCTGATTCACCGACCCCGCCGTCGCGCTGTTAAAGGCTGCGCCCGACAGGTTCAGGGTTTGCGAGGTCTTGCCAGCGGCCGCGGTGGCGTTGGCGGTCGGGGGCAGAGTCAGAAGGCCGCGGATGGTGGTTGCACCCTTCACGTCCAGAGGCACAAGAGGCGCTGCGTTATTGATGCCGATCCTGGCGGTGGTTCCGGTGCCGGTTTGCGAGATGGCCGAGCTGACGATGTCGCTGGCGGAATCCCACAGTGGGACCGTGTTGGCCTTGCCCGCACCCGTGACGGCTGGATTGGACGACGGCGTCGCCGCTGAAGAAACTGCGGCACTAGAAGCGTGTCCCTGACCCGCCGACGCCGGCCCGGCCAGCACAAACGCCGAAGGCGGCAGTCCTCCGACGGTCTCCGCATCCGCCGCCTTTAACGCGTAGGGCACACTCAGCAATAACACCCGGGCAGGAGCGGGCAGATTTTGGGGCTCCACGCTCAGCCACCGCGCTTCTTTCGAGATGAATAGTTGCTCGGGCAGGCCGTCGCTCTTCGTCGCCCCCAGCATGACGGAATAGCGGCCAGTAGCGTCGGGTGTGACGTCCTGCGTTTCCATCCAAAGAGGTGCCCCACCCTGCTGGTCCTTATAAAAGGCGAACGTGACCCCAACGGTCCCTTGCGCGGGCTTTCCCTCGCCATCTTTCAGCACTCCATTGAACCGGATCAAGTGCGGGATGGAAGCCCTGGCATCCTCATTGGACTGCTGGGCAGCGAGGGATGGAACATTCGGGAAGCCCAGGCATAACGACGCGAACAACAGAAAGTGGGCGCTTCGGTTCATGTTGATATCTCCAGTGGCGAGTCGGAGCGAATTCTCGGGCAGAAACTTCTCGCTATTTATAAGAACGGAAGAATGAGGAGAAAGGGCTCAAGGGCTTCGGGCCAACTGTTACGGATTTCACGATTAGGCCGGAACGGCGGGGAACTGGTCTGCCCTCGGCACCCTCATCCAGCAGACCCTTGTCTAATGCAAGGACGCAAGACCGTTTTCGACCGCTTCCAATTTTTTCTTGGCAGTGACAGGATCGCCCACCTGGAAGCTGTTGGGAGCAGTGTGATTGGGATGTTCGAAACGGTGCCAGGCGTTCAAACTTAATTGGTAGTAGGATCGGGCTTCGACCCAGTTTGATTTCTGTCGGTCAGTCGTTTGACCCTTTCGCCGAGCTTTCCTCATGCTGATGTCGCCCAGCCCCGAATATGCATCGGCAGCCACATAAAGCGCGTCAAGATCAGCGTCCTCCGCCGAGATCAAAGGCTCAACGATCATGAGAGCCTTCTGATAAGAGTCAGCGGCCGCCTGATCATTCTGCGTCCGAGCAACCGCCTCTCCTATCTTGACGTCGCACGCTGCTACATTGGTACGTTTGTACGTCGTCCCTTCCATATTACGAGACTCATAGAGGGACCGCGCGCGCTCAAAGTCGGCGATGGCCCCCTCTGGCCGATTCGCAGCGATCAGGATCGTGCCGCGGGTGACCAGCGTGCCTGCAAATTTACCCTGCTGGTAGGCCCTCTGCGGTTCGGATGCCACAAGCGCCCGCATGATGTCCACACTTTTGTTCGAATACTCGAGAGCCAACTCAATCTTGCCCTCTCTCACAGACGCGGCGGCGGTGTTGTTGTATGCGATTGCGAGTCCGCGCCGCAGCAAGGCGTTTTTAGGATCCGCTCGCGTCAGGTCTTGGAAAATTACCAGGTCCTTCATGTCATAGTCGGCCGCACGTGTATAGTCACCGACATCGTCATAGACGCTGCCGATCGAACCGTAATCAATTGCCACTCTACGCTGATCGCGGGGTTCCCCAGAAAGCTGTGACACTTTGCGATCGATGTCCAGCGCTTTTTCGAAGCTAGCGAGACCCACTAGTGGATCTGAACTTTCCAGAAAAAAGCCAACGCCACCCAAGTCTAAAGCGTAGGCGCGCAGCACGGAAACGTCGTCTGGCTTGAGCTTGAGTAGGATTTCATCTGCTGCTAAAGCCCGGCGATAATCATCGACGATCTTCTGGCGCGCCGAGTGATCCTCTGGATAGCCCAGCCTTGCTGATGCCCCGTAGTCGAAACCCAGTTCGGAGAGAATTTTCGAGTTCTCGGGCTGCGCATGGCTGAGATTCTCGCTGATTGTAATCGCGCGATCGATGTGTTCGCGCGCCCCATGCAGATCGCCATTGGCCCATTGCTGATGGCCGACCAGACGATAATTCTGCGCTAGCGCCAGGTGGTCGTTCCAGTCTCTGGAGCCGGCATCGATCTGTTTGCGGATATCGAGCGCCTTTTGATAGCTGGCGAGCGAGCCCTGCGAATCGCCTAAATTGTTTTCAGTATAATCACCCTGCACGGCTCCTACTCTCTCGTAAGCCGCTGCCAGTTCCCGCTGCAGTCCCACGTCACCACTCGATTCCTGGGCCAGTACATTCAGATATTGAAGCGCGCGGTCGACGATTAATTTTCTAGCTGGCGTCGATCCCGGCAGATCCTTGATCGAGTCGTGCACATCAAAGATGAGGGAATTAGCCAGACCGCGAACATCGTTGAAGCGCCGGTTTGCGAGCTGGGCCTCTCGCATCGTGATCATGAGGGCTGCAACCAAAGCCACGGCAAGTGTCACCGCCGCCAGTACGCCACTTCGGTGCCGCGCAACGAACTTGGATGCCCGGTAACGAGCTGTGTTCCTCTGCGCAACCACCGGGAGCTTGGCAAGATTACGTCGAATGTCTTCGGCAAACTGTTCCACCGAGGAATAACGGCGCAAGGGTTCTTTGCGCAGCGCCATAAGAACGATGTTGTCGAGATCGCGCTGGAGCTGTTTACGCAGCTTGAGAGGCGAAGTGTTGCGCGCTGCACTCACGTCCTCGATCGTGAGTCGGCCGGCATTCGCATTCGACGAATGCTTGTCAGTCACTGCCACGCTGGGCTTTTCGGGCTCAAGGTCACATATCTGCCGCAGGAATTCTTGTGGCGCTCCAGTGGTAGCGGCGTAGGGACTTCGCGCCGTTAGCAACTCGTAGAGCACAACCCCCAGCGAGTACACGTCACTCGCTGTCGTTACGGGCTCACCTTTGATCTGCTCAGGGCTGGCGTAGCCGGGAGTAAGAGCCCGGAATACTGTAAGAGTTTCGGCCGATTGCGACTGCAGATCGGTACCGAGTACCTTGGCGATGCCGAAGTCGAGGAGCTTCGGCACGCCTTCCGGAGTGACTAATATGTTGCTCGGTTTGATGTCGCGGTGAATGATCAGCCGCTGATGAGCATACTGAACGGCGGCACACACCTGCGTGAACAGCGCCAGCCTTTCGGAGACGGAGAGCTTGTGGGAATCGCAGTATTGTCCAATCGGCTGGCCCTCAATCAGCTCCATGACCAGGTATGGAGTGCCTTCTTCAGTGGTCCCCCCATCGAGCAGGCGAGCGATGTTCGGGTGCTCGAGGCTGGCCAGAATTTGTCGTTCATGCCGGAAGCGCGCCAGAATCACGCTGGAATCCTGTCCGGCGCGCACAACTTTGAGAGCCACTTCCTTGCGGTACTGGTCGTCAGCACGAAGGGCGCGATACACCTCACCCATTCCCCCGACGCCGACCAACTCGGTTGTCTTGTAAGCGCCAATCCGGCGTCCGACCCAGGCAATACTTCCGGCCGTTAAGGCACTGGCGGCCGCTCTAGGAAGAGCGGTTCCGTTTAAGAATCGCGGATCGAGTTCCCGCTCACGTCCGAGCCAGAGCTCTACTTCGCGGCGGAGATCTTCGTCGCCGGCACAGGACTGGTCTAAATAGGCGGAGCGATTAGCTGGCAGTTCTTCCAGAGCCTCCGCCAGCACGCTCTTGATCTGTTGCCAGCGTTCGGAGGTCATGAGACGATGGCGCCCTTGCGAGCTTGGTCAATCAGAATTTGTCGCATCATCTGTGCGGCCATCGCATAGAAGTGACAGGGCGCGGACGTTGAGGGTGTCGCGATGGTGTCATGCTTCGGCATCGCTTTCCATCGCGTGATGGAGCCAAACCCGCGCTGTAGCCCAGTCGCGTTTTGCGGTCGCGGGCGAGACGTCGACGACCCGCGCGGCTTCCTCAATCGAGAGTCCACCGAAAAAGCGTAGTTCGACGATCTGCGATTGACGTGCGTCTAAGGAAGCCAGGCATTTCATGGCTTTGTCGAGACTGATCAGGTCCAGGTTGATTCCTGCCGCCCCCATCACGTCGTCCTCCAGCAGCAATGTGAATGTTCCGCCTCCTCGTTTCGCGGCATTGCGCATGCGTGCATGATCCACGAGGATTTGCCGCATCATCTGTGCCGCCAGAGCAAAGAAATGAACTCGGCCTTGCCAGTTTGCCGTCTTGCGTTTTACCAGACGAAGATAGGCTTCATGAACCAGGGCCGTCGCCTGCAAAGTATGATCACCGCGCTGCCCCGAGAGATTCTTCTGCGCTACCCGCCGAAGTTCCTCATAGACAAGAGGAATGAGGGAGTCTCGCGCTTTTAAATCCCCTTGGTTCCAGCGGACAAGTAGTTCCGTGACCCCATCGTTAGAGTTCGTTTCCGCCAGGAATCCCCCCAAGCGCCGCGCAGAGCGCCCCTTTGGCTAGAGAGCGTAGCCCCGAACTGCGCTGAAGTCAAACGTTAGTCTTTTCCAATACAAGATGAGCCTGAAGGATAAGGCATGCTGAAGATGGATGATCAGCGCGCACGAAACAGAAAAAATTAAGCTTGCAGCAGATTGAGCAGTTTCTTTTGGCCGCGAAAGAAGTACTGGTTCGAGGCCAGCCAACGGGAAGAGATTTACGGTTGGGTGAGCAGTTGTTATGCCAACAGGAGTACATGGGGCAGGGACGGCGAGCGCGCGGCTTGCTCCGGCGGTACCTGGGCAAGATGACGGGGCTGAGCCGGGCGCAACTGACGCGCTTGGTGGGCCGCTACCTCTCCACGGGGCGGGTGCGGATCAAAACCAGTCACCGCCATCGTTTTCTCACGCGCTATACGAGAGCGGATATCGAGTTACTGGCGCAGGTCGATGAAGCGCACCAGACCTTGAGCGGTCCCGCTACCCGACGCATTTTCGAGCGCGAATTGGGCCACTACGGCAAGCTCGAGTTCCAGCGCTTGGCCGCCATCTCCAACGGGCATCTGTACAACCTACGCCGCACCCCGCATTATCGCCTCAAGAATTACCAGAAAACGCGGCCCAGCCCAGTGGCCATTGGCGAGCGCCGCCGTCCGAATCCGGGAGGGCGACCCGGGTATCTGCGGGTGGATACGGTGCACCAAGGTGACGCCGAACATGCCAACGGCGTCTACCACATCAATGCCGTGGATGAGATCACGCAATGGGAAATTGTGGCGGCGGTGCCG
>DATNLE010000132.1:0-2577 GCA_035603035.1 Candidatus Acidiferrales bacterium | reverse complement strand
CAGAGATTATACCCGGGCATCTACACCTGGAAAGTAAATCCGGTCAAGACTGGCCACATCTTCACGCGCTCTCGAGGATTGCTCGGTCTAAATCGCTGCTGGGAGTTCTCGCGCAGGTTAGCCGATTGAGTCTGAGGGCGTCCGCAACTTCATCCTCCCGTAGCGGCCGGTAGAGGAAATATCCTTGGACTGCGTCACAAGACAGGCTGCGGAGAAACTGCAGCTGCTCAGCGGTTTCCACCCCCTCCGCCACGACCTTGAGTCGCAAGCCGTGTGCCATTGCAATGATCGCCCGAGTGATTTTCATATCACCGGAGTCGGTGGGAATATCCCGAATGAATGACCTGTCGACCTTGAGGGTGTCGATTGGAAAGCGCTTGAGGTATGCGAGCGATGAATAGCCCGTTCCGAAGTCATCTATAGCGATCTGAACGCCG
This sequence comes from Candidatus Acidiferrales bacterium, assembly GCA_035603035.1. GTDB lineage: Bacteria > Acidobacteriota > Terriglobia > Terriglobales > Acidobacteriaceae > Sulfotelmatobacter. The sequence goes on along the minus strand of DATNLE010000132.1, from coordinate 2,140 downwards.
ATGGACTTCAATTTATCGAGTACGGTCACCGCGCATTCGCCATTCGCCATGACCACGCTCTCGGTAATTTCCAACTCCAGATGTGCAGGATCGAGACCACTGTCCTGAATGATTTGCGTCAACTTTTCAAGCAGCATTGAATCCGCAAACTGACGCGCCGATAAGTTCACGGCAACGCTCAGTTTTGGCAGCCCGCGGCCTTGCCAACAATTGGTTCGTGCGCACGCAGTCGCGAGTACCCATTCTCCGATGGGTACGATCAGCCCGGTTTCCTCGGCCAGTGGAATAAATTCCAATGGCGGGACGAGGCCACGAACCGGGTGCTTCCATCGCAATAGCGCTTCGACTCCGGTAATCAAACCGCTCGCGATTTCCACCTTTGGCTGATAATGAAGAAAGAATTCGCCTCGTTCCAAGGCGTGACGCAGATCCGACTCCAGTTCCAATCGTTCGAGTGTGTGCACGTTCATCGTGGGCAAATAAAACTGATAGTTATTACGGCCCGTTTCCTTGGCTCGATACATCGCCACATCTGCAGCCTTGAGGAGCGATTGCGAGTCGCTGCCGTCAGCGGGGAAAATACTGATACCAATGCTCAATGTGACATGACAATTCTTTTGATCCAATTGATACGGGGCGCTCAATTGCTCCACGAAACGCTCGGCGCAAGCGGCGATATCCGCTGAATTCCAACAGTTTTCCATCAATACTACAAACTCATCACCCCCCACGCGCGCCACGGTATCCCCTTCCCGGGACTGGGCGCGCAATCGGTCCGCGACCTGGCGCAGGAGAACATCCCCGGCTTCGTGCCCCAACGAGTCATTGATCACCTTGAAACGGTCGAGATTCATATACAGAATCGCGAGTTTCATCGATGCGCGACGGTGACGGCTCAATGCTTGGTCCAGTCTCTGCGCCAGCATCAATCGATTCGGAAGTGAGGTGAGATCGTCATGAAACGCGATGTGATGAACGCGGTCATCCGCACGCTTTCTTTGTTGAAGTATTCGCAGCGATAAGACGGTTCCAAGAATCAATAGCACGGGAGTAGCTGCGAACAGGATTGCCCGAAGCAATGAGTAAGCCGTACGCGACGCCTCGCTCAATGCCTCGACGAATTGGTTTTCGATGGGCGTGAGTTCTTCGTTTATCAGGGAAACCTCGTCCAGGGCGGCTTGAATGTCCTTCGGGTGCGGTGAAGGAGACTCGATCTCACGCTGTAAGGACCTCGCAGCCTCATCGAGTTGAATGATGTAGCGATCGGCGGATTCCCAGGCTTGAATTGCCTGCCGCATAAACCTGACCCGCCCGAATCTGCGATATAAACTGAACATGCCGTCAATGTCATCGGCGTTGTTGCCGCCCTGAATGAACCCCTGGCGCACCTTCTGAAAGTCCGGACGACTGTTGTTCATCTCCAGCCGCGCCGCGTGGTCTCCCAAGGGTACGCTGATGTTTTCGCGGAATCGCTGCAAATCCTCCGGAGCGCGGGTGATGGCGTACTTCTGCAAGTGGAAGACAGCGTCTTTCTGGGCTTTCGACCATCGACTCTCGCCGCCGACATACGCTCGCACCGACGACAGCACTCCAAAGCTGAAATTGGCCAAAATGAGCAAACTGAGAACGATTGCGGCAAACATCCAAATAATCGAATAAGGAGAGCGCGCCCTGACTGCGGCGTCGGTGGGCCATTCCTGCAAATTCTGCGGTGCTTTCAGCTGCTTCACCTGGATCGGCTCAAAAATTGAAGGTTACCGAGCCCATCAACTGTCGCTCAACATTCGGGCCTGTCGTCTGGCGCTGTTGCGCATGGGCGAGGTCTTGGCCACTCGCGGCGAAAGTCCACTGTTTATCGAATTGATAGGCCACTCGCGCGTCGATGGCGACATATTCAGCTACCGGCACAAGCATCGTGCCATCGCCGCCCGCCGCGGGTAGCAGCCCCGCCGTGGCGGACTGGTAGCGCGCGTAGCCATCGATTTCCCATCTGCCGCGCGCCCACCCGACATTGGTGACGATCAGATGCTTAGGGGTGGTGTGATCGTAGTCGACGAATAGCTTGCCCACCTGAGCGAACGAGGAGAATTCCTCGCTGATTTCCTCGAAGCGGTAGTTCAAGCCCCAGCGCCAATTGTCG
>DATNLE010000322.1:0-3131 GCA_035603035.1 Candidatus Acidiferrales bacterium | reverse complement strand
GCTGGTTGGTTGGGGAATGCTCTCGGCGGCTCGCTACCCAATCGTCGTATTTGGCGCCCTGCAATTGCCACCGATACTGCCGTACAACCTCTCTTTGTACTCGGCGCTGCGCCAACTCCACACTGTTCTTGCTTTCTTGCTGTTTGCCACGTTCATCGCCCATTTTGGCGCCGCTTTGTTTCACGCCTTGGTGCGCCGTGATGGCGTGTTTGAAAGCATGGCTCCATGGTTGCGCAGAGCACTCACGCGAACCGTCCCGCCTCCTCGAAACTGAGCCGCGGATTGCGCGGGAACACGGAGGCGGGATCGCCATAGCCTAAGCTGCAAATGAAATTGGATTTGATGTTGGTGCCGAAAAAGAACTCGCGGTCGACTCCAGCGTTGTCGAATCCGGACATGGGGCCGCAATCCAATCCGAGAGCGCGCGCCGCGAGTATCAGATAGGCGCCCTGTAAGGAGCTATTGCGAAATCCTGTGACCTCGGCCAGCCCCGGCTCCTTGTACGTCGTCTTCAACATCTCGCCACGCGCCGGGAAGAGCTTAGGCAGCCAATCCGCGAAATCCAAGTCATAGCCGACGATGACAGTGCAAGGCGCCGCCAGAATTTTCGGTTTGTTGTTCGCAGACGATAAGTTCGAGAGCTTCGCTTTGCCTTCGTTGCTGCGAATCCAAATGAACCTCGCCGGGGATGAGTTCGCGGATGTGGGCCCGAGCTTCAGCAGCTCGTACAGTTGGTTGAGTAATTTGTCATCAACGGCACGGTCAGTCCAGCCGTTGTAAGTGCGCGCGTTGCGGAACAGTTGGTCCAAACACGAATCGGGTAATGCTTGCTTCACGCTGACTGCTCTTTGGGTGGTGACTTAATTGAGTTGCCGGCCCTTCAACTTTGTAAAGCGCCTTGGCGTCATTCTAAGCCCTCACCGGCTGGCACAGATAGTGACAGAGTCTCTTCGTTCGTATTGAGCACCTCGAGCTTACCCGGCGATTGCAAGTTGGCGGAGAACAGGCTCAATGAGTCGGCGCGACTTTCATAATGAACACTTGTCAGATCGACAATCGTCTCAAATACGCTGTGCAATTCCACGGCCGAATGCGTGTTCGCTTTGAGGCGCGCCACCAGCAAAGGATTTGCCTCTTGGTAGGCGCTCGACAGCCACATGAAAAACGGAACCTCGATTTCCTGCCGGGAGACCGTCGGAAAACCATGTCCAAAATCGCTGTCTGTCAAACCATGATCAAACAGTCGCTCTCCGTGATCGGAGAAGAAGACCAACCCTGCCTTGCAGCGGCAAAGTGCCAGCCTGTCAATGATTTCGCGAATATTGGAGTCAGTGAAGTACACGCTATTGTCGTACTCGTCGAGGAGGCGCATTTCCCTTTCGGGAAGAACTCTGGGGGCGTCCTGCCCGGCTCGAAAGTGCGAAAAACTTGCGGGGTATCTTTCTTTGTAGCCAAAATGGCTGCCTTCCATGTGAAGGAAAATAACCGCCTTCGCATTGCCGGTTAATCGAGCCAGGGTCTCATTCAGCCTCAGTTGAAGATTTGAATCGAAGCCACCGCTGCGCTCGCTAGGCTGCATATCCTGGGGAAAGGACACATGGTCTGCTTCGCGGGCAATCTGAGAAATTGGATTGTCCAGCGCGTCCGATCGCGCCTGATTTGAAATCCAATAGGTTGCAAAGCCCGCCTGTTTCAAGAGTGTAATGATGGATTTTTCGGAGCGGGCGACACTACGCGTGGCCGGGGCCGCACGGGTCAACGCCAAGGGCACACTCAGGATCGTATTGGTCGCATTGGAGGTCGCGCGATTGAAAAGAAACAAATCACCTCTCATGGCGTCGAGGCGCGGCGTGGTGCCCCGCGAATATCCGAAAAGAGACCAATTCTCGCGACGTGATGTCTCTCCGACGACAACCACATAGATCTCCGCGGCGGCACGACGCGATGCCGCATTCATCATGTAAACGTTTGGAAATTCGAAGCGCGCGCGAGTCGACGCGAGCCGACGCGTGTCGATCAAACCATTCGCGACTGCAGCGATGGCGGTAGCGATGTCGAAAGGAAAGGTGTCTTGCACCTCCGAGAGAACGACGAGCTTGAGTAACCGGGTGTCGCCGAATTGGTATTTGCCGATGGCAAGGGATGCAAAAATCATAGCGATCGAGGCGGCGCCCACCCCGGCGCAGAGCTTCAGGGAAAATCCCAGAGGCGCCCGCCAAGACACTATCAGGGCATAAATCGCCAGCAACGCCACCAGAATGAGGCTGGTTGTCAGGATTGGGTGACCGGCGAGCAACTCGCCAGTCTCTCCTCCGCTCGTTTCGGGCACTGAAAGCAGTACCCCTGAGGTGACCCCACCACCATAGGCAAACCGATAAAAGAGTTCCAACAGAATACAGAAAAGAAATAGATGCAGCAGGCGCCGGGGCACGGACCATTGATACGTTGCAAGTGCGCAACTCACCACGCCCACGGATAGCCCAGCGATCAGCAGCGTGTGTTGTAGGACAAAGAAGTCTCTGTGGATTGGATCCGCTTGTCCATTTATCCGATGGCTGAGCGGAGTAACGTCAAAAAGTGCGATAGCGCTCGGTATTATCAGAGCGGCCAGGACGAATACGGGTCCAATCAAGTAAGTCGGACGTATCCTGCGCAACCCGGGATTCGCGCTATTGAGTGCGTCGCCGCCCGTGGGGTTATCAGTGGCCTTTATTTTCGCGGAATCACTGGGCAATCACGGCTCCAGACTTTGTCTAGCAAAGTATCTAGCGGTGCATCGCGATGCGCAAGTCCCGCCCGGGCCCGCGATCGGCGCCAGGGCCGGCACACTGCCTGTGGAGCTGCTAGTCAATCAGGGAGTGACGGCCCCAGTCGAAGCGGCGGCCGAGGATGGCCTTCACGATCAGGTGGTCGGTGGCCGAGGTGGCCCCAACGCCCACGCCTATATTGATCTCCCACACCGGAGACACGTTGAGGTCGGTGACGAGGAAGAGCTGTTGCTGCTGCTTGTGCACCGGAGAAATGTTGCCGATGGCGCCATAGTCCGCATACCACTCGATGCCTCCACTCACGACCCGCGTGAAGTCGTAGCTGATCTTGGCGCTAGGCGCGAACCCAAGACCTTGGTTGAC
>DATNLE010000317.1:0-2737 GCA_035603035.1 Candidatus Acidiferrales bacterium | reverse complement strand
TTTCAATATACCGAAAGCTCTCATAGCGGGCAAGGAAGGGGCTGGCGCTCAGACGTACAGCGCTGTCGTCCAGTTTCTGCTCCTCGTCCACAGCCACTTCCTCCTCGGGGCGGAAAAATACCCCGACTGACGCTAGCAGATTTGGAATTTGATTTCTATTGTGGAAAGTACGCAGAGCGGTAAGAGCAAGAAAGAATTGGAGCTATTTTCTTGAGACACACGAGGGTCCGCGGATTTGCGGGGGGCGAGGGTGAGCAAAAAGTGATGAAATGCAGGGACGTCAAGCTCGCATGCTTCGCAAAACGATGCAGACGGCACCAAAGAGCTTGGTTAGTGGCTTGAAGGAACGACGGTGTGATGTGGAAGGGTGTGCTAGGGTGCAAAGGCTCAGGCGATGCGAACGAACCGATTATGTGGCGGCGACCTTTAGGTCGGCGCCTTTGATGTCGGAATCTCATGGGGATGACGGAAAAAACGTACACTGCAACGGCGAAAGAAAACCACGCCCGCCTGAAGGCGGCCGCTACAAGGGCGAAGCGATAACTTCGGGATTTGCTGCTATGTGCGGCCTTCCCGAGAGCCTGCCATCGGCAAGGCACTCGGACAGGGATCCGCGATCGACAAGGCAATACCGCGGCCAGCTTGAAACACGGAGAAACCGAGAAGAGAAATCGAGATGAAAAAGCTAATTAGAAAGAGGAGGCACAACGTCGAAGTCGTCGGATTGGCGCTTCTGCTTATTTCTTCGGCGTGGCAGATATTTTTTAGCGATCCTGCAAAAGACATGGCGCTCAGCGCCCAGATATTTGTATTAAGGGAAAAACTGGACGATCTATGGACCTATGAGGGAGCTATCGGTAACAAGATTCTGCGTGACGAGCCTTGGAGAGGTACGGCTAGTTACGGCGAATTGTCAGAGCACTGGCGGAGTCTCGACGAGAAGGGTGACTTCGTTGAGCATCAGAAAAGGGTTCTTGGACAGATTTGGGGAATAATCTTCCTAATTGGAACTTTTCTCGTTCTGATCGCTCGTCGGGACGTGCTAAAAGAGCGCCGGGAACGAGGCGAAGGCTTGCGCGGATGAGGCGGCGCACATTCGCCCGGCTCAGTGCAAGCAACCCTTCCCTTGTCAGGGTAAACCGGTAGAGGAACGAGAGGGAATTCTCTTGGCTGAGGATTGGCCTTCCCGGCCTCGAAAGGGAAGCGTAGCGTGACAAACGGAACGGCTCGGCGAAAATTCCGCCGAAAGGAAATGACGGTTCTTTGAGGCTTTATGTCGCGGGTGAACCCGCGACCCACAAAGACGAATACCTAACCTTGAATGCGTGGCAAAAAAGGAAACAGCAGGTCCCTCGTCGGCCAACGTATTCCGGCCACTTCGTGGCCTCTGCCCCAGGCTCGACTAGCCGTCGACCTGGGCGGCCCCGAAAAGCAGCCTCGCTCGGGATGACAAAGTAAGAAGAAGGCGAGGCGGGACCGCCTGCCCTTCGCTAGTACCCTCAGGATAAAAAGGCGGCGCTACAGGGACAGGTGCGTTGCGAAATTGAATTCGATTGTAGGCTACGGGCTGAAGTGATAGATACGTTTAGAGGCGAACGGCATTACCCTGGTGCATGCCGCATTTTCCCTTAGGTTCCGAGAGACAAAACCTTATCGCGAGTTTTGTCCAAGGCAATATGAGCAGGGGGAGGAACACAATGCGTACTGGGATTGTTGTTCGCTTGATGTTGTTTGGGTTTGTGTTGCTGGCTTTCTGCCACGGTGCATTCGCTCAAATTGGCATTTCGGTGGGCTTTGGCTCTCCGCTGCTTCCCATATACGAGCAGCCGATCCTTGCTTCCGAAGGCTACCTGTGGGCGCCCGGTTACTGGGGCTACGACTACGCCGCTAACGACTACTACTGGGTGCCGGGCACGTGGGTCTACCCTCCTCAACCTGGCTTCCTGTGGACCCCAGGTTATTGGGGCTGGGGCGGCAACGCGTTCTATTTTAACCAAGGATATTGGGGGCCGACCGTGGGCTACTACGGCGGCATCAATTACGGCTACGGTTACGGCGGCGTTGGATATGAAGGCGGGCGTTGGGAAGGGAACCGCTTCGTGTACAACACTTCCGTGAATAACGTGAACGCTGCCGTAATTCACAGCACCTATAGCGCACCGGTGAGCAATGCGTCTGCAAATCACGTCAGCTACAACGGAGGTAGCGGCGGGGTGGAAGCGCGTCCAACGCCGGAGCAAGAGGCTTTCGCCAAAGAGCAGCATGTGGGTCCAGTCGCGGCGCAAACGCAACACATGCAGGCGGCTCGCAATAATCCCGCGCTGTTCGCCTCTGCCAACCAAGGCAAACCGCCCATCGCCGCTACCGCGAAACCGGGCGAGTTCACGACTGGCTTTGTAGCTGCTAAACAAGCGGGCGGGGAATACAAGGCTCCTCCGGCCATCAATCACGCGAGTGAATTGCGGTCTCACGACTTCACGACGCCGAACACCGGCAACGCCGCAACCGACAAGAGTTTTCAGCAGCAACTGAACGAACTATCTGCCCGGCAAACGCAGGATCACGAAACGCTCGAGCAGAAACAAGAAGAAGAACACCAACAAGCCACCCAGAAAAACTACAGTGATAAACAAATACAACAGATGGAACAGCGTCATTCTCAGCAAACGCAACAGCTCGAGCAACAGCACGCCAGCCAGAATAAGCAGATGGAACAGCGGCAATCGTCACAGAGTTC
>DATNLE010000303.1:0-46765 GCA_035603035.1 Candidatus Acidiferrales bacterium | reverse complement strand
TCGAGTTTGGACCACGTGTGAAACCAGGTGTGCTTCCCGATCTCGACGCGATTCCCCAGCCGAATGTACGGCGCGAGACTTCGCGAAATCTCACTCGCATAGTGCAGTGACAGCTTGCGTCCCGCGCCCGCAAACGGGTAGGTTACGCCCACCCAGAAACTGTACAGTTTCGTCAGAACCCGAGAAACAAACTCCTCATGGTCTGCGACGCCGGCGTAGATATGATGTGAGGACCTAAGCATATTTGTCAGTCAGAAGCCTTTTCCTTCTGAAAAATCGCATGGATGGACTCCCCTCCGCCCACCACAGGGGCCATCGCAAGCAGACCGCGCAAAAAGGTCATGCGTACCACCTTTCGCGCCGCCCTCCAGGGAATACTAGCCTCTCCTCGGTATGCCACGGGTGTTCGCCGGATCCCCATCGCGCCGAAAACATCATCCCAAACGTAGCGTAGGCTAGTGCCGACGGCAGGATTCCGGCGTGTTTCGAGCGATACGCCACGCAGTCCAGCCGACTCGGCAAGATATTTGAGAGATGCGGGCGAGTAGTGGAAAAGATGGCGCGGTAGCTCTAGACCATGCCAGTAAGTCCCGAAAACCCTCCCCTCGGCCGAGTCTATGTTGGGCACCTGAACGTAGAAGATGCCGCCTGGCCTCAGCCATTCGCGCACTTTAGCCAAGACCCGTCGAGGCTCGTAGAGGTGCTCGAGCACGTCAAAACAGGTGATGACATCGAAAGATTCAGCAGGGAAAGGTGCGTCCGTAATATCTCCCACAAAAACATGGGCCCCGGTTCTGGCCTCGGCTCGTCTCGCACACTCGGCGGACATCTCGATTCCGTATCGCTCCCACGATTCGCCCTTTAGAGACTCGAGGAAGGCTCCCGAGCTGCAGCCCAGATCAAGGACAGCACCACTCTGCCTGTACTGAGTTAGTTTCTTCCCGTGAGCCTCCCAGCGATGAGGGGAAGTTTCCCCCGCCTGGGAAATGAGCCGGTGGTAAGAGTCGGTATAGTGACGATGCATTTCCTCCGGAAGAGGAGCATTGCTCAACCACACGAGCGAGCAACCCGAGCAACGAAAAAGCAAGTAACGCTCCGGCCGCCCGTGAAATCTGTCCCGTGCCCCGAGCCATTTTTTTGCCCCAGAACGACCGCACAATGGGCACGTTGTGATGCAGCTTTCGGACGTGGCTAGCTCGTCCCGCCGCGTAGCCTGATCGACCCCAGAATTTGATGGCGAAGACAAATGCATTAGCATCCTTAGATCAAGACTTTCGTCTCAAGATTTGTATGGGAACATCGTGCCGCTATGGCCTGACCAGGATCGTTTCTTAGTCTAAGATGCACCCTAGCGCGCTTCAAAAAGGTTGGTACCGGCTTGCTTCTCTCATCTTGTCGAACAGCACATCAGTCGTCTTTTCGTAGGACGCGGACTGCAGTTCGGCGGGGACCGGCTGCGCTCGGACCCTAGCTCGCCTCCCTTCAAGGGTTGCCACAGAAATGCCCGCGAGCAGCGACGCGAAACACACAAACAAGTGAACCGAAAAATAAATTCCAAAGGATGCTACGACCGTAGTGAACAGGGCGGAAGCGATGCACCAGAAAAACCATTCCTGTTTGCGATCTCCCTGCACACGCTTCCTTGCGATCCCGATCGCGCCAAAGCTCTCCTTATAAATTCCAATATAGATCAGCAAGGTCAGGAGACCACCCCTCAAACCGGTCAGGATAAACTGGTTGCAAACATCAAACATCACAAATCCCCAGTCGCCGTAGGTTTTCGACCCAAGCAGCCACCAGTCAGCGAAATGACGAATGCAATTATCCACAAGCATGTAGCGATGGTAACTGGATGAGCCACCCGTCAGATCAATCTTCTCGATCAGGGACCAAACCGGCCCATGCATGACCAAATGTAATCCCACTAAGATTCCTATAAGCCCCCAGCGAGCCAGTCGCATCCGCCGGCGCAGAGGCCAAAAGCCGAGCGCCAAGAGGCTCGAGCCATAGGCCAGCCACGAAGTGCTTGCGTAGGTCGCGAACACCATCGCAGTCGCGCCGGCAAGTCCCGCGCACGCGGCTATCCGGAACGATCTTCCTTCCGACCACAGCCCGACAAACAAGGGGATCAGAATGCCGGCCAGCGCGCCGCCCCAGAGATTACCCATCGCTCCTTCCGCCCGAATGTGTCCCTCTCTGAGCGTGGGCGGGTTTGCACCGAAGGTGCTGAACACATTCACATACGTGAACTGTTCGCTGACCATGAAGGCACCCTGGATGACGCAAACTACGGCCAGTGCCTTGATCGAGCGTTGAACGGTCGCGCGGTCGGGAATCAAGAATCTCACCGCCAAGTAGCCACCCAGACTTACAACCAAATCCCCCGCACTCTTGATTACTGCTTGCACCTGCATCCAGGCGAGAGAAAAGATAATGAAGGCTGATAAAGACCAGAGCACAACTAGCACATCGAGGGTATTGAATCCCCCGGCAAACCTCCCCTTCCCGCGGAACGCGGCCATCCGGGCCAACACGGTCAAGATCAGGACTTGGTGCATCAGAAGGTGCACGTTTCCGACCACCAGTACCTGTCCAAGCGGGATTGTCAAGAAAGCAACGAGAAACGGTGTGATCGCCTTATTGCGCGGAAGAAGCAGAATCAGCACGATGGCGATAACCATCCCGCCCGCCACGAGCGGATGCAATACGGTGCCTGCCGCGCCACCTCCAAATTGAAAGTTTTTGGGTTGCATAACGTTCTGGTGTCAACGTCTACGGCGTCTTAAACCGTATCATCGCACCTTAGAAATTGATAGAAATTGATTATGCAACATCTTCCACTGGCCTGCGGGTGCCAGGGGTCTGGTTGGAGCCTGACGCGCGGAAGATCGAGCCCAAAGAAGCGAGGGATTGTTCGCTTATCGCCACCCAAAGAAGCAAGAGAGCTGCCTTGGATCGCATGGTCAAACAATCCCTCTCTCAATCACTGAACAATGGCCGTCAGACCCGAGGGAGGATTCGGACCAGCTCCTGCCCCCGCGTACTGATAAGCTCCTCTGTCTGTCGTGAACGCGTTTCCGTTGACATCCACGGTGAACGGAGCGCCGAGGGCGAGACGGCTGTTCTCGTCGTTGTTGTCCGAAGCAAGATTGAAGTTATTCGTCGTCCAACTCACGAAGGGATTCGCCCCCGACTCATCGCACACATTCCCAGTTCCGGAAGGACAAGAGGAACCAGAGGCTATGAACGAGTTATGATTTTGGGTGTAGCTGCCGCCCGTTCCCACGTTGAACGAGATGCTCCCGTGCGTGATGCCGTACCACAGGTTGTTCTCGACGATATAACTTCCGGAGTTCTCATTGTTGATGCCGCTCGAATCGCCTGCATTGATAATTGTGTTCTGAGCAAATGTGAAATTGTTACAGTTCGATCCCGAATTGATGCAGGCGATCAGACCATCCGAAAGCCAGCCGAGGGTTAATGAGCCCCCGGTGTAAGTGGTCGAGTTGAAGATGACATTGTTGTAGAATACCCATCCCGTGTGGGTGTTGTCCGGGTAGGCAAAGGTCCAAACCGCCGTCCCCGTGATGTCTCGATAGACGTTGTTCGCTTCGACTCCGTTGCTGTCGGTGTTTCCGCAATAAGAGTACTGCCCGTGCGTTCCATCTGAGGTAGGTCCTTGGATCTCAGTACCCCAAAAGTAGGAGTACTCCACCGTTCGCTGGTTGCAGCCGTACTGGAAATAAACTGCCCCCGTATTGTGACCGTAAACGTGCTCATAGGTTGAGGGAGAACTTCCTCCAGCAAATACGAAATTGTCCTCATTCGCACTGGGATTAGAATTACCAAGAAGTTCCACGTATTTGAACGTGAAGGGGCCAGAACTGACGGTGACTACCCCAATACAATTTGAAGTGCAGGACGTGTCGTCAATCTTTATGCCGCAATCGCTTGGTGTTGGAGGCGCTCCAGCAATCGTCGGTCCCGGTGCTCCGCCGCAGCCTTGAGCGGTCTGCTTTCCGTTACCATTAAGGATGAAATACGGCGCGCTTATGTTGAACACTCTGTGGAACACGGCCTGCGCCGATCCCATCGTGCTTGTGTTCCAGCCGGTCGAAGTGCAGTTGTCGTAGCTCTGCGCCTTGCGAATCTCCACAGTCGTCGTTCCCGAAGCCCCGGTGTTGAAGGTGAATCCCGGATAAGCCCCATCCGCTACATAGTAAATATCGCCACGGACTAAGGAGCTCGGAATCTCCGCGTATGCGTTGTTCCAATCGGCCCCAGTCTTAGAGCCGGATCCTGACGGAGTCACGGTGTGGCAAGCGGCAAAGGCTGAAGAGGTTGAGCCAAGAAAGAGGGCCAAGACGACGAGAACTGCGTTTAGAAACCACCGCACTTGCGACGGCAAAAACTTTCTTTCATTCGACGACACCATGTTCGAATCTCCGATTCGGGATGCAAGAATTTGCAGCCTGCTCGAAACCGAGGGGGAGGCTACTGGTGTCAGTGTAGCGAGGACCACCGGAAAACGAACAGGTGCCGAAAGGCCCACGACTACTCATGTTCGAAACCACGGTCGAGACGTCAGTTAGTGCAACTTATTAGCAAGTCTCTCACTTTTAAAAATCTCTAACGTATTGATCCCATTAGACTTAACTCTTTTCTCGGTTGTTCTGGGGCTTGGTTCTCTTTCCAACACACCATGGTGCGGCCGAAGATCGTAAATTTTCTGGCCCTTCCTATTCTGTGAAAGGGAGTTTTCCACAAAGACGCCAGCTGTGCATGGTTCCATTCCGCCGATTCGATGAATGCCCGCCCGCGACACTCTTCTGCCAGCTCGCGAAGGATATAGCGGACCAGCAACGGGTTCACTCCCTTACCGCGATATTGAGGGAATACATGGAAGTTGAAGAGATGTATATCGTCCGGTCCAAAGGGGAAGTAGTGGGGCTCGACTGTGTGCCCCCGAAGTGTCCAGCCGTAGCCTGCCAGCCGGCCTTCTGCCTTGATTAGCCACAGCGATGCCCCTTGTTCGAAACGCTCCTTGATGTTTCGCGCAGCCAGTTGAGGATTCCAGAAACTCGTGATCTCGTGCAGGTCCTGCTCGCTGAGATAACTTTGATTTATGTGCCGTTCGACCTTCAGTGAACTCGGCAAATCTGCCGTGCGAGAGCTTGGCGCGGAGAGGTCACAATAAAAGAGGACCATGCGGCTTGAAAACAACGCCCGTTTTGCGGCTACACCGGCACGGCGAAGTGTCGCCCCGAACCCGTGGCGTGAGTAATACGCGGCCAGGCGAGAGATTGACTTGGAGATTGCCATATTGACGCCTACCAGTCTGCCCCTCAAGAGATACTCGGAACGCTTCCGGCGAGAAGCTCCCGCAGGCAAGCACCGCTAACCTGTTTCTGTATGATGCCTTGCGCACTTCGCTTCGGGCGCGCCAGGCCCGCAAGCACGGCAACTGTGTAACGAAGTAGGTGACGCGAAATCATGATGCTTCGAATTCCTAAGACGCCCCAGAAGCCGTGATGTTTGCGCCAATAGTATAAGATGGACCGCTGTTGGGCGACGGCAAAGCGCACAGGATACGGCGCCGTGATCTTACCTCGATCATGAATTGCCTGGGCACCAGGGAAGAAGACTACTTGCCATCCCGCCTTCCAGCAGCGCCGGCACCAATCCACATCATCGCCATACATGAACAGGTTTTCATCGAGCAGGCCAACTTCGTTAAAGGTTTCACGGCGGATCATCGAGAAGCACCCCACTAGGACGTCCACGGGCAGCGTTCGGTCATGGGGAAAATAGAACATGTGTTCCCCAGCAAAGAATCGGGACTTCTTGAACGCAGGTGCCAAGCCGCTTGCTGAACAGAAATTGTTCCACAGCGTCGGAAAACGCCGGCATGTACTCTGCAGCGTCATGTCCGGGTTCAGGACGCGTGGGCCAACATTTCCGACCTTGGGATTCTGATCGAGGAAATCCACCAGAGCATCCAGACACTCAGGAAACACGATTACGTCCGGGTTCACCAGGGCAATATAGCGGCCCTGGCACTGGCGGATGGCCACGTTGTTGCCCTTCGCGAAGCCGAGATTCTCGCAGCTCCTGATGAGTTTGACACAGGGAAATCGCGCCTCGATCATCTCCGCGGAGCCGTCGGCAGAGGCATTGTCGACCACAATGACTTCCATGCTACGGCGTGGCGGGGCTGCAGCCAGACTGTCGAGGCACAGTTCCAGATAGTGCTTCGCGTTCCAGCCGACGATAATAACCGAAATATCCATAAAGGTGGAGGAAACGAAGAAACAATGGTCGTTGATGTCAAACTTAGGCGTTCAAGGTAGACTTCAGAGGGGATTGCCTCAGTGCTTCCGTCAACGCGTCAACGTGAGGGCGCCACCGAGGTGTGCATTGCCCAGGCTGCGCACCACTCGGTGCACCGCCAGAGTTGCCTTTACGATCACAGAAGAGACAATGCTGTTGCACGCCACCAGTGGGGTCAATTGAGACACGTCGCTGCCTGATATTCCGCTCTTGAAGTGGTACACTCCGGGGTTTCGCTTAGGGTCGATGCCTCCCAAGTCGTACGACTTAAAGCCATTTTCCTTGAGCCATTGGATCATGCTCCACTGCAGCAGATAAGCACCTTTTGAATTTAGCCCTTCGTCGCTGGTCGCCCCGAGCAGATAAATCGCCGAATCACCCATCGCCGAGGCGACCAGTCCCGCGACTGGGATGCCATCTTGCTCACAGATCAAGATCCGCATGCGATGGGTCTCCGGGAGATCTTCTTGTATGCGTGCGAACTCCTCAATGTCCACCGTGCTTTCGAATGCTTTCCTTTTCTGCATCTGATGGTACATCCGGCAAAAGCGTCGGTATTCATCGGCCCCATTGCCGGCAATAACCTTCAACCCGTTCTTCTCCGACCGGGTGAGCTGGTTCCTCCATTTCTTGTCCAGATTCCTCCGCAATTCATCGATCGTAGGTGCGAGATCGAGAACGAATGTTCTGTACGAATTGGAGGTTCCCGAAGGATCTGACGTGAACTTAGAGAAGGCGGATTGAAATAGTGCGGATCGCGGCGACCCAACAAACGAGTTTGGCAGGACCTGCAGCAAGAGTCCTCGTCTATCGACGTATTCCTCTTTCAGGAAGCGAGCTAGACCCAGGGCTGCATCGACGTCAAGCGGCCTTCCACGCCGGTGACAAACAGGCCCCCACCGCAGATACGCCATGCCGAAGTTGAATCTTGTCGGGCGAATAATCCTGATTTGCGCCATCCCTAGGACTTCGCCGTCTCGCTTCAAAACCAAGTGGCTGAGGTTTTTTTTCCCCCAGCGAACCGTGCCGTACGACCACGTCTGATAGAAGTTGGCATCGCAGAAGAGATCGAGCATCGCCGACCATTCAGCAGGCGTTGCGCGATCCACTTCGATTTGGAAATCGAGCTCCGGCATGAATCTAATTGTGCTCATTGTAGATATCTGCGCCTTTCTCAGAATGGGCAACAGAATGTAGCTGGCCTGACCTCTTCTGGACCAGACATTCTGGCCGACGCCGTGCATCGGAATTGCGGAATAGGTCATTCCTGATTGCGCGGAGCCGAGGAAGGATTTCAATCTCCGAAAAGAAAGCCGCATTAGTACTAGCCTTGATGCTGACCCTATCAAGATGCGACTGGGGGCGCAACGAGTTGGCACTGCCCTCGGCGAGGAATACCGCCTGGTATCCGGAACGACGAAGGTGCGCCGCTAGATCGGTTGTCAGGTCAGCTGACGAACCGTAGGGCACGCTGAACGACCTTACTTTCGTCCCAGAGATAGCCTCTAGCTCCGCCTTGTTCCTGTCTATCTCCCCGCCAAGTTCCCCCGTCGACAAGGTCCTGCAGTTTGCGTGAGTGTAGGTATGGTTGCCTATCTCGATCTTGAAATTAGCCAGATCGCGAAGCTGTTGACTGCTCAGGTAAAGACCGGCTTCAGCTGCCAAGTCACCTTCACTGATCCTAGCCAATTCAACCAGGGCACTACGAAAGGCCTCCCTGCCTCGGAGAGACGTCCGAGGAAGAAAATGAGAGAAGACCTGTGTCAGCGAGCGAACCTCGAGGTCTCTGGTGCCATCGACAGATCGAATCGCAGCGTTGACTGTGTCAAGTCCGAGCACGTTTGTAATGTAGCAGAGAAGGTTTTCCAGGGCTAATTGGCGGTTGTCGAGACATCCGCTATTGACGAAGAAAACCGCCGGCACACCAAACTGCGAGCAGAGCGGAGCGGCAAATTCGCTGACTGATGAATAGGCATCGTCGAAAGTCACCAGCACTGGCCGAGGTGGCAGCCCCCTACCATCGGAATCCGTAATAACATCTTGTAAGCTAACGGGGGTGTAGTGTCTGGTGACAAACCTCAGCGCAGCCTCGAATTGTTTGCGAGTGACGGTGACGCCCAGTCCCTTGGTAAACGACGATTCCGCATCTGAGATATCGTGGAAAAGCACGCAACGTAGAGAGTAGCTTGGACCGAGAAAGCGAGCCATGCTGAAGGATCGGGGACTGTACCACAGGGTTCCCCCGACGAGGCTCAACGCAGTCCGCCGACAGCCAATGTCGTTTTTTGTCATTGTGAAAAGCAGTGAAATGTCGAACGAAGAACGATTCCGGCAGTTTCTGTCCATCGCCCGTACTTCTTGACTTTCTTAATTCAGCGTCACTTCTTGGCCGTCGAAAAACATGCGATGCCACAATTCCAAGGCGACCAGCGAAAAGACCTCTTTGGAGTAGGTACCGGAATCGCTGTTGGCACCAATAAGCTTTTCAATGGCGGTCCTCTTAAAGTATCCTCGCTCGATCGTCTTTCGGTCGGTCAGAATGTCGCGAACCTGATCCTTGAAATTGTTTCGCAGCCAAAATTCGTATGGAACGGGAAAACCAGCCTTTTTTCGTTTCAGGATGCTCGTTGGTACCCGCTTGGATAAAGCTTTCTTCCAAATGTACTTCAAAGCAAATCCCTTCAGCTTGAAGCTCGCCGGCAGGGACGCGGCAAATTCGAGGAGTCGATGATCCAGCAAAGGTACGCGTAGTTCCAGGGAGTTCGCCATGGTCATCTTGTCAGCTTTGACAAGCAAATCATCCGGCAGCCAGGTCTTAGTGTCGATGTAGAGCATCTGGTCGAGCACCCCCAGGTTCTCTATCTTTGAAAATAGCCGGCGCACCGGCTCAATCGTATATTCCTTGTCGATCGAATTCATAAAATCGCTTGAGTACAATTCGCCAATTCCGTTCCCGGCGTACCGGTACGGAGTTGAGGTGCGACTGTAGTAATAATCAGGAAAGGTTGCGTTCATTAGCGGAGCGTACTTGGCCACCTTCCCAGAGTGCATCAGCGAATTGATATGGGAAAGCCCCCAGGAAGCCGCGCCATTGCCAGCTGGCCAAACCTGTTTTAGACGTTCCAGCCAAGCCATATTCCGGTAATTGTCATAACCGGCGAACGCCTCGTCCCCACCCTCGCCTGAAAGCAGAACCTTCACGTGACTTCTTGCCAGCTTTGACACGTAATACAGGGCAACGGCCGGCGGCTCACAAACGGGCTCTTCCATGTGCCAGACATATTTAGGAAGAAACGCGATAAAATCCTCGGCCGTGATCGTCATCTCATGGTGCTGGCTGCCAAACGCCTCGGAAGCCAAACGGGCGTAAGGTCGTTCGTCGGCAAATCCGGCATCAGAAAAGCCCACCGTGAAGGTGCTGATTTGCTTGTCCGTTCGCTCTGCGGCACAGCTCAGTACCGCAGTCGAATCCACGCCGCCGCTTAACAGAATGCCTACCGGCACATCTGCGATCATATGCAGTTCGACGGCTTCCGCCAACAAATTGGCCAATTCCCTTTCCGCCTCGTCAATGCTCAAACTTTCGGCCGGCTTCCGGAAGCTAAGATCCCAGTATTGCCTTATTTCCGTTTTGCCATTCTTAGCCACCAGATAGTGCCCCGGCGCGAGCTTACTTATCTCTCTGAGCATCGTTTCCTCTCCCGGAACGTAGAGGAAAGTCAAAAAGCGGTCGACCATTTCCGGAGCAAGATTTCGGCGGATCGCAGGATCGGCAAGAATCGCTTTGATCTCCGAAGCAAAAACGATTCCCCGGTCGTTCAGCGCATAATAAAGCGGTTTTATTCCAACCCGGTCCCGGGCCAGAAGAAGTTCCTTCGTGTTTTCGTTCCACAACGCGAAGGCGAACATTCCCCGCAATTTCTCTACACACTGCGGACCGAGCTCTTCATAAAGATGCACAATCACTTCGGTATCGGACTGCGTCTTGAGAGTGTGGCCTTTCGCCAGCAGAAACGTTCGCAGTTCACGATAGTTGTAGATTTCTCCGTTGAAAACGATCCAGACCGTACCGTCTTCGTTAGACAATGGCTGGTGGCCGCTGTTCAAGTCGATAATCGAGAGCCGAGCATGCCCGAATCCCACTTGCGGCGAAAGATAAATTCCCTGATCATCCGGTCCCCGGTGACGGATTGTATCCAGCATGCTTCGAATGAGCGGAGCGCTGACTTTCGCATTCCGATCAAACTCGAGTTTTCCGCAGATTCCGCACATGTCAGTTCGACCGTTCTTTCCTACTGACCAGTCATTTCCAAATGGTTTTCAGTCCGCAAAGGCGTCTGAGCTGCTGCGTACGCAAATACTTGATCAGTTGTTTGTCATTCACACGCGGCATACGGACGCAATAGCCTTTCAGAAAACCGTAGGCAATTGCGGCTGAACCAGCAACGTAGGGCTTTTTAACCAGCCTCGACACGCAACTCGCGACGACAAATAGGGGTGAGTACCCCGAGACGTAGCACGCAACACCGTGCTTTATCCTGTCGCGTAACAAACCTTCGGCGGTCCCAGTCAGGCGATGATGAGCTATTTTGAGCTCGCCGAAGCTATAGGTCTTCCAACCCAGCATGTTGGCCTTTACTTCGTCGATCGTGTCCCAGCCAGGCGCTCGCCACAAGCCGCCAATCGCTTCCCAACAGGCCCGCTTGTAGATTTTGGTCGCACCTCTGACATGAAACTTTGGATTGGCTTCGACTTTTTGCACGCCTCCAAGTTCGTGATAAATGTCTCCTCCACCAATTCCAAGTTTGGGGTCGCTCTCAAAATGTGCGAAGCACTTTGCAAAATAGGTAGGCTGCAAGCTCAGGTCGCCATCGAGCTTGACAATAAAATCCCAATCACGGCAACGAAGAGCCTTAAAGCCATCATAAAACGCCTCCACCACTCCGCCACCCGACTTGCGAAAACCTCTGTTCTCTCGGTGAACGACGCGTATCCATGAGTATTGCGAGGCATAGCGATCAATAATCTCGCCCGTCCGGTCGGTCGACCCGTCATTGACGATCACCCACTCCGCAGGCCGTACTGTCTGGGCTTGCACGGACGCGATAGTAGCTTCAATAAACTTCTCTTCATCGCGGATCGGCGTGACAATTACGTATCGGCTCATTGTTTCTTCAACTATAGCGCTTTGCCGCGAAGCCGGTGTGGATGCCTCAGCTCGGTCTTGAGTTTGGGGATACAGTTTCATAATGTGATGGCAAACTTCGTTAGTAGCGGACGCAGATTCCGCGCGTTGATACAACCGTTTTTCTTCTCTTCATGATCAAGCGGAGGAAACCCATTCCGCATAGGCCAAATATGATTAATGCGCACCCACACAGAATCACTATCATCTGTGACAGCTCGTCTTTGTAGTAATACTTAGTGACCGCCCGTCCCGCGCGATATTTTGATAACGTTATGTCACGAAAGTCCGAGACCATTCTTAATAGATAAACGCGAGTAGAACTTTTCGAAATGTCGACGGAAGCCAGGTCAAGATCATTCTTGTACCGGATTAGAACCCTACGAGACTCCCCTGCCGGAATAGCTACACTCAGGTCAAGATATCCGTCGTTTAACTGAAAAGGAACAGGTCGATCCTCTACACTCACCGAAGCTATCGTGGAAGAATCGGATTCCGGCTTCTGGATGTAGAAAACTGAATTTCCTCTGGAAGTGTTCTCCAAGTCCAGGGTGCCGGAAAATGCCAGCACATCGTAGTTCGTGTCCTCCCTCAGCCGAACCAGGTAGAGGTGCTTCGCCACGTCTCCTAGACTGCGCCAGCGGGTGTCTGGTTCAATTCGATTGACGTCATCTGCTAATCCATCAAAGGCGCCGATGCCGCTGGCGAACAGGTCATGGTGGCCGTAGAAGAAGATGGGATTGTCGAGGAATTCGTTGATCCCAATGAAGCCGGTCGGATTCGGGAACGCCGCACCAAAGCGGGCCACGCTGGGAAAATCTCCGAACGATAATGTGACCGGTCGCAAGGGAAAGAGTGGAGATGCTGGGCGCACACGGTCCATCGGAACGCTTAGGGAGTTTACCGTGGCGGCGAAATTATAGGCCTTCAGCTGTTCTAGAATGCGTTCCGAACCGATATTGTGAGGAAAAACAAAAACCTTATCGTAGGGAACTCCGGTCAGCGCCTGGAATTTCTCCATCCTCGCCAAGGACTGTCCCAGAGCCGCAATCTGCGCACTGAGAGACTTGCTGGCATAGGTATCAAACTCTTTGTGATCGTGGTTGTCCCCATGAACGCAGATCGAAAACCTCTCCGGATGATTGCGAAAAAGCGCGACCACCGCCGGTTCGCTGCGATCGTAATTCCACGGGATGAAAGCGATGGTGGTATGGAAATTATGCTTTTCCATCTGCACCAGAAGATCGTTGTAATCTAAATATCCATAGGGCTCACGCAGCCACGGGTCATCAATCGTAAAGTTGGCGTAATGATGAATCGCATGCCAGCCGCGATCGCCGGCGCAGTATTTTGTAAAGATCATTACGGATGCAAGTTCCGCAAACGCGGTTTCTGTATCTTCGGGAATTCGTTCAATTCGGCTGGGTTGAGGTTGCCTTTGGCAAAGCAAAAAAACCCTCTGCTGGTCGATCTCTGTTTCAATGAACACTGGTACTACCTGGTGACCATTTGTTACCGATAATATTTGTTGAGCGCTGCTGTGCTCTGCTGAAGCGAAGTAGATTGCATCATCACCCGGAAATGTAATTTGAAGCCCGCTCAGCTGTTCGGTGACACCGGCCACCTTACCAACTAAATAATGGAGTTCGGTACCTGTTAAACGTTTTGTCCCGACAGTGGCACCGCCAGACCATATGCCAAGGAGCCTGGGATCGGTATCTGCCGCCACCCCCAGAATAAGTACGGGCACAGCGCCTCCGACTTTACGGCGGAGGGTGTGCAAAACTGCCTTCTGGTTGACTGTAGCCAGAGCATTTGCTTCAATCGCAATTGCCACGGCTTGGTCGAGTTGGGCGGGATCTAGTAGCTTGTGCGCATTGTTTGCGTCACAGAGCGTAACAATCCTGAGGTTCAATCCGTAAAATTGGGTCGCAAGTTCCAGTTCGTGTTGCTCTGAAGACGAAGCTCCGGAACACCGGATCAACACCATGTCTGCCGAATAGCACCACAGGGACGAGATTAATACCAACGAAAAGACGGCGTATGCAGTGCGGAGATGGTGACTTCCTCCTCGGCAAAATCGCGCTGGCGCATCTTCTTTCAAGCTTCTCTCAAACATAAGAGATGTCCGCCCAGAGGCCGCTGCTCTGCTGCCACGAAAGACTCCGAACTCGAGACCAAGTATCGTCATAATCGAGATTGCAGGGTGCACTTAAGTTTCGCGACGTCAGGATGCAGAGTCAGACTGCAATGCAGTTTGATAAGCGAGAAGGAGTTGGTCTTTTTCCATTTCCCAGTTCAGTTTCTCCGCAATGCGTCTTCGCCCACACTCTCCAAGTTCTCTGCGGAGAGCTTCGGAGTCGAGCAGTTTAGTGACGTGAATGGCGAAGTCCTCTGGGTCGTTAGGACGTGCGTACAAGGCAGCGCTTTCAGCTGAACGGCGACCCTCAGTAAGGTCATACTGGACGATCGGGAGACCGTAAGACATGTAATGGAGTATCTTGTTCATTGTCGACATGTCGTTCATGGGGGTCGCCGGATCAGGGGCCACGGCTATGTCTGCCGTTGACAAGTACATTTCAAGGGCTTCGTCGGAGATGCGCCCCGTAAAAATCAGGCTGTCATCCAGGCCCATTTGGGATGCGAGTAGTCGGAGCCTTGCAGTTTCGGTTCCGGAACCGATCAACACAAAAAATGCGTCCTGCCGTTGATGACGGTGCACAAGCGACTCGATCGATTGAAGCAGAAGGTCGACTCCGTCTTGGGTCTCCATGATTCCCAGGTAAACAACCAGATGCGCCTTCCCACGCTTGAGGGCAAGGTCTGGAGATCGTCTTCGGACTTTGCGCAAATCTAGGCAGCTGCGAACAATGAAAACTCGGTCGGGCGAGATGCGTCCCCGTTTTACGGCAAGATCACGATAGGATTCATTCGTCGCAATGGAAACATTGGCACAACGGAATGTCAGTCGTTCAGCGAAACAGACAAGCCAATAAAGAAGTCCTCGTTTACCGAACTTCGCTTCAAAAAGTTCTGGGCAGACGTCATGGTGATCGAACACAAACCGGACTCCAAAAAGCTTGAAAAATGCACCGATAGGAAAAAGGACGTCGGGTGGGTTGCAAGCCTGCAGCACACGGAAGCGAGTGCGTCGATAAACCTTGAGCGCAAGAAAGAACTGAGCTGCGATGGCCCAGGAATATTCCAGGAAATACTGCCACGAACTGGAGGCCTCCCAGGTTCGATGGCGATAGATATCAACTCCATCAATCCTCTCGTAGCTTGCGTTCAAACCGAGAGCTTTCGGGCAAATGATGGAAACGTGATATCCGTTCTCCGTCAATGCACGCGCTTCTTGCCAGACACGGCGGTCATACGGTGCCGGTAGGTTCTCCACCAGAATGCATACACTGGGCCGGAGTGAGTCTACCACCTCGCTTCTCATCGCTTTGCCTTCTGCCGTTCTGTCGAGGACTGGTTCTTGGATTGTCAAATTGATGAATCCTCGCATACGAGAGAAGAACCTGCGGAGACCTCTGAATATTCGTCAGCGTATCGGTTCACACTCTCAGTTTTCCGCGGTTTCTTGAAATTAACGAGGTCAATCACAATCTGCTCAGGTCGAAGGTGCGCGGCCAACTCGGCAGTCGTTACAGACTTGGTGCCAATCACCACGACTTCCGCTGTTTCCAATACGCTTTTCAGGTCAGGAGTCAAAAGCATTCCGATGTGCGGAATTGTGTCCTCAATAAAGTGCCGATTTGATCCAACCAATCGGCCAAGGGATACTTGAGGATCCCAGATTCGAATTCGTAGTCCTTCTCCCAAGAGCTTCTTTGTCAGCTGAACGTGCGGACTCTCCCTCAAATCGTCAGTTCCCGCCTTGAAGCTGAGACCCAACAATCCCACATTCTTCTTCTTTGTATTCAATATGAGATCTGCCGCACGGTTAACATGCTCATTGTTACTCGGTAGCACACCTTCAAGCAGCGGCAAGTGTAAATTAAGTTCCCTTGCTTCATGGCTGAGTGCCCGCAGATCTTTGGGGAGACATGAGCCCCCAAAGGCGAACCCGGGGGAAAGATAAGCGCTGGAGATATTTAGAGAATGGTCAGCGACAAACATCCGCATTACCGCTTCGATGTCCACGCCAAGTTCTCTAAAGAGTGTTCCTATCTCGTTTGCAAAGGTCACCTTGACCGCGTGGAAGGCATTCGATGCGTACTTAGCTGCTTCAGCCGCGGCAAGAGAAGTTTCAAAAACAGGAGCCAGGACCCAACCATAAAGGCGACGCACAATCGCAACCGATTCGCTCTCGTCGCCGCCTAGGATTGTATAAGGGGGCCCGAAGAAATCAGCTACCGCGCACCCTTCGCGAGTGAATTCCGGATTAAAACACACTGCAAAATCCACCCCGGCTCGCTTGCCACTGAATTGTTCCAGAGCCGGAATCACTACACGCGAGGTCGTACCAGGGATAACGGTGCTCCTTAACACAACGACATGATACGAAGTCTTCTGAGCCAATGCGAGTCCAATTTCTTTGCACACCTGTTCGAGATGGATGAGGTCCTGCTTGCCATTAGCCAGGCTAGGCGTACCCACGCAAACAAACGAAATGTCCGAATCGGCAACTGCGGCAGCACTATCGGTTGTGGCACGCAGCCGGCGCGTCTTATGGCCTTCCGCGATGAGTTCGTCTATTCCAGTCTCAATGATAGGACTACGGCCCGATCCGAGCATGTCTACTTTAACAGAGTTGACGTCTACGCCGATGACATTAAAACCTTTGGACGCCAGGCAAGCGGCAGTTACTGACCCCACATAGCCCAGTCCGAAAACACTAACTGCTCGTATGTTTGCGTTTGTCAAAATGACTTCCTTTCTCCTAGCTGATGGACGAAGTGTTTAGTTCCGAGGCTTGCTCGTTTCCGAGGTTACCCGAAGATATTGGATTTTCGTGGTTCTGCGTCTGCTTAACGGACTAAATTCATTTTCTCCAGTTTATGAGCAGTGATCAAAGTGAAGGCAACAATCTCATCGATAACCTGAGCCTGCTGCTGGGACGTCAACTGCGGGAACATTGGCAACGAGACAATTTCAGCGGCGGCTTTTTCGGTCACAGGGAAATCTCCAACGCCGTAATTCATCGACTCGTAAGCCTTTTGCAGGTGCAAAGGTATCGGATAATGGATGCCGGTGCCGATGCCCGCTTTCTTGAGATAATCCATCAACCTCTCGCGCTCGGCAGTTCGTACAACATACAGGTGATACACCGCGCGCGACCACGAGGGTTCGGAGGGTGTGACCACAGCTGTTTCTGCCGATTCCAGCAACCGCTGGTATTCCGCCGCACGCTCCCGTCGCTGGGCGTTCCATCTGGCCAAGTGACCCAACTTCACATGCAGTAGACCGGCCTGGAGGGCGTCCAGCCGGCCGTTGTAGCCTTCGATGTCGTGGTAATACTTGGTGGCCTGGCCGTGATCCCGGAGCATCTTGATGGTTTTCGCAATGGCGGCATCGTTCGTGGTGGCGGCGCCCGCTTCCCCGCATGCGCCTAGATTCTTACCCGGATAGAAGCTGAATGCGGCGGCTCGACCCATAGAGCCGGCCTTCATCCAGCAGTTGTGTTTCGTTGAAAAGTACTCCGCGCCATGGGCCTGGCAGGCATCTTCGATGACAATCAGCCGATAACGCTCTGCCAGCTCCAGGATCGCATCCATGTCGGCCATCTGCCCGTAGAGGTGGACCGGAACCACCGCCGTGACCGGGCGGCCGCTGCGGCGGCTTACCAACTTGCCTGCATCGTCGACCGTGCACTGTTTTTCCAGACACTCGGCTAACTTTGCGGGATCCATGTTGTAGGTCCGCGCGTCGATGTCCACGAATTCGGGAAGCGCCCCGGCTTGCGAGATCGCTTCAGTGGTCGCGATAAATGTGTGCGGCACGGTGAGCACGACGTCGCCGGGCTTCACTCCGCTGGCCATCAGGGCGAAGCGCAGGGCGTCCGTGCCGCTGCTCACGGCGACCGAGTGGCTGGCATCGCAGAAAGTCGCGAACGCCTTCTCGAAGTCTTCCACCATGGGGCCGCCGATGAAGCCGGCGCTCCGCAGTACCTTTTGAAAGACTTCGGTCAACTCCTGCTCGAGTTCGACATGAGGAGTCACCAGATCGAGAAAAGGAATGGAATTAGAGATACTAGAAATGCTCACTTTGAGACCTCCGCAGTCTGTTCGATGTAGCGCAAAAGCTTCGCAGGATTTCCAGCGACGATGCTGTTGGGCGCCACGTCTTTCGTCACGACGCTGCCTGCGCCCACGATGGCGTTTTCTCCGATGGTGAGGTTCGAGAGGATCGTGGCCCCAGAGCCAATCGAAACCCCTTTACTGATGACCGTGCGCTCGACTTTCCAGTCGGCCTCAGTTTGCAGGTTTCCGCCAGCGGCAGTCGCCCGCGGATAGCAATCGTTGATGAACATCACCCCATGACCGATGAAAACGTTGTCACGAATGGTGACGCCTTCGCAGATAAACGTGTGGCTCGAAATCTTGCAGCGTTTTCCGACAACTGCATTCTTCTGGATCTCCACGAAAGCGCCAATCTTGGTTTCATCACCGATCTCGCAACCATAGAGATTGATGAACTTGGACAATTTCACGTCGTGACCAAGCTTCACATCTGGCGCGATACACGTGTACTCATTCATAACGCACGAGGCCTTTCTACTGACTCGATTGCTGATTCTGAAATCACCGGGCGGGAAGGGAAAACGCGGCTCGCTCAATCCGCATTAGCCAGGGGCTGCTCGGATTGGCAGTACGAGGTAGCGGTTCCGACTGCGGGACTGCCGGCGGGAAGTGCCGGCCAGGATTCAGCGTCCAGATGAAACTCGCGATGCAAGGCCACGAGGGCTGTTGTCGTGTCCTCTGCCGCGATGACAAAGGAGATACTGCAGTCGGAAGAGGCTTCGGACATGGCAACGATGTCCACCTGCGAGAGAGCCAGTGCACCGCACGCACGCCCTGCAATTCCCGAGCTGCGCATATTCGTGCCAACCATGGTTACGATGACAGCTGTCGGGTCGACAGTGATATTTTCTGTCTTTTTGTGAGCCAGATCCTGCGCGAACTCGCAGCGCAGAACCTCCACAGTGCGTTTGGCGATCGCCGAAGGAAGAACCAGACACACACCATTTTGCGCTGACGAGTGCGCAATCAACAGCACATCGGAGCGAACTGCATCAGTCGTTGCTAGAGCACGAGTCAAAACGTCGGGCGCGCCGGTAATGCTCGGCACGCTTAACGTGACTAAGGTTACGTCGCGGATCGAGGTCAAGCCTTTTACTCCTCCATCGGTTGCAGGCCCCGCAGGCGTGATTCTCGTTCCGGGCCTTTGCGGCGCAAAGGTGTTTCGAATCCAAAGAGGGATCCCGCACTTTTTCAGCGCGAGGATGGTCTTCGGATGCAGCACCTTGGCGCCGAAGTGGGCGAGGTCGGCTGCTTCGCGATACGAGATCTCGGGGATCGTGCAGGCCCCCTCCACCACTCTCGGATCGGAGGTCATGAGGCCATCGACATCGGTCCAAATTACGACTTCGTCCGCGTCCAGCGCCGCAGCCAGGATGGTCGCCGAATAATCCGACCCGCCACGGCCCAGTGTAGTGAGCGTACCTTCAGGCGTGGCGCCGATGAAGCCGGTCACCACTGGTACAATTCCGCGCCGCAATAGTCCACGCAAGCGCTCTTTGCAACGCTCGCTGGTTGCTTCCATGCATGGGTCGGCCGCACCGTAGCAAGAATCAGTAACGATGATCTCTGTGGCCTCGATCGCTTCGCTCCTCAGTCCGCATTCCATTAGCGAGGCAGCAACCAGGGGAGCGGAAAGTCGTTCCCCCAGGCTGGAGATTGAATCGCGGTCTCTCAAGCTCAACTCGCGTCGCAAATCCGCACCTTGGCATAGCCGCTCGCCCTCTTCATAGCAGTCCTGCATCTTGCGCAGGACGGCCCTTCGCTGTTCAGGCGCGTGAACCAGGCTGTTGACTGCCATGTCGTGACGATTGCGCAATGCCGTAAAGATCGCTTCCACTGAGCTGCGATCTCCAGCTTCAGATTGTGTGGCTGCCTCAATCAGCTTGTTAGTCACGCCGCCCATGGCGGAGACAACCACGACCAGATCGCTGTCATGGGCAGCATTGCGAACGATTTCGGCGACGCGTCGAATGCAAGATGCATCACCCACCGACGTCCCGCCGAACTTCATGACTCGAAGTTGCCGATTTCTTGTCATTGAGGCTTGATTACTCCCTGTTGCGATTCGGTCGTCTCCCAATCCAGCGCTACGCCATAGGTCTTTGCCGAGGCGGGCACAGGCTTAGGAGTGCGAACTGGCGTAGAGCTTTTGATCCAGTTTGCCCGTGAGTACCAGGAACTCTGCTTTCGGCGATTGGTGGCACAGTCGCGAACTAACTCTGGCTCTTCCCATGGAATATCGTGATACGCCGAGCGCAGAAATGAACTATGTGGATCTCGAATCCACTCTTGTGGAAACAGTGCTATGGTGTCGTTTTCTGTAACGGCGCACATCGGTTGCAGATTCTGGCGCGACAAAGTGGCATATAAAGCCGCCGGAATGTCGCGACCCAACCCAAGCGCTAGATGCCCGACCTGAGTAGCCCGTGGATTCATCTCGATGAGATAAGCGTTTCCAGTTTGCTCCTCCAGCATGAAATCGAAGCCGTGCACGCCTGAGAGCTTCAACCGGCGAACCATCCTCTCGACGGCGGAGGAAATGTCGGCGTTATCAATTAATCGAACGACGGTGGCTGGTCCAGCCGCACTTCTCTTGTTGATCACTTCGAAATGGAGAGCCGCCAGCACCTTGCCCTGCCAGCAGGCTACTTGGCTGGTTGCCTCTCGCCCTTCAATGAAGGTTTGTGCATTCATTTCAAAGCGGCGACGCAGCAGCGCTGGCCCGACCAGCGTAACGTCATGATCGATCCCAGCCCGCTTGACGGCGCGCAACAAGCTCGGAGGAGCCTGCAAAGAAGAAAAGGCTCGTTCCGCCTCTTCCAGGGTACGGGCCAGCCGCACGCCGTCACCCCCGGAAGTACCGTTAGCCTTTAACACAACCGGTAATCCGTTTCCGACAATCCAATCCTTAAGTTCATCGAGGTTCGCGATAGCCTTCGTCGCTGGCACGCGAATACCCTCTTGCAGCGCCAACTCGATAAACGCAGATCTGGTGTACGCGACCGGAAAGCTTTCGGCTGGTCCGAGCGAACGCTCGATCACTCGACTAATGTGGGAGTTTGTTTTTCCATTCTTGCGCTCCATCTCATACAGACGGTGCAGGTGCCGGGCGGCAAGATCGTCCCCGGGAATGATCAGATCCGGCTGAGCGTTGGCGATCGCAGCGGCAAAGGAACGCAATGGCGCCAAGCCGTGATAGCGGTGGATCTTGGTCGCAGCCGTGGTTTTCGCGATTGGATGCGCGGGGGGACAAAGCATTTCGACGACGCACCCGTAATTCGCCAGAGCCATCGCCAGGCGAACGGTTGGATACCAGCGCGACGTGGTCGCAACTAGTACGGTTGGATGGAGACGCGACACTGAATGTGAAGACCCAGCTGCGTTGTTTAATTCTCGAATGGCCATAGCGATCGCTTTAAATTCTCCCCTCGCGCGAACCACGTTCACTCGTCTAGGCAACTTCCACAAGACTGCGCAACCGGTCGCCATTTTCAGAGAGCAGTTTCAAAGTATCGATGTTGTAATACTGCGGATTATCCCAATCCGTGAATTTGTCCATGTTCTCGATCAGGTTTTTCACAATGCACTTGACGTTGTGATTGGGATGAAAGCTGAGCGTGTTCTCGGCCTTCTGGATGCTCACTTTATAGTTGCGGAAATCCTTCTTGTGGTGGATGGTCAGACGGACCGAAATGCCGAGGTGCTCTTCAATCGCCATCTTCACCAGGTCTCCCACTTCGCCCACTGTGTAATTTCCGGAAGCGACGTTGAAGATTCCGGAAATTCTCTCGCTAGCCTCGATCGCCCGAACGTAGGCGTTCGTGGCATCCTCGATGCTGAGAATCGGGCGCCAAATCGATGGATTGTTCACCGTTATCTCACGGTTGCGGACACCGTTTTTGAACATGGTATTTATAATTAGATCAAGTCGCATGCGCGGGCTGTAGCCTGAGACGGTTCCTTTGCGCAGCGAGATCACGGAGAAATCGTCGTCCATCAGGTTCATCACGGCCTGCTCACCCTGAAGCTTGGAGATTCCATACGGGTAGGAAGAAGACACGGGCTGGGTCTCGTCGAACAACTCGTTGTCTGTATATCCGTAGACGGAGCACGAACTGGCATACACATATCGCCTCACGTTTGCCTTCTTGGCGACATAGGCAAGGTAGGCGGGAGCCGCAGCGTTGAAGATGAAGTTCTGGCTGGGCGAAAACTCTGCCATGGGATCATTGGACAATCCGGCGAGGAACACGACTTGCTGGTAGCACTGCAAGTCATCGACCGTGATATCAAAAATGTCTTTTTGGATGATTCCGGTTTGGGGAGGAAGATGGTTGCCGAACCAGAACAGGTCCACCACATCCACTTCGTACCCACGTTCTAACAATTTTGGAACTAGCACAGAACCCAGATAACCCGCTCCACCCGCGATCAGGATCTTCATTTCTATCTCCTCAACTTTATTGGTTTGCGTGACTATGACGTATGCTGGAGGAAGTTCAGACTCGAGGGCTGGCGATGGCCAGCTGCTTATCGGAAAGATAGGTGTGCAACCCTTCTTGCCAGGGGCGAAACCCGTCTAGATTTTTTGACTTCAGCCCGCGGTTTTCGAGCACGGAATACGCCGGACGTGGGACCTTGGCTGGAAATTCGTCAGGCGATGCGACCTCGAGATTTACTGAAACATCGGCCACACGAAAAATTTCTCGAGCAAACTCGTACCAAGAACAACTGCCCTCCGCGGTTGCATGATAAAGACCGTACGCGTCAGAGCGGCTCAGTGCAGCAATCTGACGGGCCACATCGGCCGTCGCCGTCGGACTAGTGAACTCGCAGTCGACTACGCGGACGCGACCGCGTTCCCGCGCCAGCCGGAGCATGAGGTCGACAAAATTCTGTCCTCCCTTGGCACGGCAAGGATGGGTGCCGTAAAGAGCCGCAGTGCGGAGAACGTAATGCTTGGGATTGATGTCCTGCACAGACTGCTCGCCCTCCAACTTCGTCGTGCCGTAAATATTCAGCGGACGCGCTTCATCACTTTCGACGTAGGGTTTGCCCTTTTTGCCGTCGAATACGTAGTCCGTGCTGACGTGGATCAGTACCGATCCCAGGTCGCGCGTTGCAGATGCGAGATTGCGCGCGCCTACGACGTTCACTTCGTGTGCCCTGCCCGGCTGCTGCTCGCAGCTTTCGACGTTGTGCATCGCGGCGGTGTTGACCACAGCGTCCGCCTGGGCCGCACGCAAACATGCCAGAACCGATTCCAGGCTGGAAAGCTCAATGTCCCGATGCGTTAAGGCATGAACTTCATCCCCCTGATCCGCAAAGGCGCGGACCACGTCTTGGCCCAGCTGACCGTTGGCGCCGATCACCGCGACTTTCATGCCATCCTCGAGCAAGGGCTCACTGCAATTGCAATCGTCATCAATCAGTTCCTCGCCGAAAATTCGATTCCCTGCTCGGAATAGCGAAAGTTGTCCGAATCAGGTGAGCGCAGCCATTCCGCCAGAGTTGCCGCGTTGCGGTCTTTGTCGGATACCGTCACGTCGGCAAGGGGCCATTGAATGCCGATTGCCGGGTCATTCCACCGGATCGCAGACTCGGCTTTATTGCTGTAGATCCCGGTGCACTTGTACTGGATTTCGGTGCCCTCCGAGAGCGCGCAGAAGCCTCGGGCGAAACCTGCCGGCGCCCAGACTTGGCGACGATTCTCCGCCGATGCTTCAATGCCAACCCACTTTCCCAGAGTGGGCGACCCCTTGCGAATGTCGACCGCAACCAGGAAGGCACCACCCGCGGTTACCCGCATCACCTTCCCCATCGGGGGATCCCATTGAAAATGCAACCCGCGCACAACCCCTTTTGCTGAACGCGAGTGGTTGTCCTGCACGAACTCGGTGGGCAAGCCGAGGGCCTTGAACTGATCTGCACGAAAGGTTTCCGTGAAGAAGCCCCGCGTATCCTGAAAAACCTCCGGTACTATGACGACCACGTCCCCCAGCCACCTAGACTCGATCTTAATCTGCATTCCTTGACCACTTCCTTTAGCGCGATGGAATTGCTGAACTTGCCTCTGATGCCGACGTCTTGATTACAGCGTCACCGGAATCTCACTCGCCAAAGTTTGAGTCACTGGAACGTGCGGGTCGGAGATGTAAACGAGCTGACCACGTTTTTGCATGGACTGATTCGCCGCTTCAAGCATCTTCACCACCCGAAGCCCCGCATGGCCATCGTTAAATGGGGTTTGGTTAGTGGTTATGCACTCGGCAAAATACGCCAGTTCGCGAGACAGCGCTTCCACCTGTTCAACCTGAGGAGCCCACATATCACCCGACCGATAATGCACCAATAAGTTATAGAGCCCTTCGCGGCTGGTAATGTTCACACCCTTGTCGTAAATCTTGATCTTCTCGTCCGCTTCAAGATCGTTCCAGACCAGCATTTTCTTTTCTCCCCCGATTAGGGTTGTCCGAACCTTCACGGGCGACAGCCAGTTCACGTTGATGTGGGCGATGACTTTGTCGGGGAAATAAAGCGTAATAAAGGCCACGTCCTCGTGCCCGTTGAGATGGGTCTGACCGGTTGCGGAAATCGCTTCTGGTGTCTTCTGAATCAGATGATCGATGATCGACAGATCGTGAGGCGCTAGATCCCAAACGACATTCACATCGTGCTGAAACAGGCCGAGATTCACGCGAGTGGAATCGTAGTAATACAGCTTGCCTAGTGCGCCTTCTTGCAGCAGCTGTTTGATCTTTTGGACCGCACCCGTGAATAGGAAGGTGTGGTCGACCATGATTTTAAGGTTTTTCCGTGCAGCCAATTCAATCAGTTCCTGGGCTTGCGCTGCATTGCTGGTGAATGGCTTCTCGACGAAAACATGTTTGCCATTCTCCAGTGCTGCCTTAGCCAGCTCGTAATGCGTCCAGACAGGCGTCACAACGGCAATGGCATCGATGTACGGAGAAGACATCAGCTCCGACGGGTCGTCGGTCACGAGGACGTCAGGATAGGCTTTTGCCACTTTTCGCCGAGCCGCAGGACTCTTGTCGCATACCGCAACGAGCTTGGTTTCATCCAGCCGGTCAAGGTTGCGGACAACATTCGGCCCCCAGTAACCATAACCGATAACTCCAAATTTAATCACTGTTGCATTTCCTTGCTCCTGCTTTGCGTTTGCCATAGAAGGCTCAGCGACCGTGGTCATTAGTTTTCACCTTGCGAACAAAGTAGGGGGCCAGCAGGAGGAGGAATTGTTTAGTGTGCGCCGTCGCCGAGAACAACTGCCCCAGGCGTGCGCCAAAGGATCTTCATATCCGTCCAGGGGGACCAGGTGCGCGCGTACTGCAAGTCGAGGCGAACCATATCATCGAATTTCACACGGCTGCGGCCGCTCACCTGCCAAAGTCCCGTGATCCCGGGTTTGGCCTCAAGCAACCGCCGACGATGCCAGATGTCGTAGGCCTCAACTTCATAAGGAACCGGAGGGCGTGGACCGACTAGCGACATATCGCCTTTCAGCACATTGATGAACTGAGGAAGTTCATCCAGGCTGGTTTTACGTAAGAAACATCCGACACGTGTGACGCGGGGATCCTTGGTCAGCTTATAGACGCCCCCGCCGTTCCCGTTCGATGGCTGCTTATCTGCTTTACCGGCGATCAGTTTTTGAACGTACTCCTTGTGGGCGGCGGCATCATTGTTCACCTGCATGGATCTGAATTTTAGGAACACGAAGGATTTTCCATGTTGGCCAATGCGGCGTTGCCGGAAAAAAATCGGCCCCTTCGACGTCGCTCTGACGGCGGCGGCAATCGCCACGAAGGCTGGCAAGAAAAGCAGAAGAGCCAGGGCGCTCCCGACAATATCCATCATCCGCTTCATGGCGCGAAACGATTTCCTGCCATCCTCGCGCTCGGATAAATCAGGGTAAAGCGTTGGATTGCTCGAGCCCTGAGGATCCTCGTGATCCCAGTCTTCCGGAAAAACGTGAAACGAGATGCGCACGCGGTTGAATTGTTCGAGGGCGAGATTATTACGCAAGGTGTCGGTAACTCGCGCGATGACAGTGCCAGGAATGGTAGCGCCATCCTCGGAGGTGAGTTCGGTAAACATGACGCCGAGGACGCACTCGTTCGCGTACCAGCCGGTGACATCGGTGTCGCGAGTGGAAACCGATAACACGGACGAAATCTTCCCCAGGATTTTTCCGTTCTTCTCAGATGGGCGGTCGCCCATATCAAGTAACAAAAGTATGAACGGCTTCCGCGAACGCTCGCTTCTCTTTCTTTCGAGGGCAATCATCCGCCGAAAGGCTTCCGCGTTTAAGACAACGCGTTCCCCGCTTGATGAGGCTTCGGAGACCGCGCTCAAAGTTACACCATTACTACCAGAGCGTCGTGCGTGCACAATATCCTCCGCGTGATCTGTTGCTGGCATAGAGCCTGGAGACTAGAGACTTTCCGATTGCTTGGATTTAACGGGGGAGTTGAGAACCAGAACACATCGGCCGCGTGCCGCGGTCGGTTTATTCCTTGACGGGATCTGCGGTCGATGAGGTGTACCGTTGGTAATAGTCGCTGTGCGCCGCATTGGCGCTGCTGTTCACCAATGCGCCCAACAACTTGGATTTGTCGATAGCCTCAAGGCCGCGCTGCAGTTGCTGTTTTTCAGTTGTCCCTCTTCGCGTGACCAACAGAATTCCATCGGCTAAGCGAGACCAGAGGCTGGTATCCGCCAGCGGTAGCACCGGAGGAGAATCGATGACAATCCAGTCGAACCAGGCTTCCAGTTGTTCCATCAAGGGCGAAAGCTTCCCAGATTGCATCAATTCCAGAGGATTTTGAGGCGTAGAACCGGCCGGCAGAATCCAGACTCCAAGGCTCTCCAGCCGATAGATATTGATAGATTGGCTTTCTCCGCTAAGCCACTCGCAGAGACCTGGCAGCTTGCCTAAACCGAATTGCGATATGATGTTCGGCCGCCGAAGATCACCCTCCAGGAGCAAAGTCTTTTGCGGCTTTCGCCGGGCCAGGGTGCATGCCAGGTTGGCTGCGACCGTGCTCTTGCCTTCCTGCGGAATGGAGCTGGTGATTAGAATCTTCTTCAGAGGACGGCTGTGGCGCAGCTGACGCAGACGGACCGCGAGAAAACGAAACTTTTCCGCGCCCAGGCTTCCCTCTTTGCCGAGCGATACCAGGCGACTATCGTCGCTCAACGAAACGGGAAGTACCGGATAGTGTTCCAAATCCTCCAGCGGAGCCGCGGGATCGGTATCGAAGGCATTATCGGCTGGTTGCTCAACGATGGTAACGGAATCCCGAAGCTTCTGCTCAGCGGCCTGCAGCAGTTCGGAAGCGAGGGCGAGAGTGGGACCTTCGCTCCCGGAATTCTCCAGCTCCGCTCGCTGCAGGGCATCAAATATATTGCTCATTAGTTATTGGTTATTCTTTGACCCGAAATCGCACTCGCGTTCTCACATCCTCATCCCGCTGTTGCTCTGCCTGCAGATGGGCATAGAGCTCGAGCAATGTCTGAGCTGCTTTGCGCGCGTCAAGTTCGCCTGAATTCGCGCTGTCCAGAGAAGGCGTTTGAATCCCCAGGCGGAAGTCGGTGGCGATGTCATCGATAATGGCAGGACTGACACTTCGCATTTGCCTGGCATACGCTGCGATCAGTGCATTTTCGCAGACAGTATTGATCAGTCTGGGAAGCCCTTGCGAGTGCTGAAAGACCGCGGCAATGGTTTCCGGCGGAAACAATGCCGAAGGATACGGACAGCCGGCCAGTTGAAGCCGGCGCTCAACGTATCCTTTGGTCTCATCCGAATTCAACGGCTCAAGGTGCGAGCGCAGGGCGATTCTTTGTTTCAATTGCCGCAGGCTGACGGAATCCAGTTTCTCATCCAGTTCAGGCTGGCCAACCAGTAGGATTTGAAGCAACTTCTCATGCGGAGTTTCGAGATTGCTCAAGAGCCTGATTTCTTCCAGTATTTCCGCCGAAAGATGGTGGGCTTCGTCGACCACGAGAGCTGTCGTCAGCTTCTTCTGGTTGCGCGCAATTACATAGTGGGCAATCTGAAGCAGCAACTCACCCTTGTTCTTGCTGGTGGCGGGAAGTCCCAGATCGTTGGCAAAGTACTGCAGGAATTCCAGCGGCGACAGACGGCCATTAAATATATACGCGTAGGCGACATCATTCGTTTGCTTCAGCAACTGCAGGAGGTAGTGCAACAGAAGAGTCTTGCCAGTCCCCACCTCTCCGGTTAGAACGACGAAACCCTTGTGCCGTCTGACACCGTAGTAGAGAGCTGCCAAAGCTTCGTTGTGTCTCCTGGTGGGAAACAGAAACGAAGGATCGGGAGTGATATCAAACGGATTCCGCTTCAGATTGTAAAAGGCTTTGTACATTGGCTAACCGCGCAAGTAACTCAAAGCTGACCCAAGCAAAATCGTAACAGATACAAACAAAGCCGTCGCCCAGCCCAGCCATAGCTTCCCGCGCTCGCGTTGGTCGTCCGACGGCACTTTGAGGGCTGGAATTTCAGAGATCACCGCTACGGGCAACAGTTTCTGCAATTCTTTTTCGTCGTGGATGCGATCGTCCATCATTTCGAATGCGCCAGCCACTACAACTCCGAGCACCAATCCCATCCCGAGACCGATGCCACAGAACTTCAGCCGGTTGGGGAAATCAGGCTTTACTGGAAGGCTCGGTGGATCAATGATGCGGAAACGCTCACCCTGCTGAAGCAATTCCATGCTGGTGGCCATGGCCGACTCATTTTTTTTCTTCAGCAAATCGTCATAATTCGCTTTGGACTGCTCATAGCCACGCGTCAGATCCGAAAGCTGCTGCTCACGCACCGGCTCCTGATTCAGTCGCGCCTGATAATCGATCACTTTTGTCTTCAGATCCACGACCGAACGCTCGCGGTTGGCGACTTCTACGCGGTTCGATTGCAGCTGTCCCTGCAGCTGCATCAAAGGGGAGGACGCATCTCTCATGTCGGGCGTATTGCTTTCCGCATTTGGGTCCGGCGGCGCCGAGGCCTTGGCTTTCAGATCCGCGATGATGCGATCCCTCGTCCTCTCGGTGTCAGCGATTTGCTCCTTGACCTTGCGAACGTCGGGATGCCGGTCCGTATAGTGCGAACTGAGGTCTGTCAGTTGCGCCCTGAGCTTATCCAGTTCTTCGTCGACCGCAGGTAAGCCCACCGTCGTCGTGCCACCCGCGGTCTTCGGCGTCCCTTGCAGCGAACGGTACTGATTCACCAGTGTTTCGAGGTACACGCGCTGTTGCTTGGCGGTGTTCAGTGCATCATCTTCGTTCTGCAACTGCGACTGCAGGCCGGCCAGAATCTGAAGATTGCTCCCTACCTGCGCGGGAAGCTCGCCTACGTGTTGCCCCTTAAACTGGCGAATCTTCTCTTCCTGGTCGGAGAGGGTTTTGCGGGCGGTCTCCAATTGGCTCTCGAGAAACTTTGTCGTGTCTTCTGACTGCTGTTGGCGTACTTCCAGGTTTTCGCTGATGAACAGGTTGGTGAGTTCGCTGGTCACCTGCTCGGCGACGCGAGGATCGTGCGCCGAATAGTAAACGTTAAACGAACTGATGCGGTCGCCGGCATCGCGCACCAGCTCGATTTCGATTTTCTTGCGCATCCGGTCGACTTTTTCATCGGGAGTAAGGTTCTGATGCGAATCAGCGTACAAGTTTAACTGATCAATGATGTGCAACAAACGTGTGCGGCTGAGAATCTGTTGGGTGATGCTCCGCAACCGGTCTTGCAGATCGTCGGTCACGTTTGGGGTAACATAATCCTTTGGCATTGTGGGTTGCTCTACCAGGATCAACGTACCCGAACGATAGGTTGGAGGCAGCACCCAGCTTGCTCCCCACACCACTATCCATCCCAGGAAGAGTGGTATTAAGAATTGCAAGTGGCGGCGACGAACCACGCCCAGGTAGCGCTGCAGGTCGAAGCCTTGCGAACTGTGATCGTCGATATCGTCAACCATAGAATTCATCTTCCCAGTGGTCTGGAGAACCGGTAGGAAATCGAGACAAACTCGCGATTGGTGTTGGGAGTCGCAGCCAGAACGGCAACACTGCTGTAATCCTGATGGAGTCGGGTATAGCCCAATTGCAGGTTGATATGCTCACCAAACTGTTGCTGGAGCGAAGCAGTACCCGATAGCGTGTGCCCGTTCGTACTAGCTCCGAGTGCAGAGGCCAAAACATCGTTCTGGGTGTATCCCCCCGCTAGAAACCCACTCAAGTTGCGCGTCATCTGCTGGTGTATCGAGGCGCTCGCACTGTTCATCAGTACAGCACCCGTCAGTCCTCCACCGCCGGAGATCACGCGAGAATAGCTTACTGCAACATTGGTCAGACGAGCTTGCCAACTCAGGCTGGCACCGGCCGCCGGGGACCATGCCTTCGCCTCGGGCAGTTGAATTTGCAATGGCGGTAACGGAGGTTGCACAGTATCGGAATGCTGCGGACCGCCGAAGAATGACACGGAGAGTCGCGGCGTCGCATAGAGCGTGTAGAAAAAAAGCAGCGCGTGGGTCTGAGTCTCGCTCGGCGTCCCCGTTGTGTAGGCTACCAGTCGTTGATACTCATAGGTAGCACCGACGTAGTGCATCTTCGAAATCCGCAGCGAGTAGAAGACAGAGCCTGCCTGGGAGCTCGAATCGAACAGGCCTGGGACCTGAGACTGGTTCGGGTAGTGCAGATTGGTAAAGGTTCCGCTGGCTCCCACCATTGCATTTGCAGCAAATTGGGTCATGATGCCAACGTTCCCGGTGTTGCTAAGACGGTCGGCGATGGGCGCGATGACTGAAAAATTCCCCTCCTGCGTTCCTCCAGAAACTGGCAAAGCCGATGCCAGATCCGGTTGATTAAAGACGCTGGAGCTTTTCTGGAAGCCGTCTCGTGCGCTAACCGTGACGTGCGGGCTAAGCCGGTACTGCAAATCGATTGACGCGTTCTGGTCGGCCTCGTTCAATGCAGTCTCACGCTGATAGAAAGTGAAGCCGGGCGCGTATGTCGAAACAATATGCAGACGAGGGGTGGTCTCGTCTAATGCCAGCATCGGCCATATCGAATAGCTCACGTCACTCACCGGATGCCCGTTCACCGACCCCAACGCGTTATCCGTGTATGCGCTAGTGAATGCGACTCCACCGCGGAGATAGTTAGAGCGCTCTGCGGAAGTGGGTGCGGTGGGATACGATTGACCACTCACCGGTGGCGGAGTCTGCATTTGATCGGCGGTGCTTTCCGGACCGACAACGGCTGGCACCGGTGCTGCCGGAGTATTGTCCACTTGCGACCACAGAGTGGCCGCGGGGAACACCAGCAATCCTACGCAGATTCGCTCAAACAGTTTCATGATTACGGAACAACGATGGTGTCGCGGGGCAGAAGCTTAATGTTCTGGGCGGGATTCTGGCCCTTGACGACTTCCTTGTAGTTGAAGCGCAGCCTGGTCTGACTGCCATCTGCACCCTGACGCAGAATGTAAATAGATTTCTGTTTGGCGAAGTCGCGGAATCCGCCGGCGACCGCGATAGCATCCAGCACCGTCGCTGCATTGGCGATTCCGTAAGAGCCCGGCCGTGTCACTTGTCCCAGGATGTTGAACTTTTGACTGTTGATTTGCTGAACGATGACGGTGACTTCCGGCTCGGCTATGTAACTCTTCAGCCTGGCAGCAATCTCTTGTTCCAGCTTGAGCGGAGTCTGCCCGGTGGCTTGCACTTCCCCAACGAGTGGTAACGAGATTTTTCCATCCGACCGCACCGGGATCGAACGTGAAATGTCCGGCTCCTTCCAAACGTTGATGGCCAACACATCATCGTTGCCGATCATGAAACTGGCGTCGTGCGGCTTGGTAGTCGAGGCAACGTCGCTGCTCTGCGCGGGAGCGGCTTGCGGCGCTTCGGAGGCTGGGGCGGGAGCCTTGCTCGGTGGCGCCGCTTGCGCCCATACTGCCATCGACAGAACGAAACACGTCGTGGCAGAGAGCAGTCCATTTCTCCGTGAACAACCCTTGATTCTGATCATCCCTAGTCCGCTCATTTTGATTTTGATAACCTTCTCGCCCATGCTGATGGCTTCCTGATTCAACTAGCTTTTCCGTTTCCCTTGTTCTGAGTTGAAAAGATTAATCTCGCTCCCGGAAAAGACGAAAGGTAGGACTCCGGAGCGCTCATCGCGTACTGCTCGATCTTGTACAGAATCGTACGATAGCTTACACCCAGCAGGCGCGCGGCGGCTTTCCGGTTCCATCCCGTCTTTTCCAGCGCCGCCGAGATTGCATTTCTCTCGGTTTCCCAGCGAACACTCTGAATCATGGACTTCAAAGATTGCGGTATGGTTCCGCCCTCGGCAGCTTCGACCTCCTCGCGTGACGTCACGTGCAGCAGTCCTTGCGGCCGCTCGACGTCGATTGCGGAATTCGTTTCCAGTTCGCTCAAGGTGAGTTCTTCATCGCCCGCTATCAGGTAACGTTTGACGAAGGTCTCCAGTTCCTTCAAATTCCCCGGCCAGGAGTGATTCTGGCAGGCATCCAGCGCCGACTGGGTAAAGTCTCGTGGAGCAAGACCATAGTATTTTGCGAGCTTGTGCATCGAATACCGAAGAAGAATTTTTATCTCCTCCTTGCGCTGCCGCAGGGGAGGCACGTTCACGGTGAAGGCACTGAGGCGGTAGTAAAGGTCGGCGTTCAGCCGTTTTTCCGCGAGCGCCTGGTCCAATTTATCGCTGCTGGCGGCGAGGATGCGGACATCAACTTCGACCAGCCTAGCGTCGCCTGACCGGGCGAAATGCTTCTCCTGCAGAACCTTTAGCATTCGCGCTTGCAACGCCAGGGGCATCTCCGCGATTTCATCGAGCAGGATCGTGCCCTTCTGACCAATCTCGAGTTTGCCTAAGCCTTTGTGTGAACCGTTGGAAGATCCATTTTGTCTGCCGAATAGTTCAATCTCCAGCAGATCAGCCGGCATCTCCGCACAGTTGACTCTCAGGAATTTAAATCCAGACTGGACTGACCTCTCGTGAATGAGGCGCGCGACCGTGCCTTTGCCACTTCCAGGCTCCCCCAGAATGAGCACCGGTACGTCGGCCTGGGCAAGCAACTCGGCCTGCGCGCGAAGCTGCTGCATGATCGGACTAACGCTGAGAAAAAACTCATCCTCGCCCAGGGACTCAATGTCTTCGCTCGCCATCTCAGCTTCCCCATCATCGTTCGACGTACCCAAGTGCCGGCGGATTACGGATTCGAGTTGGCCCTCGGTGAGCGGCCGGACCAGTACCTCTTTAGCGCCGAGGCGGGTTGCTTCCTTCTGCCGATTCGCATCCTCGGGATCGCAAAGCACCACGATCGGAAGCTCTGGGCGGAGTCGGCGCAGCCAGGGCAAGAGCTGAAGACCATCGGCCTCACCGCCAGGCGCGTCCAGTAATAACAGGTGGGGTGCGGCGCCGAATTGCACTCGCTCCATCGCATCCCAGCCGCTGGCCGAAGTTTCCAGATGCCAGGAATTGGATTGCGCAGTGCTGCCAAGCAGACGAAGCATCGAGGCTTCACTGCTTACGACCAGCAGGCGAAGTGTGTCAGTTGTATTTGCCGCCATGTGATGGGCCCTTTTCCGGAAGCTCTAAGGAGAGGCTCTCCGGATATTTCAGGCAGGTTCGACTTCGTATCCTTCTACACGTACCGCCAGCGAGCGCTGGATTGCCTCTACCGAAATAACCAGCGTGCGGTCTCCATTACGCGAGACCAGTATGCCCTCCATGCCGTCGAGTGCTCCGCTCCGGATTCGCACCCGTTGGCCAATCTTCAGGTAGGGATGGGAAGACCAGGGCAGGTGGGTTTCGACCAGACTTCGAACCGCGTCGATCTCGGCATCTGGAATCGGTGCGCCCTCGCCGCAAGCCCCGACCAGTGCAAAAACTCCGTCAACGCGGAGAACGCGAAGGCGGTCCACCCGGTTCGGTACGAATTTGGCGAACACGTAACAGCTGAACAGCGGCAACTGCACTGATTTCTTGCGATCGCTCCAGCGATGCACTTCGGTAACGAGAGGAAGGAATGTGGTCACACCTTTCTCCGCCAGTCGATGAGCCACGATCTTTTCATGCCGTGGACGAGTATGGAGTCCGTACCATTGCTCGCTCTCGTTTTCGACGAGTGCAACGGGTTGCTGCGGATTCCACGGCACGCTGGAGACTGACATAGCTTCGCCCTCTAAGTCACTCTTTTCAGAATGACCCCAAAATTAGAAACAGCTAGGGTGTCGCTTTCGAAATCTCAATTACGAGACTTCAGGGGGAAGACCCGGTGGTCAGGAAGCCGGGGGAGATCTGGCCGCCTGTTAAATCAAATTCAAGTTTGCCTTACAAGTTCGTTAATTCCAAATCAGGGTCGCCGATTACCATTCGCCACTCACCTGGGGGGTTGGTGAGTAATCTCTACTATTATTATCGTAATTATAGCATTCTTCTCGTGTTTATCAAGAGAGTGCTTAAACCCACTCAACAACCGCTTACCAAGAGATTCTATGCCAGTGATCAGGAGCCTGGGGGAGAACCGGCTTCCCGCAAATCAATCCTTGCAGAGGGAGCTTTAATGCTCAATTCCTGCGCTACTGCAAAGACAGTATACAGCATCGCAGAGGGTTGCAATGGATATAAATACCCGGAATCCTAGTTCTCAATAATATATAGGCTATAATTCTTAATGTAGAGATTAACGACTCTACGACTTGACCATGATGCTGAAGAGAACAACCTCGTCAGGACGCGCCGGAATGGCAACCACCTCTCGTAGACATAATACGGCCAAGGCATTTAATATAAGCAACTTATGCCCAGCCAAGTGGCGCCATTCAGTGACGCCTAAACTTGTGAAGCCTCCCTTCTTCCGTCAACTTGTGGCGAATTTCGCGGTGTGAAGGCTATTGCGAGTTCTGGGAAGGTCTGGCGCGGCTGTTGCATTGCTTTTCTCAAGACGATAACATGGGCGTTCTGAATTATCCCAGAAATTACAACTCCAAGACATTCGAAGACATGTCACGAGGATGTCAAGAGGTGGTGATATTGAGCGATTCGAAGACTCGGAAAAAAATAGTCCGAGTGCTCGTTGCCGACGGTTCTCGCATACATACGCACTTGCTTGCGGACGCCTTGAAGCGCGATCCTCTGCTTGAAGTGATTCCCTTCGACTCAAGCTCGAGCAGTTTGGTTTCAGCGGTCGCTGGCCTGAACAGCGATGTACTCGTGATCAGCGCCAATCTGGATGAGCAGCCCGTTCGCGGCCTTGAAGTCCTGCGCGAGTTGCGCGCAGCCGGTCGAACTACTCGGGCCGTAGTGCTCATGGATTCTTTGAAGGATGAAATTGTCTTAAACGCTTTTCGCGCCGGCGCGAGAGGGATATTCAGCAAGAGTCAGCCCGTCGAACTCCTTTGCAAATGCATTCAGTGCGTGCACGAGGGACAAGTATGGGCCAGCAGTCGGGAAATGATTGTGGCCTTGGACGCATTGGCTAGCGCTCCCACGGTCCGGGCCGTGAATGCACACGGTCTGAGTTTGCTCTCTAAACGTGAATTGCAGGTTGTGCGCTGTCTGGCCGAAGGGCTGAGCAATCGCGAGATTGCGCAACGCCTCGACCTGAGCCAACACACCGTCAAGAATCACTTGTTTCGAGTGTTTGACAAATTGGGTGTGTCCAGCCGGATCGAGCTTCTGTTCATGACTTTGAACCAGTCTGCACCGGGTCAGTCGGCTGCGGAACGTTCAGGGAATGGCTCCGGGCGGGCCGAATTCCGCGATGAGTTTGCCCTGCTGCAAAAAGCGGCGGAAGCGGGCTTGCCGGCCGCCCAACTGGCTCTCGCGCAACTGTATCTGGTGAGGCGAACTGACCCTCAGGATGCAATTCGCGCTTACACGTGGTATCTCGTCGCTCTCGAGCGGGCGTCACAAGCCAAGGGACTCATCACCAAGATGCTGACTGCCAGTCAGATTGAGGAAGCGCATAAAGAGGCAGATACAAAGCTCTCTCAGCCGGGTACGGAACCGAGTCTCGACTTTGACTGGCTATCTGCCACTCATTTGCAGGAGGGTGGGCTGACAAAGAGGTAGAGGTGATCCAATTCAGAGGGATGATAGAGAAAAGGCGCGCCTGGTTTGGCACGCCTTTTCTCCTGAGTCGGGGGGAAGGCCGATTTCTTTTAAGCGGACTCCACAGGGCAAGGGTGACGCCGGGACCGCACGAACATTGCCCCAGCGCAGCACAGGCTGGCAAGGAACAGATAGGATAGCGCCGCTCCGCCTTCGGGAACCGCGACCAGGCTCCACATTTCCTGTGGCCTCGGCGATCCTGAGGTTGGGTTATAGATATCAAGATTTCCGTACTGACCGAGGGTAGCTCCATTGCCCCAAGCTGTAAGGGACGCCGTGAGATAGCCTAGCTCTGTCGTACTGGGGATTCCGGCATTACTGCTGCCGCCGGACGAGATAAACCAAATCGCTTCCGAAATCGCAGCCTGCTGTGCTGGGGTGGGATTGGCGAAGAACATTTGACTGACCAGGTATGCGATCTCGGTGTAGTCCTTGATCGCAGCCGAGCCCATCGTGTTCCCAAACATAGTCAGGCTCCCGATGTTGCTCGCAGTCAGGCTAGCAGCACTAATGCCGTTGGCTGTCCAATGTTCGCCAGCAGTAATGTTGTCGAAATAATCGTCGCATATCATGCCAGCTACGGCATGACCGGAGCCGACTTTGACTCCATTTATTGTGCCACCATAGAGTCCGGCTCCAACGCATCCTTCCGGTCCCGCACAGGAAACCGCGCTATAAGACCCGTCAAAAGACATCGGAACTGAAGTTTGGCCCGTAGCCAGAGGAGTCACACTAACCAGCGCTACGGTTATTACTAACAGCATCCCGGAAAAACTACGCATTGTTGATTCCCTCTCTTATTCGGGGGAGGGATGTTCGAGTAGCT
The DNA here is from genome assembly GCA_035603035.1 of Candidatus Acidiferrales bacterium. Taxonomy (GTDB): domain Bacteria; phylum Acidobacteriota; class Terriglobia; order Terriglobales; family Acidobacteriaceae; genus Sulfotelmatobacter. Next base: position 9,990 of record DATNLE010000303.1, on the reverse strand, counting down.
ACTTCTGACACATACAAAGTGCCTGTAACCGGAGCTATTCTGTCGCCGAATGCTGTCAGTGTCAAGACTGATAATATCTGCGACCTGTTGCAAGTGATTGCAACTGGTTACTTTTTTAGACTTTCTTCCTACAGATACTACCCCTTGGTGCCCTTCTTCAGTGGGACGCCCCGTTGTAGGTTAAAGAAACACTTCTCTTCGGCACATTTGCCATCAGGACTTGGATGAAATTCCGTTGCTCTCTTCAGTTTGTCAGCTGCGCGGTTTTGCTGCCTGTTATTTTCTCGGGGTGCTCGGGGAATCCGCAGGTGCGCCGCCAAAAGTATCTCCTGAGCGGCCAAGGTTACTTCGAGAAAGCTAAATACGCCGAGGCGGCCATCGAGTTCGTCAATGCGGTCAAGGTCGATCCAAACTGTACGGAAGCACACCACCAACTGGCTGAGACCTATCTGAGGTTGCAGAAACCGGAAGGCGCCTTGCAAGAACTGGGGCGAACCATTCAGCTCCAACCCGACGATTATGAAGCTCGCGTCGAACTCGCGAATTTATTGATCCTCGGCCACAATCTTGCGGAGGCTCGAGAGCACGTCGATTTCTTGCTGAAGCAGCGGCCGAACGATCCGTCAATTCACTCAGTAGATTCAAACCTTCTCGCAGCGCAGGGTGACGTGGGCGGAGCCATCGAAGAGATGCGAAAGAGCATCGCTCTTGACTCGGGACGTTGGCAATTTTATCTAAGCTTAGCCCTTTTACAAGTAAGAGACGCTCAACCAGATGCGGCGGAAGCCAGCTTTCAGAAAGTAATCGAGCTCAATCCCGCGGCGGCGCAAGCCCGGTTGTTATTGGGGAGCTTTTACCAGTCTCGTGGCCGAAACCAAGACGCGGAGCGCGAATTCCAGGAAGCCATTGCTGTCGATCAGAAAAGCCCTGAGCCGCGAGTAGCCCTGGCGCGCTTGTACTTGGCTGAAGGCAAGAGAGCCGAAGCCGAAGGTGTTGCAAACCTCGCAAAGCACGATTTTCCTGCCAATTCCGCCGCTTATCGCATGCTGGCAAATGTCTACTTTGTAAGCGGCAACTTCGACAAGGCGCTTGCCGAATACAGTGCCCTGAATCAGGCGCATCCGGCGGACCTGCAAGTAAAGAAGGACTTCATCCAGCTTCTGTTGCAGAAAGGTCAGTTCGTCGAAGCGAACCGGCTTGACGCTGAAGTTCTCAAGGCCAACCCGAACGACAGCGATGCTTTGGTGTATCGCAGCCAATCGCAAATCAGCAATGGCCATGCGAACGATGCCATAGCGGCTTTGGAAACTGTCATCAAGAACGACCCGGGAAATGGCGAGGCTCATTATGTCCTGGGGATTGGATACGAGAAACTGGGCAACATAGAAAGAGCCGAAAGCGAGTGGAGGGACGCCGTACGGCTCCGTCCGGACTTGCTCGACGCTGTCCGGGCTTTGGCCGGTCTAGCCATGGGCAGAGGGGACATGGAGGCTCTGGATCAGGAAGCAGCTGAGATCATCAAACTGCAACCTGAATCTCCCGAAGGCTACGCTCTGCGCGCTCTTGCGAATGTCAATCGTAAACGGTTTTCGGTAGCCGAGGTGGATGTGCGAAAGGCGATCGAAATCGCTCCGCAGAGTTCGTTCGGCTACGTAGAGATGGGGAACTTGAAGTTTGCCGAAAAACAATTCGCGGATGCTGGTACGGCTTACCAGGCGGCGCTCGATCGCAATCCGAATTCAAAAGACGCGCTGCGTGGCCTGATGGGGACTTATGTAGCCCGGAAGCGAGTTGACCAAGCAATTGCAACCGCGAATGTTCAGATCACAAAGCAACCAAACAACAGCGGCTTTTATGAATTGCTCGGTACGTCTCTATTCATCAACAAAAAAGATTTGAACGGAGCCGAGGCCGCGTTCGAGAAGTCCACCGAACTCGACAAAAAGAATTCCAGCGCGCAGCTCAAGCTTGCTCAGGTGCAGGCCGCCAAAGGTGCAACCGATCAGGCCATTGCCACCTGCGGGCGCGCTCTGGTGAACAGTCCAAACGAGCCTAGTTTCTATATTCTGCTGGGCGACCTGTATCAGTCCCGTCGGGATTGGAATCATGCGACCGAGGCATATCAGAAGGCACTCGCCATCAAGCCGCAGAACCCTCTGGCGTCAAATGATCTGGCTTCCGTCATGCTGCAGTCTGGCGCGAACCTGGACGTAGCCTTGTCCTTGGCGCAAACGGCTCGACGTGGCCTGCCGGAGTCTCCGGGCGTTGCTGACACGCTAGGTTGGATCTACTTTCAGAAAGGCGCTTATCACTCGGCTGTCGACTCGCTTCGGGAAGCGCTCAGGCTCGCCCGGAATAGCGAATCTCCAGAAAACTCGCACCTTCACTATCACCTCGGACTGGCTTACGCCAAGAGCGGTGAAACCACGCTCGCCCGCCAACAGTTAGAGACTGCGTTGGAGATGAATCCCAATTCAAGCGATGCGGCCGACGCCAGGAAGCAGCTTGCCCAACTGAAATCGTGACAAGTGCGGTCCGGCCGGTTCGACAATCCCAACCGGTCAGCGGCGCGAGTGGCACCGGCTGAACGGAATTTTCTTTCTCACCGTCGTATTCCGGAATAGAGCGTGGTGTCTCAGTTGTGTCTCGCTTTCTCTTTTGCTATCGCTGAGGGGCCCAGTGCTTATGCGGGCTAAAGATTGGTGGAGCTAGTCGGACGAAGTGCCCAGCCACCTTTGGTAGGTTATTGAATCGCGGTAGATCGCACTGTGCCCAGAATGCCTGAGAGACGTGCAATCCCGAATTCATTGTGCGTTTATGGTACGGAGATCTTTTCAAAAATCAATCGCCGTCTTGGTTCAATCTATCAAGCCGAACTCCGATACATTCCATCTCCGATTACCATTTGTTCGACCTGGCCGTCTTCAGGGGTGAATGCGGAATTCTGCTGCGAATCGCTGATATTATCGGCGTTCGTGGCGAACGATCAACGAAGCCCCGACTGGAGTGCACCCCAAAAGCGACCAGGCGATGCCCCGACAAGAGTATTCCCGTGACTGAAGATGGCTGCGACGCGCGAGATCGACTCCGGAAAGGTATGGCGGAGGTGGCTCGCATGCATCAGCTGAGTCTCAAGTGGTTGGAGGCTTGGAGAAGCGAGTGGCGCGCGAAGGCGACCTGGCCTTTCCTGGCAAGGGTGCGCAGCCGCAAAGCAAACTCAATGCGATCGGATCTCCGAGCTGGAACGTAAGATCGGCCAGCAGACGATGGAAATCGATTTCTTAAGGAAAAGTGTTGCGGCGTTTCAGGGAACATCCTCGGCCAGTCGCCGTCAATGGCGGCACCGACTCTATGAGCAAATCCAAGACGCGGGCGAAGCGGGGGCAATCGTGAACCGGCTCCGCCGGGCCGCGGGAATAAGTCGCGCGGGGTACTGCTGTTTTCGGCAACACGGAAAAAGCAAACGCACGGATATGGATCTACGCAGCCAGATGCAACGCATTGCGCTGCGGTGGCCGGCTTACGGGTACGGTCGGGTGCATGCCGAACTCCTGCGCCAGGGTTTGGATCGTCAATCACAAGCGCGTCTTGCGACCGCTGCGAGAGGACAATCTACTGTGCGGCGCCGAAAGTTTCTGCTCGGAACCACCGACTCCAGTCACGGATTGCCGATCTATCCCAACGTGGCCGCAGGCATGGTGCTGACCCGCATCGATCAGCTCTGGGTTGCCGATATCACCTACATCCGCTTGCAATGGGAGTTTGTGTACTTGGCGGTTGTGCTGGATGCATTTTCCCGACGAAGCTTGGGCTGGGCCTTGCAACGCAGTTTGGAATCCGCTCTTGTCGTGGAAGCGTTGCGTTGCGTATGGCCCTGATGCGACGCCACCCTCCCTCGGCATGGGCTTGTCCATCATTCTGACCGTGGCGTGCAATCTGCCTCGCGAGACTACAGCGCACAACTCGAACAACGGCATTCGTATCAGCATGAACCGATTGGCAAGGCACTAACCTAGTTGACGCACATGTAAAACGCCCAACAAAACCTCTAACCATGGCAGCTTGAGTGCTCGAGTGTCCTCACTGCAGCTTGGCGTGCTAGCTTTCGCGTGCTTGTGGAGGGGATGTGGGGTGGATGTCTTTCCAGAGCATGAGGAAATCTTTGTATGCGGCGTGCGCCCGGACGCCGGCTGCATCGGCATCCGCGTCCTGCGTAGGAGTGAAACCTTGGTAGCTTCCTAATTTGGGAAAATTAGGAGGCTACCGAAACCTTTGTGTTCTTGACACCCCTTCGCAAGCATGGAAGACTGACGATGGAAGATTTCCAACCGTCGGTACGAAGCTGGCATTGTCTACGTTCGGAAGCCCAAGAGTACGAACTCCATACTGCAACGATAAGGTGCAACATCATGAGAGCTGACTCGATGACCGCTAAGGCCAGACAGGCATTAGTGTTAGCGTTATTGCTGGGGGCCGTCGCGGCACCATTAGCCCGCGCCCAAACCTTCACCGTTATCCACAACTTCACGGGCGGAAGCGACGGGGCTAACCCCCTGGCTGGCTTCCTGATCGACGGAACCACTCTTTACGGGACTGCGAGTTCGGGTGGAAGTTCACGACACGGAGTGGTGTTCGCGATGAGCGAAAGCGGCGAGCAGACGGTGCTGCACGAATTCACCGGTAAGACCGACGGAGCAAGTCCCGAAGGACTCTTGGTTATGGATAAGGCCGGCAACCTTTACGGCACCACCACCTTAGGCGGGGTTTCCAATGCCGGAACTGTGTTCAAAGTAACGCGTAAAGGCACGGAGACGGTGCTGTATAGCTTTAAGGGAAAACTGGACGGTGCCAATCCCGTGGCGGGTTTAGCAATCGATAAGGCCGGAAATCTCTACGGCACCACAACGAAGGGCGGCTCGAGCAAGGATGGAACAGTCTTCGAACTGGCAGTCCCCAAGGTGACGGGCGGCGCGTGGAGGGAGGAAGTGTTGCACAGTTTTGGCGAGGATAAAGACGGGGCAATTCCCGTCGCTGGCGTCACCCTTGATGCGTCGGGCAACCTTTATGGCACCACTTCTGCCGGTGGCACTTACGGATACGGCACGGTCTTCCAAATGACACCGTCGTCATCCGGTTGGAAGGAAAGCGTTCTTCATGAATTCGAGCTGCAAAGCGACGGAGGCGTTCCGTATGCTGGCCTGGTCCTAGACAGTAAGGGCGACCTTTACGGTGCTGCCACCGATGGCGGCGCCGGTGGTGCAAGCGGAGGCGGCACGGTCTTCGAGCTGACGCACGCAAATGATGACTGGAAGTTCACCGTGCTCTACCGTTTGTCCGGTTGGGGCATTTCGGGGAGTTGGCGCAATCTTCTACTCGTATCTGGCAAGATTTATGCCTCGACCCATTGCGATGGCACGCATAACGCCGGGACGGTCTACGAACTGACGGACTCAGGCACTACATGGACCTACAAACCGCTCTTCGTCCTTAACGGCAGCAGCGACGGCATGTTCTCGATCAGTAATCTGGTTGCCGACAGCCAAGGTAATCTCTACGGTACGACCCTAGAGGGCGGGGCCCACGGCTCAGGAATCGTCTTCAAGGTCACGCCATAACTGAATCCTGCGAAGATCGAGCTGCGCCGTTGAAAACGGAAAAGGCGATTTATCTGCCCAACTTTGCAGTGTTGGCCTTGGCGTCGTTGCCTGTGCTGGCTCAATCATAGCAGTCGTCGCGTGTCAGACCGAACTCGGGCACGAAGTGCAAGCGGAACGACCCTTTCATACTGAAACACTACCGGAGGCCGTCCCCGCTGAACCGGCGAGAAATGATAGCATCGGCGTAGCCGCTCTGGTCGATGTGCCATTCTCTCTCTTCTGCCGAGGTCAATGTGCAGTTTTCTGTTGCAGTCGTGCTTCTCGCCGTGCTCACGGCACCACTATCCGGCGGGGGGGATTCGCGGCCTCCTTCGGAGAGCTCCGCAGCATCAGTCGCCATTTACGACCCTGACCCCAACCACATTTGGAACCGGCTTCACGCTATATTCTTCGTCCGTGATGATCTGCCAGGAACCGAGCTGGTCCCAGACGCTCTGGACCCGCCGTTCTGGTACCACACGACGTACCTGCTGGCGCAGCCTTCGCACAATAAGGCGCTGCGCGTTCTAGATGAATTCCTGCAGGCACACGCGGAGAACCTGATTCACAACCCTGTGAAGCGAGCTGTCCTGCAGCGGGATTTGTGGGCGGTGTTCGATTGGTCCGTTGAAACGGCGCCGGGCTATGAAAAGGAAAAACGAGAACTGCAAGCCCGATTGACGGAGATCTTGCGGCGATTGGCGCCGATGCCTGAGCAACTCGGGTCGCTTCCGGACAACTACGCGCAGGCAGTCGCTGCGGGGGAGTTCGCCAAAGCGTACGATCCGGAGCACAGAGAGTGCGCATTTCTTCCGCCTGACTTGTTTGAACCGCACGGGCCGTGGGTCGAGCTCGAAGGCCGAGGGAACCCTCTGCCAGTGGCCGAGCAACATGATTCTTTTTTCTCCGGGCGGTCCAGCTTCTTAGTATTCCTGCGGCTTCCGGGGGGACGCAAAGCGACGTTTGATTACTTGAAGACTCTGTGGAATTCCCGGGTGCCGGTTCCGAGTCCGCAGTTCTCCCCCCTTCAGGACGAGGCTCCCAACCCCGACTTGCCGCAGTTGCCGGCCGGGACTCAGGTCGCGCTGGTTCGTCAGATGACTCTCTTCGACAATCAAGGTGAGCTCACGGCCTCGCCCATCACGGAAAGTGTGCAGATACGGGTATATCGGTCGGTTACCGTGAGTACTGCACCGGCCGTGGGTATAGACCAGATGATCACAAAAAGCGGGCAGGATTTCTACGCGATCCGGCTCAGTCGTTCGTTGCTTTTTGCCAACCAATCGGGGGGACTGAAAGCGGCTGGACGGGATGAACGGGACTTTGCCCTCTTTGGTGGTGGCGGTCCCGACGAAGGTCCGCCGGCTCACTATGTGTCGCTGGCTACATACCATCCGGTCGTCAAAGCGTGCGTCATGTGCCACCGGGAAGTGGGCATCCAATCGTTGAGCACCCGCGGCCGACTGCTGAAGCCAAATCCTTTGCAGCACGACCTCCCGAACGAAGCCTTTGGACCTCGCTGGTGGCAGGATGCACGAGTGCTCTCCTGGAAACAGGGCCAAGATGATTGGCACCTGCTCAGCAGTTCTCTCAAGTCTGCGAAGTGACCTTCGGCTTAGCCGAGCACGCGCCCGGTACCATTGCAAACGTGGCACTTGGCACGCATGAACGCAACTCCCCGCTCGCAATTCACGACTTGAACGATCAACCCTGTGCCGCGGCAACTCCGGCAGGCGTCGGCGCCTGCTTCGTGGCCGCGACGGTGCTTCAGGGTTTGGAAACGCCAAACGCTGCCCGGCAATGAGTGACGGGAAGTGCAATGAAGCTTTTCTTAGTTGGGGCGGTTTCTTTTGCGGTCGACGATGGCGGTTTTGTTAGGCGCTCTTAATCTTAAGAGTCTCGCTCCAATCCACGCCGTGCCTCTATACGCTATTGGGCTTGCTTTCGCTGAACTCCGTAGGTCGACTGGTCCACTCATCTTTTGGCAGTCGCAATCTAATTGATTGGCGGTTCGCGCTCAGGTTGTGCCGAATGTCACCCGCAAAGCTTTGCAGGATGCAATTCAAGAACGTGAATCAACGGGAGCAACTACCTCTTAGCTTCGTGTCTTAGTCCAAGGGTCCACTCCAGAAACTTCCCTTCCCCGCGCTAGGCCGGACATTGCGGCCAGACAGACGTTGGGTGCCGGAGAAACTGTTTTGCAGCGGTGACTCATGAACATCGCCGTGATGGGGAGTGGTTAACTCGTAACCTACTGAAAATACGCGACGCGGGTGGCTGGAAACTGGTCCCGCGATCCGGGAAGCGGGGAGAACATTTGCCTCGACAATTGCAGTCGTAATATGCATACTGGTTGGTATGTTAGCAGGAAGAAACAGACTGAGACGCAGCGCGGCTGCACCGCGCGATCCAGAGCGCACGCGAGGGCGCCTACTGCAGGCTGCCTCCCGGGAGATTCACCGCTCAGGATTTCGAAACGCTGACCTGGGTGCCATTCTGGCCAGAGCGGGCGTGATCAAAGGCGCGTTGTATTACCACTTCAACAACAAAGAAGCCCTCGGGTATGCGGTAGTGGACGAAATCATCGCGAGCAACCTTCACCAGAAGTGGGTGCAGCCTTTGCGGAACGCGAAGGACCCCATCGACGTTCTGGTCCGCATTATTCAGTCTGAATCGCTGAAAAGAGAGGACGTTCAGCGTAGCTGCCCCTTGCTTAACTTGTCTCAAGAGATGTCAGGTCTTGATGAGGGATTCCGCAGAAGGACGGCAAGAGTTTATAAGGACTGGCACGACGGCATGGCGGCACTGCGCGAAGGACAGAAACGCCGAGTGGTGCGGAGTGATATAAACGCGAATGAAACGGCTGCGTTCCTGATGGCGGCGTGGGAGGGGTATGTCGTTTTAGGAAAGAATTCGCAGGATCCTCGAATGATGGACTCAGGCCAGGAAGATGAGCGGCCACCTCGAGTCGCTACGCCCGGCACGGGGCCGGGCGCGAGCGGCAAGTCGATACTAGTCCGCCGCTTTCGTGTGGGTTGTAAACATGCATCGTAAATACCATAGTGCAATCACACCTGCTTTGCGCGATCAACCGATAGTGGGTTCGCCCGAATGTCCATGTTTTGTTGCTCTCTCATCATACGTACCGGTATGTATGATAAATACACAACGATCAGCTACACTCGCCCCGCATCATAGATTTGAAGGTTGTATTTAAGTCCGTATGCGCAGAGGAAAATCGATGAACCGAAGGATAGTCAGGACAATCACACTAGGAAGCTTCGTGCTGGTTGTTGTGCTGATCACGGCGTGGCAAGCGCCAGCACAGGTCGCCAAAGCGCAGTATCCGAGCATGGCCCCGCTTGACCAGTACCTGATGACGGATAGAAATTCCGAGATAGCCCTGGCGCGGAGCGCAGCCCCTGCGGCGATATCAAGCGACGCCGAGGTTTTGGTCCTCGGGCGGAATGGCTATGAAACCGCGGCCAAAGGCAAGAACGGTTTCGTGTGTGTCGTCGAACGATCGTGGATGTCCCCATTCGACCACCCGGGGTTTTGGAATCCCAAAATGCGAGGTCCGCTCTGCTTCAATCCGCCGGCCGCCCGAACCATCCTGCCCCTCACTTACAAGAGAACAGAATTGGTATTGGCTGGACTTTCCAAGGATCAGATCATCGAGGCTATCAAGGTATTCGACAAGAAAGAACTGTCCGCCCTGGAGCCTGGCGCAATGTCGTACATGATGTCGAGCCAGGGGTACCTTAACGACTCCGTCGGGCATTGGGTTCCCCATTTGATGTTTTATATTCCCCTCACAGACAGTATGACTTGGGGCGCAGATGTGCCCGGCTCCCCGGTACTGCTGAATCCACAATTTAATGGTGCTCCAGAGCCAGTGACCGAGTTCATGATTCCGGTGCCCCAATGGTCGGACGGAACGCCGGCACCTACGGAGGCTCACTGACGGCCCGATCTCAACGCGAATTCAAGTCATGACTATCCGCATAAAATCGGCGAAAACTTTAGGCTCAGATCTGAAGTGGTCAGCCAAGATGTTTACCCCTGATGGAACAGAGATGGATGGTGAGTGGAAATCATGCGAGTTCTGATCGTGGATGATGAGCGCCTGGCGCAAACGGCTTTGGCAAATATCCTGTCCGCAAGGAGCGACGTGGAGCATTTTGATTCGGCCAACGATGCGATCGAAGCGCTCGAGAAATTGGCCACGGACGCTTACGATGTTTTGCTCCTCGACATCAATATGCTGGACCTGCCGGGCACTGAACTATTAGACCAGCTTAGGGAACGGAACCGTCCGTTGCCGTCTATCGTGTTTGTAACGGCACAGGTTGAA